>PNLP01000081.1 GCA_013823135.1 Planctomycetaceae bacterium
GGGGCGCAGTACAACGTTCCGGCCCTCGTCCTCGATCAACTTCCGCAGGGTCTCGCCGCTCGCCACCACCTGCGCCGCCGCGGCGAGGTTCTCAGCCGTCCGCTCGAAGTTCGTCTCGCCGCCGTTGAGGCGGCAGGCCATCTCACGCACCCCCCACGCTAGTGGTCCGCTCGGCGTGGTCGAGGTAGGCCTCGGTCACCGTGCGGCTGCCGACGCCGGGGTCGTGCCACCGGGTGCGTGTGACGCGGACCCGGCCGTTGATCGTCAGCACGGAGTAGTCCTGAGACCCCTTATTCCGCAACCTTTTCCCCGACGTGGGGTTCTTCGGAGGGGGGGAAAGCGGCTTCCGCCGCATCCGTTCGCATCTGAATTCCGACCTCGTATGCCTTCTGCCTGAGGGTGCCGAACAGGTCGCGGACCCGGCACTCGCTCTCGGCGATGATGTGGCCGTCGGGAGCGTTGTTGATGGCGTCGGCGACCTGGCCGAGCATCGCCTCCATCTGCTGACGCATCAGTGCGATGTACGCCTCGCGGTCGAGTTTGGGCATCGGGTCCACGGTGATATCTCGATAGGGTGGTGCAATCGACCCATTCTGATCACCGACGCACCATCGCGCCAGGAAGATTTGCCACACCCTTTCCGTTTTGAGTGAGCCGTGCAAAGTTCACGAGGATTACGCCAGGTGTGAGCAAAACGAGGAAGGTGACGAGCCACTTCCCACTTTGAATGCGGAACTTTGCGACCGAAACTTTGCACATCCCCCGTAGTCGCGACCGCCAACGGTGGCAACAATACCGATGTTGTGTCTCCCGGCGGCAACACACGCCACGATCCACGCACCCCGCCACAGGACCAGCCAATGTTTTACTCGATCATGCTTGCGACCTTGATCGCCGTCCTCCCGACCTCGCCCGCAGCGAACCTCACGAAGGTCGCGGCCCGTGGTCAGGGCGGTGAACTGAAACTGACGAACGTTCGGCTCACCATTGGTGAACTCGGTGGCCCACGACCAACGACCAAACTGCTCCCGGGCGACGTGCTCTTCATCGGGTACGACATCAACGGATTGGGCATCGATGGCGACGGCACGGCCAAGTACAAGATGTCGATGGAAGTCCGTGACGGGGCCGATAAGGCGATCTTCAAGCAAGACCCACGCGAACTGGTGGACTTCGTGCCGTTGCGGGGCAACAGCATCCCGGCCCGTGCGTTCATCACGATTGGCCTCGACCAGGACGCGGGGAACTACACCTGCAAGATCAAGGTCGAAGACCCGAAGGTGAAGGGGAAGGAAGACACGGTTACCGTGAAGTTCGAGGTCACCAAGCGCGAGTTCGGCATCGTCGCGGTCTACCCCAGCCACGACGAACGCGGCACGTTCGCCGCCCCAACGACCGGCGTGGTCGGGCAAACGGTGTTCGTTCAGTTCAGCGTCGCATCGTTCCAGCGCGACGCGAAGACGAAGCAACCGAACATCGAACTCCAGTTCCAGTTGCTGGACGACAAGGGAACCCCGACGCTCGAGAAGCCCCGCACCCACATTCAGGACAGTGGCGTGGAAGCGGCGGACGGCGCATTCGGGATGCGATTCCCGGTGTTCATGAACCGCACGGGCAAGTTCACGGTACAACTCACCGCGACAGACAAGGTGGCAAACAAGAAGGTCACCTACGAACTACCGCTGACGATTCTGCCAGCGAACTGACGGGTTGGTTGGTTGTTGTTGGTTGTGGGTTGGACTGAACGGCCAACCCACAACCAACAACAACCAACCAACAACAACCCACGCAGCTACAACAACTGCGAACAACCGAGAGCAACAAATATGACCCCTGCCGAGCGAGCCGAACAGATCACGCGCTACCGAAACATGGTTCAGGGCGACCCCGAAGACGACCTCGCCCAGTTCCGGCTCGGCCAGGCTCTCATGGAAGACGGACAGTACGCCGAGGCCGTCGCTTCGTTCGAGCGCACGCTCGTCCTGAGTCCGGGGTTCTCGCGCGTCTTCCAGTACCTTGGCGACTGCCTCATCAAGGAAGGCCGCAAGGAGAAGGCCGTCGAAGTCCTGACACGCGGCTGGACCGTCGCCGACGAACGCGGCGACCGCTTGCCCCGGGACGCGATGGGGAAGCTGCTCACGTCGCTCGACGCCCCGATACCCGCCCCCGCGGCCCCGAAGGTCGAAGACGACGGCACCGACACCGGCTTCAAGTGCCACCGCCCGGGTTGCATGGAGGGGAAGCGTGCGAAGCCACTCGCCGTGACCCCGCTTCCCGACGCGATCGGCGTTCGCATCCTGCGCGATGTTTGCTCCGCGTGCTGGACGATGTGGCTCAAAGACCTCAGCATCAAGGTCATCAACGAACTGCGGCTCGATCTCAGTTCTGACTTCGGTCAGGGCGAATACGACCGGCACATGCGTGAATTCCTCGGCTTCGAGGACGAACCGAAAGCGTGATCTGCAATGGCAACAGCACCCGCGTACCTGATTCAATACGGCCGCCCCGGCTTCGTGGGCCGGTTCCATTCCGCGCTGCAACTCGCACGCGGTGATCGGGTCGTGGTGCGTGGGGTGCGAGGCATCGAACTGGGGGCCGTTTTGCTCTCAGTGGAAGGAACAGGCGAAGACGGCGTTGTTCTTCGCACAGCGACTCAGGACGACGAGGCGCACGTCACGCAGTCGCAAGCCCGCGTTCAGGAACTCCTCACGGCAGCGTCCGAGGGTGCCCTCGCGCTCCCGCTGGCGTTCGTCGATGTGGAAGTGACCCTCGACAACGTCGCGATCCTGCATGCGCTTCCGTGGGATGCCTGCGATGCCACGCCGCTACTCGAACAACTTTCCGCCCGCTTCGGCTTCACCGTTCGATTGCTGGATCTGTCGCGTACCCCATCCGTGAAAGATGAACCATCGTCGGGCGGGTGCGGGAAGCCGGGGTGTGGCACCGAATCGGGCGGAGGCTGCTCGACGGGCGGCTGCTCCACCGGTTCGTGCTCGAAGGGGTCCGTGAAGTCTGCCGACGAGTTGACAGCCCACTTCGCCGACCTCCGCCAAAAGATGGAAGCCGCGGGTCTGGCCCGCACGCCGCTGAACTGACACGGAATCCTGGCCAGCACGCCCAGGTCCGAGCCGAGCGCCATTTTGAAGTTGCGCTTTGTGGAATTTGCCTGGTTTTCAGCCTGAAAGGCTGTGACAACCTAGCCCAGGGCAAGCCGAAGGCGCCGCCCTGGGAACCTCCCGAACCCAATGATCCACCCTGAAGGGGTGGGACAACCACCTTCGATGCACACGCCTGTCGCACCCCTTCAGGGTGCGGACGCCTTTTGGCATCGAACCCAGGGCGGCGCCAGCTTCGCTGTCTTGCCCTGGGCTATGTTGTCCCACCCCTTCGGGGTGAAAACCGCCCGCCAACATGAGTACACCCACAACACCGGAACGGTTGGTGCTCGTCACCGGCGGCACGCGCGGCATCGGCGAGGGTGTCGCGCGGCATCTCGCCAGCACGGGGTATCGTGTGATCGCGGCCGGGTTCAGCGAAGCCGAGATCGCCGCGTTCGCTCCGCAACCTGGCATCGAAACCGCTCTCCTCGACGTGACCAGCGAAAGTTCCGTTGCAAAGCTGCTTGGCGGGATACCGCAACTGGCCGGGCTGGTGAACTGCGCGGGGATTCTTCAGCGTGGCGGGGCGGAGTTCGACATCGACCGCTTCCGCCAGACCGTCGAAGTGAACCTCGTCGGCACCATGCGCATGTGCCTCGCGGCGAAGACAGCACTCGCGACCGGCAAGGGTGCCATTGTGAACACAGCGTCGATGCTGTCGTTCTTCGGGTCGGCATTCGTGCCGGGCTATTCCGCATCCAAGGGCGGCGTCGCACAACTCACGAAAAGCCTCGCGGCCGCGTGGGCCACGGACGGGATCCGCGTGAACGCCGTTGCGCCGGGCTGGATCGAAACCGAGATGACGCGACCACTCGCGGAAGATGAACAGCGTTCCGCGGCACTGCTCGCCCGCACGCCGATGAACCGCTGGGGCAACCCCGGTGACATCGCTGGCGTGGTCGAGTTCTTGCTGTCGGAGCAGGCCCGGTTCGTCACGGGAACAATCATTCCAGTGGATGGCGGCTATCTCTGCGTGTGAACACCGTTCAGGAGAACGCGATGTCCGGGCCAGCGAACAGTTCCGACGCCGAGAAGTGGCTGCCGTACCGCCACAAACAGCCTGCGGAGTCGCAGCCGGAACTGGTCGTGCCCAACGTGATGCCGACCGATGAGCGGGTGTGGGTTCCCGTTGAGCCGAACGTGTGGTTCCGGCCACTGCTCATGTGCGTGTCGCGTGGGTACTGGTGTAACCTGCTTCGCGTTCGGAAGTCTGGCGTGCTGTCGCGGCATCGCCACCCGCAACCGGTTCACGGGATGGTGCTCAAGGGTGAGTGGCGGTACCTCGAACACGACTGGGTGGCCCGCGAGGGGAGCTACGTATACGAGTCGGCGGGCGAAACGCACACGCTCGTGGTCGATCCGCACGTCGAGGAGATGATTACGTTCTTCCAGGTGAACGGGGCGATGATCTACGTCGATCCCGATGGCAAGGTCACGGGCTACGACGATGTGTTCACACGTATCGCGAAGTGCCGGGCACATTACGAGGCGATCGGCCTTGGCGGAAATTATATCGAACAATTCATCCGCTGAGTCCGTCTACGGACCGTTGCCGCACCAAGGCGGCAACACCTCTCCCGATTGAAACTGAGGATTCCATGAGCCGCCGGTTCACTGCACTGCTCGTTCTGTCGCTCGCGCTGGGCACGTCGTTCCTGAGTGCCGATGAAAAGCTCAAAGACGTCGCGTGCCGTTCGGTTCACCTCGGCTACCCCGCGGGTGAGGGCGTGGCGTTCTACAACGAGGTCACGGTCGAGCAGTCCGCACCCGGAACGTACTTCTGTGCGTGCGGATGGAACAAGGGTTACTTCGGCATTCAAGAAGTGGGCAACGGCAAGAAACTGGTGATCTTCTCGGTGTGGGATTCCGGCCAGAACGACCCCAAGAAGGTGGACGAAGAGAAGCGGGTGAAACTGCTCCACAAGGACGAGAAGGTTCGCATCGGTCGCTTCGGCGGCGAGGGGACCGGCGGGCAATCGTTCCTCGACTTCGACTGGAAAGTCGGCAGCACCTACGGCTTCATCGTGACCTCGAAGATCAACGGCGACCGCACGGAGTATTCGGGCTACTTCCACGCACCCGAAGAGAAAGCGTGGAAGCACATGGTCACGTTCTCGACCATCACCGGCGGGAAGAACCTGGGCGGGTATTACTCGTTCGTGGAAGACTTCAAGCGTGATAAGGTTTCCACCACGAAGGTCCGCACGGCTCGCTTCGGCAACACGTGGGTGAAGCCCACGAAGGGCGACTGGACCGCCGTGAGCAAGGCTCGTTTCACGGGCGACAGCAACCCCGTCACGAACATCAACGCGGGGATCAAGGATGGTCGCTTCTTCCTGGTCACGGGTGGCGACACGAAGAACAGCGACACCAAACTGAACGACTCGATGCAACTCCCGGCCGACGTGAAGCTCGCGCTGCCGGAAGGGCTGCCGAAACTGAACTGATTGCCTCGCGTCTGGTGGTCGCCCCGGTGGGGCGACCGCTACCCTGCGTTACGCTCCGAAGCGGAAATGGAGCACGTCGCCATCCTGCACGGGGTATTCCTTCCCTTCCAGCCGGAACTTGCCGGCCTTCTTCGCACCACCTTCGCCATTGTGCTCGATGTAGTCCGCGTAGCCCACCGTCTCGGCGCGGATGAACCCACGCTCGAAATCGGTGTGGATCACGCCGGCCGCTTGTGGGGCCAGAGTGCCGGTTGTGATCGTCCACGCTCGCGCTTCTTTTGGCCCAACCGTGAAGTACGTGATCAGGTCGAGCAACTGGTAGCCCGCCTTGATGACGCGAGCTAGTCCCGTTTCGGCCAACCCGAGCGATGCCAGGAACTCACGCTTGTCCTCGGCTGTCGGCAGCAGCGAAATCTCCGCCTCGATTCTCGCTGACACGACAACCGCTGGCGCACCGCGGCTCGCGGCCATCTTCGCAACCTGTTCCGAGAGTGCGTTGCCGGTCGCGGCGCTGCCTTCATCCACGTTGCAGACGTACAGGATCGGCTTGGCGGTCAGCAGTTGCAACTTCTCCAGTTGGAGCCGTTCCGCGGGCGTCTTGATCTCGACGGCACGGGCCGGTTGGGTCTGGTTCAACACTGCCAGAACGCGTTCCATCATCGCGGCTTGCTCCGCCGCGTCCTGGTCGCCACCCTTGGCCTTCTTTTGTGCCGTGGGGAGTCGCTTTTCGAGACTTTCCAGGTCGGCGAGTAGCAACTCTGTCTCGACGATATCGGAGTCGCGCAGCGGATCAATGCGTCCCTCAACGTGAACGATGTCGGTGTCCTCGAAGCAGCGGAGCACATAGAGGATGGCGTCCACTTCGCGGATGTGCGACAAGAACTGATTCCCCAACCCTTCGCCCTTGCTCGCTCCCCGCACGAGGCCGGCGATGTCCACGAACTCGAGTTGCGTTGGAAGAAGTTTGGCCGAGCCGGCGATGGCCGCCAGCTTCGCGAGTCGGTCGTCGGGAACTTCGACTCGTCCGACGTTCGGCTCGATGGTGCAGAACGGGTAGTTTGCCGCCTGGGCCTGCATTGTCGATAACAGCGCGTTGAACAGAGTGGACTTGCCCACGTTCGGCAGCCCGACGATTCCACAGCGGAAGCCCATCAACCACTCCGAGAAAGAACCTGCTGGGTTCGCGAGACCTCATCGAGGCCACAGGAGCGAGTACCCGCAACCTTTTACGCTATGGCTGACCGGCCCCTCGCCAAGGCACGCTGGCACACTTACGGACCAGCTCCCTGGTGAGTGGCCCACTTTTCCGAGAGCCGGGCGAACTCCGGTTCGGCCCGTGTTCCGGGTGGGCTCCGCTTCAAAGCCGCCATCGCTGCTTCCAGCGCGTCATGAAGAGCCCGGTCGTTCTTTCGCAGCACGACTCCCAGCGGTTCGGGGTCGAGTGTCTGGCCCACCGTCCCCACCACCTTTAGTTTGCCATCGCGGCTGTGATACCTTGCGATCAACTGGTGATCCAGCGTGAGGTCTGCCATCCCTTCCCGCACCGCCGAGAACGGTTCGGGCGTGCTTCGACGTGTGATGATGCTCCTGAACCCCGCGCCGTCGCGTTGCAGTCGCTCGGCCGACTCCTGTGCCGTCGTTCCCTCCTGAACCGCAACGACCTTCCCCTTCAAGTCCTGCTTCCCCGCGATAATCGAATCGGCCCGCGTCGTGAACACCAGTGGGTCGCGTGCGTACTCCACGAACGCCACCTGCTCCTCGCGTGCTTCCGTGACGGTCGCTGCGGAGATGAGGCAATCGAGCTTTCGGTCTTCCAGTTGCTTCACCATGCCCGGCCAGTCCCAGTACAGTTCGATGTGCTCGGCCTTCACCCCGATCTGCGCCGCGAGGGCGTGAGCCAACTCCACATCGAAACCCGTGAGTTTACCGTTCTCCTTGAAGGCGTACGGCGGGCAATTCGGGTCGATGCCGACGACCAACCTCCCGGCCCGTTGAACGCTCGCAAGGGAATCGTCTGCGTCCGGCGGTGGAGACGGGTTCGGCATCAGTTGCAACAAACCCGCGACCGCCCCGGCAAGGAGAATCGCGAGGGTGAACAGGCCCGCAACCAGTGGGTTCCGGCGGCAGTGGTGTCTGAAGCGGCCAACTAGTCCCAGTGGCCGCGCGTGAACGAGCGGCTTCTTCGCGAGGTAACAGGCCAGATCCTCAGCGATAGCATCGGCCGAAGCGTATCGCCGCCGCGGTTCCTTTTCGAGGCACATCAGGCAAATCGCTTCCAGGTCGCGGGGTAAGTCGGCGCGGAGAGCGCGCGGCGATGGGGCTTCCTCACGTTCGACCTTGCGGAGCAAGGCTGCCGTGGTGTCTGCCGAGAACGGCAGGCGGCCCGTGAGTAACTCGAACAGGATGACTCCGATGGCCCAGACATCGGCAGCGGGGCCGACCAACTTCGTGTCGCCACGGGCCTGCTCGGGAGCCATGTAAGCGGGGGTGCCGAAGACCGCGCCGCTGACAGTCAGATTGCCAACGGCATCCGTCATCTTCGCGAGTCCAAAGTCGGCGATTTTCAGTTCCCCAGATTCGCCAAGCAGGATGTTCGCGGGCTTCAGATCACGGTGAACGATCCCCTGTTTGTGGGCGTAGGCGACGGCTTTCGCGAGGAGTTCGACCAGTCGGGCGGCTTCACGCGGCGGTTGCGGGGTGCCGCCGAGTTTTTTGGAGAGGCTTCCCCCCGAAAGGAACTCCAGGGCGAAGTACGGCAAGCCGTCCGTTTCGCCGATCTCGTGAATCTGAACGATGTGTGGGTGGTGCATTCGTGCGGTGGCCTGGGCCTCCGCGATGAAGCGGGCGAGTTGCTCGGGTGATACGTGGGCACCGCCGAGAATCATCTTCAGCGCGACGGTGCGGTTCAGCTTCAGATGATGTGCCTTGTAAACGACACCCATTCCGCCGCGGCCCAACTCGCCAAGCAGGTTGTATCCGGGAACCGTCGGCGGCTGTCGCACGGGTGATGAGTTACCTGTCGCGCCTTCAGCGGTGGCCGTGGAAAGACTCGGTCGCACGGGCGATGCGAAAGCCGTGGCGATCAACTCTGCGTGGTCTGGAAATCGCTGGAGGTATTCGTCCGCAGTGGGGCTCTCGCCCGCAGCCCGGCGGTAGTGGAGTTCGAGTGGGAGGAGTTCACGCATCAACGCTGTTCGATCGGCCTCGCCTACCTCGCTGAGGAATACCTCGATCTGTGGTGGCGAACCGGCAGCCCAGGCGTCTTCGAACTTGTCGCACACGCCGTCAATTCGTTCGAACTGGGAGTCGGCCTCGTTGATCCAGTGGCTGGTGTCACTCACTCGTCAACTCCTGGGTCCAGCGTCTGCGAATCTCGCGGAGTCGGCGTTCCACGGTTCCCACGGGGCGATTCAACTCTGCCGCGATCTCCTCGTTGGTGTGACCCTCCATCTTCCGCACCGCGACCTGCCGGAGTTCGGCCGTGGGGAGAAGTTCGAGCAAGTGTCGGCACTGCTCGGTTGCTTCGGCCACGAACGCGGGGTCGGGGTCGCGTGCCAGCATCTCGGCAAGTCGCGGCCCACTGTCATCACCGTTGTTCTGCAGATCAGCCTCGGCACGCACCTGACCCGCACCGCGTTTCTGTGCGTTTTCCTGACGGATGAGGTTGGCGGCCTTGCGTGTGGTGATGACAACCAGGATGTGCCAGAGATCATCGCGATGGAAGAGTTGCGGGAAGCGACCAGCCTCGGCAGCGCGACAGAAACTATCGAATGCGCTCAGAGCCGCGTCTTCCTCGTCGGCCATCCGGCGCGGTCCCGCGCGGAGTTTCTTGCGGGCGAGTTCCACAAGTCGGGGGAAGTAGCGTTCCCACAGTTGCGGGATGGCGGCTTCCTCGCCCGCCTTGAGCGGGCCGAGCCAGCGCGTGATGGAACCCTCTGGAATCATGCGGGGCTTTCAGGAGAATGCGCTTCAGATGTGAGGACGAGTATATGCCCACAATGGCACGATCACAACGGAACGTACTCGAACGCAATTTCCAGCAAGAGCATGCAGGGTTGCATCAGAGTTGGAGAATACCGTGAGTGGGGAAAAGAGAACATGTCCCCGACCGAAAGAACTACTAAAGGCACAACCTCCTTCCATTCCCACTTTACTCGCCTGAATCAGTGGCGTAGAGTTGGCAATAGATTAGATCATCTCTCCCATGTTGGGTGGAAAATGCCAAATCGTCGTGCATTCACTCTAATTGAATTATTGGTCGTCATTGCCATCATCGCGATTCTGATCGGGTTGCTCCTCCCCGCCGTGCAGAAAGTGCGAGAAGCCGCGGCCCGCATGAAGTGCCAGAACCAACTCCGCCAGATCGCCCTCGCCCTCCACAATCACCACGACGCACGCGGCGTGTTCCCCTCCGGCACCCAATCGACCGTACCCGGCGACATGGGCACGGGTTGTTCCACCGGTCAGGGAGAGACAAACCAGAAGGGCCGCGCCCCGTGGTCGGTCATGATCCTGCCGTACCTCGAACAGCAGAACCAGTTCGCGTTGTTCGACTTGAACGCCAGCTTCAATGGGCTGCTCAACGACAACAATCAGGGTGGTACTGGTGCGGCTCCGCAGTCGGTGAACGTGGACCAGCAGAAGAAAGCGAACGCGGCCTATCAGTGCCCATCCGACCCGCGGTCCAATCCCACTTCGTGGCACACGAACTACGTTGCCGTGCAGGGCGGCGGGGCTACCGCACAGTGCGTCGGCAGTCACGCCTCGGGGCAGTGGTACAACAACGGCGTTTTGTACCACAACTCCAGGACGCGATTGACCGACATTACTGACGGAACAACGAACACGTTGTTGGTGGGCGAGAATCGCAACGGTGCCGGGCCGGAGGCGGGTGTCTCGACCCTCGGCGGCCAGTCGGTGACCTATGCCGTGAGCTGGGCATCCACCGCCCGGATCACCTCGACCGCCAACATCCCGGTGAATCAATCGGCAGCGGCAGACCCGATCAACGCGCCGTCATCGAGCGGGTGGAACCGGACGTTCAGCAGTCGGCACATCGGCGGCGCGAACTTCGCCCGCTGCGACGGCTCGGTCCAGTTCCTCTCCAATGGCATCGACTTGAACGGCTACCGCCAAATGGGAACGCGGGCTGACGGCCTTCCGATCGGCAGCGTCGAGTGACGAGCGTCCCATCCCTGGTCGGAGGCACAAAGGTGCGACACCTCACATTCGCCGTGGCGGTCAGCGTGATCGCAACGCTCGGTTGCGGGGACCGTGGCGGGCGGTCCGTGATCGAGGGACGGGTGACATGGGAAGGGAAGCCGGTGCCGGCCGGGCAAGTTGTGTTCGAGCCTGACCCAGATCGCGGCGGCAAGGGGCCAGCGGGGGTTGCGACGATCCAGGACGGCCACTTCCGCACGAACCCCGAGTTTGGGGCCGTCGCCGGCCCGCACATCGCCCGGTTCCGCTTTGGAGATGGAAAAGGCGTGAACGATATGCAACCGTTCGGCCGCCCGATCTGCCCCGAGTTCACCGAGACTGTCGATCTCGGAGGCAAAGCGACCACGATCAACTTCGAACTGCCACTCAAAAAGTAACCATGATTCTGTGAGTCACGGTTTCGCCGTCAGAGCGATTTCCACATCGCCTTGCGGCCGCGCAATGTCTGCCGTCAGTTGCGAGGTGGCTCGGTCCGCGTATCGCACGGGAATCACGGACCGCCGTGGAGTGCGAGCGTTGTACCGCATTCCCTCCGCGAGTTCATCCGGGCTTAGTTCATCGACCCGCTTGTTACCCCCTGCCGGAGCGGGTCCAGTGGGCAACTCGGCTGGTTCGTCTTTGATGACTACCACGACGTATTTCCCGGGCTTCATGCCAGCATCGTTGCCGCTTTGGGCAACGAATCGCCCTGTCGCATCGGTGAACCCAAATGCGGGCACGCCCTCAAGCCCATCGGGAAGAAGTGTAACTGTCGCACCTTCGAGGGGGCGGCCGTCGAGCGTTACCCGTCCAGTGACCGGAACGAAGCCCGATCCGCACCCGAGGCTGCTTAAGAGAAGGAGTGCGCATCCGATTCGGCGCATGGTTCGTCTCGTTCGTCATGGCACCGAAACCGGCATGCCATCATCGCGGCAGCCAAGTAACTGGTACGTGGTGTGGGTGATGCTTGGGGTGAGAAAGCGGACCGAGCCGTCTGCGAGGACGAAATTGGCTCCACCCGGATGCCGCGACTTGAACCCCATTGAAATCGCCCAGTTCCCGATGCTCCGCTGCGGGTTCGCACATCGGTCGCCGCTCGGGGCCGGGGTGTTCCAGTTCGTGTAGGGCACGTCGGTGAGGTAGTTGATGGGGATGATCGTCGTTCCGTGAGCGCGACTACTGTTCCAGTTCAACCAGTCCCCGCGTATGTGGTCGCACTGTGCGGGAAGGCTTTCACCGAACATGAGCGTGTTCGACAGCCCATCCTTGATGTCGCTGAACCGAACCGGCGCGCCGAATCGGCTGAACAGCCCGCGAATCTGGTTCGTCTGTGCCGTGTCGCCGAAGTCTGTTCCCTTCGGGTAGGTCAGTCCAACGGAACTCCCGGTGCAATACGAGTCGTACGGCCGGAAGCTGCAATCCTGGTACATGCAGTGCGGGCCGAGGTTCCCGATGTAGTTGCACACGGGGGAAGTTGCTGGCCACTCATCGCTTGGGCACCGGAACATCGGAATGGCTGGCGTGCCACCGGGGAACGACGCGGGCGTGAGGTCTGCCGCAGTGTTCTGGAGCGACTTGTGGAGGTTACCCTGCTCGATGTAAGGCAGGATGTGGTAATTCCAGCTCCCTTTCGTCACCGGAGTGGGTGACCAACTTCCCGTCCACGCCGGGTACACCTTGTTCGCGGGGAGTCGCCCGTTGTCCTCGTGGTAGAGGTGGGCGGCGATGGCAAGTTGTTTGAGGTTGTTCTGGCACTTCGCTCGCGCCGCGGCCTCGCGAACTTTTTGCACCGCGGGGAGCAAAAGGCCAATGAGGATGGCGATGATGGCGATCACCACCAACAACTCAATCAGTGTGAACGCGAAGCGGGGGCGAAAATTTGGCATGGTTACCTGGCAGGGAGAAGTCCAAGGCGTGTACGCCCATCGGGCCCTCCCGGTCGCAGCAGATGGATGCCGGGCGGAAGATCCAGACTCTAACTACTTACCGAATCATAGTCAAATAATTATGTAGCAATCGCTCTCATCTGATGGCGACGGGGACTCGGAGTGCAGAAAACTTTGCGAAGAGTGTGGGGTTCTGCTGCGGGTTGGTGATTGCCTGGGAGAGCCGCTTCTCTCCACAGGACATCATTGAGATGGCTACGATTATCACGTTTTTCCTCGCCGGCCTCGCAGTCGGAACTCTGGTGGAGTACCTGCTGCACCGGTTCTTACTGCACTCCCGGTTGCGGCACCGAATCATCCGTCGGCACAAGATGCACCACAAGACCCACGTTCGGCATTCGATCGTGTCAGAGTTTCTCGGTTTCTTCCCCGGTGTGGTCCCGTTCCTCTGGGTTGGATTTGCCCACAACACGTCTGCGGGGGTTGCGTTCGTCGTCGGAGAACTGGTGTACGTGTTGGCGGTGGCGGTCGCGCACAAGTGGTCGCATGAGGCACCGCACCGCCTCTTCTGGATGAATCCGGTTGTTCATGATCTTCACCACGACGGTCGGTCGCGATGGAACTACGGCGTCGTCACGTCATTCTGGGATCGCGTGTTTGGCACCTACACAACCAGTCGCAAATCCACGAATTGAGCGACCTTTTCGCGCAGGGCTCCGCTGCGGGTTGGTGATTCCTTGGCAGAGGAAGCGATCACAACACGTTCCTGACCAAAAGCAACCGGTCATGGGAACTCAGGGAGGGTGAGGCGATGATTCACTTCCGGTGCCCGTCCTGCGACAAGAGGTTGAGAGTGTCAGACGATGGGTACGCGGGTCGCCGGGGACGTTGTACTTGCGGCACACTCTTTGTAATCCCCCTCCCCGGTAACCGCCGTATGGTGAAGATTCTTAACGAAGATGAACCGACAACCAGCTGCGGCTGGCTTGCGTTCATCTTCATTAGTCTTGTCGCCATGTGTTTTGGTTTGTTCATGCTGTACGTCTATTGCTGCGTGGGGTTCATGCCTGGTGACTGAGCCATCTCCGTGACCCCAAGGTGGCGGATGACGAGGTACAAGGCGTTCAGAAGGTGCTGCCGAAGAGCAAGATCAACAAGAAGTGACCGTAACTCCACCTGCAATTCCCGCAGGCGAAGTAACGGGCTTTTTCATTGTGCCAATCGGAGGTCAACACATCCGGGGAACCTCCTCACGGCATCCTTTCGTTCTCAGATCAGTCGTTGCAAAGAAAACCTGACGAAACCCGACGAAGTGTGCAGGGCTCCGCTGCGGGTTGGTGATTACCTGTTATCCTCAGACACCCACTTACCCGAGGTTCACATGGCCAGTACCGCATTCCTCGCCCCAATCGCGGGCAGCAACATCGTTCGCCACGTCGCAGATGCCATATCGCTCCGCCTTGCCCATCGCCGCGTGGCGAAGCTCGATCGTATGGACATCGCGCAGGTTCAGCACGACACACTGATGTCGCACGTTCGCAAAGCACGCGACACGAAGTTTGGCCGCGATCACGACTTCGCCAGCATCAAGTCCGTGGCCGACTATCAGGCACGCGTCGGCATCCACGATTACGAATGGTTCTGGAACAACTACTGGAAGAACACGTTCCCCGGGTACGAGAACGCGACGTGGCCAGGGAAGGTTCCGTACTACGCACTGTCCAGCGGCACCACCAGCGGCGCGACGAAATACATCCCGGTGACCCGCGAAATGCTGAAGTCGAACAAGAAAGCGGCGTTCACCACCATCGCGCTGTTCCGCCACTCAAACCCGACCGCGAAGTTGCTCACCGGTAAGGTCTTCTTCCTGGGCGGCAGCACCGATCTGCGTCCGCAAACGGACGGTAGCCTCGCGGGGGACATCAGCGGCATCGGCTCGAAAGAGTTCCCCGGAATGCTGAAGCCGTATGTGTTCCCGCCGACCGACCTGGCGTTGCTCACCGACTGGGAACAGAAGGTGAACCAGTTCGCGGAGCAGGGGGCCAGTCAGCGGATCACGGCGATCAGCGGTATCCCGTCGTGGATGTACGCCGTGTTCCAACGCGTCAAGGCCGTGACCGGGAAGAAGACCGTGGCGGAAGTGTGGCCAGATTTGCGACTCGTGATCCACGGCGGGACGGCGTTCGGCCCGTATCGCGAACTCTTCAAGCAGGAGATCGGCAGCGACCTGGTGAAATTCTGCGAGGTGTACCCGTCGTCGGAAGGGTTCGTGGCGACCGAAGACCCGCGTTACAACATGATGCGAGTGGTTCCCGATCACGGCATCTTCTTCGAGTTCGTCCCGGTCGAGGAACTGGGCAATGACCGCCCGACGCGGCACACGCTGGCGACCATCGAGACAGGCGTGCAATACGCCGTGGTGCTCACGACCTGTGCGGGACTGTGGTCGTACATGGGTGGCGACACCGTTTGCTTCGAACGGAAGGATGTGCCGTTGCTGCGGTTCACTGGCCGCACGAAATACTACCTGTCGGCGTTCGGCGAACACCTCATCAACGAGGAGGTCGAAAAGGGGATCGCCCACGCCTCGAATGCGTGTGGTGTCAACGCACTCGACTTCCACGTTGGACCACTCTTCGCAACCGATCCGCGGCAGCCCGGTCGACACCTGTACCTGATCGAGTTCGCGGGGTCGAAGCCGGATGCCGTGCGGTTCGCCGAGGAACTCGACGCGGAACTGGTTCGCACAAACGAAGACTATGCAGTTCACCGCGTCGGAGACCTCACAATGCGGCGCCCCGAGGTTCGTGTCGTGCGGCGTGGCGGGTTCGAGGATTGGATGAAAGCTCGGGGGAAATCCGGCGGCCAAAACAAGGTGCCCCGGATGGATAACGCAGGCACGATCACACGCGACATGGTAGCTTGGTTCGAGGCCAACGGACGGTTTGAGTGACCACAATCCCAGCATCACTGGGTTGCACGATCGACATTCTGGTCAGATAGTAGCCCCGCATACGTACACATACACACACTCAACTGCACGGCCGCGAAGCCGATTGCCACGGCGACGCGGCTCGTGCATTCCCTGGAGACTCGCCCATGAGTTGGTTGCATCAATTGTTCTGGAGACAACGCCCACCGGGTGGGATTGAACAAGCCAATCCGCCACCGCGCGTGCTCGGAGCGTGGGGGCTGACAGCAATGGGAATCGGGGCGACGATCGGGGCCGGCATCTTCGTCACCGCTGGGCAGGTTGCACGCGACGACGCCGGGCCGGCTGTGATCCTGTCGTTTGTGGTATCCGGGTTCGCGTGCGCGATGGCCGGGCTCTGTTACGCCGAGTTCGCCGCATTAGCGCCAACCGGCGGTAGCGCGTACAGCTACGCCTATGCGACGATGGGCGAACTCCTCGCGTGGATCATCGGCTGGGATCTCGTGCTCGAGTATGCGTTCGCGGGATCCATTGTCGCGGTCGAGTGGGCATCGAACCTGTCCGCGCTCCTCGCAGCCATGGGGATGCAACTCCCGCACCTGGGGATACCCGTGCAGTGGCCTGGCCAACCCTGGACCGTCGAACCGTTCAACTACCTCGCCGTGCTGATCATGGTGGTGATCACAGTCGTCCTCGTGCGAGGGGTCGAGGAAAGCGCACGGATGAACTCGCTCATGGTCGGGGTGAAGGTCTGTGTGGTCATGTTCGTCATCCTCGCCGGGGTCTGGTTCATCACGCCGTCGAACTGGGTCGGAGTTCCCCCACCGAACAATCCGGGTGGCAGCGGTTTCATGCCATTCGGCTGGACTGGGGTGATGGCAGGTGCGGCGATCGTGTTCTTCTCGTACATCGGTTTCGATGCCGTTTCGACCCACGCAGAAGAGACTCACAACCCCGGGAAGAACCTGCCCATCGGTATCCTTGCCTCACTGGTGATCTGCACGATCCTCTACATGGGTGTGGCCATCGTGTTGACGGGGATGGTCCCCTGGCCAGAGATGGCGGCACAGGCACCGGTGGTCAACGCGTTCGTCATGCAAGGTGGCTGGCTGGCCAAGGTGGCAGGCATCGTGATCGGCATCGGGGCGCTCGCGGGGATGACGAGTGTGTTGCTCGTCACCTTCTCGGGCCAGGCTCGGATCTTCCGGTCCATGGCCCGCGATGGCCTGCTCCCCGAAGGCTTGTTCGCGGCCGAGCATCCACAGTTCCGTAGCCCTCACCGGTCCCTGATCCTCACGGGAACAGTCGCCGCCGCGATCGCCGCGTTCGTCCCGGCCGAGGAACTCCTGAACATGGTGGCCATTGGCACGCTGCTCGCGTTCGCACTCGTGTGCGCCGCCGTGATGATTCTTCGCAATACCGACCCCGAGCACAACAGGCCATTCCGCTGCCCGTTCGTGTACGTCATCGCTCCACTTGGGATCGTCGCGAACGTGGCCATGATGTTTTCGCTGAATCACGACGCCTGGATTCGCCTCGGGGTGTGGCTCGTAATCGGTATGGTGGTGTACTTCACTTACGGCCGACGGCACAGCGTTGTCCGACGACTGAGGGAGGCAGCCACGGACGCCAATACCCGGAGTGCGTAAACCAGACCAAACGTTGCTCGAGTCTCGCGAGGGACGCAAGTGCGGCCCCTCGCGGGTGGAGTTCTCTCCCAGATCCGAGGTTCCGATGAACACCCTCTCCCGCAGAGACTTCTTGAAGGCGTCCGCCGTCATCGCGACCGCAAGCCCACTCGCAGCCCAACCTCCCAAACCAGATAACCCGGTGAAGGTGCCAGCCCGCGCTGTCACGAAGGGGCCGAAGCATCACTTCTTCGGTTACTACGACAAGACGCCGTGGGACAAGACCGGGCGTTACATGCTCGTGAATGAGATCGACTTCGCCGATCGTCAGCCAAAGCCAGGCGAGGAACTCACGCTCGGGATGGTCGATCTTAAGGACGGCGACCGGTTCACGGAACTGGCGAAGACGCCGGCGTGGTGCTGGCAACAGGGAACCATGCTCCAGTGGGTCGGCACGGCACCGGAGCGGGAAGCCGTGTTCAATTCGTTCACGGACAAGCAACCTTCCGCCACGGTCATTGATGTATCCACGGGCAAGTCACGCGCGCTGCCGCGCCCGATCTATGCACTCAGCACCGATGGCACGCAGGCGGTGACGCTCGACTTCGCCCGCCTTCACCGGTTGCGCCCAGGCTACGGCTACGCCACGTATCCGGAGCAGTTCGCCGATGAGCCCGCACCCGAGAAGCTCGGCATCTGGTGGATGGACATGAAGACGGGGAAGAACGAGCTTGTCGTGAACCTCAAGCAACTCGCGGCCTTCAAGCCCGACGATCGGTTCAAGGACGCTCACCACTGGGTGAATCACTTGCAATTCAACCCCGGAGGGACACGGTTCGTGTTCCTGCACCGCTGGAAGAAGCCCGAGGACAAAAGCTGGCAGACCCGCATGCTGACCGCCAAGCCCGACGGCAGCGACCTTCGCCTCGTGTTCGACGACGGCATGACCTCACACTTCGACTGGCGCGACGACGCAACGATGCTCGCCTGGGCACGCACGAAGGCCGACGGGAACCACTTCTACACCGCCGATGTGCTGACTGGCGAGAAGAAGCTGGTTGGTGCTGACGTGCTCACACAGGACGGGCATTGCTCGTATTCACCCGATCGAAAGTGGATTCTGAACGACACCTATCCCGACAAGGACCGGATGCAGTGGCTCATGTTGTTCAAGCCTGCGACCGGCCGGCGATATGACCTGAACCAGTTCCATTCACCCAAGCCGTTCACCGGCCCGTTCCGTTGCGATCTCCACCCGCGCTGGAATCGCGACGGCAGCCTGGTGTGCATCGACGGGTGCCACGACGCACAGCGGCAACTGTACGTCCTCGACGTGAGCGAGGTGGTGAAGAGTTAGATCACGGTCGCCTGTGTTCACACCCCATGCGACGGCATGCACGGGGGTCAGGAGTGATGATCGATGTTCGGGATCGAACTGGTAATCATGGCGATCATGATCGTGTTCAACGGCATCTTCGCCGCGTTCGAGATCGCCCTCGCATCGGTTACGCTTGCGCGCCTTCAAGTCCTGGCTGGCGAGAAGCGGAAGGGGGCAAAGGCGGCGGCCTACATGAAGGTGAACATGGAGGGGAGCCTGGCGGGCGTGCAACTCGGAATCACGCTGGTCGGGGCTGTCGCGGCGGCCACGGGCGGAGCCGGGGCGGAAGAGCAACTGGCGCCCACGTACCAGCAGTGGCTCAACGTTTCGGCAGGGCTGGCCGAGGTCATCGCCATCGCCACGGTCGTGCTGCCACTGACGGTTGTTACCATCATCTTTGGCGAGTTGATCCCGAAGGTGTTCGCCCTGCGGAATAAGGAATGGGTCTGTCTGAAGCTGGCACCACCGATGAAGTGGTTCGTGTCCGCCGTCTGGCCAATCATCTGGTGTCTCGAAACGACTGTCAGCCGCCTGATGGCCTGGGGCGAGCGACGACTTCAAGGACGTATCGAAGGGCTGGAAAAGACCGAGGCCGCGGAACTGCAAGAACTGCGGGCAAGCGTGGCGATTGCACGGACCTCTCACCTCATTGGTTCGCAGGAAGAGAAGATCATTCTCGGTGCCGCCGGTCTACCCATGCGGCCCGTGCGGGAAGTGATGCTCCCCGTCGGTGAGATCAGCATGTTGGACGCCAACGCACCCGTCGCCGAGGCGTTGGTTGCCGCCCACCTCGACATGCACACCCGCTTCCCGCTGACAGAGCGAGTGGGTGATCCACAGGCGGTCATGGGGTACGTCAACTTCAAGGACATCGTGGCCCACATGCGACTCGCCCCGCACAGCCCATCTCTGAAAGCAATCGTACGGGCCATCCCGAGTTTCCCCGACGACTTGCCAGTCTCACGGTGTCTGGAACGGTTGATCCGCGACCACGTTCACATCGCCTTGATCCGCGACGCCAGCAACGCGATTGCCGGAATGGTGACCCTTGAGGACTTGCTGGAAGAACTGGTCGGAGAGATCGAGGACGAGTACGACCACTTGCCCGTTCATGCCGTGATTAGCGGGCGGGGTTGGGTGGTTGGCGGGGGCATCTCCCCGGAGAAACTACGGGAATCCACCGGGATTGAACTACCTCCAACTGCCAGTGGTGAACGCGTCCACCACCTGAGTGACTGGGTGGAAAGGCAGCGGCAACGACCGCTGCGAGGAGGTGAAGTGATCGAGAAAGAAGGAGTGCGAGTGGTGGTCCGCAAGGTTCGGCGGCACAAAGTGCTGGAAGCCCAGATCGAGCAATTGCCTCACTAATGGCCCGTCAAGAAGCTGTGGGGCCGATCGTGATCGCTGTTTCGAGAACCCGTGATCATTGTGCAGGCAGCGTTTCAACGAACGCCAACGCCCGCTGAAGCCAGCCTCGCAATTGATCGTCGTCTTCGAGGCCATCCGGTTCGACGAGCACCCAACCTTTCATTGGTTTCCCTGTGACATCGAACTTCCTGACGTGAGGTTCCAGCAGCGCAGCGTCCCCCGCTTCAGGGCCAAGTCGCGCGATGAGCGAGTCCTTCCAGACGCCCACGAGCATGTTGCCATTGATCAGAAAAGCAATGCCGCCGAACATTCTCTTGCTTGCGGCGTTGCTTCTGCGCGGAAGGCACTCGCGGATACGGTCGGCAAGGGTTTCGTCGTAGGCCATCAGTTGCTCCAACACGATTCCATTCACGGTTACTCGGCAGGCTTCACGATATTGTCGGCGACGATACCAGACGGTCCCTCCACATTTACCGCTTTCGCATTGGGGGCAGCAGAGATCGCCGTGTTGCCATAGACGTAAGCCGGTTTGACGCTGTCCGTGACGGTGATAGCTGTCCCCTGGAATTGCTTCACTGTGTTCCCGGTGACCACCATGGTCGCCTTCCCGGCATTCACCGCCGTCCGGTAGCCCTCGAACGTGTTATCGGAGATCGTCGCTGTCGATTTCTCCCAGACCCATACGGCGTTCCCTTGCTTTTCTCCGATGCCGGTGAACCTGTTGCCGTTGATTGTGGCTTTGCCCTGCACAAGGATCGCTGCCACCCCTCCTCCAGAAATGCGGTTCTCAAGAATCGTGGCAGTCGATCCGTCCTTCACGGCAATGATCGGGGGTTGGCCTCCGGTGCGAGAAAGGTCGTTGTCCGTGATCGTGGCAGTAGATTCCTCGGTTACACCTATTGCGACCAACTTGTTATCAATGCACTTGTTCCCCTGAATAGTCGCAATCGCCTTCGACTGCACGCCGATGCCCACCAGTTCGTTTTCCCGGCATTCGTTGCCGACGATCAATGGCTTGGCCCCATCCCGACACCCAATACCAGCCATCTTGTTTTTGCGGCAGATGTTGTTCCGCAGAATCGGACTGGCCCCATCTCGGCACCCAATCCCAGCCATTTCGTTCTCATAGCACTCGTTCGCTTCAACCACCGGTGCCGTGCCCTCCATCCGAATGCCAATCCCCGCACGACGGTTCTGGTAGCAGGTGTTGCCCCGCATGACGGGTTTCGATCCTTCCCGGCAACCAATGCCGGCTCGAATGTTCTGGAAGCACTTGTTGTCGGTGATGACCGGATTCGACTTGCGGCACCCGATCCCAGCTCGAAGGTTCTCCTTGCAGGAATTGCCTCGGATGATCGGTTCCGCACCCTCCGCGACACCGATCCCGCCGCCCATGTTCCGGTAAACCAAGTTGCCAGTGACGAATGGCGCGGTCTTCGACTTCTCCTTGCCGAGAATGCCGATCCCCACATCTCCGTTGTGGTGAACGATGCAGTTGGTGACGCTGCAACTCACGCCCTGAATGCTCACTGCGGGAGTGGTACCCTCCGCTTGAACGGAACCTTCCTCGTCGCCCAGTTCTTCACCCTTCGAGTCGAAGTGCTTCTTCCAGAGTGCCTCGTCGTATGCCCCTACGTTCGTGACCGTGAACCCATCCAGCGTGCTACCTTCGGCCATCACGACGCCGGGTTGCTTTCGGTCTTTGCCTCCGTCAATGATGGTCGCCTCGGCTCGCTTTGGTCCATCCGCTCCCCTGGTTTCATCGCCTTCGCTGCGCAGGATGATTCCCGGCTTGAGGCGAATGTGTTCCGGATACTTGCCGGGTGCGACCGTGATCGTGTCGCCCGACTGCGATGCGTCGATGGCAGCTTGAAGAGTTTTGTGGTCTTGCGGAACACGAATGGTCGCTGCGAGAACGGGCTGGATCGTTACGAGCGAAAGCAGTACCGGAAGGAATTGGCGGATCATGGCGGACTCCTTGGCGAGCAGATCTCCGATTGTACCCGCGCTCGTGACCCCGTGGGGAAATTCTCACTGGCGAGGGATCGGCGTTCATCCGCAGAGGTAACGCATCCACCCTTCGACACCGCGGCGCTCTGTTCGGTCCATCCAGCGAAACAGGAAGAACGAACAAAGCAGGAACAGGATCGCCAGTACGACTGCGAGGGAAGAAGGCATTGCGTTGCGCCAAAAGTGAGTCGGTTCCTGGCCCTGAGAAGCACCGTAGATCCACATCGGCCAGAGGTGAGCAACGTGGTGCAGGAGGTAGATCGATAGCGAATACTTGCTGAACGTCGTGAACACCACTTTCAGAGCGTTGCTGTTCGCCAGCGTCGGGTGCCGATCGACCCAGCGGTGCAGGAGTGCGAACAACAGCATCGCGCTACCGAGCGTGCCGAGCACATACGCCAGTGACGGCGGGAACATCGTCCAGCCGGTAGGGACGTAAGTCGCGAATGGCCCCGTGGCGTGCGGTTGGGCGAGCAGCGTGAAGACCGAAGCCACCACCAGCACGCCCCCAGTGATCGCCACGCGACCAGTTGGCCCCGGCTCGCTGGGTTCCGCGAAAACCAGTGCGGCGGTCACATAGCCGGCAAGCGGGTAGGCAACCCACGGGAGAAGCGGGAAGTAGCCCGTGGCGAAGAAGCCCGTCAGCACGTCGGGCAGCGTCAGGTCACATTCAAAGTAGCCGTTGATCCAGTACAGGTCGTACTCCGCGAGTTGCCGCAGCACCGGTGCCACCAAGATCGCGAGCACTGCGATCAGCACGGAGATCGGCAGCGGCACATTGCGGGCGACGTTCAGCAAGAGGAGGGAAGCCCCGATGATGGTCAGCACGTCCCAGTTGTACGTGTCTTCCGGGAGCCACACCAACACGTTGAACATGAACCCCAGCCCGAACAGGAACAGCCCCCGCCGGATGGAGATCTTTGAGATGTCCGTCTCGCTGACGCCTCGCGTTTCCTGTGAATCGAGCCAGAGGCGGTAACTCACCCCGACGAGGAACGTGAACAGCGGTGCCCCAAGGCCCGCGGGAGCCCAGTCCGACCCCGAAAGGTTCTCGATGAAGTGAACGAGCACCATCAGGACGATGGCAACCGTCCTGAGGATGTCGATTGACACATACCGCATGGTTCACTTCCCCGTGGTCGTCGTCGCCATCGCCTCGAACGCGGAGAAGAGGAGTTGAACCCCGAGTAGCACGATGATCACCCATTCCAGAGTATTGCTTGAGCGCGACAACATGAAGTCGCTGGCTCGCTGGCCGCATGACTCGTAGACCCCCTCGAAGACCTCGACCTGTTCGCCGAGGAATTCGAGCCGTTGGGGCATCCGGGTTCGCTCCCGGAGTCGTTCGCCGACCTGGCTGGCGAGCGTGGGTGGGTGAACGTGGGGGCAGAGCACGTGCGGCGTGACCCGTGCCAGCCGCGCACGGAGTCCGAGGATCTGTTGGAATCGCTGTGCCAGTTGCGAGCGTTTCCGGACCGCCTTCTCGTCGAACTCGAACGCGAGCGGGGCATCGGCTTCGAGCAGCGACCAGCGCCCGTTCAGGTCGTTCTCGATGTCGCGCAGTTCCGCCTCGTAGTACAAGACTTCGATCAGCGCACGCCGCACCGATTCCAGCCGATCCGACTGTGCGACGATGGCCACGCGGCCCGGAGCCCACACGATCTGGGTGCCGTACAGCGTGATCGTCTGGCTGCGCGGGCTTCCGTTCGGGTTTGCCACCTCAACCCAGTCACGCAACTTGTTCAGCAGTTCGAGGTCTTCGCCGCCTTCCGACACGACGGACGCGACCAGCAAATCGGCTTGCATGCCCGGTTTCGAGTCGGCTCCGATCAGCACAGCCCGCCGCCCGATGGGGTTGGGAAATTCCATCACCACCTGCCCCGCCTCGGCACTGGCGACGTAAGCGATCCGTTCCAGCACCGCAGCGTGCGGCAAGCTGATTCCTGGCAGATCGGGCGGCGTTGCGAGCGCGGGGGAGCGTAGCCCGTTGAATGCGATCATGCGGGTTCTCGGGGGTTCTCACTCATGGAAGCGCCGATCCATCCGGCCACGTACTCGGCCGAATCCAGGACGCCGTTGAGGGTCGAATCGAAAAGGTAATCGCCGACGAGGAACAGGTTCGGGTGCTCGACGGGTTCCGGCTGGTGCCGTTGATCCAGCGGTTGCTGCACGACGCCGCCGGGCATCGCACTGACGGCACCGACCCAGCGGTGAACGCGCGCTTCCCGGAAGTGGCCGCGACCGTGTGCGAGGAAATCGGGAAGTGAATCGAGCGCCTCGGCGATGAGTTGTTCGTCCGGTAGTTCGCTCATCTTCCGTGCCGCCTCGCCTGCCAGAAGCCAGCCGAGCACGCTGTGCGGCGATCCCGGTTCGCGTGACGATTCGTCGTACAGGCAGCAACCGCCGAAACTGTCGAGCATCCAGTAGGAATCGTTCAGCAAGCCATGCCAGAACGGCCTGTCGAAGAGAATGGTGATTCGGAGGTAGTGAGCCGGGTGATCGTAGTGCGCGTGGTGTCGCCGGATCGCGTCCGTCAGGCGAGCCTCACGAAACGCAAGCGTGGGGAGGAAGTAGTTTGGTAGCGCGATCACGACGAAGTCGAACTCGTCGCGCCGCAGTTCCCCGTGTTGCTTCGAGGTGACCGCCAGCTTGTGGTTGTCGGCCTTCGCGATTTCGGTCACGGCGCATTCGAGCAGAATCGTGGCGTGTAGGCGTGCGGCCAGTTCCCGCGGCAATCGCTCGTTCCCGCCCTCGATGCTGTAAAGCTCCATGTAGGCGGGGTCGTTCATCAGGTAGTTGTGGAGCCCGTAAGCGGCGCTGGTGTGCTTCGGCTCGGTCGCCAGATCGCTGTGAATCATGCTCTCGACGAACTGCCGCGCGGCCGGTTCGGGGATCTCGTTGAGCACGGAATCGAATCCGTGGCACGCCGCCAGCCCGGGACCGGATGCGTCGGGTTCGTTGGAGTTGTAGAACTCACGAGGGGTGATCCGATCCTTGGCGACGCGATCGAAGTGTGCCAGGGCTTCGCGGGCGTTCGGCCCGAGCGCATCGCGGACATCTTCGAGGTTGGCGAGGGTACGGTGATTCACGATCACCGCGGACCCCCGCATCGGGCAGACCGACAGGCCGAGTTCCGCGACGAGATCCCTGAGGGGGTCATCATCGACCGGTGAGTAGTCGTAGAGTTCCGCCGCGCCGGCCTCGTAGCGGGCTTTGGCGGAATCGAACTGAGGGGTGAGAATCTTCCCGCCGAGACGCGAACTGGCTTCAAACAGCGTTGCGGAGTACGGCACGGGGGCGATCTTCTGCAAGCAGTAAGCTGTCATCAAGCCGCCCGGCCCACCGCCGACAATCCCGACCTTCAACCGATCCATGCGGAGTTCTCAAGCAGCCGCGCGACCTTTCAGGGAGAGGAAGCACTGGCGTTGCTGTGGGGTTGCAATTGCTCCTAAACGGATTTCCCCCCAGCACCGCGACAAATGGCTCATTTTTTCGAGACTGTAGCATGTTGAGTGCTGGGGTTTCATCGCCCTCCCCCCTTGTGGGGGAGGGTGGCGAGGCTTTGCGAGCCGGGTGGGGGGAAGACCTCATCAGTTGCGAAGGTTTCACCCCCCACCTGCTCCTCGAAGACTCGGAGCGACCTCCCCCACAAGGGGGGAGGTCAAATACC
>PNLP01000082.1 GCA_013823135.1 Planctomycetaceae bacterium
TTCTTCCAGACAGGTCTACGCTTCCAGAACGGTTCCACGGATGGGTGGGAGTTTTGCCTGGAACCGATGAGAAGCACACATCCGCTTGCATACCAGCAAGCGTTGACTCCGGAAGCCAGTGGCACACCCGAAGGTTGTTGCCCGTCTGCACCGGGGTTGACCCATTTTGCCATGTCTGGCATAGTCCCCGCGATTCCTGGTCAAACACGGACGTCAGGCCATGCAATTATCGCTGTTCGCCAACGCCGCACCGACCGCAGAAGCCGCGGCTCTCCAGTCGGCCCCGCAGTACTTCCAGTGGTTGCACAGCTGGCTGCCAGCTCCGTTCTTCCACACGCAAGCGTTCCTGCTGTTCTTCGCGGCCGTGTTCTGCATGTACTGGATGATCCCGCGTCGCTGGCAGATGACGCGAATCTGTCTGCTGGTCGTCGCGAGCTTCCACTTCTACGCCGCGTGGAGCTTCGAGCTGGCGTTCCTCGTGACGGGGACGACGTTCGCCGACTACCTGTTTGGCAGGGCGATGGGTGCGCTCGAGAAACGACGCTGGCGACTGGCCGTGATGATCGCAAGTATCACCATGAACCTCAGCATCCTGTGCTACTTCAAGTACCGCGGGTTCTTCCTGAACGAACTGTTCGACGGCCTCACCCGCATGGGCTACGACCCCGGCTACCAGAAGCTGAACCCGCTCGCGCTGTTCATTCCGTTCGGCATCAGCTTCTACACGTTTGAGGCGATCAGCTACGCGGTCGATGTGTACAAGCGGAAGATTCCCGCCGAGAAGAGTCTGCCACGCTTCCTACTGTTCATCCTGTTCTTCCCGCACCTCGTGGCCGGCCCGATCGTTCGCGCGGGCGACTTCCTGACGCAGACGCACCGCCCGAAGCGGTGGAACTGGTTGCGGATGCAAGTAGGCGTGCAACTGTTCCTGATGGGCGTGTTCAAGAAACTCGCGATTGCCGACCGGATGGCGATGTTCTGCGACCCGGTGATCTCCAACCCGGAAGCTTACGGCACGGGAACGTGCTGGCTTGCCGTGCTCGCCTACGCGATCCGAATTTACTGCGACTTCTCGGGCTACTCCGACATGGCGCTCGGGCTGGCGCACCTGCTGGGCTACAAGCTGACGAACAACTTCGCGATGCCGTACTCGTCCGTGAACGTGTCCGAATTCTGGCGACGCTGGCACATCTCGCTCTCGACGTGGCTCCGCGATTACGTGTTCATCCCGTGCGGCGGCAGCCGGGGTGGTCGCTGGCTGACGTACCGCAACCTGATGATCACGATGGTGCTTGGCGGCCTCTGGCACGGTGCCGCGTGGGGATACATCTTGTGGGGCGTTGCCCACGGGTTGATGCTCGTGATTCACAAGCAGTTCAAGGATTTCTGCGACGTTCGGCCGCGAATCACGGCTGTGCTGAGCACGAAAGTGGGCATCGCCGCACGGGTGTTCCTGACGTTCCTGTGCGTCAGCCTGTGCTGGGTGTTGTTCCAGCCGGAGTTCTCCAAGGCACTGGAAATGTACCGTCAGTTGTTCTCGTTCCACCGAGGTTTGGCGTTGCCGTTGCCGAGCAAGAGCCTTTGGGTCATCACCACGTTCGTCCTGTTCTGCCACCTGCTCGTGCGGACGGGCGCGTGGGACAAGCTCTACGCACGCATGCCGGCCCCGGTACTTGGCACAGGCTACGCGATGTGTCTCTGCACCGCGATGCTGCTAGCTCCAGACGCGGGAACGACGTTCATCTACTTCCAGTTCTGACGTGAGCAGACACGGTGCAAACTCGATCGCCATCTCATCTGGCCCGAGGTTGGTTTGTGATCCAACGATCACAAACCAACCCGCGACGCACGACCACCCGGCGGCGTGCTGTAACAGCTCTGGCAACGGGGTTGGTCGCGTATGCTTGCCTGCATGCCGCGTTGGTGGTCGCGAGTCAAAGGTCCAGGTCTGTTCGCGCCCCGATCTATGCGGACAAGGAACGAAAGCTAGCTCAACTGAAACGGACACTCCCGCCTGGGAGCCCGGTGGTACTTGTCCTTGGCACCTCACGCACCGGGAATGCGGTCGATGCCGGTCGGGCACAGGCCATGCTCAATGCGACCCGCGAACACCCGGTTGCGGTGTTCAACTGGGGTGTGCCAGCGACGGGGCCAGTCACGTACCTGCTTCACCTACGGCAGCTGCTCGCCGATGGGCACAGACCCGCTTTAGTCCTGCTGGAAATCCACGTCCCAACTTTTGCAAAGTTGCCAGGTGGGCCACTTGAATCCTTCTTCGTGAATGGCGCACAGTTCAACAAAGCGGAGATCGAATGGCTGGCCAGCTACGACTTCCCAGCGGATCGTCTCCATCGGGAGCATCGCAAAGTCGCGTTCTTCCCGTGGACTTCCCTTCGATTCCCGCTTGTTGGTCGCGTCTGGCCGAGTCTCCTCCCGTTCGGTAACCGCTACGACTGGAGCCGAAATACCGACGAATACGGGTGGAGGCCGGTTCTTCTGGGCAGCGTGACACCGGAGCAACACGCCACGGCGTTCGCCCGGGCCGCTGCGGAGTACCGGAACACGCTCGCGGCAATGACACTCGGCGACGCGCAGGTTAGCGCGTTGCGTGATTTGATATCGCTCTGTCGCGAACAAGGGATTCGCCTGGCCTTCCTGCGAATGCCCGAATCAATGGAATTCCGTGCCCTCTATTCACATGCGACCTCTGCTCAGGTCGATCAGTTGATGACCACGATTGCGGCAGAATCTGGTTGTAACATCGTAAATGCTCGCGAATGGATGCCGGATGATGCGTTCGTGGACGGCCACCACATGATGCGGGATCCGACGGCTGCGTTCACCGACCGATTGACCCGCGAGGCGATCACGCCGCACCTTGACGCCATCACGGGGCCACGACGATGAACCGAATTGTGAAACTCATGCGTGTCGTGGTGCTGAACAGAGTTCTCGCTCTTCTCACCGAGATCTCTTCGCCACGAGAGTCAATCACCCCCCGTGGTCGTCACCAGGTTCGCTCTCGGCGGCAGTCGCGGGTGACCTTACTGTGGTTCGCGCTGGTGTTCCTGACTCTGAACGTGACCGCGTCGATTGCGTTGTCCCACACCCGCGTTCGCGATCCAGAATACGGCAGGCGTGCCTCGCACCTTCGTGAGCGGATCGCCGAGAATCCTGAACGGCCGCTCGTGCTCGTGTTGGGGAGTTCACGAACAGCAATGGGCGTCCGCGTTGCCGCGTGGGAGGCAACCCGTTCCACCGATGCTTCGCAGTCAGACCCGCTCATCTTCAATATGGCGATCATTGGTAGCGGGCCGGTGATCGAACTGATGACCCTCCGCAGAATCTACGCGGATGGGTTCCGACCCGCTGCCGTGGTCCTCGAATACTGGCCGCCGTTCCTCCACCAGGAGGACGGGTGGACCGAGACGGACCGCATCGTCCGCGATCGGTTATCCGAGCACGACCGACATTTCGTTCGTGAGCATTTCCCTGCCCCCGAGCAGGTCGAGCGCGAGATGGATTTGCGACGACGTAACCCCATCTTCGGCAACCGCGAACGTCTCCTCATGCACGTTCTTCAGTGGTGGTTACCGCCGATGAAACGCCAGAACCATACCTGGACCGATCTCGATAGCTGGGGCTGGAAAGCGGGTGCGGACCTTGAACCCGGGATGAATTCGGTGCGGACCGAGGCACATTCGAAGTGCGCGGAAATCTACAAGCCGCTGTTCGCGGCCCACAAAATTTCGCCGCTCTCGGATCGGGCTCTACGCGAATCCGTGGCACTGGCGAGGCAGCACGGCACGGCCATCGCGTTCTCGTTCTTGCCCGAATCGAGCGAGTTCCGCAGACTCTACCCCGCGAAGATGGAACACGCATTTCAGTCGCACCTCGGCGGCATCAGCCGTGAGTTGAACATCCCCGTCATCAATTGCCGCGAGTGGATGGACGACGGCTATCTGGTGGATGGCTTTCACCTGTCTCGTGCGGGTGCCGCGGAGTTCAGCCGAAAGTTCGGCCCAGCAATCTCTTCCACATTCCCCGATCTTAACGGCAGTAAGGCGGCCAAGGTGGTGCCGTGACCACAGCGTTGCTCTCGCCGCCACGGGTGGGCTTCACGCCGTCACCGCAGTGCGCCACGCCAGCGATCCGGAATCGGCGGCGTGCGGCACGGGCAGCCATCGGCAGTGGCCTGGTGGTATTCGTTCTCGCGACGCTGGGCTTGTCGATCGCCCTCGAAACGACGCACCCCGAATGGCGAGAGCCGGAGTTTGGCCACCGGTTGGCGTTGCTTCGAAAACAAGCGAGGCCAGTGGTGCTCGTGATTGGCACGTCGCGAACGCAGAATGCGATTGCCCCCGATACGATGTCATTTCCGAACGAAGCGGGCTCGCCGCGGGTGATGAACTTCGGTCAATCGGCTGCGACGCCGTTGAAGGAACTGCTCACGCTCCACCGAGTCCTCGATGAGGGTGTGAAACCGGCCGCCGTCGTGGTCGAACTCTTCCCCCCGGCACTGGCCGTCAACGGCACCGACGAGGCAGAGTTGCGTGACCGTGCCCTGCGGTTGTCGGCAAACGACATCGAACACCTCGCACCGCTCTGCGAGCGGCCGTCCGAGTTGTGGCATCGCTGGTTACTGGCTCGCGCCGTGCCCTGGCACGCTCACCGGCAAGTGTTGATGAACCATTGGGGAACGCGGTGGCAACCCGCGAATGAGCGGATCGACTTCCAGTGGACGTCGCTCGACGCGAACGGCTTCCAGGCAACTTCCGAGGTGTCCGCCGAGCGACGCGAGCTGCTGACGGCTGTCGCCCGGCGAGAGTGGGCCGACGGCTTCATCGGCTTTCACCCCGGCGCGTCCTCGGTGCGGGCCGTGCGTGAGTTGGTCGCGGTGTGTCGGGCCAGGGCGATTCCCGTGGCGTTCTTCGTGCCGCCGATCTCGCCGGGGTTTCGAGCCGCGTTCTCGCCCGGAGTGCTCGCAACCGCGGAGAGTTACCTTCAATCGCTTTGTGATGAACTTGGTGTGCCGGTCTTTCCCACGACGCTCGACGTGACCGAGGACGAGTTCATGGACGGTCACCACATGCTGAAGCACGGTGCGGAGCGGTACAGTCGCTGGCTCGCAGACACGCACATCAAGCCGTGGCTGGCTCAATCGCGGAGGAACGGCCCTTGATTACCAGTCGCATACTTCGGTTCCGGATGGCGTTCCCCAAACCGCGATTGACCGCCGCGCCACCTCGCCTCCGCAAGCGTTCCGCACGCCGCACCTTGGCTTGGGGCGTGATCGCCTTCGTGGCCGCCTGCGCTGCGTTGGCCGTGACGCTGGATTCCGCTCGGATCGAGTGGCGCGATCCCGAGTTCGGCCACCGACTGAACCAGATCCGCGCCTTGCAAGCGAAGTCGCCCGACCGGCCGCTGCTTCTCTTTGTCGGAACCTCCCGGACTCAGATGGCGATCTCGCCGTCGGCGATGGGGTTCCCCGACGAGCCCGGTTCCCCACAACCGTACAACCTCGGGTATCGCGGTGGCCTGCCAGGAGCGGCTGTCTTGAACGTGTTCCGGCTCATGGACGCTGGACAGATCCCGGCCGCTGTGTTCGTGGAATTTTGCGGCGGCGCTCTGATGGCCGACATTAAGGCAGATCGTTGGCCGGTAACTTTTCCTGGTCGGTATTCCTACAGCGATCTATCACGGTTGCGTGAGGTAGGCACACGGGCCGACGGCACCATCTACGCTTCGACAATCCGAGCCATGTGGGCGCTCGCTGGAGCCCCCTGGTACAAGTGTCGCTTCACTCTCATGGGTCACTGGTTACCCGACTGGGTTCCGGCAAACGGACGTCAAAACCGCGAGAGCGAAACGATGGACGATTACGGGTTTCAACCGCCGTACTGGGTGCCCGTGCCGCAGGAAAATCTGCGACCTTTACGGGAATCTGTCCGTGTCGGGATGGCGAAATCGAAGGAACTCCACCGTAGCCAGATCGCTCCGTCGGTGGATATCGCTTACGAAGCACTCATCCGCCGGTGTCGATCTCTGGGGGTCCCGGTTGTATTCTTCACGGCTCCCGACTCGCCAACATTTCGGAGTTGGTATACCCCAGAGGCACTCGCGGCCTCAAACGCCTACGCATCTCAATTGGTTCAGAAGTATGGCGTCACGATCTTCCCAGATCCGAATCACCTTGAAGAGGAGGATTTCGCTGATGGCTTCCACATGCTGAAGCACGGGGCGGAGCGGTACAGTCGCTGGCTCGCGGACACGCACATCAAGCCGTGGCTGGCTCAATCGCGGAGGAATGGCCCATGATTACCCGTCGTCTACTTCGGCTCCGGCTGGCGTTCCCGAAGCCGCGACGGACCGACGGGCCGGTTCGCCTCCGCAGACGCTCCGCCCGCCGCACGCTGGCGTGTGGGCTGATCTCGTTCGTGGCCGCCTGTGCCGCGTTGTCGGTGACGCTGGACTCCTACCGAGTCGAGTGGCTTGACCCCGAGTTCGGCCACCGACTCAACCAGATCCGTGCGTTGCAAGCGAAGTCGCCTGACCGCCCGCTGCTTCTCTTTGTCGGAACCTCCCGGACTCAGATGGCGATCTCGCCGTCGGCGATGGGGTTCCCCGACGAGCCCGGTTCCCCACAACCGTACAACCTCGGGTATCGTTCAGCGGGACCATCGGCTGCCGCCTTGAACGTGTTTCGGGTGATCGACGCCGGACACACTCCGGCCGCAGTGTTCGTGGAATTCGCACCGCAAACCTTGATGGCAAGAAATCCCGCGCATGAATGGCCGGCAAAATGGCCTGGCCGCCTTTCTTACAGCGATCTGGCTCGAATTCGCGAGCTCGGTACGACTGAAGATGGTACGCCCGGCGCTTCGGGAAGCCGAGCCGTGTGGGCGACTGCGGCAGTACCCTGGGCGGGGAATCGATTAACGCTGATGAGCCATTGGTTTCCCGAATGGGTTCCACTCCGTGATCAGCGGAACCGTGAGAGTGAAGCCATGGACGGCTTTGGCTTCCGCCCACCCTTTTGGGTTCCCGTTCCCGCGGAGCATGGCCGAACTTCGCTGGAGAACGTCCGAAAGAATCTGGAGCAGTCGAAGCAACTCCACAAGACCCAGATCCACCAGTCCGTGGACCTCGCGTATGCCGCCCTGATCCGCCGGTGTCAGGCCCTCAGAGTTCGAGTGGTTTTCGTCCGGAACCCAGAATCGCCTGCATTCCGGAGCTGGTATAGCCCAGAATGCATCGCCGCCACGAACGCCTACGCGTCCCAGCTGATTCAGAAGTATGGGGTCACCGTGTTTCCTGGGCCGGAGCACCTTGAAGAGAGCGACTTCGCAGATGGCTTCCACATGTACAAGCACGGGGCTGAGCGGTACAGCCGCTGGCTCGCGGACACGCACATCAAGCCGTGGATCGCTTCGGGCGGGCTAAAGGGACGCTGACGCCGGAGGCTTCGCACTCTTGCGTGCCACTCGCAACTTCGCGGAGCGTGATCGCGGGTTCGCACGCCGTTCGTCGAACGTCGGCCGCACCGCATCCGCACTGACAGAGTCGTAAATTCCCGCACGAAAGCCCTCGCGGAACGCTACTTTCACGAGGCGATCTTCGCCGCTGTGAAAGCTGATGATCGCGGCCGTTGCGCCCGGTTTCAGGATCGTCGGCAGCATGCGGAGCAAGTGCGTGAGGCTCGCAAGTTCGCGGTTTACGAGAATCCGTAGCGACTGGAACACCCGCGTGGTTGGGCCGAGGAGTTGCTTCCGCTCGGGCGGTGCCCCCGGACCACGCAACACCTGCACCGGAGCGACGCGTTCGATCAACTCACGCAGTTCCTTGGTCCGCTCAATCGGCGTCGTCTTCCGCTGTTCAACGATGGCAGCCGCGATGAGTTCGGCACGCGGTTCGTCACCCAGTTCGCTGAAGCACGCAGCGAGTTCCTCAGCCGGCAGCGTGTTCAGTAACTGCGCCGCAGTGCGGCCGCGTGTCGGGTCCATTCGCATATCAAGCGGGCCATCTCGCATGAAGGAGAACCCGCGACGGCGATCGTCCACTTGCATACTCGACATGCCGAGGTCCGCGAGGAGCCCGTCGACCTGCGTGACGCCTTCCATCGCCAGCACGCCAATAAGCCCCGCGAAGTTCGAGTGATGCACGGCGAAAAGCCCACCCTCCGCTTCAAGTTTCTCACGGGCCGGTTCGATGTTGGCGGGATCGAGGTCGGTGGCGATGAGAAGACCATCGGGCGATATGCACTTCAGCAATTCGAGGGAATGCCCCGCGAACCCGAGCGTGCAATCAATCACCGTTTGGCCGGGTTGTGGCTTCAGTGCGTCAAGCACTTCCGCGAGCAGAACGGGCTTGTGCTCGCCTCCTGTTGTGGAGCGTCGAACGCGCTTCCGCCAGAATGGTCGCCGCTTCTTTTTCTTGGGTTCTTCGTCAGACATGCAGACATTGTACGGCTGAAACTTACGCCAACAGATCACTCACGAGAATCGATGCCTACAGTGCGGGTGTCACGCCACGGACGCCCGCTCATAATAAACTGATGCCATGACCTTTTTCTGGAGTCGGTTATGAGCAGCCCCCCGATGGACGACCGCGACGGCGTGATCTGGTACAACGGTCAACTCGTTCCGTGGCGAGAGGCCAAGTTCCACGTTCTCACTCACAGCCTGCACTACGGCAACGGTGTGTTCGAGGGCTTGCGCATTTACAACGGCAAGGCCTTCAAGCTGACCGAGCACTCGGCCCGGCTACACAAATCCGCGAACATGCTGGCTTACGAACTTCCGTATTCGGTCGCGGAACTCGACGCGGCAACCAGGCTCGTCATCGCCGAGAACAAGCTCGAATCTGGCTACGTGCGGCCGCTCGCGTGGCGTGGGGCGGAAGTGATTGGTGTCTCCGCGAAGGGGACGAAGATTCACGTGATGATCGCGGCGTTCCCGTGGGGCGCGTACTACGAACAGCAGGCGATCAAGCTCGTCACGAGTCGCTGGAAGCGGCCGAGCCCCGAGTCGTCGCCCGCAGGTAGCAAGGCGGCCGGGCTCTACATCATCTGCACGCTTGCCAAGGACGAAGCACTCGCGGTCGGAGCACAAGATGCGCTGATGCACGATTACAAGGGCCGACTCTCTGAAGCCACCGGCGCGAACCTGTTTCTGCTCATCAACGGCGAACTGCACACACCCACGACCGAGACCATCCTGAATGGCATCACACGGCAAACAGTCATGGAACTCGCCCGCAAGGGTGGCATCAAGGTTGTCGAACGCGAGATCTTGCCGGATGAACTCGAGAAGGCAACCGAAGTGTTCCTGACGGGCACAGCGGTCGAGGTGCAACCCGTCGGCTCGATCGACGGCCGCGAGTACCCGGTGGGTCCGGTTACGAAGCGGTTGCAGGCAGAATATGCGGCACTTGTCCGCTCGTAGGCCGTTGTTTGTCGTTTGTGGGAACGTGCCTGATTCGATCATCAAATGTGACCGGTCACGCGATCGCCACAAACAACAACCAACCAACAACCACCCCCAGACGAACCATGAAATCCGCCGTCACCATCTCGCTCGTACCCGAAGCCCGCGGTGGGCCGTTCGTGTTCTGGGACGACCTCCCCGCCGCGTGCCGCAAGGCGAAGGAACTCGGGTTCGATGCCATCGAACTGTTCCCCCCCGGTCCGGACGCGGTCGACCCCGCCGAGCTGCGAGGGTTGCTCGATGACAACGGGATATCACTCGCGGCTGTCGGCACCGGGGCCGGGTGGGTGAAGCACAAACTCAGCTTCACCGCGCCGGACGAGACAACCCGCGACAAGGCTCTCGACTTCGTGAAGCGGATGATCGAGTTCGCTGCGCCGTTCGGTGCCCCGGTCATCATCGGCTCGATGCAAGGCCGGTTCGCGGATGCTATCACGAAACCGATCGCACTGCGTTACCTCGGCAATGCCCTGTTCAAGCTCGACTTACACGCCGGCGATTTCGAGACGACCGTACTGTATGAACCGCTCAACCGCTACGAGACGAACCTCGTGCACACGCTGGCCGACGGCGTCGCACTGCTGGCTGGCCTGACCGTGCAGCACGTGAAGTTGCTTGCCGACTTGTATCACATGAACATCGAGGAAGTGAACCTGGCGGAATCGCTGCTCGCTGCGGGGGATTATGTCGGCCACGTCCACTTCGCCGACTCGAATCGCCGTGCGGTTGGCATGGGCCACACCGACTTCGTTCCGATTGTGAAAGCGTTGCGAGAGATTGGTTACGAGGGGTATTTGTCGGCCGAGGTGTTACCGTTCCCCGACTCGGACGCAGCCGCGCTCAAGACCATCGAATCGTTCCGAACACTCGTTTAGCCGCGACGCGAAGCGGAGCGCGTCGGCCTCACGCGCTCCCTGCATTCGCAGTTACACGTCATCGCACCACGTCCACTTTCGCCTCGGCGGTCACGGGGGTTTCCTTGGTCTCGACGGTTGCGCGAATCAGGAGCGGGGCGTTGAACGGGCCGCAGTCTTTCGCGAACCGCAGCACCAACTCGCCAGTTTCCGCGTCTGCGGCAATCGTCAACGGGGCGACGGTGACACCCTTCCAGTGTGCCGGCAGCACCGCCTCCACCTTGGCCATGCCCGTCAGGTTTCGCTCACGGGTTACCCGAACCGTCAGACGCACCTCGCCACCGGGCTCGGCACGGAGGCTTGTCCGGTCGATGCTCATGTCGAGCCGCCCCGGGCTGACCACCACAATCATCTGCTGATTCTGTTCGGTCGAACTGAAGCTGACGGTGTGTTCGCGACCATCGACGGGATCCTTCACTTTGGCGGTCGCCATCACGCACACGCGACACGTGCGGCCCAGTTCCATCCACGGTGGCAGGTACGCGGGGTAGTCGAAGTCGGTCTCACCCGGCTTGAGCGTCAGCACGGGGCCGCTCACCCCTTGAAGGTGGCGAGCCTGCTTGTCCGCAAGTTGAACCTCGATGACGCCCTCGAACCCGGCGCGATCCACCTTGTATTTTCGGCGATAGACTTCGCCACGCGGAGCGGACGTCATCACATACTGGTCGACGAGCTTGAACGGCGTCGGGAAGCCGACCGTGAGGCGCACGTCCGACGATTCAGGCAGAACCCGCGTGGCAGGAACCACAGCCGTGCCGGTGACGCGAGCGCGAATACCCGCGATGCCGGTCCCTTCCACTCGCAGTGGATGCGTTGCGATGGTCGCATCGGCTGCTGCGGTCAACGTGATCTCGGCACCCGGTTGGTTCTTCGGAATCAGCACAGGCGCCGTAGTGACTCCCTTGGGCAAGTCTGCGACGCTCACCACGATCTGCCCGGCGAATCCGCCGGATCGTTCGGCCGTCACCTTCACCTTGAGGTTGCCTCCACGTGTAACCGTGAACGTGTCGGCCGCGAGTGTCAGCTTGAACCCCGGTTCGCCTGTGACCGCTGTCGCATCAGTGACGGCGAGGCGGTAGACGAAGTTCGGGCCGCTCCGGCCACGGTACTTCTCCGACACGCGAACGGTGTAATTGCCGTTGGCCGTCGGCGTGAACGCGAGCGGGTTCGGGTCGGCGGTCTCGGTCCCCTCGACCTTCGCCACTTCTTTCCCGGCCGCATCGATGATCGCGACCACGCCACACAGCGGCGATTCGGCCCGCCGTGCGACGAGATCAAGGCTGTACTTGTTCCCCTTCTTCAGGTCGAGTTGCCACTCGTTCACCGTGCCCGATTTCTCGATGCGGCCATTTAACGCGACAGGTGCCTGCACCACATCCTTGGCATCGGTCACGTCCTTCAGGCCGTCGGGCCGCGCCTTGATCGGGAAGTGGAATGCGGGCACATCGGCCGTGGTGATCGTGAGACGATACACATAAGCCTGACCGCCGAGGGTGCGGGCGTCGGTGATGCGAACGCGGTACTTGCCCGCGACCTTGGGCGTAAACTGCACGCTCGCGTCGGTGCCCACGCAAGCGTGCCGCGTTTGCTCCGCGACGACGTTCCCCTTTGCGTCGAGGATGTCGAGTTGCGGCACGAGCAGCGAGTTGATCGCCTGGGCGTGAACGAACGCGGTGACGGTCTTGCCGGGTTCGCCGTCGAACTCCCACAGGTCGATGTCTTCGTGCGGGAAGATGCGGCCGTTTGCCGTGACTGGTAGCGCGAGCGGTTTCGGCACGGGATCGCCTTCGACCTCGTTCTCAATGACCTCGGGCAGTTCGCCGACCACGAACACGAGCCCGCCCGCCCCGCCCTGCGACGTGAACACGCGGCCGCGAGTTGCCCCGATCTTTGCGTCGGCGGCAAGCGAGACCGAGCCACGCATGTCGGCGGGGTAATCTTCCTGCCTCTGCGAATCGGGAAGCGGCAACACCGGCCCTTCGAACCAGAGTCGCTTGTCGCGAACGAGCTCGGGCGACGCTTTCACGCCAGGGCCAGCAATCTCGAACGCGCACTTGTCGTGCAGGAACAACCCGCCGACGCGAACGGGCACGGTTGTGCCGCGCTGCCCGCCCGCGGGAAAGATGTAACTCGCCGTGGGCGGGTTGGCGAACGCGGATTCACCGCAGAGAACGCAGAGAACGCAGAGAGAAAGACGGAGGAACGGTCGGAGTTGTTCGGTGACGCGCTGCATGGTCTTCCTCACACGAACCCTGGGTTTCTGGCGGGTGTGATGTTTTCACCCCGAAGGGGTGGGACAACATAGCCCAGGGCAACGCCCTGGGTTGGCGTCGCAACGGGATTGCACCCTGAAAGGGTGCGACAACAACCGCCGATGCGATTGTCGCACCCTTTCAGGGTGCCGGCGTTCATCATTCGTTCCCCAGGGCGGCGTCCGCTTCGCGGCCTTGCCCTGGGCTATGGTGTCCCACCCCTTCGGGGTGAAACCAACAAACACACCCACGTCTCACACCAACTCGTTCATCACCTTCCCGCTGTTGACGATCGCCGCGGGGCGGCCGTCCTGCATGTGCAGTTCGCCCTTCGGGTCGATCCCCATCAGCGTGAACATCGTCGCGAACAGGTCTTCGGGGCCGTAGGGGTCCGTCGCGGGGCGTTCGGCGCGGGCGTCCGTCTTGCCCACCACGACGCCACCCTTCACGCCGCCGCCGCCCATCAGCACGGTGAACGACGGTCCCCAGTGGTCGCGGCCCGCGTTCTTGTTGATACGGGGCGTGCGGCCGAATTCGCCCGTCACCACCACCAGTGTGCTATCGAGCATCCCGCGATCGCTCAGGTCGCGGAACAGCGTGCTGATCGCCGAGTCGTAAGCCGGCAGGAGCGTGTTCTTCAACACCGCGAAGTTGCCGTCGTGCGTGTCCCAGTTGCTGTGGTCGATCGTGACGCATCGCACGCCGCCCTCCACGAGTCGGCGGGCCATGAGGCACGACTGCCCGAGCGAATTGCGGCCGTACTCGTCGCGCACTTTGTTCGGCTCCGCCGCAATGTCGAAGGCTTTCTTGGCTTGCTGCGACGTCATCAGATCAAACGCCTTGTCGCGGAACGTGGCGACCGCACCGGCCTGGCTGTTCGCCTTCGCCTCGGCGCTGCGGTGGTACTTGTCGATGGTGTCAAGCAGCTTGCGGCGGTCGTCGAGGCGGTCGCTGGCGATGCTCGGGGGCGGCACGAGATCGGGGACGGAGAACGTCGGGGCGCTCGGGTCGGCGTCGATCACGAACGGGGCGTGTGCCGCGCCGAGATACGCCGAGCCGCCGCTGGGGTGGACCTTTGGCAGTGCCACATACGCGGGGACCGAGCCCTTCGGCCCGAGTTTCTTCGACACCACCGAGCCGACGCTTGGCCGCTGGTTGTTCGGCGACATCGTCGGGTTGAACCCCGCACCTGGGAAGAACCCGGTGAGGATGTAGTGGTCGGCGGGGCCGTGGTCCGAGTTGTGGTGGCGGAACGAGCGAACCAGCGAGAACTTGTCGAGCTGCGTGCCGACCTTCGGCAGCAGGTCGCACATGATGAGACCGGGGATCTTTGTCTGCATCGGGTTGAACTCGCCGCGGATCTCGGCGGGCGCGTCCGGCTTCAGGTCGAACGTGTCGATGTGGCTCTGCCCGCCGTGCAGGAAGATGAAGATGAGCGACACTTCCTTCTTCGGCTTCGCGGCACCCTCGGCGCGGAGCAATTGCGGCAGCCCAAGGCTCGCGCCGAACAGGGACGCGGTGCCGACGCGGAGCGCGTCCCGCCGTGTCACGCCATCGCAGAATGTGTTCATTGAAGTTCCCTTCTGTGATCCTCGCCGCTTGCGGCTTCGCATGCGAAGCCGCAAGCGGCGAACTGTCAATGTTTCTTGTACGCTCGGCCGCTGCGGAAGAGGTAAGCCGTCTTCCCATCATGGCCCGTGATCGTCTCGAATCGTTCGCCGTCTTCTGCCCGGAAGCGACTGCCTCCGAGCGGTTCGACCGGTCCGCCCTTCTTCGACTCGGCCAGCGTCAACTTGCCGTCCGCCCACTTCAGATCGAGCGACCGCGAACCGTTGCGGTACACGCCGGCGAGCGCCGCCAACTCCTCGGCCGTGGGCTTTGCCTTCTCGTCTGCCTTCGCAACGGGCTCCAGCGGCAACGCCAGTTCCAGAGCCTTCGCACCGGTTCGCGGCAGACTCGCTCCGCTGCGGTTCGCCATGATGAAGATGCCAAACTCGTGCTTCGGTGCCATCGTCAACCGACTGCCGTGACCGACTCGCGAGCCGTTGTGCGTCCAGATAGCCACGCCGCGATGTTTCTCGACGTGGATGCCGTAGCCATAGTGTCCCTGGCTCGGAACCTGGACGTGCGGGGTGGTCACGGTCTTCACGAGTGAGGCGGTGAGTGCTTGTTTGCCGTCCACTTTTCCTTCGTGAAGAAACGCGATCATGAAGCGGCCCATGTCGTTGCCGCTGGTGTACATCGACCCGGCCGGCCACGTCGCGGCGTTGTTCGCAGCAGGGCGAACGACATACGGCTTGCCATCGCTAACGTCGTGACCGTGCGCCAGCGGATACGTCATTGCGATGGATGGCCGGAAGGTCGTTCGCTTCATGCCCAGTGGCGCGAACAACTCGGCAGCCATCACGTCGGCGAACGGCTTACCTGCCGCTCGCTCGGCGACGTACCCCGCCAGCCAGTAGCCGGGGCTGGAGTACGAGTAGACGTCGCCGGGCTTGGTGAAGAGCTTGTCGGCCTTCCATGTCTTGATGGTGGCCCCGAGCGCCTCGTCGTCGTTCTTGCCGAACATCGCGCTTTCGTCGGGGAAGCCTGCGGTGTGCGTCAGAAGTTGGTGCGTGGTGATCGCGGCAAGCTCTGGTGGTAACCCGTCAATCACCTTGCCAATCGGTTCGTCCAGCTTGAGTTTCCCGGCCTCGGCCAGTTTCACTAGCACCATCCCGACGAACATCTTGGTCGTGGAACCGATGCGGAAAAGGTGATCCGGCGTAGGAACCTCGGTCCCCTCGACGCTGGTGACGCCGAACCCCTTCGCGTAAACGATGCGGTCGCCCTGCACGATCACGACCACCGCACCGGGCACGTTGCTGTCAGCGAGTTCCTTCTTCACGACGGCTTCGAGCGGCGTGAAATCGACGGCCTTCAGCGCAGCCTGTGCGTGAACCGCGGGAGCGATTGCGAGAACGAACAGGATTGCGGAGAGGCGGATCATGCGGTTTTCGAATCAGTGGTTGAACAGGAACTCGGTGCTGTTCAGCAGTGCCCAGGCGAGGTCTTCCGCGGCGGCACGGCGGTTCGCGGTATACTTCTGCAAGTGCTTCATGCCCACGCCCTTCTCCTCGGCGGTCGGCAGACGCGAGAAGAATGTCAGGTACAGCTCATCCACCAGTTTTGCATCGTCCTTCTGCTCGCGAACCAGTCGCGCAACGGTGCCGGCTTCGTGGGTGAGCTTCGCCTGTATGTCGGGTGAGTTCAACAGGTTCAGCACCTGACTCACCGACGGCTCCTTGGTGCGTTCGCACTCGCACGCCGTCACGCGGTTGGGGCGGCCGAACAGCTTCAAGAAGTCGCTGCGGGCCTTGCTGTCCCACAATTGCACGGCTCGCGTCACGCCCGGCGAGCCCTGGAACTTCTCGGGCACGCCCAGCGACTGACACAGCATGTCGAGCAGCACTTCCGCGTCGGGCCGCTTGAAGTACGCCCGCGAGAAGTTGCGCTCGTCCTTCTCGTTGGTCGCGTTCGGCGTCACGGATGTCTGATACACGCGGGACGCCGTGATCGCCATGATCAGCTTTCGCACGTCGTGCTTGTTGGCGCGGGTAAACTCCGCAAGTGCATCGAGCAGTTCTGGGTTGCTCGGCGGGTTCGTCGCACGCACGTCGTCCACGGGTTCGACCAGCCCGCGACCCAAGAGCCAACCCCACACGCGGTTCGAGAGGTTGCGGGCGAAGAACGGGTTGTCAGGCTTCGTCATCCAGTCCGCGAGCGGCACGCGGCGATCGCCCAGCGGGTTCGCTTCCGGCATGTCGCCGCCGAGCGGGTGAGCGTAGACCGGCTTGCCGGTCCGCGGGTGGTTCGTGATCCCCGCCGAAAAGAACGCCGTCATGCCGTAGTAGTCGGATTGCTTCCAGCGGTCGAACGGGTGGTGGTGACACTCGGCACACGTGATGCGGATGCCGAGGAACACCTGCGACACCGTGCCTGCAACCTCGCCGGGTTTGGTCACAACCTTGAAGAAGTTGACCGGCCCGACCTCATTCACAGGCCCTTCCGCCGTGATGAGTTCGCGGGCGAACTCGTCGAACGGCTTGTTCGTGCGGATCGAATCGCGAATCCACTTGTAGTAAAGGTGCGCTCGCTGGTGGCCGAGCGGTTGGCGATCCACGCGGAGGAGGTCTGCCCAGCGCATCGCCCACAGGTCAGCGAATTCGGGGCGTTCGAGCAGAGAGGCGACGAGTTTTGCACGCTTGTTCTTGGCAGTATCCGCGAGGAACACGCGGGCGTCGTCGGCCGTGGGGAGGGTGCCGGTGAGATCGAGGAACACGCGGCGGAGGAACTCGGCGTCGTCGCACAACCCCGACGGCGCGATGTTCAACTTCGCCAGTTTCGCGTCAACGTGTTTGTCGATGAAGTTGAACTGCGGTTGCGTGTTCTTCGCGGTTTCGCCCGGTCGGGGCACCATCACACTGAAGATGCCGACTTCGCCGAGATACGCGGCCATGACGGTAGCTTCACCGGGCACGTCGTGAGTTGCGACCAGTCCCGTGGCCGCGACGCTCGCGATGGCGTCCGCGTTCGACTGAAACCGGGCGTGCTTCGTGACGTCCTTCTCGACCCCGTCGGAATACCTCGCGGTCACCTTCAGTTGCTGGGCGGCTTTCAGCCCCATCACTCGTTCACGCGGCTCAACCCGCACGGAAACGACGTGCGGCGCGTCATGCGCGCCGAACGGCATTCCGGCCGCGATCCAGTTGCGAACGGTGAGGTAATCTTCGCTGCCGTAGGCGAGCTTGGTGCCACCGCCGTGGGCCAGGCGACCAGTCCCCTTTCGAAGGACGAGACTATCGTCCGGGGATGCGGGGAACGTGCGACGCCCACGGCCTTCCTTCGTGAGAGCAGCGTAATCGGCGTCCGGGTCAGAGCCGAACACGGACAGCTTGAACCCGCCCTGGCCTTCGGCCTTGGCGTGGCAGCCGGACGCGCTGCACCCGTAGCGCCCCAGAATCGGCAGGATGTCGTTCTCGAAATGGAACGGCTCGGCGGCCGAAGCAACGGCTGGCGACGCGAGCATCAGGATTGCGAGGCAGAACCGCATGTGGCGGCTCCGGGGGGTGGTGAGCGGCTGGCGTGAGCCGACTGGTCCGAGGCAAGCCGGGGGTAACCCCGGTGAGTGTACGGCGGGATTCAACACATTGCTTTTACCACGTTGAGAGGGTTGAGGCAACAGCCGAGTTCTGAGATCACGGATTGCCGGAGGACTGGTAGTCGCACTTCGGTCGTATTCGGTAACTTTCTGGAATTTTACGTCACAACATCCGGGCGGCGGGCGTGTGGGCTTGTGTGAGGCGATGCGGGCGATGAACCCAAGTTCGCCGCCGAGAAACACCCCAACCCGGAGACTGAGTATGGCCGCTTCCCGCACAAACCGTTTCGCCCGCACATCGCTTGGCCTTGAATGCCTGCAAGCCCGCGTCATGCCTGCCGTGGTGCTGTCGCAACTCGACCTCGACGGCGATGGGGGCACCGATGACATCCGGATCTTGGGCGACGACATCCGGAACGTCGTCAACATTCAGGACGATGGCAACGGCACACTAACGATTTCGATCGACGGGAACGGTGACGGCGACTTCACCGACGCCAAAGACTTGAACAACGCCGTCTTCGCCTACACGGGTAACAGTGTCGCGATTGAGGCGGGCCTACGTGGCGGCAACGATGTGTTCAAGTATACCCTGGGCGGGAACGTCTCGGCCGGGACGCGGTCCTTGAACGCCAATCTGGGCGTTGGTCACGATGCGTTCACGCTGGACGCAACCAACAGGAACTTCGTCAACGGCTCCTATCTGGATGTCGATGTGGTGGGCTCGGCCGGTAACGACACGGCGAACATCACCGTCGGACAGGTCTTGAGCTCGCTGGTTGCGATTCGGGCCAACCTGGGGGCGGATAGCGACACGAGCAAACTGGCGTTCGGCAACATCGATAACGGCTCATCCGTGGACATTGATGCGTTACTCGGCAACGGCACCAACACCATGACCCTCGACCTGAATGGCGTCGGGAAGTTCGATCAGGCTGATATGTCCGTAACCATTCTCGGGGGTATTAACACGGACAAAGTCGCAGTGAACCTGCACGACGATGTTGGCGATGGTATCACGTCGTCGTTCCTGGGGATCAACGTCGGCCTTGGCGACGGTAACGATTCTTTCACAGCCGGGCTCGACTACGACGGCGGCAGTTTCCGGGTGGACAACTTCAGCGTGGCCTCGATCGCGGTCCGTGGTGGCACCGGGAGCGATGTTCTGGTTGCCCGTGGAGTCGGGACCACCGGTAACATCCACATCGATCAGGGCGGTCTGCTCGACATCAACTTCAAGGGTGAATCTGGTAATGACACGCTGTCGATGAACTTTGGCAAACCGGACGCGCTGTTCCTTGAAGGCCGGTTGCGGATCAATCTGGATGGCGGCTCCGAGAACGACGTGATTACAACCCTGTTCTCCAACACATCGACCACCAACGGGAAGTACGACGTGACGGTGCTGGGCGGAGCGGGGAATGATCAGGTCACCTTCGCGTTGAACAATAACGGTGGCACACCCACCTTCGGACCGCTGGGCAAGGTAGTCCTCAACGGTGGCGGCGGGGTGGACACGCTCATGAACGCGAACGCGGCTGTGAGCCTGGCGACCTTCTTCGAGACGATTCTGTGAGACAAGATTGAGTTGCGGTGTGATGCGTGGTTCCAGGGGTTTACACCCCTGGAACTGCTTCAATCACCCCTTTGTCGTTGCCTCGTAGGTGCAGGTCACGGTTGTCGAGATGCCACCACGCGGGGTCCAAACCGATACGACCTTACATTTCGCGGGCTTACACGCAGCCACGAAGTCATCCAGCAATCGGTTCGTGATGTGTTCGTAGAAGATTCCCTGGTTGCGGTACCCCTGCAGGTACTCCTTCAGCGATTTCAACTCGACGCACGCCCCCGCTGGGATGTACGTGAACGTGATTGTGCCGAAGTCCGGTTGGCCGGTCTTGGGGCAAACGCTCGTGAATTCGGGGCAAACAATCTCGATCGTGAACTCCCGCTCCGGGCGCGGGTTCGGGAAGGTTTCGAGTCGATCGACAGACGGCGTTGGGGTCAGTTCCATGCGGAATCCGGCATCGGGTTTCAGGGTCGCGACCACCTCGGGATCGCCTCAAACTCATCATAGGTACTGAAGTGGTGTCTTGTTCCGCACCGCCGTCCGGATTAGGCTGCACTCACCACGCCAGGAGAGCTGCCATGTTCGCACGTCGGATTGCTTCAACACTCGCGCTGCTGCTCGGAGCCGGCTTCGCCACCGCCCAGACCGGGCCCCAACTGCTGACCGCGTTCCCACCCGGGGCGAAGGCGAAAGACACCGTGGAGGTTACCTTCTCCGGGTCCGGGTACACCGGCGAGGAGAAGTTGCTGTTCAGTGCCAAAGGCTTCACGGCGGAGATGATTGGCGAGGCCAAGGTGGACCCGAAAGCCCCGAAGGGGCAACCCGCTGCGACCGTGAAGTTCAAGGTGACCGCTCCCGCTGCCGGCGTGTACGACGTGCGGATCGTGAGCAAGGCCGGCCTCTCGAACCCGCGAACGTTCGTCGTGGGCGAGCTAGCGGAAGTGAACGAGACCGAGCCCAACAACGACATCGGCCAGGCCCAAAAAATCTCGCTGGAAACGACCGTGAACGGCGTCATCTCGGCCCCAACGGACGTGGATTACGTCTCGTTCAAGGCGAAGGCCGGTCAGCACGTCATCGTTTCCTGTCTGACGACGAGCATTGATAGCCGACTTTCGGCGGACATTCTCGTGAGCACGCCGGACGGCAAGGCACTGGCTGCGAACCGCGGCTATCGTGGTGGCGATGCCGTCCTCGACTTCAAAGCACCTTCCGATGGCGAGTACGTCATCCGGGTGGCCCAGTTCGCGTACACCACCGGCGGCCCAGACCACTTCTACCGCCTGACGCTGACCACCGAACCGTGGGTCGATGCGCTATCCCCGCCCGTGCATCCCAGCCCAGACGGATGGACCGTGTTCAGCCGCAGCGGGAGCCAGAAAGCGCCGAGCGGGGCACTGATGCCCGGTGACTGGGCCGGCAGCCTCCGGACGCCACGCGGCGTTCCGCCCACAGCGGGCATGATCGACGCGACCGACTCCACGCGAACTCTGGACGGCAACCTTCAGTTGCTTTCCAGCGGCCCTCTCGTGATGGATAACGAAAAGAACAACACCGCCGAAACGGCTCAATCCCTGACGTTGCCGTGCGACGTGGCCGGGCGGATCGGCAAGAAGAGCGACCGACACTGGTACACGTTTGAGGCCAAGAAAGGGGACGTGTGGACCATCGAGGTTTTCGCTGAGCGCCTCGGTTCGCAGATCGACGCCTTCTTCATCCTGAGCGACGAGAAAGGGAAGGTGATCGTCGAACAGGACGACGGCCTTGATTCGCTGAGCACGAACCAGTTCTACACCAAGACCGACGACCCCGGCCGCTACAAGTTCACGGTGCCTGTCGACGGGAAGTATCGCCTGCTGGTGTCGAGCCGCGACGCTTCCATTCAGTACGGCGTGCGCGAGCAGTTCGTACTGCGGATCGCGAAGGAGAAGCCCGAGTTTCGCCTCGCCGTGATGCCGATCATGCCCCACACCCCGGACGCGGGCACGCTCACCCGCAACGGGGCCGTGCTGTTCACCGTATTCGCGTTTCGCATGGACGGCTTCAACGACGCGATCACACTCACGGCGAAGGACTTGCCCACGGGCGTGAAGTGTCCACCTCAGGTGATTGGTGCCGGTCAGACCCGAGGAACGCTTGTGCTGATTGCTGACGCGGACGCCAAGGATTGGGACGGCTTCGTCACCATCACCGGCACGGCCGACAAGCTCTCGTCAACGGCACGCCCCTTCACGGTGACATGGACGCCGACGGGATTGCAGGCAAATCAACCGCCGCCGAACGTGCCTATGCTGACTCGCCTGGATCGCGGACCTGGACTGGCTCTGGCTGTTCGCGGCACGGCACCGTTCTCGTTAACCCCCGTTGAGTCCGAAGTGAAGGGGAAGGCTGGCGAGAAACTCGAACTGACGCTGAAGGTCACGCGCGACGCTCAGTTCAAGGAAGGGATTCAGGTGTTCTCGGCGGTCCCAAACTTCGGACCGAAACCGCAGGGGAACAACCCCGCACCCCCGCTCGCGACGATCGCCGCCGACAAGTCGGAGTCTAAGGTCAGCGTGGACGTACCGGCTAACACCCCGCCGGGAACGTACACGCTGGTGCTGCGAGGGCAGGTCGCCGCTCCCACACCCAAGGGTGGAAACGCTCGCCCGGTCGCGACGTATCCTGCGATTCCCGTGACTGTCGTGATTGAGGGGCCAGCCCCCAAGAAGAAGTGAGTTGGCCGAAAGCAAGCCATTCCCAACCACCCCGGCTCGCCGGGGTGCTTACGCAAGAAGGGCAGACTGTTACCGGAATGATTAGCCGCGAACGCGGAAAGTGATTCGGCCCTTGGTCAGGTCGTAAGGCGAAATCTCGACCTTCACCCGGTCGCCCGGAATGATACGGATGTAGTGCTTCCGCATCTTCCCGCCGATGTGCGCGGTCACTTCCCCGCCGATATCGAGTTCAACCCGAAACGTCGTGTTCGCGAGCGCCTGCTTGACGCGGCCCTCGACTTCAATGGCTTCTTCTTTTTCCTTTGCCATGTGCCAGATTACCTCTGTTGGGGACGAGAGCGAATGGAACACACCCACGGGCGCGGAACGCACGTGGGCAGACAGTCATTATACGACAGTTTGAAAGGCAGCCAAGAATTGGCTGCGAGAAGACGGAATCAGGCTGCGAGGCGGACCAGCGTCGGGGTGGGCACTTTCAGCTCGGATTTGAACAGCCAGCGGCCCGCGTCCGGCGACCCACTCCACTGCTGCATTTGCACGGCCGAGGCGTGACCCTGTTCTTCTTCATCGAGCAGTTCGAGGAACGCGGCAACGTATTCCTGGCGAACCTGCGTGGACGAGCGGCCAACGAAAATGAGGGCATCTGGGCGGTCATCGAAAATTACGACGGCGCGCCAGTTTTGGGCCTTGGATTCAGTAGTGATCAGCATGGGTGAGACCCTCCGTGGTCGGTTAGAGACTTGAAACTGCCGCCCTCTTGGCGACGGGGTAAGTGTTGCAGTTTGGACCGTAGTGGTCAAGGAGATTAGCCGCTTTCTTGGGAGAATAGACTCAAGTTTTGGATATCGACTGAGTTAGCGTTCGACTTGTACGCCCCATCCCGTTTCGTCGGAATGATTGGACACTCGGGATCAGGCCGACCCATCCGATCAACAGTTCCGATAATGCAGATCCGAATTACCGGGACTTCTCCCACAGGCCGCCCTTTCCATAACTTCGGTTCACAACGCAGACGATAGTGTTGCAGGATAGCCGGTATCCCCTGCAATTAAAGGAGTTACGATGCGACCGTATCTAGCGGGAATGGCGGTTTTACTGGTTGTATCGGGTGTCGCGAGTGCGCAAACCACGCAGCCGAATGTCGTGCCTCTTGCCCCCGCCCAGGTGCCCCCGGAACCGCCTCTGCCGGTCGCATTGAACCTCATCGAGCAGGTCACTCCAACTGTTCCGCGACTCACCTTGCAGGGTGAGTATCTGATGTGGTGGTCGAAGAACGGTCCACTGTCGGCATCGCTGCTGGCAGGGGCTCCCTCGACCTCGACCGCCTTCATCCCGGGTGCGCCAGGCAACCCGGACACGCTGCCGCTGCTTTCCACATCCACGTTCAACGTGCAGTCTGGACTGCGGCTCACAGGAACATGGAATTTTGGTGATGAGCGGCGATTTGGGTTGGAGGGGAGCTACTTCTTGCTGGGGGATGCGACCGATGAGCAGTCCGCGTTCGTCGATGGGTCTCCCACGGCACCGTTTATCGTGAACCCGTTCCTGGCAGCGACTCCCCTCGGCACTTCGCCAGTCGCGAACTACCTGGGCACGCCGGGGTTCGATGCCGGTGGCGGAAGCCTCATGATGTCCACCCGCTTTCAGGGTGCCGAGTTGAACCTGCTGGGTAACATTCGCCAGTCCGGTAGCAGCAGCCTGACCCTCCTGACCGGCTTCCGCTATTTCAATCTGCTTGAGAGGCTCTCGCTCACGACCTCACAGAACGACCTGAACGGCTCGTTCTTCCCTGGGCAGTACGTGAAAACCATCGACGAATTCCGCGCCAACAACAACTTCTACGGCGGCCAGGTGGGTGCGCGGTTCACGACCGGCCGGGGCATCTTCTTCCTGTCGGCGACTGGCAAGGTCGCGCTCGGTGTGTCGAACCAGCAAGTCTCGATTGATGGCGTGACAACAACCAACACGGGGCCGGGTTTTGCATCGCCCATTCCGGTCACCACAGTGCCGGGCGGCATCTACGCCCAGCCCACGAACATCGGCCACTACACCCGCGACCGCTTCGCCGTCGCGCCAGAAGTGACGGTTCAGGTGGGCGTGAACCTCACGAAACACCTCTCAACTTTCGTCGGCTACAACTTCCTATACATCAGCAGCGTTGCCCGCCCTGGGCAGCAGATCGATGCGACGATCAACCCCACCTATTTCACAAGCTTTACGGGCGTGCCGACCGGTCCGCTCGTCGGCCCAGCACGCCCCGCACAGGTGTACAACAGCACCGACTTCTGGGCACAGGGGGTCAACTTCGGAATGCGCTACGACTGGTGAGGATCAACCCAACGGACGATGTTGTCGATGTGCCCGATCCTCGACACATCGACATCGTTCTTATCTCACCTTGGGCGATTGACGAGAACGAGTGGACGAACGACGAACGGACTGCTGGGTCCAGCAGCCAGTGCCTTGTTCCCGGCGGTATCTATTGCGGTGCCAGCCAGGATCGAGATGGACAGCGTGCCGTTGCCCCTGATGTTGCGGATGGTCACCGTGCGGGTTTTCCCGGTCCCGGTTACCACGATCGTTCCGTTCGCCGTCCCCGTGCGATTCAGCCTGATGTTCGCTGCACTCAAGCTACTCGACGCGAAGTTGGCATCAAAATATGTGATTGTGTATCTCACCACGCCACCCACGCGGACTGCGGTCACCGAAGGAGGACTGATCCTCACCGTTGGCCGCACGGTGTCTGTAGTCGTCGGCACCTTGATCAACGCCACGTCGTTGCTATCGCCGCCCTTGTAGGTGATTGCGAACGTGATGCCGTTGATCGTGAGGGTCGACAACTCCGCAAGGCCAGCGAAGGTGCCGACCACTGGGTCGCTGCCGTTGTTGTCGATGAGGTGTACTGCGCCCC
>PNLP01000083.1 GCA_013823135.1 Planctomycetaceae bacterium
GCAACCTTCGCCCTCGCTTCGTCTGCCGCTCCGCCACGTCGCGTGTACCGTACCGGTAGGTTCACCCGGGCCCCGAGTTGCCACTGAAGTGGACGGCCACCGGCCCCTTGCCAGAAGCCGTCGTATGCCCCCATGACCTCGACATCGGGGTAGTATTCCTTGATCGCCAGGGCGAGGGCGGCTTCCTCAGCGGCAACTCGTGCAGCAGCGGCCCGCAACTCCGGACGGTTGGCAACGGCTCGCTCGCGCAACCCGCTTACGTCTGGCAGAGGAGTGCCGACCTTGACGTCCGCGGGTGGTGGGAGCGGACTATCGGGGGGCAAGTGCATGAGTGTGTTGAGCCGGGCCACGGCCACCAACTTCGCCCGCCTCAACGATACCGACCTCTCCTCCAGTCGGGCGATCTCGACGTCGGCCTGGAGCATGTCCTGCTGTGGCCCCTGGCCGACCTTGTATCGGGACTCCGCGGCCTGACGGAACTCCTTGAGCAGATCGCGATTCTCGACCACGACATCTCGGGCCTTCGTTGCCAGGTAGTAGTCCGCGAGAGCCGACGCCGCAGCTTCCATGAGTTCCAGGCGAGCCTCGTCGATATCTGCACCGGCCGCGAACGCCTCGGCTCGCACGACGGCCCCCTTGAGACCCCGCTTGCCGGGGTACAAGAATTTTTGGCTGACCTCGACCCGGGCAGCGTAGTCAGCGTTCGACGACCCAATCGACCCCGGCGCAGTCGTGAAGACGAAGTTGGGATCGTCGAACGAGGTGACCTGCGGATAACGGGCCACCACCGCCGCCGCTGTAGCTCGCATTTGGTCGAGGGTCGGGTTTCGTTCGAGAACCACCCGAACGGCGTCATCCGCAGTGAGGGTGGGGTGACCTTCCAGCGGATTGGGCGGCAACGCGGGGACAGCTACTGATGTCTGATCGGCCGACGCCTCACGGTGCCCGGCAGGAACTACGGCAGAGCGGAGCCTGGGCTCCGCCGCATGAGCCTGTTGGACCAAGCGTCCGCCGGTCACCTGAGCCACTCTGGGCGCCCCGGGCCGCCCGGCCCAGCCTGCGCACCCGCATGCGGTCAGGCACACCACCGTGGCGAGTGTCGCGAGCCTGACATGGGACGCAGTCATTAACTCGGCTCCGGCAGAGCGGTGTTTTGGGTTAAATCGGAAAAATCGGCACCCTCCCATCACGAAAACTGCGTTGTGTGCAAATCTTATTGTCTCGGGCATCGCAGGGATTTTCAGGGGCCGGGCGAGGTCCTCGCTCTGGTGGATGCCCCCGATTTGGGGTAGTCAGAGACGGCAGATCGAGTCGATGAATTGAGCATAGGTACATAAATGAACATCAGAACTCTATCACTGAAGGTTCAGAACGGACCTCGATACGTGCGAGTTCGGCTCACCGAGCGAGCGGTGACACTGCGATGTCACTGGTTGTGCGAGCAGTGCGGGCTGATTCAGGCGGCTTCGCGGTTGTAATGCTTGATGAGCCCGCCGAGTCGCTCCTTGCACCGGATCATTCCAGTTGGGTGTTCCCGATGATGCGTTGATGCCAAGAGCCGCAAAGAAGACATCGAGATAACCCAACTCTACCTTAACATACCAGGACGCTTATCGGCATCCCGCAGTGTGGATAACGGAACGGTTCTGGGCGGTTCTGGGCGGCCCAACCTATTCGACTTGCGTAAATTTGACAAATTCCCTATCGCTCAACCGATCAGCTAACACCCGCGAATACGTTTTCGGCGTTTTGTATCCAAGAGAATCTCTCTACGCAGATTGTTTCGCACGGGGAGCTTGACGCACTGAGCGGAGTAACGGATGAACATTCTCCTTCCCACCGAGACGCGAACTGGCGCCGGGGACGAGTCGGGCAGGAGCCAGTCCCTTTTGGCTTCGAGAGGGAAATCGGCGATTGGGCAAAGCCTCCGTTCGTGGCTCACGGGCCTGATCCTCGGGGGAACCTGGCTTTGCTGCTTTCTTGCCGCGTGGTGGTTGACGGCACAAACGTCCCCCTTGGTTCCCAAATATGACGACTGGTTGGTGATCGTCCCGGTTGTTACAGGCCACGAGACAGTATCGCCTACTTGGCTCTGGGAGAGCCTCAACGAGCACAAGATCCCCCTGCCGCGCCTGGCCTATTTCGTTGCCGTGCGTTGCTCTGGTGGAGATTTCCGCGCCGGTTCTTTCCTGAGTGTGTTACTGCTCAGCCTGGTAAGTCTCGGAGCCATGCTGGTCGCACGCCGTTGGCGCGGGACTAGCAGCCTGGCCGACGCCTTCTTCCCCTTGCTGTTGCTGCACTGGGGGCAGACGCACCTTTTCGTTGTGGGCTCCTGCCTAAATTTCACGATTCCTCTCACCCTGTATTACCTCGTGGTGTTCCTTGTCGCACGCCCCGAAGGGTTACGGGGAGCGAGCAACTACCCTGTCGTAACACTTTTGCTAGGCGCAATGGCACTCTGCGGATTGGTTGGCGTCGTCCTGGCGTTCGCGCCGCTGGTTTGGATGGGCGTCATCGGTCTGAACTTGCTGCGGGTGGAGGGGCGGCGCCATCAGGCATGCTACTGCCTGACCTTGGTCCTGGGTGTAGCGGCACTGATGGCATTAAACTTCCGCGATTTCACATGCCCCCATCCGCGGGGTTGGCCGGCGGCAGCGCTCGATCCGGAGTCCCATGTCGATCGTATGCGCATTCTCCTGGCAATGAGTCTTGGATGGCTGGGCGAGTGGAAGAGTTCCGTGGCAGCCGCGGGAATCGTTACCCTCAGCATCGCGACAGTGTGGGCTCTGGGTAAGGCCGTTGTGAAGAGCCCCGTGGAACGTGAGCGATCCGCCGGGATGATCTCGCTGCTTTGCAGCATTCCGTTGGTGATGGTATCCATCGGTTTCGGGCGCAGTTTCCTTACTGTAGGTGCGCTCTGGGGGATGACCCACTACGTTGCGCTCGGCGTTGGGTTCGTGGCGATACTTTATGTGACAAGCCTTTTCTGCTTTCCACGCCGGGTCGGCTCACTTGTTCGCGGGTCCTTGTTTCTCGTCGCATTGCTCGTATTTGCGGGTAATCTGATCTTTCCCGATCGTTATCCGTCTGCGCTCCAGGTGATTCGGCGCATCCGCAACCAGGAAGACCTCCTCGTCCAAAATCTCGTTGCCGGACAATCTTTACCCCAGGCCGCCAAAGCGTTCTTTGGAACTCAAACCGATGACCGCCCGGAGCGGGGGGCTGCCTACCTGGAGATGCTTTCGGACTCCCACATGGGCCCTTTCTCCCTGTCTGAACGGAAGATAAAAGAGGGAGTTGATTGGTGGGGCCCGAGACGTCCGGAAGATCGCCTTGTGCTAACGGACCCCCTGGCCCGGCGCTACCTTGGGTACGGTTGGAGCCTCGCCTTTGCAACCCAGGGTCTATGGACTTGCGGTCCAGAAGCCACCCTGCGATTGCAGGCGCATGCGACCACGGATCGCCTATTGACGATTCGCTTATACCCGTTTCTCGTCGCAGGCAAACTCGATCGACAACGATTGAAACTGTTGCTCAATGGAACACCGATCTGGGAATCGGTCCTCGACCAGGCACGGCTATACGAGCAAACCATCCCACTTCCAGGTCCTCTACTGAAAGGTCGAAATGTGCTCCTGTTGCAAATGCCCGATGCGACAGCACCCAAGGCACTCGGTGTGAATCTGGATCCGGACGAACATGCCATTCTCTTGGAATCGGTCCAAATCCACTGAGGGAGCCTTGGTGCTGAATCTTCCTGTTCGATTCTTCATCGCATCGAATTCGTAGGGATATCAGGGCCGGTCGAGGTCGTTTTGGTGAATGTCTCGGGTTAGCATCCGTCAGGATCCGCTGAGCATGTACCGAAGTGGTCGGTGACATGGGATGTGAATGGTTGTGAATGCCAGGGGTATTCGCGGGAGTTATGCTTGATGAACCCACCGAGTTGTTGCTTGTAGGGGATCTTCCCAGACGGGTATGACCATATGCGGGGTTCACTTCTCAAGGGAGTAGGCGACCGGTTCCGCTCAAATCGATTCAACTCCTACAACGCATCCTGCCGAAACAATTGAAAAGAACGCTTTCGATGTTCGTGCCTTGACAAGCCCTGAGCACATACCAGGAAGTGTTGGAAGATGCGGGTCGTCATCAATCGCCTCTCGACGGCAGGCTCACTCACGGGCGTAGGGCACTACACCCACGAACTCTCTCAGCATCTCAGGTCAAGCTCCTCCAGCCATGTTGTCGATCTCTTCCCGAATGCTCTCCTGTGGCCCGGAGTGCGTGCGGGTCGGGCCGTGATGCCTCTCGTAAACCGATTAAGAGCGCGTACTCCACGCGTTGGCGGCTGGGGGCCGCTGAGGAGTTTCGCACTGGCTGCCAAAGGAATCGCTAAGGGCCTGTCGCGGGCGGCTCGCACGGAAGCACGACGGTACGTTCAGGCCACACTCACGCACAAGAATTACGATCTGTACCACGAGCCCAATTTCATTCCACTGCCGTGCGACTTGCCAACGGCGATCACGATCCATGATCTCTCGGTGCTGCTCTATCCTCAGTGGCATCCCCCGGCCCGAGTCGCAGGGTATCTGAAGGATTTCCGAGCGGGCCTTGCTCGTAGTGAGTTCGTGTTCACTCCATCGGAGTACGTTCGTTTTCAGGTTATCCAGCTACTGAATGTCGCGCCCGAGCGTGTTCGCTGTATCTATCCGGGAACGCGAACAACCTTTCAACCCATGTCGGACCTGGAGGTTCAGGAAGGCCTTCAGCGACTGGGGTTGTCGCGCGGTTATTTCCTGTATGTGGGAGCCATTGAACCTCGCAAAAACCTGTCGATGTTGTTGAAGGCGTATTGCTCATTACCCAGTGCCATCCGCGAACGGCATCCGCTCGTGCTGGCAGGACCTTGGGGCTGGTTGACCAAGAGCGTTTCGAACTACTACGAGTCCACCGCGCGTCACCTGGGTGTCCGGCACCTGGGCTACGTCCCAGAGAAGACGTTGCCGCTGCTTTACAACGGCGCTCGATGTTTGCTCTTCCCTTCGCATTACGAAGGCTTTGGGTTCCCTCCGATTGAAATGCTCGCCTGTGGCGGCGCGGTGCTTGCCTCGAACATCGCGACGTTGAATGAAACGATCGGCAGCCAGGCGGCGATGTTATCTCCGTACGACGCCGACGGCTGGCGAGCCTCCTTGTTGCGGGCCGCGACGGATGAAGATTGGATTCGCGAACTTCGTCGCGGGGCGACTCAGGCGGTAGCCGGCTATTCCTGGCAGAATTCCGCCCAGCAGGCCTGGAGTGCTTACAGTCAGATCTTGGAGCAGACCACCCAAGAGGCTGATGCGACAAGCCCGGTGGCGCAATCGGCTCAAAACCTTCGCCGTGCGGCTTGATCGTCGCAGATGCACATTCCTTCCCGGGTAGCCCGACCCATGCCGAAACTGATTTCAAGACTTGGCCGTTGGTTCACGGCAGGCCGCGAGAGCGTGACGCTTCGTAGTGGAACCTGCCCCGCAAAGCTCCCGCCTGCCGTGCATCCAATCTCAGATGCGACGTCGACTGTGGCGACCTTGATGCAGCGAGCACACGCCGTCATCGAAATGACAAGCCATTCGGCTGCCCTCTCCGCATTGCCGCAAGAAACGCGGCCGCGTTTCGATGTCTTGTGGGGAGGCCTGCGCGAATTCGCCCTGCCGAACGCGGAAACACTCAGCGGAGAAGCCCCAACAAAGCCTTCCCAGGTGAACACTGCGCCTCAAACGAGTCAGCAGTCTCTTCGGAAAGTCGTCATCATTATCCTCACCTGGAACGGCCTGGAACTCACTCAGCGCTGCCTGGATACGTTGAAGCGAAATACCACGCATCCCGACTACGAAGTCTGGGTAGTGGACAACGCCAGCCAGGACGGCACGGTGGAATATTTGCGGGCGATCCCCTGGATTCACTTGATCGAGAACGATCGTAACCTTGGCTTCGTTCGCGGCAACAATCAGGCAATCGCGGCCTGCGACAGTAACGCCGACATCGTCCTGCTCAACAACGACATGGAGATACACCAGTCCGACTGGCTGGAACGTTTGCAACAATCTGCGTGGAGCGCAACCGACGTGGGCGTCGTAGGCTGCCGTTTGCGTCGCCCCGACGGGCGACTTCAACATGCGGGCTCGTACATGCCCCTCAACTCCTTCTGGGGCCAGCAGGTCGCGGCTCAGGAAGAAGACATCGGCCAATATTCCCAGGACCGCGATGTCGAGGGAGTGGTGTTCGCCTGTGCCTATCTCAAGCGCGAGTTGCTCCAGCGACTCGGTTCACTCGATGAACGCTTCTTTGCGTATTTCGAAGACTCGGATTACTGTCTCTCCGCTCGTGCGGTGGGTTTCCGAACACTCTGCTGCGGGTCGGTAACGCTTGACCATCACGAGAACTCATCCACGCGAATCAACGGAGTCGCGCATCGACCTTTGTTTCTGAAGTCTCAGGCCATCTTCCGCGAGAAGTGGGAGCGACAACTCCTCGACACTCGCTACACGCAGCGTCTCGGCTGGCACTCCACCATCAACCTGCCGACGGGTTACAGCATCAGTTCTCGCGAACTTGTTCTCGCAATGGATCGAACCGGTGTGGAAGTCGCCTATCGCTACCTGTATGGCCCAGGCTCCATCCTACCATCGACCGAGCCTGAGCAGACAGGGCACGACTTGCTGAACCATGTTCGCGAGCGTCCTCTCGATCCGAACGGCATCCACGTCGCGTACGGCCAGGCAGATGCCTTCCACCGAGCCAAAGGCGAGTATCGCATCGGCTACACCATGCTCGAAACTGATGGCGTTCCCAACTCCTGGGTCGAGCAGGCCAACCGCATGGACGAGATTTGGGTTCCGTCCACTTTCAATGTTCGAACTATGCGAGATTCGGGAGTCGTGCGGCCGATTCATTGCATGCCGCTTGGCATCGACCCACATTACTTCCACCCCCGCATCAAGGGTTCGCGGCACAAGCAGGTCTTCACATTCCTGTCCGTCTTCGAGTGGGGCGAACGCAAGGCTCCGGAGATTCTCCTGCGTGCGTTCACGGACGAGTTCCTCGCCCGTGAAGATGTTGTGCTGCTTCTCAAAGTTGTGAACCGTGATGAAGACATCGAGGTTCGCGAGCAGATCGCGCAGCTGAACCTGGCTCGCAACGGCGGCCGGGTGCTGTTGTCACTCAACGACGTGATTCCGACTTATCAACTCGGCTCGCTGTACCGCTCGGCCGACTGCTTCGTGTTGCCTTCCCGTGGAGAAGGCTGGGGCATGCCGGTCCTTGAAGCGATGGCGTGCGGTCTGCCGGTGATCGCCACGAACTGGAGTGCGATGACCGATTTTCTCGATGAATCCGTGGCTTATCCCCTCGATGTGGAACGCCTGGTCCCGGCCAAAGCGAAGTGCCCGTACTACAAGGGCTTTTCCTGGGCAGAGCCTTCGTATGAGCATCTCCGGGCTCAGATGAGGCACATCTTTGAGCACCAGGATGAGGCCCACAACCGGGGAATGCGAGCCTCTGAGGTCGCACACACGCGATGGACCTGGGATCAAGCGGCCCAGCGGATTGTTCAGCGACTTGCCGAGATTAGGAGCTGAATATGAAGTTGGCCCACTTCATCTTGCGAATGAAATTCGGGACCCTGCTCACTGCGGGGGCGGAGGAAATGCATCGTGTGGCGGAGGCGCAAGCCCCGACACCGAACCGAAGTCGCGGCCAGTGGCTGAAGGCTCTCGTACTAGGAGTCGTCGCGTGCTTGATCTACAACTCGAACCTCAGGCTCATTAGCTCTGGTGACAATTACCCGGCTCGTTACCTACCCCTCTCGATCTGGAAGGACGGTAGCCTTTACCTCGATTCGATCGCCACGATCACCGCGCAGGGTGAAGCGGATCCTTACTGGATCGTGCAGGAAGGCGGCCACGCGATCTCAGTTTACCCCATCACGGTGCCGGTCGTCGTGTCGCCGTTGTATCTACCAGCGGTCGCCTATCTGGACTGGCATGGGTGGACCGCGAATCGGATCGAGACCGTGGCTCGGAGCATGGAGAAACTTGCCGCGTCACTGATCGCAAGCCTATCTGTGGCGTTCATGTATTTGCTGCTGGCTCGCCGCACTCACTGCCCCTGGCCGCTGTGGCTCACGCTCGCGTACGGCTTCGGCACCAACACCTGGATGATCAGTAGCCAGGCGCTGTGGCAGCACGGCTTGGCGGAGATGCTGCTGGTGATGGCGCTCTACGTGGTCCTCGGCCCCTGTTCGTCGATCCGCGCGTTCGGGCTGGGCCTGATGCTGTCGCTCGTTGGCTGCTCGCGTCCGCCGGATGCAATATTCTCGGCCGCGCTCGGGCTCTATGCCCTGCACTGGTGCAAGGGCCGACGCCTCCCGCTGTGTATTGGAACGGCGTTGCCTCTGTCGCTCCTGCTGGCGTACAACCTCGGCGTCACTCACCACCTTGCGGGGGCTTACGCCATCAAGGCGAACATGAGCTTACTGCGATTCAACCCCCTTCAGGGTACCCTGGGGCTTCTTTTCAGTCCGGCGAAAGGCTTGTTGATCTTCTCTCCATTCCTGGCACTGCTGCCCTTTACCCTACGCACGACGCTGAGAGACTCACGGACACGAGCACTGACGATCCTGGTTCTCGCGGCCATCATGCTGCAGGTGTACCTGTATGCGAAGCTCGATTGGCGAGCCGGTTGCTCGTGGGGCCCGCGATGGCTGACGGACATGCTGCCCCTCTTGGTCTGGTTGTTGGCCACGGGCCTGCAAGGCCTCAACCGAATTGGGCGCGTCGTCCTGGCACTAACAACCGGCGTGGCGATCGCGATCCAGATAATCGGGGCGTTCTGGTACACCGGTGACAGCGATGCCGTCCTGATGAAGGATGCGGGTGATCCTAATGAGTTGCGTGTCGTCTGGCAGTTTCACAACGCGCCGTTCGTTTCCGAACTCCGACATGATCTCGCGCCGCGAGAATTGACCCTTGACGTGGATGGGTACGTCGATCGCGTCAAAGCGGAAGGTCAGGATGCCGACTTGGTGATTGCGGGAACGGAACTAAATATCCAGGGCTGGGCGCTCACCAATCTTCACACACCGCACGCAGTGCGTGTACAACTCGTCCCGGCCGTGTTTGACCCGAAGCGCCGCCCGGGTCCGTATCCCATGGTGGGACTGACCACATTCCAGAACCGCCCCGACGTCACGAATGCCAAGCAATCACACGGTCCCGCGGGCTGGGAGGTCGGGCTGTCCACGACGGGCCTCGAACCAGGCGCGTATCGTGTCGAGGTCAAGGCTCAGGGTTCGCAGGGTGGAGAATTCCGCTCGGTGACCTACCGCCCCGTGATCGTCCTTCCAGCGGAACCGGCCACTCAAGCAACGCCCATCGGGTTCGAGGGGCTCGCCCGCATCGCTTGCAACCGGCTGCGAAGTCGCCAGAGTGCCTCGGGATTCTGGCAAACCGCATTCACGGGAACCACAAAGCTCGATCAACCGCAGTTCGAGATGAACGTGTTTACGACCGCCTTGCTCTTCGATGTCCTCTCTCCGATCGCACGGCCCATGGAACTGGAGAAAAACCTCGAACTGGCCCGCTTGCATCTCCGCGGCCAAATCGAGGCGAACGGGTTGGTTCGTTACCACGGCCGAATTGATGCCCCGACGTTGCCTTTGCTAGGTTGTGTCATCACACCGGATGTGGACGACACGGCTCTCGTATGGCGGATCAGCGGAGATTTCCGGGACCCACGTCTGATCACAGCCCAGAAAACGATGCTTGCCTACCGCACTTCCGAAGGGCTCTACCGCACGTGGCTGGCACCACGTGAGGAGTACATCAGCGTCGAACCGGGGCGTGACCCGAACCCCACGGACGCCACGATTCAAATGAACGTGCTCATGCTTCTCGCCCACGTGGATCCACCGAAGGCGAAGCTACTCCAGCAAGCGATTCAGCCGGCAATTTCTGAAGATTGGTTCTGGGCCTATTACGAACGTGCCCCGATTGTGCCGATGCTTCGTGAAATCGACATGAGAGCAATGGGTTACCCAATCCGACTTCCCGCGACCAGGCGGCAAACGACCGTAGCATCCCAAAGAGTCTGGGTCACAGCATGTGATCTTCTCGCCCGCTGCCAGCGTCCCACGGAGCCTCGACCAACGACTGCTGAACTTCAGGCTCTTCTCGAGGCGCTGGGTCAGGATTCATTTGCCGCGATCCGATCGAATCCACCTCTGATCTACCACAACGATCTGACGGCTCAGCCCAGTCGATACTACTGGTCGCCAGATCTGGGGTATGCCCTGTGGCTTCGTCTGTATCACGAGTTTGCACGGAACACGGAGAGTGCGAGGCAGACCCCATGAGTCGTATATTCCGATTACTCGGCTGCATCCGATTTGGGGAAGTGCTTCTTCTCCAAGGCGCACCCGTGATAGGCCTGATACTCGCCCCAGGGATGCCCTCGACGATTCCATGGGCCACGTACATTCTGTTCCTCTCAGCAAGCTTCTTCCTTGTGGCTCATATGTGGATGTTGAACGATTGGGCAGATGCGGAATTGGATGCACTCGATCGGAATAAGTCCTCGCGGTCGTTCGTCCACAAAGGCCTGAAACCCTCAATGATTGGCGGGCTCTCTCTCACACTTCTCCTGGTGAGCCTGGGTCTCTTCTCCTTGTTTACTCTGCGAACTTTTGGGATTGCGTTGGGAATCACGGCCCTGGGCGGTCTTTATTCGGTTCCTGGAATCCGCGCCAAGGGAGTCGTGGTACTTTCTTCTGTAATACATCTCTCGGGCGGAGCATTGCATTTCCTGTTGGGCTACACATTGTTCGCTCCACCCGATCACAGCGCGCTGCCCTTGGCAATCTTTTTTGCCGTCATCTTCACAGCTGGCCACTGTGTCCAGGAAGTGCAAGACCAAGAAGCCGATCGTCTTGCCGGAGTTCGAACGAACAGCGTTGTATTTGGTAAGCGGCCCATGTTCTGCATCGCGGTACTACTCTTCATGATCTCCTACCTCGATCTAATTTATTTAGCGACCAATGGCTTGGTTTTGATTCGATTCGAACTATTTATCATACCGCTTTTCTTGTTACACATATCATATGCATACCAGGCTATTCAGTTAGGACTCACTTATAATGATGTTGGTCGATTTCGCCGACAATACCGGATCATAATGGCTTGTACAGGCATACTTATATGTCTCTAACTGTACAGCGCGGGTGCGTCCTGTTCAATTATTCTGCGCACCGAGTTCGCCGGGATTATCAGGGGCTGGTTGAGGTTGTCGTTATGGTGGATGTCCCGGATTTGGGGTGATCGGAGGCGGCCGGCCGAGTCGACCAAGCGAACGTAGGTAGATAAATGAACATTCGAAATCTATCGCTGAAGGTTCGGAATGGCTCACGGCGCGTGCCGCCTCGGCTCACTGAGCGGTGAGTGACAGTGCGATGTCACTGGTTGTGCAATCAGAGCGGGCGGGTTCAGGCAACTTCGCGGTAGTAGTGCTTGATGAGCCCGCCGAGTTGCTGCTTGCACCGGATCTTCCCGGGCGGGAATCGCAGGACGCGGGGCTCTTTCAGATCGGCGTCGGGCAACGGCACGATACCCACACCTTGATGCGGTCGGAATTGTGTCTGGAAGTGCTCTCTTTCGCGCGTGCCTGTCAACCGGTCTGTACTGTCAGTTTTACCGGCACTGCACTTTGCCAATAGGGTTAACAGCAGCTCAAGTATTTCGGATTCGAGCGGTGTCCTTCTCGGACAGCGAGTCAGATCCGAAACCACCACCGACTTGCTCAACACGCTCGGCATCAACCATCACGAAACGATTGAAATCTACATTGATGATCGCTGTCAGACGTGAAAATACTCTCGCCGACGTCATCGAATCATTTCGATAAGTGGTCGTCTCGGGGAGAGTTGGCTTCAAACATCCCTTTCAACGATCCGGGCCAGCGGACTTTGAGTTCGGCCGGTTCGCCTGAGCTACGGAGCCTTCGGTTTCGGCCCGAATGAAGGCGGGCCACTGCGAAGGAAACTCCAGGTGTCCTTGTTGCCGTGCTTGTCGGCATGTGGATTCCCTTCGCCAATCGTGTCGGCCACGTCGGGAGCCAGATCCCAGACGCGACCGCCCGCCTCGGTCTCGGAAATCGTGAAGGCAACTTCCGTCATGTCATTGACGTGATTCTCGTTCTTGGCGTCCACGGCCAGCACGATCACGTCGCCCTTCTCAACCCGGAGCGTTCGGCTGAGTTTCGCTTCACCGCCAACCTCCAGAGAACCTTCGGCGAGGATCCCCGCCCGCCCACGGGCACGGTGCTCGATCCACCACGCGATGCCGTTGGCGGTCGTACCCGTACGATCCAGGTGTGTGAACCTGGCCACGACGCGCACCGTTCCGGTCACGGGGCTTTTCCACGAAACCGCCACGACCTCTTTCGGCGTGGGGTGTACCCCGATTCCGTGCGGCGACACCGCAATGTCCTTCGTTTCGAAAATCGCGCTGGGTTTCGCGGAAGAGTTCGAGATCACGAGGGGGAGATCGCTGCCCTGCTTCCGCCAACCGTTGATCCACGCGAAAGCCTCGGTCTTCGGGTAAGCCTCTTCGAGGAGTTCCAGCGCAATAGCGGCCCCTGCCCGGATGTATTCGTTCGGCTTGACCGCCTCGGCGTTGCGAACGAAATCGTACCGAACCAGCGTGTTGGACGGCCGGAGGTGCGCGAGAACCCCGCTTCCGTCGGGTAGCAGAGTGGGGTAAAGGGTTTCGCTTTCGGGTGGGGCCTGGAGTTCCGCGACCGTTTCGCCGGTTGCCGTGCTAATCACGTGCGAAACCCTGCCGTTATTCCAACTCCCCTTGAGAAAAACGGCGAGTGAACCGTCGGCAGACAGGTTCCCGAAGTGGGGGGCGTACCGCGTCGGAATCGAACGCAGGACGCGACCAGTCCGACCGTCGATGATGTGGTGTGACCCTTGAGCGTCGGTCAGGGCACCTTCGTAGAGCAGAATGGAACCGTCAGCCGAGCAACCGTATACCCGGCGTTCCGACGTCGCGTCGACGTTTCTCCGTTCGGTGTTCACCGCATGAATCTCGAACTCACCGTCAACCGTGCCCGAGGGGAGTTTGTACCACCGGCACTGGCCGAGCCAGTCCGCAACGAGGACTCGTGACGAATCGGCCGTGAAGTGAACCCTCCCATGAACCCAGTCGTTGCTCAGAATCATCTTCCCGTCCACAAGGTTCTTCAACCTGAACGGTTCCGGCTCGTAGCCAAAGGCACCGCCGACCGCAACGTAGCGTGCGTCGGGCGACAGGAACTGGACCGACCGTTTCGGCACCGTCGGGACACCAGGAATTTCCGTGATTCGTCCCGTCTTCGGGTCCCCCACCAGCGTTGTTTGTGCCCCCTGGGCAAAGCCCGCGGCGGTGAACTTCCCACCGTCGATTGGCTGGATAACTTTCGACAGAGTTGTGAGTTTGCCAAGCGGGATTGTCCACGGTTTGCCCGTTGCTGCATCCAGAACCAGCGAGCCGGTCTTCGTTTTTGAAATGACGACGGCAACCTTCGAGTCGGAACTCACCGTCACGGTCGGGGAGGCGAGATCCGGGCCCAGTTCCGCAGACCAGACTTGCTTGACCTCCCACTTCTCCCCTGGCTTTGGTGCCACGGGTTCGGGCATCGTGTCCTTGGGCTTCGGCACGACGGGGTCAGGGGTCTTATCCTTGGGCTTTGGCGGCACGACGGGGTCAGGGGTCTTATCCTTGGGCTTTGGCGGCACGACGGGGTCGATCTTCTTCACCGGGTCTTTGGGAGCCTTGTCCTTCGTGTCATCGGGTTTGTTCTGGGCAACTTCTGGTTTCGGCTTACCGCCGGACAGGACCACGGCCGCGGCGACGCCGACAACGAGCAGAAGCACGCCGCCCGCTATGAGCATGGGTTTCGAGGACTTCGCTTCCTTCCGCGACTTCTTCGACTTCCGCTTCCGTTTCGTGCCAGGGGCTTCCTCGTCTTCGACAAGTTCCACATCCACGCGCTGAGGTTCCGCTCGCTTGGGCGCAGCCACGGGTTGCGGCTCGGGCTCGTTCGGGTTGAACACCTCGAACAGTGGCTGCGATGCGGGAATCGGTATCTTCGCGGCGCTGGCGGGAGGCGGCGGGGGCGCAACTGGCACCGGCAACGCGATGCCCAGCGCGGCGGCCGCGTCGCGGCGCATCTCGTCGTCGAGCGGGGCGGGGTCGGTATCGAGAACGAGTTGATCAAGCCACGGGGTTTGCGGAATCGCCCGTCCACAGGCGATGGCCATTCTCCCCACGTACGCCTGCACTACGGGATCGTCGGTGTTCCACAGCTCCCGCATCGCCTTCGAACTGGCCGGCTTGCGGAAATCCTCCTCGGTGAACAGCAGGTTGTCGCCGTTGTCGTATTTCTCCCACAGTGCGGGTCCGCATACCGCGAGCCCCTTCAACGCCGTTGCCACCACAAGGTGCGGGAAGCGGTCCACGTCCGGCGAGTACGTCCGAGTTCCCGCGCGGGCCGGGTGCTGATACGACGGGTGCCCCGACTCGCCCGACGGCGTGTTCGCCAGTGCGGGAACGTACATGCCGTCGTAGTCGATCAGTTTCAGTCCGTAGGCTCCGGGGCGCGAGCCCGGGACCAGGAGCACGTTGCCGTGCTGCAAGTCGGCGTGTGCGACACCCGCTTCCCGGAGCCGCTTGCACAACTTCACCCACATCTGCCCAAGTGCCGAGAGAACGGTCGGCCGGCCCGTGTTCTCGCGGACCACTTGATTGAGTAACAACCCCTCGACCCACTCCATCTTCACGATGGGCCGGCCGACGCCGCCAACCTTCACTCCGTCCGCCAGGAACTCGAACCCGACGCTGAACGGGAAGTTGGCCTCGGCCAGCGCTTCGCTGATGGCCGCGTACCGGTCGCCGAGCCCCGTGACGGGGCGGGTGAAACACTTGACGGCCCACTCGCGTCCGTCGGTCCCTTTAAGTTGGTAGACGTCGGCGAAGTTCCCGGACCGCGGCAACGGCATCCCGTGCGCACCGACAACGGTTTCGCCGGTCTTCAGGTCCGGGTCGTCGAACGAGATCCGGGGGTTCTGCATCGCCTCGTTAAAGTCCTGCGACATGGGCCAACTCATCGGACCTCCTCAGGGGCGGGCAAGCGGATTCCGATCAGTGAAGCATCGTCGTTCGTCGTGGCCTGAACGGTTCGGAGCCAGGCGAGCATTGATTCTGGATTGCGTGTGCGGAGCGATTCGCGAACCGCCACTAGCGCCACCTTCAATGCGTGCGGGTGCAACAACTGAGCGGCGACCGCGTCGGTAGCGAGCAAGAACAAATCCCCGGCGGCTGCACGTCCCGCGAGCCACTCCGGCTCCGGGCAGGCCACATCGGCAGCACTCGGGACAAGTCGTGGCCGGTTCCCAAACGCGGCCGGGGATGAGTGCGGAAACGCGGCCAATAGCTTCTCGCCGCGAAGGTGGAGCAGGCAACTGTCGCCGACGGCAACCGAACGCCAACCCCACCCCGGCGGCTTCGCGGTGCGGCGAATCTCAAGGCCCGCGACCGTGGCGAACGAGCCTTCTTGCTGCTTCACCGTCGCGTACCAGGGAAGCGGCCCCGGTGCTGCTTTCGGAACCCAGGCGCGGCGAGTTTCAGCCAACCAGCCCGCGAACGTCGCCGGGGTCGGGGGTGCGTTGATGAAGGCGGCCGTGAGGTGGGTTGCCCACGGACCGGACTCCCAGCCCTCGGTAGCACCGTCGGCGATCCCGAAGCGCAGGCCGTCGGCCGAGGCGTTCGTGGCATCCTCGTTCTCTTCCGCGCGGTTGCCGATCTTGGGAACCGTGCCCGCGATCCACTCGATTGGTGCCATTCGCGTCACCGCCCGGACGGGGTGATGCGGGTGCCGATGTCCAGGAATCGGACGATGGCGGTCGGGTCGGCGTTGAGAACCACACCGCGAGCATTGGGCTTGAGCGCGTGCCCCTCGGCCTTCGCCGCTTCCCACAACTTCGGAGGCAACTCGCTCGACATCCGGAACAGCAATTTCGAGAAATTGTCAGCGAACGACTCTTCGCTCGCGGGGAAATACTCAGCCGGAACCGGCTTGCTGGAGATCAACAGGTTGAAGAGGAGCACGTTCCCGTCGCTGGTGGCGATCTTCTGAATCTTCTTGGCGTTCTCCTGAGGGTTCCCATCGCTTGGGATGCCGTCCGTGAGGTTCAGCACCAGCGGCGGGTAAGCGGCGGGGAACTCCTGAACGAACCCCTGCACGGCCAGACCCGCCGCCGCGAACGCCTCGCACATGGGGGTCTTTCCATTCGCCTCCGCATCGAACCAGACGGGGAACTTGATGGGTTGCTCGATGATCCCGCCCGCACCATCCGGGATGAGTTTCTTGCGAGTCTCGACACGCAGCGGGAAATTACCGACGCGGCTCACTGGGATCAGGATCTCGAAGGGAACACTTCCACCTAACCCTGCCTTGATCCCCTTTCCGTAACCGATGACGCCGATGCGAAAATAGTCACGCACGCCATCGGCCTTGGCCGAGCGCAGCACCACGTTCTGGATCAGCCGGTTGACGGCATCCGCGACGACCGTTGCCTTTGACTGCCCGGTGCCGCCAATAGAAGGCTCGGCCATCGACCCTGACTGATCGATCAGGAACAGGAGACATGCCGGATTCGTCCTAGTGATCTGGGCGCCGTAAGGCATGGGCGACTTTCAAATCAGGCCATGAGAGTGGTCCTACTTTATAATTTCTCGCCGCATGAATGTACACACTTACTTACCTTCACGGATTTCGAACCGTCCGGTACAAGAATATTGTCGCGAGTAATCGCAGAGATTTTCAGGGGTTGACTGTAACCGTCCGGCGATGAGCCTGACCGATAACGATTTCAAACCCCACCTGATTCTTCGGCTGGTAAGATGGCCCCATGTCTGATGTGACTCGTCTGCTGGAAGCAGCGTCGTCCGGTGATCGCCAGGCGGCCGCGGACGTACTGCCACTGGTCTACGAGGAGTTGCGCAAGCTCGCCGCGGCGTGGTTGAGCGCCGAGAGGCCCGGCCAGACCCTCCAACCCACCGCTCTCGTCCACGAGGCTTATCTTCGTCTGGTCGGGGCTGGCCAACCGCAAGGATGGAACGGCCGGGGGCACTTTTTCGCCGCAGCGGCTGAGGCGATGCGTCGCATCCTGATCAACCGGGCCCGGGACAAGAACCGGCTCAAACGCGGCGGCGGCCGCAGCCGGGTCGACCTCGACGCCTTCACCGACCCGACGACTCTTCCGGATGCTGACCTGCTCGAACTCGACGACGCTCTCGGGCGGCTGGCGATTACGAACTCGCAGGCGGCGGAACTGATCAAACTCAGGTTCTTCGCGGGCTTGACCCTCACCGAGGCGGCGGTCTCCCTCGGGATCTCGACGCGAAGTGTCAACCGGCTCTGGGCTTTCGCCCGGGCCTGGTTGATCGACGCCCTCGACCCCTGCTGACCGGGACGCGGGAACATTGTTGAAAATAGTTGGCACACTTCCACGCCAAACGGGGCAATGTCACCAGGACGACGGACGGACTCGGCCGGCGGGCGAACTATCGCTACCGAACCGCGAGCTTCCCGTCGAATACTCATACCCATCGTTCCGGAGGCCATATGTGGAAGATGTCTCTCGCCGCTCTTGTGGCGGCGTGCGGGGGCCCCGGGGCGTCCGCCGAGGAGCCCGCCAAGGTCGACTTCGTGCGCGACGTCCAACCGCTTTTCAAAGCGCACTGCACTTCTTGTCATGGGTCCAAGCAGCAGAAGAACGGGTTCCGCCTGGACCGCCGGCGTGATGCGCTTCGAGGTGGAGTCGCCAACCAGGTTGCCCCCGGCAACAGCGAGGCGAGCCATCTGTACTTTCGGCTCGTGGGGGATCGCGACGGCTTGCAAATGCCCCCCGAAGGATCGCTCCGCCCCGAGCAGATCAAGGTGATCAAGGCGTGGATCGACCAAGGTGCGGTCTGGCCCGACGAAGCGTCTGGCGAAACACCGGCCCCACCGGCCGATCCGAAAGCAACGAGACTCATGGTTCTCGTGCGGGAAGGGGATCGGACCGCGTTCCGATCCTTCCTCAAGGAACATCCACGGGCGGCAAAACTCCAAGGTCCCGGCGGTTCGACGCCGCTGATGTTTGCGGCCCTCTACGGGGATGCGGAGTCGGTTCGCCTTCTCCTGGAAGCGGGTGCCGACGCGAACACGCGTAACGAGGCCGGGGCCACGGCCCTGATGTGGGCGGTGAATGACCTGGACAAGACGCGCGTATTGATCCGCAGTGGTGCCGATGTGAATGCCCGTTCCGACGACGGACGAACGCCGCTGCTCATCGCGGCGACCTGGCCCGGATCGTTCTCGGTCATCAAGCTCCTGCTCGATCACAAGGCGAACCCGTCCCAGGTTGTGAATACGTACAAGGGGCCGATGACTCCGCTGCGGCTGGCAGCCGAGGCGGGTGACGAGGCCGTCCTACGTCTACTCATCGATCGAAAGGCCGACGCGAAGGCGATGGGGGGCACGCTCCCACTGGTTGCGGCGATGAACATGAATGACCCCGGCTGCGTGAGCTTGACTCTTCAAGCCGCCGACCGCGCCGCACTCAGAGGCTCAGGGATCTTCCTCGTTCCCCCGTTCGGCTCCCCATCAGCGCTGCGCGACACCAAGGCGGTGAAGGCGTTCTTTGACGCCGGGGCCGATGTCGCGGCCAAAGATCCCGCCGGTCGCACGCTTCTCATGCTGGCGATCTGTTCTGATGATGTTTCGGTGGAAACACTGGAAATGTTGATCCGGCTCGGAGCCGATGTGAACGTGACCACGAAGGACGGTAAAACCGCCCTTGATTTCGCGCGACAGACGGGGCGAAAGCCGGTCGTGGACTTACTCGTCAAGTCCGGGGCGAAGCCCGGCAGGAATCCGGTCCCCCCGACAGTCCCGCCCAAACCGGCCGCGTCGGCTCGAGCAGCAGTCGAGCGGAGCCTGCCGCTCTTGCAACGGGCGGATGTTACCTTCGTCAAGAAGTCGGGCTGCGTCTCTTGCCACAACAATTCGCTCACGGCAATGACTGTCGCAGCGGCTCGCCAAGCGGGCATCCCCGTGGACGAGAAGATCGCCCGTTCCCAGCGGAACGAGACAGGACTGTACCTCGAAGCATGGCGGGAGAGGGTTCTCCAGGGCATGGGTGTTCCGGGGGACTCCAACACCGTCAATTACCTCCTCGTCGGGTTGGCGGCCGAGGGCTACCCCGCGGACCCGGCGACGGACGCCATGGCGACCTACCTCAAGAACGACCAGATGCCGGATGGTCGTTGGCGGCTCCTCGGGAATCGACCCCCGTTGGAGTCGAGTGAGTTCGAAGTGGCCGCATTGACGATGCGGGCCCTCCAAATCTACGCACCAAAGGCACTGCGGGCGGACTATGAAAAATCCGTCTGGCGTGCGGCGGACTGGTTGAGGTCGGCCAAACCTAAATCGACCGCCGACCGTACGGGGCAGATTCTTGGCCTCACGTGGGCGGGAGACTCAAAGGAATCACTCAAGAAACTGGCGACCAGCTTGGTGGCCGAGCAACGCGAGGATGGCGGGTGGTCCCAGTTACCGAGCATGGCCAGCGACGCATTTGCCACGGGTCAGGTGCTGACGGCGTTGCACCTCTCGGGGACTGTTTCGACCTCGGACCCCGCGTATCATCGAGGGGTGAAGTATCTGCTCTCGACACAACTTGAAGACGGATCGTGGCATGTTCGAAGTCGAGCGATCCCGTTCCAGCCGTATTTCGAGGGAGGGTTTCCCCACGCCCATGACCAGTGGATTTCAGCAGCCGCCACGAACTGGGCGGTGATGGCCCTGATACCCGCCACGAAGTGAAAGACAGGGTGTGAGGCCAATGCAGAACGACCCAGAACACCTGATGACCATCTTCTCCGCCGCACTGGATTGCCAGTCGGCTACGGAGCGTGACGCTTATCTGGATAAGGCTTGTGCCGATTCATCGGCTCTCCGCGAGCGGGTGGAGGCCCTTTTGCGAGCACACGACCGGAGTGTGAACTTCCTCGGAGAAACTCCGAACGATCAGACCAGCACAGCGGCGTTCTCACCATCGTCACTACCCGGTGCTTCGGGGTCATCCGGTCGTGCCTTTCATGAAGAATTCCGCCAACTCCTTCGGTCCCGACTGATTCTCGTCCATCTGCTCTTATTCGGATACGTCGTGATGGCGACGGCGCTGAGCCTGAGCGACCCACCTGGCGGCGATGAAGGCATCTCACTTCGCCCCGACAACGGAGTGTGGTGGTGGTTCGCCGCTCCGTTCATTGAGAGCCTCATCGGCGTTGCCGTTCTCTGGCGAGCACGGGACATGTCACTGCGGTCGCTTCGACGATGGGAACTCATCTGCTTTGCCAATGTGGCCGCATTCTACGGCTACGACCGGTTTGAAAGAATGGTATCCCTGGACGCAAGCGTTCTGCCCGCGCCCTCGACCGCGATTGGATTCATGGGTTTGGCGACATTACAGGGGTTCGCGATGATGATTCTGGCGTATGGCGTTCTGATCCCCAACACCCGGCGGCGGAGCCTCCTGGTCGTGGCTGCCATGATCGCCGTTGCAATCGCAGCAATCCTCGCAGCTGTCGTGGTGAATCCACACCTCCACGAAGGGCACGCCTTCCCGCTCATTCTTCAAGTCGCACTTACGCTGATGTTCCCGGCCGCCATCGCGGTCTTTGCTGCCGCACGTGCCGCAGCCCTTCAACGGCGGGCCTTCGACGCGGAACGCCGGGCCGAACGTATGGGCCAATACACTCTGAAACGAAAGCTCGGCGAAGGCGGGATGGGCGAGGTCTGGCTGGCGGAGCATGGCCTCCTGAAGCGACCCTGTGCGGTGAAGTTCATCCGCCCCGAGTTGGCCGCGAATGCGTCGAACGCGGCCCGGTTCACCCGCGAGGTGCAGGCCGTCACCGCGTTGAGTCATACCAACACTGTCCGCGTCTACGACTACGGCCAGGCCGACGACGGCTCCTTCTACTTCGTGATGGAGTACCTCGATGGCCCCACGCTGGAGGAACTGGTCAAGACGTCAGGTCCGCTGCCGCCAGGCCGTGTCGTCCACCTGCTCCGGCAGGTCTGCGGAGCATTGGCGGAGGCCCACACCGCGGGACTGGTCCACCGAGACCTGAAACCCGGGAACGTAATCGTTGCCTCACTGGGGGGGCAAAAGGATGTGGCCAAGCTGCTCGATTTTGGCCTGGTTCACGACCTGGCGGATACCGACGACCGCCTCACCCGGGCGGGCATGGTGCTTGGGACGCCGGCATACATGTGCCCGGAGCAAGCGGCAGGCGAGAAGACCGCGGACGCGCGGGGCGACATCTACAGCCTCGGAGCCGTGGCGTTTTTCTCGCTATCGGGTCGACCGCCCTTCGATAAAAAGACGGTCGGACAGCTCCTCGCCGCCCATCGCTCGGAAATGCCGCCGCCGCTCTCCGACATCTCGCCCGACGTACCTGCGGACTTGGCCGCGACCGTGGCGCGTTGTCTGTCGAAAGACCCGACCGCCCGTTACCAGTCAGCCGCAGAACTTGACGTGGCACTGGCGGCGTGCCTTCTCGCATGTTCCCCACAAGTCCATTCCGCCGTCGACGCGCAGTGTTGACGGCACCTGAGACGTCGTCTACCGGAGTTGCCGATTTGCACGGAATTATTGTTCTTGAGTGTCGATGAAGGGTTTTCACTTCCGAGCATGTCGGTTGGCCCACGAATCAGGGAGAAGATCACTTACGTCGTCCCCGGCGGGGCGGGCCGCCAGTTGATCGAGCACGTCGCGGAGATACGACTACGGGTTGAGGTGGTGCCGAGTCGCGCTCGCGCAGACGCTCAGCAGCACGGAGGCGGTCTTCAGCCCGCCGTCGCCGCCCACGTGCAGCGTACCTGTCCGGTGAACTGACGCCTTCTGTCGTCGGGTAGACTGCGAGTTTTCCCCATTGGAGAACTCCGTCGTGTCGAAGCACCGTCCCGAGAAGATCCTTGCCTGGAAGGCGACTATCGACGACTGGAAGAGATCCCGCCAGACGGTCAACGCCTTCTGCCGCGCCCGTCAGTTGACCCGCTCGAACTTTGATCGCTGGCGACGAATCCTGGCCGCCGAGTCACTCGCGTCACCTCCATCACTACCGCCGTCATTCGTACCCGTTCGGTTCGTCGCCGAACCGATGGCCGAAGTCGTCCTCCGCTCGGGCGTCGTGGTGCGGTTGCCGCTGGGGACTGCGGCCGACGCCGTCACCCGATTGGTGACCGCGGTGGGGCCCGCGTCATGCTGACCCTGCTGCCCGGCGGCAGCATCCTCGTCGCCGTCGAGCCGGTGGACGGCCGCAAGGGGATCGACTCCCTTGCCGGGGTCGTGCGGTCCGTCCTGAAGGGCGATCCACTCTCGGGCGACCTGTTCGTTTTCAGGACCCGCCGCGCCGACAAGCTGAAGATCCTGGCCTGGATGGGCGACGGGTTCGCCCTGTACCTCCGGCGGCTGGAGAAGGGGACGTTCGCCTTCCCCACGGCGGGCGAGGCCAGCGTGGCCGTCACGCCGACGCAGTTGGCCATGATCCTCGGCGGACTCGACCCGTCCGAAGCCCGCGAACGCCGCCGGTACAAAACTCCTGCGTGAGCGCTACCGCGACTGCTGAGCGGTGTTGAATCCGGTATGCCGCCGACCGACGAGTGCGACGACCTCCGCCGCAAGTTGGCCCACGCCGACGCCGTCATCGCCGAACTCCGCGGCGTCGTGGCGGATCTTCGCCGGCAAGTCGAGGCGCAGCAGGCCCACATCCACCGCCTGGTGAAAATGACGTTCGGCCGTGGCGGCGAGCGGGTCGAAGGGCCGACCCTGTTCGACAGGATCGACCCGCCGGAAGCGGAGTCGCCACCGCCGGTCGAGCCGCCACCCGTCGAAGTCTCGGCCCCGACGATGCGGAAGGGGCACGGCCGGCGACGCAAACCGGTGGACCTGCCGCGCCGCCCGGAAGTGATCGACCTGAGCGACGCCGAGAAGGTGTGCACGTGCTGCGGGACGGCCAAGATCCGCATCGGGCAGGTCGTCAGCGAACGCCTCGACTACCAGCCGATGGTCCTCTTCGTCCGTGAGTTGGTGCGGCCAACTTACGCTTGCCGAAGTTGTGAATCGAAGGGCGACGACCCGCGGATCGCTCGGGCGTCCCTCCCGCCGGAGCCGATCCCGAAGAGCGGGGTCGGCAGTGGCCTGCTCGCCCACGTCATCGTGTCGAAGATGGTCGATCACCTGCCACTGCACCGCCAGGAGTCGATCCTCGCCCGGCACGGGTGGGACGTGCGTCGTTCAACCTTGTGCGACCACCTCCAGAAGTGCGGCGAGTTGCTGACCCCGCTGTACGACGCGATGCACCGCCGCCTGC
>PNLP01000084.1 GCA_013823135.1 Planctomycetaceae bacterium
TTTGGTCAACGAACCGTTCTTCACAGACATACTCCGCGTTGGTTAGGGGTTGTTGGAATGGGAATCACTTCTTGGGTTGCTCAACACGAAAGGGTTCACTTCCCCGCTTCGCGTTCTCGCCGTGCCTGTCGTCGTCGGACAAGCCATAAGCCGCCCCAGATGATCCCACCAGTGAGCAACAGCCCCGCCACCGCGAGCCCGCCAAGGATCGTGAGGATAAGCGGCACCGGGGCCGCGTCGGCAAACGTGCTCATCACTTCTTTCCTTTCGGGGCCGGCTTCTTCGGCTCGGGTTTGTCTGCCGCTGGTGGCGTGACCGGCGGGAGAGGGGGGTAGACTGGTGGTGGGGGCGGAACAAGTGGTGGCGGATTATCCATGTGACGCCGCAGCGCTGCTTCCACTGCGGCCCTAATCGTCTCGCCTCGGCTCTTCACGAACTGGCGGAACTCATCAGCTATCGCCTTACTAATCCCCACGCCTAGCTGCTCTGTGCCTTTTGCTTGCGCCATCGGTTTCCCTCAAGATTGTGCATTCATTTCTAGTGTAGCACATCACTTAGAAAATTCCTAGGGACTCTAGTTGACACTCCCTAGGAACACTCCTAAGATACCCATGTCGAGGCAACCGCACCCAACCCGCAGGAACCTCCCATGAACGACATCGAATTCGAACTCCGCATGTACTGCGACGACGAGCCCCACGCACTGACCGCCGAAGAACTGAACGCCATCTACGCGGACAGCATGAGCGAACTCCCCACGATCCCCGCTCTCGAAGACCTGACCCCGTTCGACGACAACGGAATCCCGTTCTGAGCCACACCACCAGAATCGGCAAATTTGCCGATTTGCCGCCCTCACCCCAAACCGGAACCCGACCCATGCCCGCAACCTTCCCGACCTTCGCCGAACTCCTGCCGCCTACCAAGAGCGCTCCCCACGCGGGCATCCGCTGGACGTTGACCGCAGCCGGCAAGGGCTTGCTCTCCATCGAGGCTCCTCGGAAGTGTGCGGTCTACGTCGTGGTGGAGTTCCAGACGGCTTGGGCTGGCCGCGCCTTCCACTTCGAGTGCCTCGGCGGGCAGAGCGACAAGGATTCGCTCAAGGGCGGGTACGACGTGTTCATCGGCAGACCGCACGAGACCCGCTGCGACTGTAAAGGCTGGGCTTATGGGCGTGGCAAGCCATGCCGGCACATTGCGGCGGTTCGCGCCATTATCGAGAACGGTTGGATGGACTGCCCCGCGAACCTGGACGCGGACAGCGGCAACACCGAACCGAACGAACTCCCCGAGACGATTTGACCGGCATCCACGCCCCGAGCACTTCGCCCGGGGCTTCCTTTACCACGATTGGAGACCACGAGCATGGCAACGAAGACCAAGCCAACCGCACGCAAGAAAAAGCCCGCGAAGTCAACGGCGGATACCTACGCCAAGAGTGCCGAGTGGGCATCCTTCACACTCGCGATGATCGACGAGCTCTACTACTCCGCGAAGCGCATCCACACCGCCTTGAAGAACCCCAAGCACCCGCTCAACGCCAACCTTGACGGGCGATACATCGCCGACCTGCTGGACGCGCTGGGCGACGCCAGCAGTCACGCCATCGCCATGCAGCCCGTGCCGCCGTGCGCGGTTGACGTGCCCAACCCCATCGAAGGGTTCGACGACGACCAGGACGACGAGTAAACCCACTCGGCAGCGTGCGGAACAGACTGCCGCTGCTCATTTCAACGGGCGAGCATTTCGCTCACCCTGCCACACCAACACCACTCCTAAGGTGTACACATGTCGAAGCGAACGCGAACAGAGATTGCGCAGGCGGTCGCGCGTCTGCAGCACGATGGCGAACTGGTCCCGGTCGAGGAGTTGGCACGCGAGGCCGGCGTGAGTGCCGGCGCGCTGACGAGGTGGATTGTGTCGGGGAAAGCCGGCTGCTACCTCGATGGCCTGCACCACCCTCGACAGGGTTGGTTATCCTCACGGGCCGCACTACGGAGGCTACAGTCGAAGCTGCGTCAGCGAGAAGCCGCGATGCGGGACGACCCGCGGCCTGCAGCATGACCAACCCACACTCCAATGCTAGGCAAAACTATGTTGGCACTATCGGTTAAGCGGGGTCAGCGGGTACGCATCACGACGCCGTCGGGTGAGGTGATTTGGGTGACGCTGGTCAAGAGCGGCAAGGGAGGCTCGACCATCGGGTTCGACGCGCCTCGGTCAGTGGAAATCCTTCACGAGGCGGTCATAGCCAACGATAACGCGGCGGAAGTAGTCACGGAAGAACAAGGCCCGAGGCGCGCGGCGGAGGCGGTGAACTCGTAGTGCTTCGTTCGAGAGCAACGTGAGCGGCCCGGGGCGATTGCTCCGGGTCGCATCGTTCTAACATCCCAACCCGAACGAATGCCAATGCAAGCGGGACGACGATGAAGACCCGCGTGGTGGCAAATGAAATGGTTCAGCCACGCCCGATGATGGCCTTCGTTATGGCGTCCACGATGGCCGCGATCTCCTGTCCGTCCACACTGCCCATGGTGTCCGTGTCTTGGCCCGCCGTTCCGAGCACGACGACATACTTCGGCTTTTGGCTTCGCCAAATAAATACGGCGAGTGCGGCCAGCGGGACACCCAAGACAGCCAGACCGTACCTACCGGTGTCGAAAGCGGCGAATGTCATCAGGGCACCAATGGCCCCCATGCACAAAGGGGCGGTGCGGTTGATCTCGAGTTTATGCTTGCGAACTGATGTGATGTTCGCCATTGGGTAGGTCACGCCGTCCAGAACAACGCGGGTGCTTGTGACAAGGCAGCGTTCGGATTTGAAGTACGTGGTCTCTGCGATCGCCATAGCTTTCCCCAGGTTGCTGGAAGACTTACATCTTGTCCACCACCGGACACGCAAGTCTCGGCGGTGCCCATGTCTTTCCCACGGATTGTATTGGTGGTGTAATCTCTTTGGTAAGCAATCGACAATCTCGCACGCACGTTGTGCCTATCGCTGGACACCTCGAACCCACGACTTCACCATTACTATTGATGCCTTATGCTGCTCTGCGATCTTCGCCCAACTGACCCCTTCGGCCCGCAAAAGGGCAATCTTCTTCCTTCGCCGCTGCAACTTCGCCCGACAGGGACCCTTGCCACAGGTCGTCTGCTTCTTCCGACAGGGCTGGAACCGCTTCCCGCACCCATGACACTTACGCCAGCCAAGCCGCAATCGTGGCTCACCCCCGCGGTACGCCCGTGATCGACGGGTGTCCCGACAGGCGCCTGTACAAAACTGACGTCTGGGGTGGTAAGCAACAAATGGTTTCCCGCACTTGCATGTCTTCGGCACCCCCGGCCCCCGAGAGCACTCTGGACTACAGAATCGGAGATCCTCTCGGGGCGGTACCAAGAGCCATTTTCGACAACGACGGCATTGCCTGAACCGAGCGCCACGCCAGGCAAGCGACACTTCTCGCTGTGCCTGATCCAGCCACGACGAGAGACTATCAGGCCCTTCTGCGGTCAATCGATCTAGGCGTGGGCACCAAGACTCTGACATATCTTCGGCAAGATCTCTTCCCACAGAAGCCGACCTCCAACAAAAAGCGCACGGGGTTCTCGCGACAAAAACCATTAATTCCCAAGTCATCTGGAATGATTATCGGTGCAACGACACTGAAGAACCCACCGAATCCTACCCGTGACATCTCTACCACGCAAGGACATCCGCAGACATCCGGCGGCGTCCGCTTCCTCGTGATGGGAGAGGGTATGTGTGATGCGGTTAAAGAACTGTTCGCCAGTGGGTCGGTTACTGTTCCCGGCCTGAGATCCGAGTTTGGGATTTCACACTCTGTGGCCTACGAGTTGATGCAGTCGGGGAAACTGCCATTCGCGCAGATGGGTAGGAAACGCCTGATCCCCAGGCGATCAGTGATTGAGTTACTGGCCGGCAAATTGATCGCCAAGGAGGGCACCGCCCATGTCGCCTGACACCCTCGCGATTCCGCCCGTTGACCTCGACACCTTCATTGCCCGACTCGCCGAGCGGCTCACACCGCCCGCCGAGTTGCTCAGCCGCGAAACGCTCGCAACGATGCTCGACATCGGGGCGAGCACGTTTGACCGCCTTCGCGCGGCAAACCAGATCGGTCCCAAGCCAATCCGCCTGGGAGGTGCTCTCCGCTGGCATCGTCAAGAAGTGACAGCATGGCTCGCCCACCGCGACCAGGCCGGCGAGTTACACACCGCTGAGACATGGCCCGCTGTCTGGGCTTCGATCCAACGCAAAAGCGCCGCCCGCTAAACGACACTGCCCGGGGTGCGACCCCCGAGCAGTGTCTGCGGAACCGGATTGACCAAAAACAATTATCAGCAGGTACTTCAATGTTAACGTCCCCACCTGCCCAAGTCTACGACTGGGCACACCGGTATCTCGCCGCGGGTTTGTCCGTCATCCCCGTGAGCCTCGACGGTTCGAAAGCCCCAGCCTTCGCTGGCTGGCGGGAGTACTCCGAGCAACGCCCCACGACCGAACAGGTTGACCGATGGTTCCGCGCCGGCCGGTACGGCATCGGCATCCCCTGCGGTCCCGCCTCGGGACACCTGGTGGTTCTCGACTTCGAGACTCGCAAGGCGTTTGACGACTGGTGTTCGTTCCTCACGCCGGAAGACAAGAACTGCCTGATCGGTTCGCCGGTGGTCGCAACCCCCAAAGACGGCGTCCACGTGTACGTGCGGCTCGAGGAGTCCGTGAAGGGGACAAAGTACGCCCGTACCGCTGAGGGTGCTTGTCTCATCGAAACGCGGGGCAACGGGCACCAAGTTGTCGCGCCCGGTTCGCCTCTATCGGTTCACCCCTCCAGTAAGCCGTATCGGTTGATTCGAGCGGGGTGGGTTGACGGCGAACCGTGCCGGATTATGCCGCTCAACGTGTACCACAATCTCACGATCTACTGCGCCGAACTAAACGAGCATACGAAGCCAGCGGCACATGAAGTTGTTGGTGATCGTCTCGCCGCTGGTGAAGCCGGTGACAGACCCGGCGACCAGTTCAACGACCGCATTGCTTGGGGCGACCTCCTCATTCCACATGGATGGAGGGTGTTCCGCTCAACCGATACGGCAACATACTGGACCAGACCCGGCAAGACACCCGCCGGCATTAGTGCGAGCACCGGCCACTGCCGAGGGCCATCTGGCCGCGACTTGCTCTACGTGTTCAGTTCGAGCGCCACGCCCTTCGAACCGGAGCGGAGTTACTCGCGGTTCGCGGCCTACGCCATGCTGAACCATCACGGCGACTTCACCGCCGCGACCCGTGCATTGGGTCAGGCTGGATACGGCACCCCAGCCCGAAAGGTAGTGCTCAAATGAATACGGACACCACCGAAAAAGAACCCCCGCACGTCACGCTGACCATCACACCCGCAGCCGGGAAACCGGGGAGATTTCTCGCCGTGGCCGTCAACGGTGTTGGCGAACTGCACCGCGATGCCATCGACCTTAACAGCGCGGTTAGCCGCAAACGATTCCTCACCGCCGCGGCGGGGAAGGTGTTTGGCAATCCCAAGGACGAACGGCTTCCCCCGCTGCTTGCGGACCTGGAGAAGCAACTCCTCGCCGCCGCCAAGGTCCCGCCGGGGGCCACTGACCCGGTTGCCACGAAGGCGGATTCCGCCCCGGTAGACCCACGCCTCGAGGCGCTCGCCAAGATGCCCGAGGACATCCGGGCCGAAGCCGTGGCGACGTTGGAATCTCCCGACCTCGTGAAAACGGTGTTGGCAGACCTCGAAAAAGCCGGTGTTGTTGGCGAGTCTCGAACTGCGCTGACCCTGTACATGGTCGGGACCAGCGCCCAACTCAAGAGACCGCTTGCGGCCATCGTTCGTGGTTCGTCGTCTTCAGGCAAAAGCTATGTCGTCGGAGTTGTGAGCAGTATGTTCCCGGGCGAGATCGTCCTGCAGGCCACCAGTCTCACAACGAACGCGTTGTACTACTTCCCTCCTGATTTCCTTCGGCACCGATGGGTCGTCTGTGGTGAAAGATCACGGGTGGAGGACGACGACAAAGCCGAGACGACGAGGGCATTGCGGGAAATGATCGAGAGCGGGCGACTTTCAAAGGCCGTCCCGAGGAAGAACGCAGAGGGGAAGATCGTCACGGAGTTGGTCGAGCGAGAAGGGCCAATCGGGTTCGTCGAGACGACGACACTGGGGGCAATATTCGATGAGGACGCGAACCGATGTTTATTGCTGGCTACCGACGAAAGCAAAGCGCAGACTCAAGCCATCAACAAAGCCACGGCGACTTGTGCCGCCGGAATCATGGCTGAGCACTCCCGCCGTCGTGATGTTCACTTCGCCATACAGAGGATGATTCCACGGGTGGATGTGGTCATTCCCTTCGCGGAGCAGGTTGCAGCACTCTACCCCTGTGAGCAAGTTGATGCCCGACGTTCGTTTCGCCACCTACTCAACTTGGTGAGGGCATCGGCCCTGCTTCACTTCCGGCAACGTGACCGCGACGACGAAGGCAGGATTGTCGCCACGTTCGCGGACTATGCCCTTGCCGAAAGGTTGGGCCGCGGGCCGCTTGCCGACGCGTCCAGCGGGGTCAGCGATGGTGCTCGCCAATACCTGACGGCTCTCCGCGACAAGTTCTCGGTCGTGAGCTTCTCGACGAGCGAGGCACAGACGGTCGGGGTTGGCAGCCGACCGACCCGCTACCGGCGACTTCTCGAACTCCACTCCGCCGGGGCTCTCGAGCAGACCGAACCGCAGAAAGGTCGCGTTCCCGCCCAGTGGCGACTCACCGAGGTTGACGTTGAGAGTGGGGCGACCGTCTTGCCCACCGTCGAAAGAGTGATGAAAGCGGCTCTCCGGTGAGACACTGAGACAGAAGCCATTAAACTCCTTTGGGCAAATGGTTTAGGTGTGTCTCACGGCATTTGAGACACATTGAGACGTGAGACACAAACGCCTCTCGTGTCTCAGTGTCTCATTGTGTCTCAAACCGCCCTGATACGCACTTGGGATATACAGGGTAACGACTTACGTCTTGTGCCTCAGTGTCTCACGGGAAATGACATGCAACAACACTCACAACTCCCGGACCTCGGTTTCCTCGACAGAGAACCGGGAACACACGTTCCTGAATGGGTCGGGTGGGACACGAAAGCCGCACTCGCGTTGATGAGCGACACCGATGCCACGGTCGAACGGCTTGGCGCACACGGCGCCGATTCCGTCATTGCCAGGGCTGCCGATTCTGTGGTGGTCGCGCACGGCCGGCGCGACATGGCGAGCATTCGCGGGGCGTGCCGGCTGATTGAAGAACGCGCGAATGAGTTGACAAAACAACCAAGAAAGGACTGATGACATGGACCGAATGCAGGCTCGAAAAATGGTTCGTGACCTACGGGAAGCCGGAGTCGTCTTCGATTGGCGAGTGTTCTGGTACGTGAACCGCGCGACCATCAGCAGTAGCGTCGATCTCGCGGCCATTCCGCCCGATGATTGGGACGCGGAAATGGTTCCAACCTTCCCCGAGGTTCCGGACACCGACCCACGATTTCAGTTCCTTGAGGCAGTTCAAGACTGCTATTTCTCCGACGGTGACTTCAGCGATTCGCTTCACGAGGCTGCCGCCGAGCTTTTACGTACCGACCATGAGGAGCGGCTCCTGCGGATCGAGCGACAGACAGAACGATCGCTGCGGGCATCGGGTTTCATCGACCCAGACGAACCAATACCGTTCTGAACGTAGTACTGACCTCGCGCCCGACGTGCTTCTCGTGGTAAAATTCCCATGCCTTTGGCGGTGTTGGTGGGGCGATCGCCTTGGAACGCAAGCCCCATCAACCCGCCTTCCAAGAAAGGTCCACATCATGGCCAGCCTGTTCCGCCCCAGTCGTTCCCATCCGCTCCCGCCAAACCCCGAGATCGTTGCCCGTGGTGGCAAGTCGCAAGTCCGCATTATCGAGCGGGGCAAGCCCACCCTCTACCCACTGACCGAGGACCGGCAAAACTACGTCAAGACCGAGGCGAAGTGGGCGGCAGACGTTCGCCACGCGGACGGGAGACGCAAGCGGGTGAGGTTCAGCCCGAACCGCGATGCATCCGCCGTCATGCTCGCCGACCTGCTCAAGAAGATCGAGAACGAGAAGGCCGGCGTCGTCGATCGCTTCAGCGACCACCGCAAGCGGTCTCTCTCCGTGCACCTCGACGACTGGAAAGCGTCACTCACGGCCAGCGGGCGAAGTGACGAGTACATCACGCTGAAACTTACCCGCGTTCGGAACGCGTTCGACGGGTGCGGATGGGTATACCTCGGGGACATGACCGCCGACCGGTTGGAAACCTTCCTCCTCGACCTGCGGATGAAGCAGAATCGGAGCGTCCAGACATCGAACGACTGGCTGCAGGGCGTCCGGCAGTTTGTCAGGTGGCTGATCGCCAACGAGCGACTCAACCGCGACCCGTTCGCCCGGTTGAAGCCCGGCAACGCCAAACTCGACACCCGACGCCGCCGGGGCGAATTCACCACCGACGAGGTTTACAAACTCCTCACCGCCGCGGCAGCCAGCGAGGAATCCTTCCGCGACCTGTCCGGACCCGACCGCCGGATGCTCTACCGGGTCGCGCTCGGGACTGGCTTTCGTGCCGCGGAACTGGCCGCACTCGTCCCCGACTACTTCGACCTGACCGCCAACACCCCGGCACTGATCCTGCCCGCCGAGTTCACGAAGAACCGCAAGGGGGCCGTTCAACCTCTCTCGGACGAACTCGTTGTCGAACTGCGAACCTACCTGAAGGGGCGACCGGCCAAGCAACCCATCTGGCCTGGCACGTGGGCCACCCGGTCTGCGGACATGCTCAAACTCGACCTGGCTGCCGCCGAAGTCCCCGTTGAGATCGACGGGCCGGAAGGTGCAGAGGTGCGGGACTTTCACGCCCTGAGGAATTGTTACATCTCCGACGTGCTCCGCACCGGTGCCGATCTGAAACAGGCCATGACGCTCGCCCGACATTCCGACCCGAAACTGACCGCCGGGCGGTACGCCAGAACCCGCCTGTTCGACCTCGGGGCGGTCGTGAACAAACTCCCGACGCCAGCCACGCCGACCCAGACGAACACCGAGCCCGCGGTTCTGCGGATGACGGGAACCGACGACATGGGGGCGATTCCGGCGCAGCAGAGCGCAGCACCCAGCGCAGCAGATATCGGTTACGTGCGGTTACGAGAGAGCACGATTGAGGAAACCAGCCCACCAGATGAGGCAGACACAGAACGACTCAACCCCCTGGAAAACCAAGGGGTTGAGGACGATAGAGGACAGTTGAAGACTAATGAAGCGGAGAGGGCGGGATTCGACCCAGGCGGTTTTCCGAAGTTCTTGTGGAATCAGGATTTCGGCAATAAGCCGAGTTCCACTCAGAAGTTACATGAGTCTGGATCCCCCTCGTTGTTCCCGGTTGTTCCCGGTCCTGGAGGTGCCAACCCTGGACAAAACCGGGACAAATCTGCGCGAGCGTTCTCGCGATTCCTGACACATTACGGAATGCTTTCGGTCGCTTTGCTTCTGCTTCTCGGGATGGCCCAAGTAGCTGCATCCGACACCAGCGGAACGCCGCCCGAGAACGCGAAGAAGAAGTCGGAATCTGACACCAAACTGCAACGGACCCTGTCCGAGATCCGGCAACTCGTTGCTGAGTTTCATGCTGTGTTGCCACGCGAGAAGGCTGAAGCCATCGGGGCTGCTTACGCCCGGTTCAGCACTCGATTTCAAGACTCAATCGTCGATCAGATTCGCGCGATCTTCGCCGATGCCGTTCGCAAGCGAATCTTCATCCCACTTGAAAACGTATTCTTCGATCTCGGTGTTCGAGGATGCAAGTCCGACCGGGTTGGGCTCAACCAACTCCGTGGCTGCCTCGACCGCAAGGCCGCCAAGGTCGTGTTTTTCTTCGCCACCAATCGGCTGTTCCGCAAGGTGTATCGTTCTCTCCAGTTCGTCGAAGAGCAGGTTGTCGATCGTGGTCTTCGCGCTGTGTTCGTGAAATCGGGCGTGGATACGGCCGATACCCGCCGATGGCGTGGCATGTTGACCATGAACGCGATGATGGACGAGTTCGTCGTTGGCATGAACGCCGACCACATTCGGGCGGCCCACGAGGGCTTGCTCGACAAACGGGTTGTCTTCGGAACAGTGAGTTTTGGATACACCGGCGAACCGACCGACGGGCCGTTGACTCGCCGTGGGCTTCCTCGCAAACGGTTGGTCGTTGACCCGGTCGCCGGTCCGGTGGTCGAGACGATTTTTCGGTGGTACTCCACGGACCGACTCTTCATTGATGAGATCGTCCGGCGGCTCAACGACGACCCCATGATTCCCCCGCCGCCCAAATCGCCGGGTCGCGTCTGGACTCACGACGCCGTCCGGAAGCTTCTGTCGAACTCTCGATACCGCGGTTGCTGGCGATACGGCGTCACCGAGTCGGTGTGGGTGTCGTCGAAGGACTACACTCGCCAGGTCGTCCGCAAGGAGCCTTTGAAGTCAGTCCAGATCGAGGCTCTCCGGCTCGTCTCCGATGAACTGTGGTATGCGGCCCAATCTCGACTTGCGGTTGAGATCGGTCGGGCCGCCGGCCGCAAGCCTCGGGATGGCAACAGCCAGTCCCGCCCGCGCCTGCTCAATGGGCTTTTCCGCTGTCCGGTCCATGACCGGATCCTGTACGTCGCTGGTATTCACGGGCGTTACATGGTGTGCAAGGAATGCCGCGGGTTGCCTGCCGAGAAACGGCCGCTCTTTTCCCAACTCCCGAGAACGCTCGCCCTTCGCAAGACGTGCGAGGTTCTCACGCGGTTGATCGTGCAGGACGGCGAGCTGGTCGAACGTGTGATTGAGGCATGTCGAGTCGAAGCGAGCCGCCTTCAGACTCCGGACCCGAACACCCTGAAAGCATTGACTGCACGCCGCGATCAGTTTGACAGACGGGTCGCGTTCGTCTTGCGGAACCCCGGCGAGACCGACGCCGATCTGGCAGCTTCTGAGGCTGAATTGAAGCGATTGCGTGGGGAACGCGCCGCGGTGCAGACCGATTTGGACGCCGCCAGCGCCGCTGGGCGTTCGATCGCGATTCCTTCCAAGGAAGAAGTCCAGGAGATGCTCGCTCGTATGCCCGAGATTCTCTCGCTGGCCGCCGACGGGGAATCTGCTGAAACGGCGGGTCTGGTCCGGGAGTTGATCGACCGGCTCACTGGTGGGCGGATCGAACTGGAGCAGGTGGGCGAGCGAAAAGCTCAGCAGGGATGGTTGCGAGGGCGTTTTCGTTTCCAGTTGGTCTCGGCATTGACTGCGGCAGTTGCTGGTCGCGCCGTGGGTGATCAAGAAGCGGACGGAACGGTGATCGAGATCGATTACCGGGATGACGAACTCTCGTTCGCTCCCGACGTGGTTGCGGATGTGAAGCGTCTGTACACCGCGAACATGATGATCAAGGAGATTGCCGGTCGGCTCGGACTAAACCGCAACACCGTGACGAAGATCTTGAGCAACTGGTTCGAGGAATCAGGTATCGAACCTCAGGATGGTCGAACACGACGGGCGGGCTTGCCGAAGAAACATCTCGAAGCGCCGCTCTATCAGGAGATCGCTGACCGGGTCAAAGAACTTGCCGACTGCGGGGGACTGTTCGGAGATATCGCGGATGAGTTGGAGATCGACCGAAACACGGTGACCGCGGCGTGGCGGTACTGGCACACTTCGCGGAACTTGCCCGTTCCCGACGGACGAGCACGACGAAAGGAGTTGCCGCAGAAGTCTCGGGCCTTAGCACCTGAATCGCCAACAAGTTAACCCAGGAGAGCCAGCGCAATGACTTCCTCACTGCGCTGGCTCATTTTGTGTTTCCGGGCGACACTGGCCCAAGTTTAAGAAGCCACACGGGAGGAGTGGCACGTCCAGTAGATACGTTCTCTACCAACGTCAACAGCAATGAACCGCCCCGGTCTGCCACGTGCCGACCGGGGCGGTTCCATTTTCGAGAGGAGGTTCTTTGTGCTCACGCGAGGTAACCACAAACTCGGCACACATCAAATCTGGAGCTTTTCGCTTCCATCCGGAACGACCGAAACATGCCCCGGCATGACCCAAACATGCGGGCAGCACTGCTATGCGGTCGCGATGGAACGCTATCGTCCGGCCGCCGTCGCGAAGTACCGCCGCAACCTTGCAATCTCCCGCCGTCGGGATTTCGCCACGCGACTCCGGGCGTTTCTAATCGCCCACGCCATACGCGTTGTTCGCATTCATGTTGGAGGCGACTTTTACTCGCCCAAGTATGCCAAGTTGTGGCTGCGGATCATCCGTCGGAGTCCTCGCACCCACTTTTTCTTCTACAGCCGAGCCTGGCGCATCCCGGCAATCAAGACCGTGCTCGACTGCATGGCAGACCTGCGGAACACTCGCATCTGGTACTCCCTGGATCGCGACACCGGTGTGCCCACGGAGATCCCAGCGCGAGTGCGGCTTGCGTGGCTGATGGGCGACGCGACTGACCTCCCACCGCCCGGCACCGACCTGGTGTTTCGTGTTCGCCGCCTGCGTCGTCTACCGTTTCCATCCGGGATGCCGACAGTGTGTCCGACTGAAGACGGGCAGTTGCGGACGGTTCGAGTGACCTGCGAGCGGTGCGGCTTCTGTTGGCGGCCTCTTGCGCTCACCCGAACACCACTTCCGGTGATCGAATCGGTGCCACCGAGGAGGTGTCCGTGACGCGATTCCGGCACCTCACGCTCACGAAGCCCCTCGCGATTCTCGACTTGGAAACCACCGGCACCGACCCCGTCACCGATCGCATTGTCGAACTCGCCGTCCTGAAGATCCGGCCGGACGGGACCGAGGAGTCGTTCGCGACCCGGGTGAACCCGCGACGCCCAATCCCTGCGTCGGCAACCGCGGTTCACGGCATCACTGACGCGGACGTGCGGGAGGCCCCGACGTTCGCAACACTTGCCCCGAATCTCGTCAGACGACTTGCCGACTGTGACCTCGCGGGATTTGGCATCGCCGGGTTCGACTTGCCGCTCCTGTGCGTTGAGTGCGTTCGCGCCGGCGTGCCGTTCGCATTGGCCGGACGGTCGGTTCTGGATGCGTTGTCGGTGTACCGCCGGTACGAAACCCGCACCCTGTCGGCGGCACTGGCATTTTACCTGGGTCGCTCGCACACCGGGGCTCATGCGGCGGCAGACGATGTCCGAGCCGCGGCCGATGTGCTCGATGCTCAGGTGAGTCGGTACGGGTTGCCCACAACCCCGGCAGCGCTACACCAGGAGTTCGTCGAGGTGGACATCGCGGGCAAGTTCCGACGAGACGAACGCGGGGCCGTGGTCTTCGCGTTCGGCAAACACGCGAGTCGGGCGTTGGCCGACGTGGCCAGGACCGATCCGGATTATCTGGCCTGGGTGCTCACCAAACCGTTTCTCGCCGACGTGCACGAGTTAGTCCGTGCCGCGCTCGCGGCGTCACGCATCGTGACGAAATAAAGACTGTCATCGACCGAGCCCCAAGGAACTGTCCCGAACGCACCCCTCCGGTGTGTTCGGCGTGTCTTCGCTCCCCGTCTCATTCCCAACCCAAGGAGTGTTCTGAATGAAACCGTTCCGTTCGCCGTCCGAGTCGCACCCCGTTCACGAGAAGTTCGCCAAGGCTCGCGAGGAACTGTCGTCGGCTCTGATTGAACGCGACGAGGAAATCAACCTCGTCCTCACCGCATTACTTGCGAACGAGCATGTGTTGCTCGTTGGCCCGCCGGGTTGCGGAAAATCGCTGTTGGTCGATTCGCTGTTGTCCTGGGTGGGTGGCACCAAGTTCACGATCTTGTTGACGAAATTCACAAGCGTCGAGGAGGTGATGGGGCCGGTGAGCCTCGCGGCGCTGAAGGCCGACAAGTACCTCCGTGTCACCACCGGCAAACTCCCTGAGGCCGACTTCGCCTTCATCGACGAAGTGCTGAAGGGCTCGTCCGCGATCTTGAACTGCTTGCTGAAGATTCTGAACGAACGGTCCTTCGACGCCGGTGACGGCATCGTGAAGAAGGTGCCACTGAAGCTGTGCCTCGGCGCATCGAATGAGTGGCCGGCACCCGAAACCAGCAAGGAACTTTCCGCACTCTTCGATCGCTTCACGCTGCGAAAAACGGTGACGCCGATCCGGTCGCAACTCGGGCGGCAGCGGTTGCTGTGGGCCCGCGACCATGTTCCCAAACTCTCCACGACCATCACTCCAGCCGAGGTCGAAGAAGCCCGACGCACGGCAGCGACCTTGCCGTGGTCGAAGGATGCGAAGGAAGCACTCGAATCGATTCTGAAGGAACTGGCACGCGAAGGTATCCAGCCTGGTGATCGCAGGCAGTTCAAGACGGTCGGCGTGGTGCAGGCGTTCGCATTCTTGAGCGGGGTCGACGAGGTGCAACCCGAGCACCTGGAAATCGCTCAATGCTGCCTGTGGGACGACCCCACCGAGCAACCGCAGAAGGTTGCTCAAGTCATCGCCAGGATCGCCAACCCCACCGGGATGCGGGTCACGCAACTCCTCTTGGAAGTCGAAAGCGTGTTGGCCGCAACCGATGTTCGCAACCTCGCGGACGCCGCGAAGTCCGCGGCGAAACTCGGCGAGGTCGAGCGCCAACTGTCGAGTTTGTCAGGGAATGGCCGCGTCGATAAGGCACGCCTCTACGTCCGAGAACAACTCAAGAAGCTCAAGCTCGCCAGCATCGAAGCCGTCTGAACAATCTCGCTCACATTCCACGTTTGCGGCCTTTTCGCCCTGCGTTTGCAGGCTCTCGCACCGTGCGAGAGCGGTTGTGTTTTCACACGACCGCCTCCGCGTTGGGGGCGGTTTCTTCGGAGGTCACCCCTTGAACGCTTCTCTTGTGTCTGCTCCGTCCACAGAAACCGAACACATGCAGATCGTCTTCATGGAGGCGTTGACTCGCATTCAGCGAATCGCTCGATTCCGGTTTCGCCACCTGCGTTGTTCCGACAGTCGCGAAGATGTGATCTGCGAGACCGTGGCACTGTGCTGGGTCTGGTACATCAGCCTGGTTCGGAAGGGTCGCAAGCCCGCCGAGTTTATCGGGGCTCTGGCTCGGTATGCGGTCAGGGCCGTGAGCAGTGGACGACGGGCATGTGGTCAAGAACGAGCCAACGATGTTCTGTCTCGTCGCTGTCAACGGCGTCGGCAATTGCGAGTCTCCAGTTTGCCAAAGGTGCATATTCCGCACGAGAACCTGTTCGAGGACGCGCTCTGCGATAACACACAGACGCCGGTGCCCGATCAGGTTCAGTTTCGGTGCGATTTCACGGCTTGGGAACAGCGGCTTCCACTCGTGAAGCAGCGCTTGGTGAAGGGACTGGCACTCGGTCACCGCACGAAAGATCTCGCCGCCGAGTTCGGGTTAAGCGAAGCCCGCATCTCGCAACTCAGAAAGGAGTTCTCCGCCGACTACACGGCCTTCTGCGAAGGCTCAAAGAACGTGTGATGGCGAATCACATTCCGCTGCTCCCAACTTGCTGCGACTCAACCACACCATCCCCGCAAGGAGATTCATGGACCCGAACGAGTTGTTGAAGATGCTCGATCTGAATGGCAAGCCTGCACGACCGCCCGACAGGTTGCAGACCGACTCCTCTCCTGAATCGGTGTCGGTTCCGGCCTCAAAACACACCAACCCAACGGCACTGGAAATCGACGAGTGGGGTTTGCGTCGCGGTCGCGATTTGCTCGCCGAGAATACTCGACTCCAGAAATCTGGCACCGACGAGTTTGCCGCCGCCGATTTCTTCACCGCGGCGTTCGACCCAAACCCCAAGCTGCTCCCGAACTGTGCCGAGGCGCGAAGGCACCAGTTCGTTTCGCAACTGCTCGACACGCCCGAGTACCACGCCTTGCACACCAACACGCAACTCGACGACACCGCTTCGGAAATCGCCGCAACGCACTTCGCACACCAGTTCGCTCAACTCAAGAAGGAGGATGCCCAAGACAGGCCGAGCGGTGCGGCGTCGGGAACCACGAGCGGGGATGGTGATCTTGCGCGTGAGATGGCCGCGTTGCGCGCGGTCGGCAAGGCCGTGGCGGAAGCCGGAAAGGAGGTGGAAGAACTCAAGGAGGCGACCGCGGCGCTCGGCATGGGTTCGGGCTCGCCTGGAAGCAATGACCCCAAAGCCATTGCGGAACTCTTCAAACGAGTTCGTGGCAACTCGAACTTGAGGCGAATCTGCGAACTGGCGGGCCGGTTTCGGCGGGTCGCGCAGTCGAAGCAGCGGCAGAAGGTGTCGCACGGTCTCGATGACGTGGTCGGTGTTGAACCCGGCGGCGACATCGGGCGGTTGTTGCCTTCGGAGTTGATGAAACTCCTGGTGCCCGAACTGGAACTGGACACACTTCGCCGCATCGTTGAACGGCAAGCGCTCTGCCGCGAGCACCACTGCGTCGAGCCCGTTGGAAAGGGGCCGATCATCGTTGTAGCCGACGAGAGTGGCTCGATGGAAGGGGTCCGCGCACACACGGCGAAAGCTCTCGCGCTGGCCCTGGCATGGGTTGCCCGGCAGCAACGCCGCTGGTCAGGGCTGATCGCTTTCAGTGGCGAGACGGGCGAACGCCTGCTGGCGTTGCAGCCCGGCCGTTGGAACGAGTCGGCATTGTGCGACTGGCTCACGGGTTTCATCGGCGGCGGCAGTTCCTGCGACGTGCCAATTGAAGAACTGCCGCGGATGTATCGCCAGATCGGTGCTCCCCACGGGATCACCGACGTCGTCATGATCACCGATTGCAAAGCTCGCATTCCCCCGGCCATACGTGAGGCATTCAACGCGTGGAAGAGGTCGGTCACGGCGCGAGTGCTGACCCTGGTGATCGGTGACATCCCCGGCGATCTCGAACACGTTAGCGATGAAGTGTTCCGGGTTCCGGCGCTCGATCCCACTAGCGATGCCGTAGGCCGTGTCCTCTCCCTGTAATCCAGGCACGCTCGATTCTGTTCGCCCGGACGCCGTGCCCGTTCGGGACGGAACGGTTTCCGCATGTAACGTGTGAAGTCGTGACTGTCTGGCCCGGCTTACCCCTCTGGTTGGGTTGGTCGGGCCGTTTCGTTTTCACCCCGGTGAATAAGGATCGTTCCAATGACCGCAACTGTTCCCTTGCCGTTCCCCGTCGGTGCTGGCGCTCGACTACTCGGTGAAGTGATTGCCTGGGCCTGTCCCGGGTTGAGCGTGGCACACACCGCCCTGGTTGCCGCGCTGGAAGCAGCCGACCTCGACCCCGGCGTCGCTCGCGAACTCGCACCGCGACACGCCTTCGCTCGTGCGTGCCGCACACTCTCGGATCGGCGGATCATTCGGGCGGTGGCCGAGGACGCGAACACCATCAAGTTCCAGTTCACGGCCGAGAGCCGCGAAGACGACCGTTACGAGTACACGCTCGAAACCATGCTGACCCTTGACAAGCAGTCGGGTTCCGTGAGTTGCGAATTGCCGGGACTTGCCACGCTGGCTCAGGAAGAACTTGATCGTTGCGTCGCCGTGCGAACGGGAATGGACGTGACCCGCATCGTGCAGAAACTCTTCGAGAAACAGGCCGATCTGTTCGCCATTCGCCCGAGCGGCGGGACGTATTTTGTGCCGCAGCGTCATGGGGCATTCATCGACCGGATTCAGGACTTCTTGAACCGTGTGGGTGGGCGACTGCTGCGTTTCCCGGTTCCAGCGGGGACAACCGAAGGCGATCGCAGCGTCACGCAGGCCGTGGCCGATGGCCTTGCGACAGTCGTTGCGGAACACCGATACGCGGTGTCGCTCTTCGGCACGGACACCCGCGAGGACACACTCAAACGCGCCGCCGAGCGGATCCGCACCACGAAATACAAACTCACCGTGTATGCCGAGTACCTCGCTGGCGAAAAGGAACGCCTGGATCGGGCTGTTGCCGATGCGGAAGGCGAACTCCGCGACAAGGTCAACCAGATTACGGGCGAACCCGCCAGCGTGTGAGACATGCGCAGTTCCCTTTCGGGCCGATCCACGTTGGGTCGGCTTTCTTCATTTTGGAGGTGACATGCCAGGTTCGGTTCCGTCTGCACGAGAACGCACGGCGTGGTTTCTCGGCACACCGGCGTTGTGGCCCGCGTGGCCGTTTTTGCCCTTGGTACGTCGGAGCCAACGGCGGCTCGAACTGGGTGTCATGATCGACTCCCGGTCACTCGGCCTCACGGGACGAAGTGCCACGGTCTTCCTCGCGAACCTCCTCGCCCTGCCAGCCACCCTGAACGAGTTCCTAGCCTTGCCGCGCGAGACCTTTGATTCCGCGGAGGAGGTCGCGGGGGCAGGTTGGTGTGTGGATTGAAACCCAGGAGCTATCCCATGATTCTGTTCACTCACGCCGAAGCCCGAGACTTTCGCGTTCTGTTCGCTCGCTGCGTCGCGGGCCGACCACGCGGCCCAGCACCGCCGCTGCTGATCCGCTTCGCGGGGAACACGCGGGCGCTGTGTTGCACGACAAACGACGGCGTCATCCTGATGCACTCATCGAGCGTGGAAGGCGAACACGACGAACTCCTGGTGCTGCCGGGTTCGAGCCTCTCCGAGATCGAGGGAAGCACCGACGAGGGCGTGCAACTCGACCGGCAATCGAAACTGCGTGGTGCCCTCCACTGGCACACTGGCACGAAGCCACGCAAGTTGCCCGTCGAATTGATCCTGCCGGGCAAGCAGCATGTAATTCCGGAACTGCCTGAGCTCTCGGCGGTCTCGTCGAAATTGCTGTCGGCGTTCCACGAGTGCGGCCGTTCCGCGGCACGGGATAACGGCCGCTATGCGATGTCGAGGATTCAGTTGCAGGGTCGAACGGGTCGAGTCGTTGGAACTGATGGCAAGGTCGCGCTCCTGGCGAACGGTTTCCAGTTTCACTTCACCGACGACATCCTGGTGCCCGCCCTGCCGCTATTTGGCTCGAAGCCACTGCTGCTTGCCAACGAGGTGCGGGTCGGTCTCACTTCGACTCACCTGGTCGTCGTGGCGGGTCCGTGGTCGGTGTGGCTGCCGTTCGATGTGAAGGCTCGCTACCCGGATGTCCCCTCACTGATTCCCCGACGACCACTTACCGTTGTGCAACTCGATGACCACGACGTTGTTGAACTGCTCAAAGTTCTGTCCGGCCTGCCGGGCAAGGACGATGAGGATTCTCCGATCACGATTGACGCCGGTGGCATGGTGACGATTCGCGGTCGCGGTGCGAAGACCTCGGAAACGCAGGAGGTGACGCTGGCGCACTCGACGGTGACCGGTCCCGCTCAGCAGGTTGTGTTCAACCGACGCATCCTTGCCCGAGCGCTGTCGCTCGGTTGCCGCACGTTGAAATTGACTCCCGAGAAGCCGGTCGTTGCCGAGGGAGTACACATTGTTGTGCTCGCTCTGCCGCTCGATTCCAGCCTGATCGTGTCTCCAACCATTGTCGGACCTCCTCCGACACCGGCGCTCGCTCAACCCATCCCCATACCCGAACGGAGTAACCACATGCCAACGAACGAGACGAACGGCCACACGCCACCGCGTGGCGACCCGGCAGACCCTCTAGTCGCGGCGGAAGAACTTCGCGACGCACTCACGGATGCAGCCGCGAAGGCGGCCCGCCTCGTCGCCCTCCTGAAGGCCGGGCGCAAGCACAATAAAGTGCTGGCTTCCGTGTTCGCCAACCTCAAGCAGTTGGGCCTCGACTCGGGAGGCCCACGATGACGGCGCTCGTCACCACCAGAATCCACAAACTGTCCGAGTCGCTCGTCGAGCTGAAGTTGAAAGTGCGTGAAGCCCTGGCAACCGAACTCGCAACTGCCGTGGGCAGCGCCGTTCGCGACATCATCGTCGTGGCAATGGTCGACCGCATCATCAACCCGTCACCGCGGAACCCGACGACATCGCCTCACTCGGGTGGCTGGCGGGATGACCGATACGATCGCTGGGGCGAACCCAAAGACCCCTGCGCCGAAGCCGACGATTCCGATCGGCCCGGCACGCACGCCCGGTACGAAGTCGACGAACGCGATGATGAGGAACTGCCACCCGCGTTGCCAACAACCGCGGCGCTTGCCATTGGCGTGAATGTCGGGCGCTGGTGGCTGGCCCGCAACGGTGCCACTCACACGGCCGTGGGCCTCGGAATTCTGGCAACCGCTTTGGGTTTCGCGGGCGGCCCCTTCACGCGGGCCGCACTCGCCGTTCTCGCCGCCGCGACAGACCTCCTGACTGCGGAATCTGCCGTGGCTCGTCACGACCCGTCCTGAATTTCTCGTCACCCTCGACACCGCACGACACCACGGCCTGTGCCGATCCCCGGCGTGCCAGCCCCGCTGGCACTTGGGAGGGCGTGTCCGTGGTGGTGTTGAAGGTGACGATTTCTCAAGCCCGTACCATCACAACTTCAATTGGAGAACCAGACCATGTCCGCAACGACCATGAATGGGACCACGACCCTGAACGGGAATACGCCGACCGTGAAGCCGACGCAACGGCGGCAACTCTCGGATCAACTCGATCGGCTCGACACCATCATCGACACGCTCGCCGAGGGACTGCCGGGTGCGGTGACGGATGCGGTTCGCGAAGGTGCCCGGGCCGCCATCAAAGACACCCTCATCGAGATCATCACGAACCCGGAATTGCGGGCGCTGCTTGTTCCCGCTGCGCCGGCAGTGCCCATCCCAACGCCGATGCCCCCCGCACCGGCCGCGTCTCGCCCACCAACGCCCACCGAACCAAAGAGACCGTCGCTGTGGAGCAGACTCAAGGCGAAGGCGAGCGCCGCGAAAGCCGCGATCGTCGGTACCGTCGCGCACGTCAAGGATGCGGTCGTCGGTCGCTGCCACGCTGTTCGTGATTCGATCGCCGCCGTGGGTCGCGCGGGTGGTGAAGCCGTTCCCGTGCAGAAAATCCTGACGACGGCGCTCGTGGTCGGGATCGTGGTCGGTTCGGCCTGTCTGATCGTGCCCGAGACGGTGGCCGCCGCGATCGGCGGGGTGGGTGCCGCCACGACTGCGGTCTGCGTTCAGATCGGTGGTTGGTTGCGACGAGCCGCACGCCGCGTCGGGTTGACGAGCTGAGTTGAGTTTGGTGGGTGGGATTCGTTCGAGGTCAAGAAGGTCGTGAAGAAGCCGGCCGGTCATGCGTTCGCAGCAGCGAGCGTTCAGCCCGTGCGGTTTCAACATCGACGTTCAGCTCTCGATCGAATCCTGCCCACCGATCACTCTCGTTCCAAAACTGAGGAGAAACCGCGATGGCGAAAACCTTTGTCCTCGACGAGTTACACATCACGCTTCGCATCCCGAGTGGCCTGCCCGATTCCCGTTCCGATGAACTTGGGGTCACCTTGAGGGGCGCCGAGTTCATGAGCCGCCTGCGTCGTGCGATCCGGACCGTCGTGCGTGGCGATCCCGAGTTGAACGTCGTCCGCGTTTCCTTGTCTCGTTGAATTCGCTTCACCTTGACCTGACCCTGTGCCGCCCCGCGATCCACGACTCGTGGGTAACGTTGCGGCACGCGGCTGTCTGAGCGGAGAACCAAACTCAGTCACATGCCTCTCTTTTTTAGCTATTGGCGAGGAGTCGAGTGTCCTTCTGACATGAGTTCGCCAGGAGCTGCTCGACCTCAAACATGAACCCATCTTTTTGTACCAGATGGAAGTCATTCAGCCGTCGTGCCGACAGCGAACGACGCGGTAACCAGGCGGAATCCGCAGAATCGTGTCGGTCCACTCGTGGCCGTCGTAGCGATACCGCACCTGAACGGCGCGAGTGAGCCCGCTCAACAAGCGATCCCGCGCCTGTGCCGGCGTCAACCCGGTTGGCAGAGCATAACCCCGAGGGTCGCCCTTCTCACGCACCTCGGTCACGCTCGCGGCGGTGGCCAGATCGGTGAAGAGTTGCCGCAGCGTCGTTGCGTCGATCAGCCCCTCGACCATCAGCGGCACTGGCGGGCCTTCCGCGAATGTCGGTTCGCTCATGGTCGTCCTCCCAGGAAATCGACCTGATCCAGAGCAGCCGACGGGGCATGGCACTGGGTGCAGTTCGTCAGCCAGGGGTGCGTGGTGCGCGTGCCGGGGCGGGTAACGAGTCCGTGACAACTCGTGCAGTTCTCCCGCATCCACGTGTGGTGCGGAACGGTCGGTGGTGCCCCGGGTGACGCTCGCTGA
>PNLP01000085.1 GCA_013823135.1 Planctomycetaceae bacterium
CCCCCGCCCAAAGCCAACCCGCCAACTAAGAGTTCCTCTGCCGTGAGGCCAGCGACGATGACGAACGGCAAGAACAGTCCCGACGGATCGACTCCATTTCCTGGGTTCTGCCCCACGAATCCGTAAAGATTCTCGTCGCCGCCGGCGAAGCGGATGGGGTCCATCGTTACCCAGCGACCTAGTGTTGGGCTGTACCACCGGAACCGCTGGTGGCTCAGGCCCGCGACGGCGTCGAACGCCATACCCTGGAAGCCGTGCTGGAAGTCGTAACTGCTCCCTCCGCCACGGACCGTGTAGCCTGCATCGTACACCATTCGCACGCCGAATGCACTATAGGCGTAGCGCTCGACCACGGTGCCGCTGCCGTCCACGAGTGCCGTGATGTTGAAGTTCGCGTCGTGCGTCGCCCACAGGCGTTCGTCGAGTGTGCCGCCTGCGTTCGTGTCGCGGTCACGGAGCACCATCGCATCCACATATACGGGCGACCACACGTATCGCTTCGTCGTGTTCGCCCCGACCTTCTCTTCCAGCACCTGCCACGAGTCTGAGTAGAACAGATCGGTCGTCGTGCTGCCCACGGTTTCGGCCACGCGGCGATTTAGCCCATCGTAAGCATAGCTCTTCAGCACCGTCGATCCCGACTTCACGGTGACGAGGCGGTTCCACGCATCGTAAACGAAGGTCTTGCCGGTTTCGTCGCCCGTCATGTTGCCGTTGGAATCGTAGGTCGGCGTGGTTGCTCCGCTGATCGACGTGATCTCATTCTGGGCGTTCGCCGTGCGGGTCTGCGGTGTGCCGCCGTCGGTGGTCAGCGAGTCCCAGTTGCCGAGCGAATCGTAATCCCACGCTTGCGTGTGCGTGCCGCTGCCACGGTCGACCCCCGTCACCTGATTGAAGCCGTCGTAGGAATACGATTCGCTGAACGCCGACGCAATCGCATTGCCCCGCGTCAGCCGATTGCTGTTCCGGTCGTGCGTGTAGGTGTACCGATCCACGTCGATCCCGGCCGCCAGCCACCGCTGATCTTCCACCCGCCCGAACCGATCCAACCCCGCGTACTGATCCCCGGCATCGCCCGGCGTCCCGATGTACGACAGGTCCAGTTCCGGCTGTGGATGCGCCCGCTTCACCACCGTCGAAAGCCCCAGATATTCGTAGCCTTCCAAAGTCCCGCTCGCATCGCTCATCGACGACAGCCGACTAATGTCGTCATCCAGGCCCGATGCGTAGTTGAAGGTCAGCACGTAACCCGATGGGTAGGTCATCGACGTCAATCGCGAGTGGTTCACGCCGCCGGCCATCTCGGAGTAGGCGTACTGAACGCTCGGGGTCGTCGAGGTGTTCACGGCTCCGCTGTGCGACTGCCACTCAGCAATCATCTGTCCCAGGCCGTTGAACGCACGCTGAACTTGATTCACAATGTTGCCGCCACTGGCCGCGTCGTAGCTCGTGATGAGGCTGGCGTTCCCCTGACCATCATAAGCCGTCTCGATCCGCCGCACGGCACCATCGACCCCGCTGCCGAGCGTCGTCACGGCGTCCGACACCACGCGGCCCAGCACATCGTAACTGAGCGTGTGAACGCTGCCGTTGCGGTCCGTCATCGTCAGGGTTTGACCCAGCGTGTTGACCGTTGTGGTTTCCGTCTCCGAACTGCTCGCCGCCCCGGTCGAGGGGTCCGGCCACTTCGTGATACCCACAACGTCGTTCGAGGTGATCGCGCTGCCGCTGCCTGCGGACACGCCATACACCCACTCCGTCGTCTGCCCGCCGCCACCCGTGAGGTGCGCCGTCAGCGAGGTCACCCCCGCGCCGCTGTAGGTGAACGTCGTGGTCTTGTCGTCGGCGTCACTCACGATGCCATCGACGTAGTTCTCGATGCTCGTAATCGTGCGGCCCAGGTCATCGTAAAGCATCCGCGTCACCAACCCACGCGGGTCTGTTGTTTCGTACACCATCCCCGCCGAATCGTAGGCATAACTCATCACCAAAGCCGTGTCCGACCGTGCGGGCACCGTGCCGGGGCGGGTGTACGCCGTGCCGCCGTTGGTGCCGACGTTGACCACGTCGGTCGTGCGGTCGGCGAGGTCGTAGTACGCCGTCGAGTAACTGACGCGGGCGGGCACCCCAGTCGTCGGCGTCCCGAGTCCCCCTGTCCCCGTCGCGTCGTGGAATCGTTCCCGACTCGTCGTGAGAATCACGTTCGAGTTCGCGTCGTAGGTGTATTCCGCCTGTGACAACACGATGTCACCGGTCACGGTCAGCGCGTCGGCGTAGGACGTGTCGCCGCCGCCATCCGTCACGAACGACGCAGTTGTTCGCCCGATCCCGTCGAACTGCGCCTTCGACACCAGCCCGCCGGGGGAACTCGATTTCACCGTGTTGCCGCGAGAATCGAACCACGCCTGCGAGACCAACCCGGTCGAGGAAACCGCGCCCGTTGTGGGATCGACCGACCACATGGTCGAGCGGAAGGCGCGGCCCCACTCGTCGTACTCGGCGGTGGACTTGGCCCGCAGCAACGATGACGATGGACGATCCGGCACGCCGTTGGCGTCGGCATCCACAACGCTCACCTCGTCCCCGTCGTACATCTCGCTCGACAGGACCTCGCCCAGGTTGTTGTACTGCGTGAACGAGATCGGCCGGTTCACCGACGTGAACTCGCTCGCCTCGACGCCGGCCTTCACCGCGATGGTGCGGTTCCGCCAGTCGAACCAACTCTGCGTCACGCGGTTCGCCGCGCCGCCGCCGGGGAACTCCGTCACCTGCGTGAGGTTCCCATCGCCGACCCCGCCGTTGTCGTACTGGTACTCGCGCACCTTCACCATGTTCGTGCCGGCGGTGTTGCTCACCGACCAGAACCCCGTCGTCGGTGTGTCGTCGGTGCCGACCCACTCCGACACCACGCGGCCCTGCCCGTCGTACTCCGTGCGGTAGATGGTTCCCGTCGCCGAGACCGACCTGTTGGGCCGCCCCTGCTTGTCGTAGTCCTGCGACGTCCGGTAGAAGTTCACGTTCTGGGTGCCGAGGTTCGCGGCGGTCGAGTAGGTGACTCCGGTCAGGTTGAAGTACGTGTCGGTCCGGACCGTTTGCCCGGCGTCGTTGCGGTACGACCGGCTCAAACTTTCGACGTTCGCGATGGCTTCCGTTCCGGTTGGCCGACCGCTGCCGTCCACGGCCGGCGTCGCCGACATGCTCAGCGATTCGGAGTAGCGCCCGGCGCGGTCTTCCCGGTAAACCTGGGTCGGCCCGGTGGAGCTGTTGGTCGCGGTGTTCCAGCCGCCGTACACGCGAACTTCGTGGTTCACGTCGTTGAAGACGGTGTAGGTGATGTTCCCCTTCGGATCGACGCTCTTGGTCGTGCGGCCGAGATTATCGACCTCGGCCGTAGAAGTCAGGTGCAAGCCGCCGCCGCCGGGCGTCGTCCACCCCGACGGCAGGTTCGCGAACGTGCTCGTCTGGGTCGTATCGACATCGCTGATCGACTTGATGACGGACCCGGTGCCGGGGTCGTACTGCGTGTACGTCAGGAACCCGTCGGCGTCCTTCGACCAGATCGCACGGCCCCACTGATCCAGCACGGCGGTCGTCACCGATGCCACTCCCGACCCGTTCTGAGTCGTCAAGACGATCGGCATCGTGATCGCGACCGAGTACGGAGCGTGGGTTCCCGAATACCACGCATACTCGAACGACGTGGTTCGCGCACCGATGCCGTTGTCGTTGGCGTAGACCGTGTTCGAGGCAACGTGGAACGTGTCCAGCCCGCCTGCCGTTCGGGTGATGTAGTTCAGCGAACCTTGCAGCGTATCCGTACCGAATTCACCGCGACGGATCGCCGTCGATTCCAGGTAACCCGCGACGTTCCCGGCTGTGGCGGTCGTCGCCGTGGTGCTGGTCCCGTAGGTCGATGTCTGGATCAACCCCACCCCGTCGGCGAGGTACTGCGCGTTGCCCGAAACGAAGTTCACGAGGTCGGCCTTGGTCTCGTCGAAGCCCGTCACGGCCGAGGGGTTCGCGGAAAGCACGACCCGCCCCTGCGCGTCGTAGCGGAAGTAGTTGAGCCAGGCCGGTCCGCCGACGACGTCCTGGTGGGCCATCAGCATGACCTGGCCGTCGACGTTGGTGAACGCCGTCTGCACGCTGCCGTCGTCGTAGGTCACCACCGTCTTGGTACGCCATGAGTTCGGCCCGTCCGCGAAACTGCTCGTGGTGTAGACGAACGTGGTCGTGCCCTGTCCGCCCGAGCACGCCGAGCACCCCGCACTCGACGCCGTCTCCTGCGTCACCCGACCCGCGTCGTCGTAGGCGAAGAAATTGTCGGCGTAGCCCTGGACGGCAGTGTCCGTCGCCGCGAACAAGGCCGCCGCCGAACCCAACGCGCCCACCGCCTGGGCGTAGGCGTCGGAGCCGAAGGCGTACTTCAACGCCCCGGAGTAACCGCCTGCCTCGCCCGTGTAGTAGCGGTAGTACCAACTGTTGAGTGTGGTACCGGTGCCGTCGGTTTCGGTGGCCGTCTTCAGGTCCCCGACCATCCCGCCGGCTTCGCCCGCGTAGTAGGTGTAGTCGGCCCGGCGGAGCGGCTCCCAGCTTCCGCCATTGATCTCGCGACGACGCAGCACCGACTCGACCTTGCCCGCATTCGGCCCCGACGCCACGAACGAGTACAGCATCGACTCGACCACCGCGACGCCATCGACGGTCCGCGTCCGGCGAGTTTCGAGCGGGCTCCCGCCCGCGTTCCGCGACACGACCTCGACCACCGTCCCATCCGGGCTCGTCGAAGAGACGAACTTGCCCCGTTCGGAGGCGGGTCGCGAAACCGAGAAGTCGTTGAAACGCAGGATCGTGCCGTTGCTGTCGGTGCGGACCAACAACCCGTTGGCCGAATCGACGACCAGAGTGTTGGGGTTGTGGTAGGCCGCGACGTAGCCACCGCTCCCGTTGGCATCGAAGTATTCGGCGTAGGTGCCGCTGCCAACCACGGCAATCGAACTGCCGACGGCGACCAGGTACGGATCGGAGTCAGTGACCCAGCCGTTGCCGAACGAGCCGCTGGGTCGGTAGCCGCCCGCGTTGGTCCAGGACCGCCCGATGGTGAAAATTCCGCCCGCGCCGTCGGGGTTCAAGTCGACGGCATTCATGGTCATCACGCCGTCGGAATACCGGACTGGCTTGGTTGTGCTGCTGCTTGGGGAACTATTGTTGGTGAGCCCCGTGGGAGGCGACACGGGCCCGACGGGACAGGTGCTCGAATCCGGGGCACGCCGGAACGGTTCGTCGTCAACGATCGCGATCTTGGCTTCCTTGATCGCCGCCGGGATATAGCCGGAACCAGCGGTCACGGTCACGATCGCCGTTTCTCGCAACTCCGGCAACTCATCGTTGACCGGCGTCAACTGCACCGCTACGGAGCTTTCGCCGGCCAGGATCGTCACCGTACCCGTCAGGGCGACGTAGTCCGTACCCGACGTTGCCGTGCCGCTCACGCTGTAGTTGACCGTCAGAGCCGAGGCCGTCGATCCCGTCCGGGTGAAGGTGAACGTGCCACTCGGTCCGGCTTCGGAGACGGCGTCCGCTGCGGCGGTCACCGTCACCGCCGGGGTGTCCGTGATCGTCAGCGTCGCCGGGCCGCCGGTCGCGATGTGCCCGTTCGTATTCAGGGTGGTGTTGGTGTTGACCGTCACCACCACCGTCTCCGGCCCTTCCAGCAGGTTGTCCGCGACGGGCGTGAGCACCAGGTCGGCGGTCAGTTGATTGGCCGCAAACTGGACGACACCCGACGAACCCAACGTGTAATCGGCCCCCGTCGCCGTGCCGCCGATGGTGTAGGACACCGCCAACGCCAGGCTCGGGTTCCCGCCCGTTCGTGTGAAGCGGAACCGGCCCGCGGTCGGCCCCACCTCGCTCGCGTCACTGATTTTCGTGACGGACACGACGGGCGGGTCGTCGACCAGACCGATACTCGTTTGCCGTTGCCCGACGGTCGGATGCGCGATGTACCCGGACCCGGACGCCACAGTCGCCCGGATCGTCTCGGTTCCCTCAACTTTGCTGTCCCGCAGGGGAGTCACGTACACCGTGGCCGTCGCCGAACCGGCCGCGAACGTCACGGTCGACGGTGCCGAGTAGTCGGGTCCCAGGGCGGCCGGCGCGGTCCCGCCGCCGTAGCTGAGGCTCACCGTCAGGGGCGAGGAGTAGGGGACGCCGTCATCGGTCCGGGTCAGCACGAACGTGCCCGGCGTCTGGCCGACTTCCGAGGCGGACGTGCCGGCCGCGATCGACACGACCGGGGTCGTCACCTCGGTCACGGCCAACTTCCAGTACTGGTCGTTGTAGTCCCAGTCGACTCCCAGGGATTGCATGTTGGAGGCAGCGAGGTCTTCGAGCCCGAGTTGCCACAGATTCGGGCTCCCGGTCGCGTTGGGCTGGTACAGGGCGTATGCCTTGTGGTCCGCCTTGGACCCCACCTCACTGGCCACGAACGTGTAGGACGCCGACCTACCTTGCCAGGTCATGTCGACGCCGCCGGAGAACAGGCCGAGGGCGGCGCTGGCGGCGTCGGCGGGTGTGGCAGCGTCAAACGTGCCGAAGTTGGGAATGGCAGCCAGGGATACGACGTGGGTGCCGCCCGACACCTTGAAGGGACCCGTGATGTCCACGATGTACCGTGCTGGCATCTCGCGGGCTTCCAGCGATTCCAGCCCGAGTCGCGTCTGACGTCGAACTTCCATTTCTTGGCGGCACTCGTCGAGCCGGAACAGGCTGGCGAAGTTCGATCGAACGCGAGACCACAGGCGCGGTGGGCGAATCGTCATGGTGTGATTCTCGGGAATCCGTGTGACAAGAGTGTGACGTGTGAGTGAGAGACATTCACAAAGTGATCGACGTCTGAGCAACACCGTGTGATGCGGACCACCTGCGAGTGAACGAAAGGTTTGCAATCACGAGTACACGTCCTTGTGGTAGACGGTAGAGCCAAACGACCGTGTTGGACAAAACCGAGTGACAGTTTCTGACAGTTGAGGCTTTTCGTCAATGTTGGTGAGCCGAGTTTGTGAGAAACTCTCGTGAAGGTTGAGACGCGAACAGAACTCGTCGCCAGCTGGAGCCGATTTGCGAAGTGAAGTGGACGAAAGTCGATGCCGTTGCGGCGATCGTGTCCGGTGAATGGTCGCCAGGTTGTTCAAGTGAATCTGAGGATTTTTCTTCACTTGCACGGAGACCCGTGAAGTCTGAAGGATGCTGCGGTCTCGATCACTCCCGACGCCCGACGAGGAGCCCCGTGCCTTTGCCTCAGGTAGCGGATATCCTTGGCGAGTTGCCCATCAACAGTGACCCGCGGCCCGCGGTCCAGGTTGTATCGGAGATTTGCACACGAAGTCTGCCGGTCGGCAAAATCGGGTAACTGCGAAGGCATCACGATCTGATATATGCCATCATCGCTCGCGGCGAAGCACTTGGGCACGGCTTTGAAGTACCCTTCGTGGCCAAACCCCTTGAGCACAGCGAACCTGTCGTCCTTATGACAATGGTTCATAGGCGACAGGAAGCACTCCGTACCCGCGATTCCAGGCGGGCCAGCAAGCTTCTCGACCCAGCCGTTCACGGTGGCGAACTCGCCGTTCTTATGAATCAGCACGCGTTCGATCACGACTCGGCCCCCTCGGAGAGAATGTGAGAGGGAGATCAAGAATCGTTGGCAGGTTCGCAAACAGCCCAACTCGCGGTGCAACGATCGTTCCGACGAGCCTCGACATTGGCCCCAGCCGCCGCTAATTGACGGAAGACCAATTGGTTGAACGGCGGCCACGACGCAGCCATTAACGCCGTTTGACCGACATCGTCCGCGATGTTCACATCTGCCCCGCGTTGAATCAGTTTACGCACTTCCTCTGGTGACAGCCGCTTCCGCAATCGTTGTGAAATGTTCCCGGATGCCTCTGCTTCTGCTTTCTCCTCGGCTGATTCCTCGCGACGCATCAGGCGGAGTAACACATCGTGGATTTCATCAAACGCTTCCGGGTCGGGCGGTGGGACTGGCTCGGTTGGTGGTTCCGGGTCCGGCTCCTTCTCCGGCTCTGGCGTGCTGCTCACCATGAATGTTCCGCGTGCGTCGTGGTCGAGCAATCGGCAGGTTCCGGCGAGACATTCTTTCTCCAGGTACGCCTCCGGCATGAGATCAGCAATTGCCTGGCTGGCTTCCGGGTTCAACGTCTCGTGCGATGAGGAACCCGAATCGGTGATCTTCAGCGGTAACATGAACGCATGCTGCGAATCAGCCTCGAGGGTGCACCACTCCCCATTCACGAATGTGATTCGGATAAGGTGGAGTGGGTGCTCGTCGGTCCATATCGAGCCGTTGTGGCCTCCAATCACCGACTCAGGCACATCGAAGCGAGACGGATCGAGTTCTGGAATTGGGGGTTTGGCGAGGGCAGCCAGAACCCTGTTCACCCGCTCGACAGGGATGGTATCCGGGGCGTTCGCCAACGCCTGCTCACGAACGAACTGGTGGCCGAGTAGGATGATCGTGAGTTTCGCCGCGTGGACCGATGGGTGTGCGAATCCCAGCCACTTAGTGAAGCTTTCGAGCTTCCGATCATACCCGACCGGACAGCGAAAACACGACGTCGAACAATTAAGCCTCGTGCAAGAGATCAAGTTCATTCGTAACGATCGGCGTCGAGCAGTTGGAAGCGGCGCATGTCGATCACGACTTGACCATTCAGTAAGCCAGCACGTGCCTTCAAGTCCACTAATCGCGTCGCTTCCGTCGGTGATGCCGGACACGGGGTACGCCTCGATGGCACCGTGTCACAAGGCGTGGTGAACTGAAGGACTTGAGACTGAACTTATTCGTCCGCATGCTTGAGATTACGCCGTCGGTGGACGCAAACTGCCACCGTCATGGAATGAACGGTGCAGATGCGAAAGTGCTCTTCGGGAAGCGGGTGCGTCAACTCCGCAAGGAAACGGGCGTGTCCCGAGAGGCGTTCGCCCACGCTCGATGCTGCCGAAGTAGCTGCGGTCGATTTCGACCTCGTGCCCATCGGTCACCTCTCAAGTGTCGCGGCATGAAGGCGTGAATTGTGTGTTCGGTTCGGCCAGCCCGGCGGGCTAGTGCCCGCCGGTACACGTCTGCTCTCTGCTCGTTAAATTTGCTTCAACCCGCAGCCACCGCCGATCCCACGGGCTCGGCCGTGGGCGTTCCGATCAGTCGGGCCAACCGTGTCTGGTCCGGCGGTTGACGGTCTTTTCGTGAATCAGGGCGTGCCCCGGCATCGCATGCTGCACCCGCCGCTGGAATGTGGCCAGCGCGGGCACCGTGTCGAACCGGACCAAGTGGGCTTCGGCCGACGGGTTGTCGTTGCCGCCGAACCGGCGAACCGGGAAGGTCGCCCCTGGTAGGTCGGCCAGCAGGTCGGCCCAGTCGAACTCGACGTGCCGCCGCTCGTTCGTCCACCACACCGCTACCGGCGTACACCGCGGCTTCAGCCAGTCGATGTTCCACTTCTTTGGTGTGTCCGCAGTCAGGTGCCGGTTGGTCCGTGCCCACACCCCGCCGCCGCCGAACGCACTTCCCAGGTAGGCGTAACAGCCTGCCGGGAAGCCGAACGTGCCAAGGGCCCCGATGCGAACCCGCGTCACAGCCTGCGGGAGTTGGAAGAAGGTGATGTAGGTGCCAAACACCGGGGAAGGGCCGGTTCGCAGATCGTGGTCACGAGCTTCGATGATGTCCCGGCACCGTTTTGCAGATTCAGCCAGCACGCTGGTACGCTCAAGAACGGTATCGGCCTCCTCCCGTGTCGGTGGCGTCTCCCGAACAACCCGCGGCAACTCGCGGACGTTCTTCTCGGCAATGCCACGAACGGACGCGATGTCACGCACGATGTTCGTCGCGTGGGCCGAACACGGCTCCTTCCGACACCGCCACGGCCGACGCGGGCTATCGTGCTTCAACTTCCCGCCGGCCTTCCTGAGCAAGTCTGAAACCGAGCGGCACGCGACGATGATGCGACGCAGTTCCTCACGGCACCGCTCCAGCACTTCGTCATCGGGCCATTCAATACGTGGCGTGACCTGCAAGCCGTTGGCGATGTAGTCGATGAGGCCGGCGTTCCGAGCCATTCGGCTGTTGACCTCGGCGTAGCCTTGGGTGTCGAACGGTGGATCGACACCCTCCGGCTTGCGGAGCGGATCGCGGTCGGCCCGTGCCTGTTCGAGCGCGAACCGCTGCCGGTCCGCGTGGGTGCGGCTGATCTTCATCACCATCTCGGCCGACAGGCGACGGTGATCCGACAGCAGGAGTTCCCGTGCGTTGCCACGGCAATTACCGGCGATGAGATCCACCGCGTCGGCGAACGCGATAGCGAAATTAACCTCCTTGGCGGGCGTGTTGCACGTGGCCGTGACATCGTTCGCTGTCGCCTTCTTGTTGCGACCTGCCTGAAGTCGGGCGAGTTGCGTTGCGTACGTCTTCCCGGCCTCGTAAAGCGTGGCGTTCGCTCGTTCTTTCGTGTCGGTTGCGGTCGATGCGTGGAGGGCTTCTTGGTTGAAGGAAAGACCCAGAGGTTGTTTCTTTTGCGGTGCCGAGGCGGTCTCTGCTGGAATGTTTCGCTCGTTCATAGATGGTTCTCGTGCGTGGAGAACGGCGAGACAGGGCAGCGGACGCCCTGCGAGGCCGTTTGGACCGTGCCCACAAAGGGGCATAGTGAGGTGCGCACAGCAACTAGCCGTGTGCGGTGTGTAAAGAAGCTGTGGTGTTTATGGGGGAAAAGGTGGTGGGCTCGTCGGCCACACTCGCGGTTCAGTCAGACGCCCCGCCCCCATACGGCGTCGTCCGCTGCATCGACGTACTCTCCGCGGTCATCCCCGTTCGCTCAAGACGATGGGCCGTACGGTAGCCCTTTGTCGTCCCTGCGCTGACCGCCCCGTTGGCGGGAGTCGCTGGTAAACGGGTCAATCTACTCTAACCGATCCCAGTCGCCGCCTGCCCCGGTGGTGGGGTGGCGGTTGGCCGCGCAGAAACGGCCCAAAACACCCTATACCCCACTTCGCGACAAGTCAATAAATTCGTTGATTTTCCCGGATAACTCTGATTCCGGTCACGCCCGCCCGGTCCGGTAGGCCCGTCTTGCCAGATGATGCGTGTTCGATTTGGGCGTGCAAGTCGCCGTGCCGCCCCTGACTTCGGTTCAGCCCCGCTTGAGGTCGAGGAACGCGACGCACGACGGGTTGCCCACGGGCACGTACTGCCCGGTGAAGGCCAGTACGCCTGTCTTGCGGTCAACCTTGAACACGGTCACGTGGTCAGCCCGCTGGTTGCAGCAGTACAGGAATGCGCTCGTCGGGTCGAACGCGAAGCTCCGCGGGTAATTGCCCCGCGTCCATTCGTCGGCAACGTGGGTCAGGTCGCCGGTCGCACCGACCGCGAAGACGCCGATGCTGTCGTGCAGCCTGTTGCCCACGTACACGAACCTGCCGTCACCCGAAACGAGGATCTCGGAGCAGAAGTTGCTCCCTGCGTACCCCTTGGGCAAGGTTGAGATGGTTTGCCGGGCGGTCAACTTCCCCTTCTTGGCTTCGTAATCGAACCGCACGACGGTCGAGCCTTCCTCCTGCACCGAGTACAGCCACTTGCCGTTAGGGTGGAAATGGAAGTGCCGCGGCCCGTCGCCCGGCGGTAACGACACCGCCGGCGGGTTGTTCGCGGTGAGTGTTCCCTTCGTCGCGTCGAACTTCCACACGAAGATCTTGTCCAGCCCTAGATCGACGTGGAGCACGAACGTGCCAGACGGGTCGGCCTGAATCTGATGGGCGTGGGTCCGGTCGTGCCCGCTGAACGCGAAGCTCCCCGGCGGTGCGCTCGGGGCTTTCGTCGGCCCGACCTTCCCCTCGTCAACCTTCACGTCGGTGGCATCGCCCAGTTTGCCGTCCTCTATGACCGGCAGCACCGCGACCGTGCCGCCGAAGTAGTTCGCGACGAGTAGAAACTTGCCGGACGGGTGCAGGCTCACATACGTCGGCCCGGCACCACCAGAGCGGACCGTGTTGAGCCGCTTCAACGACCCGTCCTTTGGGTCGATGGCGAACGCGGTGACGGTCCCTTCCTTTTTGTCCCCCTGGCGGTCGGTCTCGTTGGCCGAGTACAGCCGGGTGCCGGCCGCGTTCACCGCCAGGTGGCTGGGGCTTGTGCCCATCTCGTGAACCCCGGCGGCGGTCAGCGATCCGGTGACGCGATCGACCTTGAAGATGTGGATGCCGCGGCCGTTGCCTGGCGGCAGGTCGACCTGGGTGGGCAGCACGTCCGTGAGCGGAGAACTGAACGTGCCCACGTATGCGATCAGCGGCGAGTCGGCCTCTTTCGACTGTGCTGTGGCTGCGCTCGCCGCGAGAGTGCCGACGAGTGTGACGGAAGTGGCGACGAACGAGCGACGATCCGGGTCGGGGACTGGCATGGGTAACCTCTCGGGGCGGGATTCGCGGGTGGTGTGCTGTCAGTGTACCAGCGGACCGCGGGCGGGTTACTTCTTCGTCCCCAACTCGTCGAGTATCGCCTGAATGCCGGCCTTGGCGACTTCGGCGTCCTGCTCGCCAGTCCCACCGCCGACGCCTACTGCACCGACGACCTGGCCGTCGATCACGATGGGCACGCCGCCCTTGAGTGTGGTGATCTTGCCGCCGCTGGCGTTCTGAATGCCCAGGCTCAGAAGCACGTCGGGCTCGCCCTTGGCCGGGAGCGTGCCCGTCTCCTGACGGAAGGTCGCTGCGGAGACGGCCTTCGTGAGGGCGGTCGCGGCACTTGCCGGCCGTGCGCCGTCCATCCGGGCGAACGCGAGCAAGTGCCCGCCGTCGTCCACCACCGCGATGTTGCACTTCAGGCCCAGCGCCGCGGCCTTCTTCTTGGCGGCTTCGAGCACCGCCTCGGCACCCGCCAGGTTCAACTGCACGCGGTCGCGGGTCACCAGCGGCTTCTTCTCCTGCGCCGTGGCAGGGGAAGAGATCGCGACGAGGCCGACCAAAACGATTGAGATTCGGGACAGGCGCATGGCACCCTTTCGGAGACGAAGTTTCTGGAACACCATCAGGGTATCCCGTCGTGGCACGGCCGCCCGCAAGCGTCCTACCGCCATCCGCGGCGATACAACGACTCCGACCGCTCCCAAAACCGTTCGTCGTGAGGACCGTCGTGACACATACTACTCGTATCGGGCGACGGGCATTCCTGGCCAACGGATCGTTGATCCTGACCGCGGGGCTCGATCCGACGTCGTGCTGTCCACTCCTTGCGGGTGAGACTCCAAAGAACGGCGTGCGGGTCGGACTGGTAACCGACCTGCACTACGCCGACAAAAGCCCGCGGGCACCCGCTACTACCGCGAAACCCTGGACAAATTGGCTGAAGCTGCCGAGCGGTTCAAGAAAGATGAACCCGCGTTCGTCGTCGAGTTGGGCGACCTGATCGACGCGGCAGACTCGGTCGAGACCGAACTCAAGTACCTCAAGCGGGTCGACACGGAGTTCACCGCCCTCGCGAAGGACCGGCACTACGTCCTGGGCAACCACTGCGTCGACACGCTCACCAAGCGGGAATTCCTCGACGCAGTCGGGCAAAAGGAGTCGCACTACTCGTTCGACCGCGGGGGCGTCCACTTCGTCGTGCTCGACGCGTGTTTCACGAGCGCAGGTAAGCCGTACGGTCGGAAGAACTCGAAGTGGAACGACGCCAACATTCCCGCCGACCAACTCGACTGGCTCAAGGAAGACTTGAAGGGGACCGACAAGCCCGTCGTAGTGTTCGCGCACCAGCGGTTCGACGTGGCGAACGACTACGCGGTCAAGAACGCGGCCGACGTCCGCAAGGTGCTTGAGGGGTCGAAGCGGGTGCGGGCCGTGTTCCAGGGGCATAGCCACAAGAACGACTACACGGAGGTCGGAGGCGTCCACTACTGCACGCTGGTCGCCATGATCGAGGGCTCCGGGACCGAGAACAACGGGTATTCGATGTTAGAGATCGGCCCAGACGGGGCTCTCACCGTGACCGGGTTCCGCAAACAAAAGAAGTACGAGTGGAAGCCCTCCCCGAAATAGTATCGGAGCTTGCGCCGCGGCTACAGACCCTTCGGCGGCACGAGGGTCGTCCCGATCGGAGTAGAGTAGACACGCGGGCCGTGATCCGCCGCCGGCCTGGCACCGCAGCAGGTCGCGAAGGCATCGGGTTGCAGGCCATCCAATTTGTTCACCCCCCGATGATCTTGACCAGCACTCGCTTGTCCCGGTGGCCGTCGAACTCGCCGTAGAAAATTTGCTCCCACGGGCCGAAATCGAGCTTCCCCTTCGTGATTGCGACTACGACTTCACGACCCATGATCTGCCGCTTCAAGTGGGCGTCGGCGTTTTCCTCGCCGGTCCGGTTGTGGTGGTAATAGTTCGGGTCGGGGTTGAACGGGGCCAACTTCTCCACCCACACGCCGAAGTCGTGATGCAACCCACGCTCGTCGTCGTTGATGAAGACGCTCGACGTGATGTGCATGCTGTTCACCAGCACGATGCCTTCCGCCACGCCGCTCGCACGGATGGCGGCTTCAACCTGCGAAGTGATGTTCACGAACGCCATCTTCGACGGGATGTTGAGTGTCAGGTACTCGGTAAACGACTTCATGGTGTCTCTCCCTGGGTCGGGGTCGGATGAGTCGCTGTAATGTTGTAGGCTGTACCGGCTGATGTGCGACCGGGTCCGGCTCTCGGCCGCACTGCACACCGACGACACCCCGGTGGCGCTGCTCGCCCCGCGGCGGACCGCCCACGCGTGGGTGTACGTCGGTGACGCCGCCAACCCGTACACGGTGTTCGATCTGTCCGTCGGTCGCTCCCGCGACGCGCCGACCGCGTTCCTGAAGGGGTACACCGGATTCGTCCACGCCGACGGGTATGCTGGCTGCAACCCGGTTTACGAAGCCGGTGCCCGACACGTCGGGTGCTGGGCACACACCAGGCGGTACTTCTTCGACGCCCGGCTTTCGGACCCCGAACGAAGTCACGAGGCGCTCGCCCGCATCCGCGCCCTGTACGCCGTCGAGCGGGAGGCGAAGGACTAGAAGTTGACCGGGGCCGAACTCGCCGCGTACCGGCAACAGCACGCCGGCCCCGTCTTGGTTGCGTTCGCCGACTGGCTCGCAGTGCAACGCCCGCGGGTGCTGCCGAAGTCCGCGATTGGGGAAGCCTTCACGTACGCCTCGAACCAGTGGCCGACCCTCGGCTTGTACCTGGCCGACGGCCGGCTAACAATCGACAACGCACCGGCCGAGCAAGCCATCCGCCCGTTCTGCGTCGGCCCGGCCGCCGGAACTGGCTGCATCTGGGCGGGGACGGCGGGTTACAGCCCTCTGCCGTCCTGCTGAGCATCACCGCCTCGGTGAAGCGACACGGACTCAACCCGTGGGCCTACCTGACCGACGTCCTGTCCGCGATACCGGCCCGGGCGGCCGGGTCCGGTCTGACCGACCTGCGGCCGGACTCGCGGGCGCAGGCTCTCGGTGGCCCGCACCACCAGCGAGTTGATCGCGGGTGATGGTCGTGGCTTCTCGACGCTCGTCCGGTTCTTGTCGGCGGGCGGGCCGCCGATCCCCAGTGTTCGGTCCTGGGCGTGTGCTCCCGGTCGAGCCTCACTTCGGCTCGATCACGCCGCCGTCCCACTCGATCTTGCACCCCGGCAACGCTGCGGCGAGCTTCTTGACCCCAGCCTCGGTCACCTTCGTCTTTTTGAGCCGGGCCGTTCGGAGCGACGTTAGTCCCGCGAGATGCTCGAGACCAACATCGCTCACCCCGGTGTCGTGCAGGTTGAACTCTTGCATATCTTTGCAATCCTTGAAGTTCGCCACCCCGGCGTCCCCAATCGGCAGGCCGTTGAGGTGGACGAACATCAGCTTGTTGCACCCCCGAACGTTTGCGAGCCCGGCGTCGGTGACGCGGGTTCCCTTCAGGTCGAGGGTCGCCAGATTCTTGCAGTCCTTGAAGTGCGCCAGACCGGCGTCCCCGATGGTCGTCTCGGACAGCAGAAGCCGGATCAGCTTCTTGCAGCCGCCGAAGGTGGCGAGTCCCTGGTCCGTGACGCGGGTGCCCGACAGGGTTAGCTGCTCGATCATTCGATGATCCTTGAAGTGGGCCAGCCCGGCATCCGTGACCGCAGTTCGGGCCAGTTCGAGGACGACCAGATTCTTACGGTCCTTGAAGGCAGTGAGCCCGGCGTCGGTGACGGGGGTGTTGGACAGGTAGATGGCTCCCAGGCTCTGGCAGTCGGCGATGGCTGTTACGACGGCATCCGTCGCCCCGGACTTGCCGACGACGTTGGCCATGTTGACCTTCCATTCCCCCGCCGGGAGTTCGTTCACCGCCGTGACGAGTTTCCCCGGATTGGTCGAGAGGCGCACACTCCCACCGACCGACAGCACCAACTCCGCGGCCCGGCGGTCGGGATCGGCCACGACCTTCGGCTCGATGACGCCGCCGTCCCATTCCCTGACTTCGATCTTGCGGAAGTGAACTTCAGACCCGACATGATGGTGCTGCAATGCAATGTGGCCCTTGGTACGCCGGCCGGCTCGGTTTTCCGTGTAATCCGCGGTTTCCTTGCCATTGACAAGCAATCGAATGCGATTGCCTTGGGCAATGATTTCGTAGGTGAACCACGTGTCGGGCGCCACAGGCGTCTCCTTCACAACAACCAGATGCCACAGCGATCCGGTCAATTGGCCCATCCCAGGCTTGAAATCTATGGCGATCTGGGCTTCGTAGTCGCCTCCGTCCGCGAGGGGCTTGCGGGTCCGGAAATAGATGCCGCCATTAGCTTGCTTGTTGCACTTTACCTCCGCCCGCAAATGGAAATCACCAAAGTCGTCGCGCTTGGTGTACAGGTTGTCGTTCGTCCCGCTACACGTGATTGCACCATCGACGACCTTCCAATTGCCGGTGGCGTCTTTGGCATTCGACCACCCCATCAGATCCTTGCCGTTGAAGAGTTGCACCCAGTCACCCGCGGGTACGTCTGACTGCGTGGCTTTCGGCTCGATCACCCCGCCGTCCCACTCGATCTTCAAGTCGGGGCGGGCGGCGGCCAGTTTCTTGACCCCTGCCTCCGTGATCCCACACCGCTTCACGTTGAGACTTCGCAGATTCTTACACTTCGCGATGTGTTCCACCCCGACATCGGTGACGGCCTTGCTCTCGGTGAAGACGAGGTCGTTTAGCTCGGGCAGTGCCGTCAGGCGGGCCAACCCCGCATCGGTGACACTCGGTGAATCGATCCGCAGGTTGGTCAATCCCCGGAGTTTGACCACGGCGACGAGGTCGTCCGTCGCCGCGTCGCCGCTGACGGAGAGGCTTCGCAGGGCTGGGAGTCGGCCGAGTTCGGCGATCCCCGCCGGGGTGACGGTGGTGCCCTGTAGATTGAGATTGGACAGGGTGGGCATGTCCGCCAGGACATCCGCCGCGTCATCCTTAATCTGCTGGCAATCGCGCAGCACGAGTAGCTTCAATTTCAAGGGGCGAAGTTCGGCCACGCCCTTCGCGGTGATTCTCGTCTTGCTGAGATTCAAATCCTCGAGTCGCTCAAACCGCTGGAGCGGCGCGAGCCCGGCGTCCGTGATCAGAGTTCCTTCCAGACTCAGCTTCGGCGCGCTCGCGAGGCCTGGGTACGTGGCCGCTTTGGCCAACGCGGCATCTCCGACCGGCGGGCCGAAGAACACGATCGAGCCTACGCGTGGGAACGCCTTCAGGTTCTCGATTGAAGCCTCAGTCACGGCTGTCGTCAAGCCAAGGTTGAGTACCTGCACGGTGAAAGGCAGGTCAGGCAGGCGGTCGCCCTGAACATAGCTTTGCGGCTTTCCGTTCACGATGCACGCGAGACGGCCCCCGACGGAAAGGGCCCACTCGAGGGAATTGCGTTGCTCAGCAGTAATCGGGGCCACGGGTGTGAGCACCGGGGCCGGGGAATCGACGCGAACGCGGGCCACACGCAGACCGCTGTTGCGCCCCGCGAGCAACAAGCCAACGGTTTGGCGACGAGCGGCGCGGCTGTCATGGGGTGGGAACCAGAAGGCTCCACCCCGATACAGCCTTTGGACCCCTCCCTTTTCACCCGTTAGCTCGTCGTTGCACCACTCCGCCACGTTGCCGTGCATGTCGTGCAAGCCCAACCGGTTCGGCGGGTAGAGGCCCACCTTGCACGTCCGACCCAGCCAGTTGTCGTGTCTGATATTGGCCTGGGCGGGCAAGAGTTGATTGGTCGGGTTCTCCAGGTAAAAGTCGAAAGCGTGGTCGACTCGGACCGTCGCGGGACCGCCGCGACAGGCATACTCCCATTCGTCCTCAGTTGGCAAACGGTACATCCAGCCAGCTTGTTTGTCCCGCTGGTTGAGTGCCTCCAGAAACACTTGTGTGTCGTTCCACGAGACTTGCTCGACCGGGAACCGCTTCAAGTCCGCATCGGAAACGTCCTTGACCAGATCCCTGCCCCCGCCCTTCCGGGAGTGGTAGCTGGGGTTGGCCCCCACTGCCATCTCCCACTCCTCTTGAGTGACTTCAGAGATACCCAGGTAGAAGTCGTCCTTGAACTCGACCTCCTTCTCCCCCACCTTGCCGCCGCCGCCGCCGAGCCAGCCCTTGCCCTTCGGTACAAGGGCGAACTCCATGCCGAGAGTGTTCTTGTACCTCGTCGGCAATCTGTTCCCGGTTTGCAGTTGATCCTCTGGGGGGGCCTCCGCTCTCACCGGATCGGCCGGCCTCTGCCCCTGTGAGGCGAAGTACACGGCGATGACTGCAACCGCCGTCAGGAACAGCACGCCCACCGCAGCGAACAGCACTCGCATTGCGATCGCGAGGTTACTGCGGGACGGCCGTGGCACGGTGGCGACCGGCTTGCGTTCCGCTTTCGGTTCCACAGGCGGCGGTTCGACGGCGTACTTCGCAAGCAGATCGGCGACTTCCTTCGCGGACTGGAAGCGCTCGTCGGGGTTCTTGGCGTGGAGTTTCGCAATGATGTCGCACAGCCAGCGGGGAACCTCAGGGGTGATCTCGGGGATCGGCCGCGGGTTCTCGTCGCAGACGCGCTTCAGCACGGCGAGCGTGGTGTTCGCGCGGAATGGCGGGTGTCCCGCACACATCGTGTAGAGCACGCTGCCCAGGCTGAACAGGTCGGCGCGGTGGTCGAGGTGGTCGCCGCGGGCCTGCTCGGGGGCCATGTACAACGGTGTGCCCGCCACCACTCCGCTCGCGGTGATGCTGGCGTCATCGGCAGCACGAGCGAGGCCGAAGTCCGTGATCTTCACGCGGCGGTCGACCCCACCTTCCAGCAGGATGTTCGCCGGCTTGATGTCGCGGTGAATAAGTCCGAGTTCGTGCGCTGCCGCGAGGCCGCGTGCGATTTGGACGCCGATGCGCACCACATCCGGCACTTCGAGCGGCCCGGAACCGTCGAGAAAAGTTTGCAGCGTGCGGCCAGGAACGAACTCCATCACGATGTAGGGCAGCGGGGTTTCCTCGATGGCGTACACCTGCACCACGTTCTCGTGGCGGATCGGAGCGGACGCCCGCGCTTCCCGCAGGAAGCGTTTGCGGGCCGGTGACGTGGCGGCCATCTCTGGGGAGAGCACTTTCACCGCAACGACCCGATGCAGCGAGTCGTCGAACGCCTTCAGCACAATGCCGAAGCCACCGCGGCCGAGAACTTCCAGAACCTCGTAGTGCCCGAGCCGACCGAGCGAGTCGGGTTTGGTGGCAGGTTCGAGGAACCCGAGTGGCACCTCATCGTCATGTCGAACGGGGCGATCCTCACCGCCCAAGGCTGAGGTGGCATCGGGAACCCCAGCCGCGGGGCGTTCGAGGAAGCTGCTCGCTCTGTCGTGTGCCGCGAGCAACCGATCGATGCGCGCACGGAGTTCCGGGTTGCCGGCGCATTCCCGGTCCAGTAGCGAGGCCCGTTCGGTCGGGTCGGCTATCGCAATCGCGGCGGCAAATAGGTCGAGTTCGTTCACGGTAATGGCCCTCCGAACCATTCAGCGTATTCCGCGGTCGAAAAGCGCAGTCGTCGGGGAAAAAAGTGTCAAGACCGCTTCAACTCGACGGCGAGCCAGGACTTGGCGTAGGCCCACCACGTGTCGGCGGTGCGAGCCGACACGCCGAGGGCTTCGGCGCACTCCGCGAGTGTGAGCCCCCCGAAGTACCGCAACTGCACGAGTTCGGCGAGTTCGGGGTGCTCTCTGGCCAGTCGCGACAGGGCGTCGTCGAGGGCCGAGAGGTTGTCGTCCTGCGGGGCGGCGACGAGGTGACCGGATTCGAGATCGACGCGGTGCCCGCTCGCTCGTTTAGCCGCGTTCCGGGCGCGGGCGTGATCGACGAGTATTCGCCGCATGGCCTCGGCGGCGGCCCTCAGGTAGTCGGTTTTCGTCGCGAACGGGCGTTCGGCCCCGAGCTTCAGGAACGCCTCGTGGACCAGGGCTGTGGGGTTGAGGGTGTGGCCGGGCGATTCCTGCGACATGCGTGCGGCCGCGAGCTTCCGTAACTCGCCGTACACGAGTGGTAGCAGGTCTGCGGCGGCCTTGCGGTCATCGGCCGCAGCAGCTTCGAGCAGGTGAGTCACATCGGACATTCGGCCGAGTCTACCAAACCCCATGCCGCGAAGGAGTGGAAATCCGTGTCGGAACGGCCATCTATGCCATTACCGGACGTTCACGTTGTAGACACCCGTTCCAGATCGCAAATCGGAGCACTTCCCCTCAAGAATCTGTGATCTGATTCCTCGTCCCCAGTTGCGGACTTTGCAACTCTTTCGGCACGCCACGGCTGATTTAACGCGGTCGACGAGCCACGGGTCGGAGCGACTCAGACGCTGCCAGCCGTGTCCATCTCGCTCTCCGTCGGCAACTCGGCCACGGAAAGCAAACGGGTCGGTTTCACGAGTCTCGCGAGTACCGCCGCGGCGTGACCAGTTCCATCCAGCGGTCTTCCAGCATGTTCGCGTACGGGACCGGACGCATCCCCACGTGGCCCAGCGAGTACCCGTCGTTCACTTCGACCAGTACGGTTCGACCGTCTGCCGTCACACCGAAGTCGATGCCGTATGCCACGGGTGCCTCCACACGGTAGTCGGCGACTGCCTTCTTCACCGTTACGGCGTCGGGATGGAGAAAAGGATCGCCGTTGTAGTGACCGACGCCAATGATCTCGTGGCCTCTAACGAAGTACCGCCACTCCGAGACGAAATCGACAGTCTCCGACGCCCACACGGCCATCTCGTCGGGGAAGTGTGCGGTCGGGATGAGGTCGCGAAACGCCGACAGGACGTACCCGGTGAACGCTTTGTGTATTTCACGCGGTTTCACGAAGAGCGGTTCCGGGGCGTCGCCGCTGAGCAGTCCGCGAACCTCACCTAGCGTGGTGGCCCGAACCTGCCTGCCGAGATACGCGAGGAGCGAATCCGGGAAGTCGATCGTTGGCGGTGCTGCACCAAGTAGCCGAAGAGCGTGGAGAACTGTGGAGACCCCTCCAACAACGAGCGTCGAAGGGGTCACATCAATGAGGCCATCTCGAAGTTGCGGCCACTCGAAGAACGAGATCGGGTACGCCTTGCGGTCGAACCCGCACCAGGCGACCCAGCCGTTCACGGTGGCGAACTCGCCGTTCTTCTTCTGAATCAGCACGCGTTCGATCACGACTCGGCCCCCCTCGGAGAGAATGTGAGAGGGAGAACAAGGTTCGTTGGCGGGTTCGCAACCAACCCAACTCGCGGTTCAACTCTTTGCTTCACCGCCTCGGATCGTGGCGACGAGTTCCAGGTGCCGAAGGAATGCTTCCACA
>PNLP01000086.1 GCA_013823135.1 Planctomycetaceae bacterium
TTCGGAATGCTGCCGCGAACGAACGCCGCCAGCATGCGGGCCTGCACTTCCAGCATCCGCGAGTAGCTCATGCGGTAGCCGTAAACCGGGTGCGTGATCTCCGTCGCTTTGCGCTGTTCGTATGTCGCGAAGAACGCTTTCCGCCCCGAGTCCGTGAGTTGGCACGAATCACGCCAAGTCACGAAGTCGGCCTTCGTCACGATCTCGTTATTGATGAGCGTCAGCACGACGCTGTCCGCGATCACCGGACGAAACTCTTCCATGAGGTCGAGCGCGAGCGATGGTTTCCCGTGCCGGCCCTGGTGGAAGAAGCCCTTGTACGGGTCAAATCCCACGGTGCAGACCGCTGAGAAGCAATCCTTCGCCAGCATCGCGTAGGCGAACGAGAGCAGGGCGTTCACTGGGTCGCGCGGCGGGCGACGGTTGCGGGTCGTGAAGTCGAAGCCTTTGCCGGTCGGCGGTTGCTTCAGAAAGCGGCCGAACTCGCCGAAGTAGAGCGAGGCCCCCTGTCCCTCAACGCCCAGCACTGAGTCGATTGAGGTGTGGCCGTCGAGCGTGCGAAGGAGGTCGTAGAGTCCCCGCGCGCCGTACTCCTTGCTGCCGCGAGTGTCGTCGTCGCGAAGGTTACGCATCAGGAGCGTGCGCTGGTTCGAGAGCTTTGCGCGCACCACGGCCTTCGCGAGATCCAGACACACGCCGGCTTCGTTGAACTTCTTGAATTGCATCTCACGCAGCGACACGTTCTTCGCGGGTGCGGGGACGAACGAGCCGATGAAGCGGCCGTGCCCCGTGACGTAGGAAACCGGTATCTCGTTCTCCGCGAGCGTTTCCAGTGCCTGTGTCGAAACCTGCACGTTGCCACACACGACAACTTGTCGCACGGCGTGCATCGGGACGCGACCCGTCTCCTTGCCGTCCTTCTTGATGACGAGGTGTTCGCTCCGCTTGCCGACGAAACTGCCCGGCTCCTGAAGATACAGCACGGCACCGTCGTCGGATTGCGGGATGACTTTCTTGAGTTCCGCGGGCTGTTTCGCCTCGTCGCTTGGGGTCGGGTGGCCGATCTGGTAGAGCGTTTCTTCGGGGAGACACACCGGTGCGAGGGAACAGCCGAAGCAGCGGTGGCGTAACTCCGACGGCAGCGGTTCGGGTGGTGAATCGAGAACGCTGAGTTCGCGGCACCGGCTGATTGCGGCGTGCGTCTTCTCTCGCAGTTCCTGCGTGAACGACAGTTGAACTCGCTCTTTGCTGCCAACGTGGAACTGGAAACCGTGCGGGATCGGCTTGCCAAACGCTTCTTCCATAAGGAGGGCTTGTGCGCACAGTTGAACCGCGTCGTTGTCCCAAACGGTGGGCTTGCCGTCGTCGTCGTGCGGGGCGGAACCGTGCTTCGTCTCGACGGGATACTGCTCGCCGTTCTTCTCCTCGATGACATCGAGGACGCCCGTGATGCCGAGCGTTTCGGACGATAGCGCGATCCCGCGACTGGTGGCGGTTCCGCGATCGTTGCGAGTCTTGTTCTTGAGTTCGGGTGAATCGACGCGGCGGTGGTCGAACAACCCGCCCTCGACGTGCTGGTTCACTGGCATCACAGCATCGACGTACTGGAGGTAGTACAACCTCGGGCAATACGTCACCTGGTTCAGGGCGCGCACGGGGATCGGGTCCGTCGCAAGTGCGGACATCGGAGGCTCCTCCACTGTCGAGTTCAGGCGTCGTGAAGTTGTCGGTTCAGAAGGTCATTCCGAAGGCGTAGGGGGAGTGCGACGTAATCCAGGAGATTCTGGAAGGAGTGGACGGCAAGATCCCGTGCCTCCGCCCACGATCCCACATCAGTCCGCCATGCGGAGCTTGCACCCGGCGGGGTCGATGCTCACCAGGAGCGGACGTGTGAAGTGCGGGAAGCTCGCGATCGCCTGGCCCGGCGCGAGATTCGGCAGCCGGTCCCAAAGGCCCTCATCGACACCGCCCACCGTGCGCCTCAACAGCGAGATTACTCCCGGGTCGTTCAGCTTGTGCAGGATGAACGAGTTGCACAGCCCGAGAACTTGCTTCGGGAGGTGAGCCGGGAGTTGCGTGACGAAGCACAGTCCGAGCCAGCGCTTCCGGCCGCGCTTCGCAATCTTCGCGACCTGCTCGAAAAGTACCGGCGTTCGGCTAATCCGCTCCTCGCTCAAAAACTCGTGTGCCTCCTCGACCACGATCAGCACTCGCGGCGGTTCGGTCGTGGTGTCGCCTTTCACCTTCGCAGCCTCGAACCGGCCGTAGCTCTCGTCCTGCTCGTCCTGTACGCCACGGAGGATGTCCGCGATCACAAGGTTGTTCAGCTCGCTGTATCCGCTGTCGGACAGGTCGATGACGGACAAGCTGCCGGGCCGCAACAGCTTCGCATAGGCCATCGGGCCAGGGCCGTCGCCGTCGTGGAAGACCTTCATGCGGTTCAATCGGGCGAGTTTGCCCAACACCGCTCGCCACGAAATCGCGTTGCCCGGCGGGTTTGCCGCATTGATGCGTGTTGTGAGTTTGGCCTTGCCTTCGGAGTTCCGTAGTTCGGGCGTCTGCGACAGGAACGCAACGGGTGTGTCGTCCTCATCGTCCTTCTCCTTCGCCTTTCCGCGAGTATCCTTGGGTGCTTTCTCCGAGCGAGACAGACACGCTCCGACCACGTCCATGAGCAACGACAGCATCATGCGCGGGTAGCCGCGTTCAAACTCGTCTACTTCCAACGCCATCCGTTCCTGCTCCGGGTTGTTCTTCGCGGGGAAGATGCCGAGGTCGCGTAACAACTCCTTCGCGATGTCGAACGCCTTCAGGAAGCGTTCTTGCTGGGCTTCGGAGAGGCCGAGGATTTCCATGACCGCGTAAGGCGACAGCCGTGCGAACTGAAGCGAGAATTCCTTGCGATTCGGGTGCGTCGGGTTCGCGGTGCCGCGGTTGAGCAAGTGGTAAACGGTCATGTCTTTCGTGGGCACACCCTCCGCCGACATGCCGCGATCACGCAACCCGCCGAGCATCGGCTTGTGGTTCGTCGGTTCGTTCATCTCCGTGTACTCGCCTTCCACATCAAGCACCACGACCGCCATGCCCGCAGCACGGGCACGCGCGATCAACCCCGCTACGGTTGTTGATTTCCCTCCACCCGTCGTACCGAGTATCGCCGTGTGCCGTGGGAACACCGACTTCGCACTCGAAGGCGCTCCCACTTCCACCTTGTCGTGACCGACCGCCAACCCGAGCCGCACGTCGCCGCTGCAGTTCAGCACTCGACCCGCTTCGTCATCGTCGAGCACGAACACGGGACTGTTCGGGAGTGGGCGAAGTCGCGGCGGAGTCAGCGTTCCGTCGGTGAGTTGTTCGCCGAGAATCGTCACCTGGATGCGGCCGTGATACGGAGGCAGGTACTCCCCGCCGTGGGTGGCGACGGCGGTGAGCATCGGCGAATCCCCACGAAGACCGTCCGGTTCCGCGAACGGGCCGGCCGTGACCACCCCGAGGTACTTTCGCTCGTCGTGCCTGCTCACGATACGAACCAGCGACTGTGCTGGTGCGGCGTGCAGTCGATCCTTGGGGATCACGACCGTGATGGTGAGATCGGTGCTTCCGGGCAAGTCGAACTGCGTCTTCCCAACAGATCCGACGTCATCCGGATGTGGCATGGCTGGCCCGCCGGCTGTTGCAGTGTCAGCTGAGAGTTGTGAGTGAAACCCGTTGCCATTCTTGGTCTCGATCATTGCGTTTCCTTCCTGGTGCGGGATCAATCCGGACGGTAAGTTCGTTCGCTCGTGAATCGGAAAGCGGCGCCGTGTTGGGCGTAGGCAGTGTCGGCGATATCTCGAAGGCTTCCGCCGCCGTAGACCGACTTACAGGCACGGTCAGCGAGGTCGATGAGCATCGGAAACCCCCGCTCCGGGAGCAACACGCTATCGGCGATGGCGATGGCAGCGGCGAGTTCAAAGTGATCGCGGTGGGCGTAGAACACTTGCGGTGGAGCGAGCAATGACGCCCGGTAAACTCCGACCAACACTTGAGACGCCACTTCGTCTCGGAATCGGATCACCCACTCCTCGGGGCGGAGTTTCTTCCCATCCCACCGGTCGTCCACCGTCGGTTTGCCCGAGAAGTGGATGCCGTTCACAAACTCTTCGATCCGCTCGTCCAGTGTGCCGATGATGAGATACTCCAGTGGTCGGAGCGCCTGCCCAATCATCAAGTAATCGCGGTCTCCTGACTCGCTCGACACATACACGAACTTGCGGTGCCCCTCGATCAGCCTGCGAAGCACCTTCATCGACTCGATCGCCAGATCGGGACTCCCAGCCGCTGCGAGGAGCTGGTAGGGAGCCGGGCTGCCGTGGCCCAATCGCCATACAGCGCTTGATTCGTCCAGGAGCACCTTCGCTTCGCCGTAGCTCATCACCGTTCGCTGGGCCAACTCTGAAAGTCCGTCGCGTCGGTCCGGTTGGTTCAATCCCGCCCGTTTCCCACGCCGCTCCAACAAGTTGAGCATCAGAGTCACCGGGTCACCGTGGTCTTCCCGAAGATCACGGCGGAAAAGGCGGGTGCTCCAACTCCCTTGATTGCCCGTGTACGCCACAAGGCAGACGCCGATTTGGTGAATCGTGAGTGCCAGGGTGTCGTGTTGCTGGTGCGTCCCATCGCAGCACGACACGCCGCCGTTGAAAAGCAAGCCACGGTGAACCTCAGCGATGTCGTCGGTCGTCAGGTGGTCGTAGAACCCGGCCTCCAGTGGAGCGCCGTCGGGGATACTCAACTTCGGGAACCCGAACTCTCGGAGTTGGCTCTTGTGGCTGTCATCGAACTCAATAGATCGGGCGATCTCCTCCGTGACCCGGGCATACTCCTGCACGACGTTCACACCTGGATGCCACGATGCAAGATCGAGGGTGCCAAGGAGTGGCTCACCGAACGCCTCCCGGAATGCATCCTCACTGACCGGAGTGGTACGGGATACGGGGAGCGAGGGATCAGCGGTACGGGTGTGGAACTCGGGCATTGGGGGCGTCCTTCCTCTGTGATGTCTTCCGGTGCATTCGTCGAAGTGCGACAGTTTTTTCAGCAAATCAGGAATCTCGAGACATGAACGCCCGCTTTCGGCGCGTCCGGCAACAACAGATTCGCGTATCGCGTCGCGGGTTCAGGCGGCAAACCGAACACGTCAACCAGTCGCGTGACGAGTTCATTCCGATTCTCGCAATCGCCCAATGCTGCGACCGGTGCGAGCAATTCAAAGGCAAGTCGATCCGCAGCAAACTCAGATTCTCGCTCTACATGAGTCAGGGGGATTCCTGTCTCATCACGCCGCAAAACGTGCGTAAACGGCCCGATTGGGGCGTTGCGGAAGACGGCTTGGAATCGTTCTGTTGGCGTTGGGGGACGTTTCCCATCAAGCACCTCAAGAGCCACACTTCCGAGTCGTTGAATCACCGTCTCTCTTGGATTGAAATAATCTCGGAGGAAATGGCCCAATTCGTGGGCGATGGAGAAATTTCGCTCCATGTCAGTGTCGTAGGCATCCACGAACGCAAATCCTTCGCCGCACAATGCAACCAGACACGCGCGGAGCGGACGGTCCGCTTCGTCCAGGTGAATCGGTAAGTTCATCCACTCGAACCACTGACGAACGGCCGTAACAGTTACGCTGGGCAAGTCGATCACAGATAGCGGCACGGCAGCGGCGATTACCTTTCGGAGATCACGCGGATATGCCGGAGTCGTACCAACCCGTGCCCAGAAGCCATCAGCAAGATCAGCACACCAGATGGGGATGTTCATGAATTTGTCCCCTCAGTTGGTGGGGGTTCGCGGTTGTCATCTCGGGCTGCAAGCAGTAATCCGGCCTCGCCTAAAGCAGGCTGGACTTGTCGAAGTCGAGCTAGCGATAGCCCCCGCCGTACGACCTCAGTGAGTTTCGTTGAGCTAATCCCGAATCGACTGGCGATAGCCGCGATATCGGCCCGGAAGTGTTCAGCGTCGCATCGTGGAGGACGGCAAAGTCTGAGCAAAGCGAGATCATCGACCCTCCCTCCCAGTGCCGTCGCCAACCCCATGTCATCAAGGCGTTCGGACCTCGCGTATTCCGCTAACGCATTAGCTAAAAACAACTGATCGCTGGCAACCCGTGCCGCCAAGTGATTGAGTGCGTCGCTCATGCTCTTCCTCCTGCTCGCTGAAACCGCTTGAGAATACGATCCTTCACCTTTTTCACCTCAGTCGCTTGCTCTACTGGTGGAAGATGCCCGATTCCAAGAACAGCAGCGAACGCCCCTGTTCGCCGTTCTCCTTCTCGCATGAGTCCAAACACCTGCCATTCTTTCGCGTCAAGTGCGGTGATGACGGCAGCGAGTGAAGGGTCGTCGAAAGAAGGGAGCAAATTGGTCGACTGCTCTGCAGAACTGTTCCCGCCATCCGCTTGAAGTTCGACACAATCTTCAAGATCACGGCGACGTTGGTGTCGGCGCTCCCTGGCCTGGATATTGGCGAGGTCCGCGCTGGCAGCCATTCGAAGGAATGTGGGCAGGCTACCGCGTGAAGGGTCGAAGACGGCTGGGTCGCGAATGACTGATAGGATTGCATCCTCGGCCGCAGTTAGTCGATCATGGCTATCCGCAGCCGGGAAATTGCAGTTCAAGAACATGACGAGTGGGTCGAGGAAAGCCACCACAAAGTCGGATTGTGCTACGGGGTCGCCGTTACACAAAGCCTGGTAGGTTGAGGCCGCTTCAGGCCAGGAGTCCGCCATTGGATCCCTCGTACGTGAGATTCCAGACCAAGTGTGGTGGTACTTTGGATGTCGGGGTTCACTGTGCATGCCTGCACGAATCATAATCCAGTGTACCCGTGAGACAAACCAAGTATTCAGACTGGAGTGAGGTACTTGTGATCCTTTCCTGGGAGTGCTGCAACCGAGACATCCCGACCACAGGTGACCACAGTGAGACTATTGCGACTGACGAGACGCTGCTCCACACCAACGTTTGGAGGTAGAGAGGGAGATGTTGGAAGCCACATCCCAGCGATTGGAAGAAAGTGATTGCCCGGCCGGGAATCTATGCTGCTTCAGCCCTTGAACTTCTCAATCAGAGCTGGGCTGTGGAATCCCGATCCCGTGCTGTTAAGCCACAAAAACAACCATGTAGTCAATCGAAATCGCGTGCAGATGATTGCGGTCGGCAATTGCACGAAACGGTACAGCAAGAGAACGACCTCCAACAGGAGCTTTTGCCATGATCCGCGTCTATTCGATGGCACTGGCCGCGTTCTTCACCGTCAGCCTGACCACGTTTGCCGAAGACAAGAAAGGGCCGCTCGCCGAACTACCGAGCAAACCGGGGCCGCACATCGAGAAGATCAAAGCGATGGGCGATAACCAGTGGCTGAATCTCGGCGTCCCTGCCGCTGATCCGAAGTGGGGCAAGGCACGCGGCAGTTCATGGGGTGCCAAAGCCCTGATCCTCGCACCGGACCTGCGAGGAGCGTTCATCTTCGGCGAGGGTGTTCATGCCTACGTCAAGCCTGACGGCCACAGCATGGACGACCTGTGGTTCTACGACATCAACGCTCACGCCTGGAGTTGTCTCTACCCCGGAATGAACACCAAGACGTTCACGCAGCGAGTCAAGGACAAGGAACTCGTCATCGATGACAACGGCCAGTTGATCGACAAAGACAAGCAGCCCATCCCGCTCCACACATTAGTTCACGCCTGGGGGTATCTCGCCTACGATTCCGACCGGAAGAAGTTCGCCTTTGTCAGTTGGAACGGCACAGGCAACCAGATTCCCAGGTACTTCCTGGGTGGCGAGAAGCAGATGGACGAGGGATTGAAACTGCTTGAAGCGCAACTGAAGGACAAAAAGAAAGCGGTCTTCTCCCCGTGGTTCTACGACGTGGCATCGGGCAAGTTTGAACGCTCACTGACGGGCAACTCCTCGGCAGTGAACGCGGGAGGTTTCCCACAACTGCACTACCTTGCCTCGAAGAAGCAATTCTTCGCCGTGGGTTCGGAAACCGTGGCGATCTTCGATCCCGCGAAGAACGAGTGGACTGATGCGAAGCCGAAAGGGCCAAGCCCCAAGGGTTACGATGCCTGCGGCTGCTACGATTCCAAGCGAAACCGCATCTACCGAAACGACGGTGACGGCTCAAAAGGGGAAGGACTCATGGCCTACAATATCGAGAACAATTCTTGGAGCCACTTGAAACCTACTGGGACCGCGCCACCAGCAGCCAACACTAACGCCGCGTTCTACGAGTACGACGCTCGCCTCGACATCGTGATAGCGATTCACTTCACCGGGAAGACGACAGGGGTCTATGTGTATGATCCGAAAACGAATTCCTGGGCGGACCCGATCCCCTTTCCCGCGGACGGTCCCAAGTTTCAATTCGCAGCCAACACCTGCTACGACCGCGAGTTGAACGCTTATTTCTGCCACGTCGCTGGCGACAGCAACGACAACGGCGTCATGTGGGTATATCGATACAAGAAATGAGGTGCGAGCAACTTGTTGATGATCCCAAGACCGTCGAAAACTCAAAGAGAAGATCGAGGAAGCCATCGCTGAAATCGTGAAGATGGGCCTCAAGAAGCTACCGGTCGTACCTGACCGGCGCACGTTGCACCTGATGCGAAAGCGGCGGTGAAGGTGTACCTGGCAGCGGTGGAAAATCGCCGACCGGAGGAATGAACATGGGCAGATCGGTAATTGCGTCTCTCATGCTGGGTCTGACGGCTTGCCTGACATTCGCTCGGGACACGCCGAAACAAACGGATCCACTCGGCCCCGGTGATCACACCCGTTCCTTGATGACGGGCGGGCAAAAACGCACCTATCTGGTTCACGTGCCGAAGGATTACGATCCCAAGAAGCCTACCCCGGTCGTGCTTGCGTTGCACGGAGCGGCGATGGACGGCTCGATGATGGTCTGGTTTTCGGGCCTGAACAAGAAGTCGGACGAGTCGGGCTTCGTCGTGGTCTACCCGAGCGGTATGGGCGTTGAGCCATTCCGCACCTGGAACTCAGGCGGTTTCAGCGGCAAACTGGCCGAGGGCAAGGCCGACGACGTGGCCTTCATCGGCAAGTTGCTGGATGATCTCACGACCGTGGTTAAAGTGGACGAGAAGCGGGTCTATGCCACGGGAATGAGCAACGGCGGCATGATGTGCTATCGGCTCGCCGCCGAGTTATCCGACCGGATCGCTGCGATTGCTCCCGTGGCCGGAACCGTCGCCATTGACGAGAGCCAGCCAAAGCGGCCCGTGCCAGTCATTCACTTCCACGGCACGAAAGACACGTTCGTCCCGTTCGAGATAGGAAAGGCACCCTCGTTCATGAAGTTCAAAGGCGTCGAGGACTCGATTCAAACCTGGGTGAGGCTCAACCGCTGCGACGAGAAGCCGAAGGCCGACACGATTTCCAAGGATGGCGACGAGATGAAGGTGACCCGGAAGACTTATGGCGGTGGCAAGGATGGAGCCGAGGTCGTGCTGGTCGTCATCGAAGACGGCGGTCACACTTGGCCGGGGATGACGCCACCAGCAGGGTTCATGGGCAAGTCTGCGAAGAACGTTTCGGCCAACGATCTGATGTGGGAGTTCTTCCAGAAACACAAGTTGAAGTGAGCAACATCAGCAACACGAGAGTCCGGCAATCCGATGAATCAGGCAAGCAGCGCAGTCACGTTCGAGGACTTTGAGAAGCTCGACATTCGGGTGGGCCGGGTGGTCGAGGTGAAGCCGTTCCCCGACGGACGGTATTCGACTCACATCCTGATGATCGATTTCGGGGCGGAACTCGGCACAAAGAAGTCCCTGGCGAAACTCGCCCCGAACTACGAGGGTAATGAGGTCGTCGGACGGCTGGTACTTTGTGTCGTGAACGTTCCGCCCCGGCAGATCGGCAAGCACCAGTCCGAGGTACTGACGCTTGGGGTGCCGGACGAGTACGGCAACGTCGTGCTTCTCCATCCCGACAGGAATGTTCCTCTTGGAGCGAGGCTCTACTGATGCGGTCCAGCACCTCAATTCTGGCGATACTTCTTGGCAGTCTGTTCGTATCGGCACAGGACACGCCGAAGCTGGACAAAGCCACGCAAGACACGCTCCGCAAACTTACGGTAGAACTCGCTGCCGCTCAGAAAGCGGAAGATGAGGCCGAGGTCAAGCGACTCGCGAAGAAGGCCATCGTGACGCTGGGCGATCAAGCCGGGGTGCCCGAGGTTGCCGACCAGTTTCGTGAGGTTCCGAAGAATGCCAAGTCCCTGACTCCGAAAGAACTCCGCACCGCCTTCGAGCCGTACATCGAGTTCATCGAGGGCCAGAAGTGGTGGAAAGTCGGACTCGATCCGACGAAAACCAATCACCTCCCACGGGAGTTGGCGACGATCATCGAAGGCTGCTTGGCGGCAAGGTCCGTGAATGAAGCCAATGCCGAACGTCTTCTCAAGATCGCCAAGGAAGCCGCAGACTTTCTGGTTTGGTCGCAGGACCAAGCCGGAACCGGCGTGATTCCGTTTCCGGCGGTGCGGAAAGGAAAAGGGCGTCCCTTCGAGGTCGCCGAGCAGTTCATGAGACAGGCTGAGAAGGAAGATAAACTCGATCGGGTCGTCGTGAATGGCTGGGCGGTCGAAGATTTCAGCGATGGTGGACTGCAATTCGACAACGGGTTGGCCGGTGTCGCTTTGGTCCAAGTGTACGCGGCGACCAAGGACGACAAGTACAAGAAGGCAGCGATCCGGGCCGCAGATTGGGCCATCACACGTCCGGTCGTCACGAACTGGAACTACAACAGTTTCAGCGTGTTCCTGCTGGCGGAGGTGTACCGCATCACCGGCGATAAAAAGTACCTCGAATCCGCCAAGAAGAAGGCCCGCCTCGGCCTCCTGCCGGGGCAACTCACTGAAGGACCACGCAAGGGTCGATGGGCGGACGCACACAACGCACGGCCGGCTTACCACTACATCATGGTTCGTGGAATGGCAGCACTTGCTGCGGTCATGCCGAAGGACGACGCGGACCTACCCGCCGTCGTGGAATCGTTGAGCCTGGCGCTCTCGGCTCGCAACCCGGACTTCGAGAAGGGCATCGTTAATGCGGATTCTTCGGTGGAAGCCCTGATACGGGTAAAGATACTCCCGCCGCACGTTGCCATGAAATTGACCGAGTGCAAAACGAACGAGGCTTTTCAAACCCTCGAACGCTATTCGGCGGAAGGATTCCGTGCCAGGAAGACTCCGCTCGGTCCCGGTGCGTGGGGGCAGTTGTTGGCTTACCAGATCGAATCATCAGGACGATGATACACAACCAGGCTCGGAGAACCACCGCTTCGGCTTGACATTAACAGACAGGTCTGTATACTTCGGGCATGGAGCGAATCAAAGCCACTTCTGAAGCCCGCCAGCGTATCCTCGAAACCGCCGACCGGCTGTTCTACGCCGAGGGCGTCCGTGCGGTGGGCATCGACCGAATCATCGCAGAGGCCGGGGTCGCCAAGATGAGCCTCTACAAACACTTCCCCTCAAAGGACGACCTGATCCTGGCCGTTCTGAAGTACCGGGAGGCTGCGGTGCTGGCGTTCTTTGGGTCGGCGATGGAGCGGCACGGCAAGCGAACGAAAAATAAGCTCCGAGCCTTCTTCGCCGCCCTCAAGGACTGGTTCGAGAGTCCGGGCTTCCGGGGCTGTGCATTCCAGAACGCCGCCGTGGAACTGGCCGATCCAACCCACGCCGGAACGCAGTTCGTCCGGGACCACAAGCGGCGGTTTCAGGCGTTCCTGGCGGGGTTGGTCGAGGAATCGCTCGGCAAGGGGGCGGCGAAGGTCGCGCCCGCTGTGGGACTACTTGTGGAGGGGGCCATCGTGACGGCAGTGATCCAGGGTTCGCCCGACGCCGTGGACGTGGCCCGTGACGCCGCCCTGAAAATGGTGGCCGAAGCGAAGGGCGTATAACCCCTCTCTTTTTTGGCGTCGCATATACAGACCTGTCTGTATCTAAAAGGTTGAAGGCTGTGTTCTGAAGAGACGAGCCAGTTCGGCACGTCGGTTCGCAGCCAGTCCATGAAGCTCCAGGAGAAATGACCATGCAACGCATCCAACCCGTTGATCCGAAGATCGCTCATGGCCGCACCAAGGAACTGCTGGAAACCGTGCAGCAAGCCTTCGGCGTCATTCCCAACACCGCCAAGGTGATGGCGAACTCGCCCGCCGTTCTCGACAGCTTTCTCGCCTTCAGCACAGCGATGGGGGGAACCAAGATCGGCACGAAGTTGCACAACCAAGTGAAGCTCACGACCAGCGAGACGAACGCCTGCGACTACTGCACTTCGATCCTGAGCGCCGTGGCTCCTTCGGCGGGCCTGTCTGCAGCCGACGTTCTTGCAGGTCGCACCCGCAACTCCGAAGACCGTCGTATCAAGGCGGCTCTGGCGTTCGCCAACAACGTGCTGGAGAGCCGGGGCAAGGTCAGCGAACAACAACTCGCTGCTGTTCGTGATGCTGGGTACGGCGATGCCGAGATCGTGGAGATCGTCGCCAGCGTCGTGTTGGGCTGCTTCACGAACTTCCTCAACAACGTGGCCGACACGGAACTCGACTTTCAGAAGGCCGAGTCGGTCGAAGCCTGCTCGGTTGGCGGCGGGTGAAAGTAACAAGAGTCAGCGTCCATCAGGGGCCAGCGGAATTCTCGCTGGCCCATGGAACGAGAAACCAGGAGCCAGCCATGAGACAGTTCCCCAGCGACGTGGCCTTCACTCCCGCCGTGAAAGGCGTACAGACGGCCAAAGGATCACGGGCGAGCTACGCCAGGGTCGAACAGGGCCAGGGCTGGCAGACCCGTGTGACGCCGGACCTCGCCGGTTTCCTGGCCGGGTTGGACATGTTCTACCTCGGCACGGCGACCGCCGAGGGCCAGCCGTACATTCAGTACCGGGGCGGCAGTCCGGGCTTCCTCAAAGCGCTGGACGAGAAGACCCTCGCCTTCGCCGACTTCGGGGGCAACCGCCAGTACATTACGCTCGGCAACCTCACCGAAAACCCGAAGGCGTTCCTCTTCTTGATGGACTACGCCAACAGCCAACGGGTCAAGGTGTGGGGCACCGCCAGAGTCGTGGAGAATGATGCCAATCTCCTCGACCTACTCCGCGACCCGGACTATCCGGGCAAGGTGGAGCGGGCCATTGTCTTCACCGTCGAAGCGTGGGACATCAATTGCCCGCAGCACATTCACAAGCGATTCGCAGAGCGGCAGGTCGCCCCCGTGATCGAACAGTTGCGGGGGAGAATCGCCGAACTCGAAGAACAACTTCGGAAAGCCACCAAGGAACGACAGCCATGAACTACGACTTCATCGCCATTCCTGACGCCGAGGTTCCCCCGGCGGTCGAGCCGGTCTTCCAGCACGCCGTCACGACCTACGCCAGCGAAGCCAACAAGACGGTGAGCGTGTGGCGGGCCGTGCCGGACGACCTACTGGACTTCAAGCCGCACGAGAAGACGAACCCGGTCCGTACCATCATGGTTCACCAACTCCTGTCCGAGCGGCGCTTCTTCGGCCAGTTCGTCGGCACGGAGGAGCCGCCCGTCGATGAACTCCTTCCACCCGGCGAAAAGCCGCCCGTGCAAGCCTACATCGACAAATACCTCTGGCTGGTGAAGGGTCGGCTGCCGCAGCTTGCTGCCGGGACATCCTCGTGGTGGCTGGAGCAGCGAAACTTCTTCGGCAGCTTACAACGGGAACGGATCTGGGTGTTCTGGCGGCGGGTGTTGCACACGTGTCACCACCGGACCCAGGTGCAAACGTGGCTCCGTTTGGCGGGGCAGCACGTGCCTGCCATTTACGGCCCGTCGGGCGACGTGACGTGGGACAAGGCCGATCCGACCTACTCGACGGAAGCGGCACGGCGGGGCGCCTGACGGCGACAGGCATTGTTTTCGCGACCACCCTAACTAAGCCGCGTGGGAGTTGACCAACGGACATCCATCGAGGGCAACTCCATATCTTCCCAGGCTCTTGGGGCCGAGTTCCAGCAGAACTCTGCGCAGCACCTGATGACATCCGTCGTATCGATTCCATCTGGCACAGGTTCTTGCCAACTCTTCACTGGGTGCATTTGTCTGGCCCGCGCCGGGTCTACCGTCAATGGCTCTCGTAGCAGGCGTTGTAGTTCCTCTGTTCTGATCCGGTCTTCGGGATGCAGGATGAGTATCGAACGTTGTCAGCCCCTGCGCTACAGCGTCCTTCCACCGCCGACCGATTGCCGCATCCTCCATGACGAGGCGAAAGGTTTCGGCATCAAGGGGGTTCAACAGAAAGGCTTCTCCGTAGTCGTCCCACTCCTCTTTCCACTCAGAAACGAAGACGTGAGGGCTACCCATGTAATCGGCAACGCTTTCCCGTGGCCCGTCGCAAAAAAGTACCAGAGGGTATAGACCTTCTCGAACATCGACATGACTGCCCTGCGTGGAAAAATTGGTTCGGTATAGATGCTGAATCTAACGCGAAGCAGCTTGGCGATAGAGGTGACAATGGGTCAGGATGCCCAGCCGGCAACCTGTACCTTTCTCTCCCCTCACGTGTGGTTTGTGCTATCCAGATCCTCTGGATTCTCGGGAGTAGCTCTCAAGGTATTGTCCTCGGTGTTGGCCCATGTCCAGTGTCATGCAGATTGGTAGATCGGCCTATCTGCCATGGAGGATTCTCATCCGAACCCATCACAATTCAAACCACTCCATCTCAACAAGACAAGACAAGACAAGACGCCAGACACTCGACTGGCTACTGCCTACTGGCACGGAAACGCGATCTCCGCGCGAAGCTCGACGACATCGGTCGCAAGTTGATCGCGGCCCGGGCGGAGTTCAAACGCGGCGAGCGGATCTCATCCGAAGAGTTGCGGCAGCGAGCGGAGAAACAGTTGGTCGGGCCGGGCAATACGAGCGAAGTCCGCGCCGTCGCGATTCGACCTCTCGAAGACTCCTCAGCTTGACCTTGGCGGTGTAGCACCGTTGCGGTGCGCAATGAGTTCGGCCACGATGCTGACCGCGATCTCGGGCACGGTTCGCGAACCGATCGCCAACCCAACCGGCGTACGCACCCGAGCTAGCACTTCTTGCGATATCCCCTTCGCGAGCAAGTCGTCGAGAATGAGCCGCGACTTCCGCTGACTACCAATCATGCCGACGTAACCCGCCGAAGTCGGGGCGAGGTGGAACAGCGCTTCCTCGTCGTGGTTGTGGCCGCGCGTCACGATCAGGCAGTATGTCGTCGGCGTCACTTCCGACACCAGGCTGCTGAGCGTGTTCGCAAAGTTCCCCGACAGTCGGCGGCTCGCTCGCGGGAAGCGTTCCTCACTCACGACCGATTCGCGGTCATCGACAACCCACACGTCGAAGTCGCAGTCGGCCGCCAGGTTCGCGACCGCTTGCCCGACGTGTCCGCCGCCGACGATCAACAACCGCACACGCGATCCCACCGGCAAGAACGCGAACCCGCTCTGAACTCCGGGGCGAGTCTGTCCGCGAGCAACAGCAACCAGCGTCGCGGCATCGACGGGGGCGTGCGGTCGAGACGCCACGAGTACGCCGCTCTGCGTCACGAGGTGTCGCGAACCGGGTGGTTCACCCGCCGCGTTGTTGGCGAGCGCAACCACTTCAGTGAAGCCCGCACCAGATTCGGCGAGTTCATTGAACTGGCGGAAGTATGCGGCATCGCTGGCGTTCACTGGGTCGGCGAGGATGGTCATGCGACCGCCGCAGATGAGGCCGTCGTCCCAGCCGTAATCGTTGTCGAGGAGGAATGTGTGAAGGGTGGGTTTGTCGTCGCCGTCGGTCAGGCTGCGGAGCGCACGCCGCCGCACTTCCGCTTCGACGCAGCCGCCGCCGAGGGTGCCGGCGAGCGTGCCGTCCGGGAAGGCGAGCATGGCCGCGCCGGCTTTCTGGGGGGTGGAACCGCGTGTCTCGACGATCGTGCAGCAACTGCACCGCAGACCGTTCGCGAGCACCCGCTCCAACGTCGCCCACAGGGTTCGCTCTGCCATTGACGGTCTCAAAGAGAGATGCAGGGTTCACCGCAGAGAACGCAGAGGACGGGGGGGGAAAGCAAAAAGCAGAGAGAGGATATGTCTTCATACCCTGCCTTCCTCTGGTACTTGGTTCTATCTCCGCGACCTCAGTGTTCTCTGCGGTGAACCCTGCTTTGCTCTTCCCACTACAGCGTCATCTTCTCCGGCGACACCGCACACGCTTGCTGAATGCGCTGGCACGTCGCGGGCACATCGAGCCGCACCCACTCCTCAACGCCCGTCTGCTCCGCACGCGCCGCACGAATCGCCTGCTTGATCGCGAAGTACGCCGACACCGCCAGCGACAGCGTCGGCTCCGCCGCCGACTTCGACGCGGCTACCGCGAGCAACCCCGCCTTCTCCTGCGCAGCTCGCGATGCCGGGTCGTGCTCCGCGAGCGCCACCCGCATGTCGAGCGGGATCGACTTCGAACACGGCGGCTTGTAAGACCAGATGTTGTCGGTCACGAGCTGACCCGTGTCGTCGTAAATGATCTCTTCCGTCGTGATGAAGCCCAGCCCCTGAACGTAGCCGCCCTCGACCTGGCCGATGTCGATGGCCGGGTTCGGCGAGTGGCCCGCGTCGTAGAGCAGGTCCGCACGCAGCACCGTGTGTTCGCCGGTCAGCACGTCGATTTCCACTTCCGACACGGAGAAGCCGTACGCGAAGTACGCGAAGAACTTGCCGCGGGGGAAGTTCTGCACCGGCGTTTCGTAGTGCGGGGCCGCGAACAGTTCCGCCGAGATCAGCGGCACTCGCTTCAGCCACGCGAGCACGATCATCTTCGGCCAGCACTCGGCCCACTGCTTGCGCCAGTCGGTAATGCCCGCCGCCTTCAGATCCCCCTCGTACTTCGTGCAGAACTCCTCCAGCCGTGCCCGCATCACGCGGCACCCGGCGGCCACCGCCCCACCGTTGAGGTCGAACCCCGTCGATGCGGCGGTCGGGGCCGCGTTCGGAATCGTGTCAGTGTTGTTCCCCGCGACGCGGATGTACTCCAGCCCGATGCCCAGGCCATTCGCGGCAACCTGTGCGATCTTCGTGTGTAAGCCTTGACCCATTTCGACTCCGCCGTGAACGACCGTCACAGAGCCGTCGTCCTTGCTGATCTGCACCAGGGCGCTCGATGTGTTCAGTGCCGCGAGTTGCTTGAACCCGATACCGTACTTCAGCGACGTCATCGAGATGCCGCGTTTCCGCCAGCGATTGTTCTTGTTGAACTCATCCACGGCCTTGGCTCGTTCCTCGAACTTCGAGCTGTTGTAAAGGCTGTCCCAGCGCTCCCGCAGTTCGCAGAACCAGATCGGCTGCCCGAAGTGCGTGCTGGCGGCGTTCTCGAACGCCGCCGAGTTGTACATGTTCTTCTTGCGAACTTCCTCAGCCCGCACCTTGCGACCGAGTTGCTTGCTCAACTCGAACGCGACCCGCTCCACTGCCTCTTCCTGAATGAGGTGCGGCTGTACTTGCCCGAACGTGCGAAACGCCGTGTTGCTCGCCTTGTGGGTCTTGAACACCGTGCCGCCGGCCTGGAAGGTCGGGATGCCGTAGCAGCCGTCGGACATCATGACGCTGCCCTTGAGTACCGCGAACGAAATGTCGATGGTGTTGCCGCCGTCGGAACAGTAGTCGAGCTTCATGCCGTTGATCGTGCCGTCTTGCGAGAAAGCGACGTGATACTCGCCGCGATACGGGTGCCGCTTGCCGACGTAGTGCATGTCCTGCTCGCGATCGAAGGCGACCCGCACTGGCTTGCGAAGTTTGCGTGCCGCAACAGCGGCGATGGCCGCGGGGAACACGGCCCGGTTCTGCTTGCCGCCGAAGCCGCCGCCGATCTGCTCCAGCAAAATCGTGATCTGATTCGCCTTCACTCCGAGCACGCGGGCGATCTGTCCCTGGTCGCCGTTGGGGTTCTGCGTCGAACTGTATATCTGCATCTGGTCGTACGCGCCGGGCACGGCCATCGCGCACATCGGCTCCATGTAGAAGTGCGCCTGTGCCCCGGTTTGCAGGCCGCCCGTGAGCACCGTTTTTCCGGGCAGCGGTGCCGTCGGGTTCGCGATCCACTCGCTGTTGCTGCCTTCGCGAGTGACGACGACGTGGCGACCGTCTGGGTCGGGGTGCATGTTCGACGTCGGCGGCAGGGTCGACTTCTTCGCGATGGCGTCTTCGAGCGTCAGGATCGCGGGCAGGTCGTCGTACACGACACACTCGGCACCGACGTGCTTCGCGACTTCCTCGGCGGTGATGCGAGTGGTCGCCACCGCGAGTGCGATCGGTGCGCCGATGCAGGTGGCGACGCCGTCGAACAGAATCGGGTCGTCGCCGCCGAGACCGATAAGCTTCGCGCCGGGGATGTCGTCGGCCGTCACGAGGGCCACGAATCCGGGGAAGCGCGCTTGCATCGCCGCTTCCAGTTCCGGCAGCGACTTGCTGAACTTGAACTTGGCGTGTGCCCTCGTACTCGGAATAACGACGCCCTGGAAACCGTTCGGCGGCAGCGGTTCGTCGATGGGGTAGCGAATCTCGCCGGCCGCCTGACTGAAGCCGGCACGCTTGGCGATCGGTCGCGTCAGCGGCGTCCCGGGGTCGCATTCCAGGTGCTGGTGCGAGCCGCGCGAGATGGGGCGATCCGGGTGCCCGGCAGCGCTGCGGTTCTTCGCATCAACGGAGCCGGACTTGAGTTGCTCGGCGACGTGGGCGAAGAACTTGTAGAAGAAGCCGCGGGCGAGTTGGCTACGATACGCACCGGTGAAGCCTTCCGCGTCGGTGGCCTGCGGGAACGCGGCCACTTCGCCATCGAGCGCCGCGAGCGAAGTCTTCAGCGTGTCCGCGTTCCACGCCTTGCCTTTGAGCGAAGCCTCGGTCTTCGGCAGCCGTGCATTGCAGTTCGTCAGCCCGCCATAAACCACGACCGCCTCTTCGACCTTCCCGCTCGCGTCGAACTGGCAGCGGAAGCCCGCGTTCACGATCGGGTGCGACATCTGCGGCCGCCGCGCGACACGGTGCGTCTGCACGAACTCAAGCTTCTTCGTGAACGGAATGTGGAACTCGACGAACAGCGAATCGGCAGGCAGTTCTTGCGTCGCGGGCAGGTCGTTGAGTTCGAATTTCTTCGTGCCAGTGGGGTACGTGGACGACGCAACCGTGAGTGTCGTGCCGAGCGCCGTCAGCACCGTGAACAGGTCCGATGGGAAGGGGTGGTGGCCGCGCGTGAGGCTCTTCGTGATGAAGATGTTCCCGCCGACGCTGCCAGCGGAACGCACTTGCAAGCCCGCGAGGAACGAAGCATGCCGCACGAGTTCCCGCAGGCCGGTTGTCTCCTCGGCGCTCCACTTCGCGATCAGAGTTTCGGCGTGTTCGATGAGGTGCTGAATTGACACGGCCGATCCGACGTGCAGGCCGTCAGCCGCGGTCTTCAGCCCGTTCAGCTCGGGGACACGCGAAATGTCGATGATGCAGCGTGCGGTTTCGTCGGGGTAGATGCCGCTGGCCGTGTTGCCGACGATCGGCTTCACCTGCTCGCGGCCCAATTCCTCGCTGGCGACCCGCTTCAGTTCCAGTGCCTCGGCGAGCGTGCTCGGTCGGAACCAGTGCGTGTCGCGTGCCCGGAAGTACAAGGGCTGCGTCTTGGTCGCGGGCACTTCAACGGGAACCGGAGCCGACCGCAGCTTCAGCGGGAAGAATGGATCGACTTCGCAGGGCTTGCTGATCGGTATCGTGTCGTCCTTCGCGAAGGTGCCCATGCCGTCGAGAATGGGACGATAGCCGGTGCAGCGGCAGAGGTTCCCACCGAACGCATCTTCGACTTGCTGCCGGCTCGGCGTCGGGTGATCGCGCAGGTATGCGTGCATGTTCATGACGAAGCCGGGCGTGCAGAAGCCGCACTGTGTCCCGTTGTGCAGCGCGATGCGGTGCTGCACCGCGTCGAGTCCCTCGGTCGGGTTCCCGATGCCTTCGGTGGTTGAGACGTGATCACCGGCAACCGAGGCCAGCGGCCGCAGGCACGAGTTCACCGGTGCATGCGTGACACCTTCCGGCGTGCGCTGCGAGATCATGACTGTGCAGGCACCGCAGCCGCCCTGGCCGCAGCCTTCCTTCGTGCCGGTCAGCCCGGCGTCGCGCAGGTAATCGACGAGCAACACGGACGGGTTGGGATTCGTGATGCGGACTTCGCGGCCGTTGAGCCAGAAGCGAAGTTCGCCTGACGAGCCACGGGCGAGGTTCTGCAGGGCCATTGGGAGTTCGACGGCCATGATTGGACTCGCGGAAGAGATGGATGACTACTCAAAGATACGGACTTTGAAAGAGACACACACCAACGGATGTTCCGGAGTCTAGTCAAGATCGGCAGCGCCCCGACTGATCATACAGATTGCCAGTGCCGCACAATCGGTAACTTCGTTAGTGGAGTGCCAGGGTCTGTGAACTGACATTCTCGCACGAAGCGTAATAAGATTATGACTTCGCAATGATCATCAAAAAGCCTGCCCGGCCGGGACGGTGGCGGTTTGAGACGATAATGCCAAGTGTGTGTTTGGAGGAGCTTTCATTGGGCACTACTGCTCCCTGTGTGAGGGGAGCACGGGTCTGCGAGGTAACCGGATCCCGAAGGACATGAGCATTCTCGAGAGACGCGATTGTTCCTGCGAGATTGGGCATACAATAGTGCTTGTGAAATCGCATTCACCGGAGCACCCCAGTGTCACGAGGTCGTACACCAAACCCAGAGCTGTCAGAAAAACAACTCGAGGTTTATACGTGTATTCTCGATTCTGTTCGTAAATTTGGTTTTCAACCGAACAGTGTCGAGTTGTGCAAGATGCTGAATGTTCAGCGTCCCGCGATCCGCGATCGGATCTCGCAGTTGATCAAGAAAGGGTTGCTGAAGCAGCCACCCGCAGGGTCCGAGCGACGATTCGGGTTCGTGGGGGTCAAATTCCTACCTTATCTCGTCGATCTGGTTAGCGATGAGATTGTTTCTGAGCAACAATACGACCTGGGCGAATACACGGTGACGATTAAACGAAAATCGAAATAGCATTTCCTCCCGCCCGCACGGACAGTGGTCCTCATGCAGCGACTCGTTTCACGAGTCGTGCCGCTCGTCGGACGAGCGGCGTTTTGGCTCTCCATTCCGGCGACTTCGTGTGTTCGAAACTCCGCGGCCAATCGGCCGCGCACCTGAAGGTGGTCACGCGAGACGACTTCACTCTCGAACCGTGCCACAAGTGCATTGAGGCGGCGGAGGCGTTCGACATTGAACTCGGGCCGCTCTGGGAGCACATTCCGGGTCCGCGGGTCAAGCTCTACACGACCTCGCCGGAGTACCGGGACCGGCCGTACGCGAAGCGGGGTAAAAAGCCGGTCGGGTACTATCATTCTCGCGAAGTTTACTGCGTCGAGGTTCCCGAAGATCTCTTTGAAATCACACGCCAGTGGTATCAACGGGACCTGTGGCACAGTTGGACGCCGGAAATGTGGGCAGCACTTCTGGAATG
>PNLP01000087.1 GCA_013823135.1 Planctomycetaceae bacterium
ATCCACACAGGGAGGGCTGGTCATGGGCCGCAAGCCGGACGGCGAACCAGCGACCACCGGCAACGGCTCGGACTGTACGGTTGGGGGCCACACCGCTTGCCCGACCACGAAAGCGTTGCCGTTGTCCTACGGGCTGTTCTGCTACCTGATCTTCATCTGCACGTTGTTGTACGCCATCGGGTTCGTCGGCAACCTCGTCGTCCCGTTCCCCTGTTGATCGCACGGCAGTTGAGCATGCCGGGGCGACCACGACTGCGGAACGTAGCTGCTGCTTGGTTGAGTTCGGTCGCCCGAGATTCTTCGTCCACTCATCGAAAGCTGCCTCGGAAATTCGGACGGTGCCAGTGGCAGCGGGTAACACTGGCAATCTGGCCCTGATCCACGTTCGCACTTCTTCGACGGAAACGGTGGCGTGCTGGGCCAACTCTTCTTCGGTCCAGACCTTCATTCCAAGGAGAATCTCTTCTCCAGACCACAGTGTGATTGGCGACCCGAATGGGCCGCATCGTGTGACGGACATCCCCGCGTGCGCGGGAAAGTGGAATGACTGACCGCGAGACTGGCTAACCGTCATCGTTCGTCACGTTACTTAAACAATCCCACCCAGCCATTCCTCAGAAAAAGAGCCCAGATTTTCCCCCAGATCGGCTCCAGCATCGACCAGTCTACTTCTCACAATTCAGAAACGATGACGCCCCACCATTCCTCAGAACCGGTCAATGATTTTCCCGGATCATTACCGGCCTCGATCTTGGTACTGCACAGACAATCGATCCCGGTCATACCTCAGAAACGACCCAAAAAATATTCTCAATCGTTCCCGACCGAGGAAGGTGGCGATCTGCCCAGGCTCTTACGCCCGCTCCAGGTTAGCGACCTTCAGGTGAACGTGCCCGATGTAGCTTCCGTCCGCGTGCGGCTACAATGCCGCTGGTTCACCAACATACCGGAATGCCGAGAGTTTCCGTGGCCCGCAAGAAAGAGAGCCTGCCCTCGAAAACGTTTGCGACCTGCGGGCGTCCATTCTCTTGGCGGAAGAAGTGGGAGCGGTGTTGGGATCAGGTGCGGCATTGCAGCGAGGCGTGCCGCAAGGGTCGGAGGGAACGGAGCAAAGGGAGTCTCCGTGACTCTGCTGATTCGCCCGATGGGTGCTGAGGAAGCGATGCAGTTGGCAGCGCAGAACCGAGGGGCAGCCAGCAAGCGCAGCATCCAGGCAGTGGCGGCTCAACCTTGCCAGTGCGTCGGGCCGCCTTCACCTTATCGATGGCGGCAACAGTCGTGTTGACGAACTTGATGGGCTGGTCACGAAACGTGCAGCAGAGGCCGAGGCGAATCATGGACTCGCCCAATTCATCGCCGGGATCGACAACTCGGGTAGAGGATCATCCAGATCAGGCTGATTGTTGACGGCGCTGGGGTCCACGACGGCTTCAGCAGGGTGTTGTGCCAGCCAATCCAGGGCATCAGGGGAGTTCTCGTGGCTTGGGAACTGACACGATTCCTCCAATCTCTCGCGGCTTGAGTGTCAGCACCGGTCTGGGCAGGCGTATCATTCTTTGGGCGCACATTCCTCACCACTCATTCCATTTCATGCTTTGGGGAACTCCCGATGGCTCCTTCGACGTTTGTTTGGTTGGTACTCGCCGGGATCTTGATTTGGTTTTTGCTACGCATCTGGATTCTCCGTCTGCCCACGCCACAGCCGATCCCGATTCGCATTCGCATCAAAGAGTCGGCGTGCATCGTTGCGGTCCTGGGAAGCTACGTCGCGCTACAGGGATGGATGCTCCCCAGTATTGGCGTTCCCACCTGTCTTGCCGGAACCTGTCAGATCGATCCCAACGACACACCAATCGAGAATCTGCCGTTGCACTCTTCACCAAATGCTGGAGGTGACACCGAGTGACTCTGGAATGGAGCCGACACCAACCGATCTTCACGGAGGTATCATTTCGTCCTTACGACCCTCGTGATCGTTGTGGGTTGGATGAACAGCCCGGAAGATCGCCGCTGCCGAGTCACGCCCGAATCGTTTCTGGCTGCGGCGAACCAGCGGGTAGCCGAGTCGAGTCAAGAAGTGGTTCGGTTTGGAAAACGCCAAGATGTCGTAACTCACGCTGTCCGTCTGTCGGTTCCACTCGATCAAGAACCGTTCTTCACCACTCTCGACGTGGCCGGGCAACGTTCCATATGCGAAGCCAAACTTCGAGATCGGGCCTGGTTCTTCCACGACGTACACGATCCGACATGCGTTGAGCCACCACATCCCGATGGCACGGCCCATCACGGCCACAACCTCGCCGGACTGAATCGGAGTGACCGGCGACCACGCCTCGACCCAGCCCAAGCGAAACTGCTCCCAGCGGCGCAAGGCGTCACTGGCAGCATGAAACACGAATTCTCCTTCACCCAACTTAATCCGGGTGTGATCCACGTCATAACCGACGGGGGGCGTCGCTGCGGTTGCTCCGACCGCCGAGTAGGAGAACGGCAGAGTCGCCTGCGCCGCAAGAAACGGGCGGATAGATTCAGGTGACGGTTTGTGGAACGATATCATTCGCTTCTCGATCTCGACCGCAGCCCAGCCTGTGCCAGAGTGCGATAAATGGTAACATGCGCCCGTGGGTTACTATCCGCAAACGACCCCGCCTTCCCAACCGTGAATTCGACCCAACACGATGTTGTCACCCGGCACGAACAGTCAAGAACCAGCAAGTGTTCCTGTCATCTTGCTGGCAGGTGCATCCGGGTACGTCGGTGGTCGGCTGATTTCGTTGCTTGAAACCCAGCCACTGTTCCTGCGGTGTCTGGCCCGCAACCCGGACAAGTTGCGGCCTCTGGTGAAAGAAACTACGCAGATCGTTCGAGGTGATGTTCTCGACCCCGCTTCGCTGGACGAAGCCATGCGAGGCGTCGATACGGCCTACTACCTCGTTCATCTCATGTCCGGCTCAAAGGATTTCGAGAAGGAAGATCGGCAAGCGGCAAGTAACTTCGCCGAGGCTGCAAAGAAGGCCGGGGTGCGGCGCATCATCTACCTGGGTGGCCTGGGCGACGATGCCGACCCGAAACTCTCGCCACACTTACGGAGCCGCCACGAGGTTGGCCAGATCCTGCGAGATTCCGGCGTGGAAACGATCGAGTTTCGGGCGTCCCTCGTGATCGGCACGGGCAGTCTATCGTTCGACCTCGTGAAGTCGTTGACCGACCGACTGCCGGTGATGCTTTGCCCCCGCTGGCTCACGACGCCGACGCAACCCATCGCCGTGGACGATGTGCTGGCCTACCTTCTGGCCGCGAAGGACTTGCCTTCCGGTGAGAGCCGCATCTTTGAGATCGGTTGCCCGGATGTCACGACCTACGGCGGCATGATTCGGGAATATGCCCGGCAGAAGGGACTGCGCCGATGGCTGATCTCGGTGCCCGTGCTGACGCCGTACCTGTCGAGCCTGTGGCTCGCGCTGGTAACTCCCGCAGCGTTCGAAGTCGGGCGGCACTTGATCGAGGGACTGAAGAATCCCACCGTGGTGCGAGACAGGACGGCCCTGGACGTGTTCCCGATCAGGCCGATGGGCATTCGGGAGGCGATCCAGAAGGCGCTGGCTTGCACGAACGGTTGACCTCCCTTTCGATCCCAGGCAGAAGACGGGTCGCTTCAATTTCTGGACGAAGTTCAGGAGCAACGCGGTCGATTGGCATTGCCCCATAGCTGTCTGCCAGCTAAATCCTCGTTCGATCACGTCACTTCAAGGCTTTGGTGATCTCACCGGCAAGGTAAATGGCCGCATCTTCCCACGACTCCTCCGCATTCTCAAGCGACCATTCCTTACAGTCTGGAAAGAACCACACTGCCTCGGATTCTTGCCCGTCTTCTGACTCAAATCTGCCCGCTTCGATCTTGGCCAGTGCAGTCACCGTTATCGTCTCGTCCGTCTCGTCTTCTTCTTCGATCGTCAAGGCGACGGCGATCACCGTCCCCAACTCAAAAGCCTTGACGACCCAATCATCGGGGCTAACGCGGGAAGGAAGGTGCTTGGTAATCCGATCTCGCCATTCGTCTTCAAGCTCATCATTCTCATCTTCATCTTCCAGGCTATCCAAGTCCATCCGATGCCCCTTGAGTGAGATACGCCGACAGAAACCACGTTCGGTAAGGCCGAACACGACATGAGGCCACTCGCCGTGAATCACTTCTTCAACACTCCGTCGAGGAACTCGAACAACTCCTTGGTCGGTTTGTCATCCGGCAGTCCCAGATCGGAATTGATCGTGCCGTGTGTTTTCCCCTCAGCCGCAACAACTTTTGCAGACACGTCAGCGGCCTTCAGTTGGTCGGCCAACCAGTGTGCCTGGGGCTTGGTGTCGGCACGGGAGGCAACGTGCAGAATGAGGAACGAAGGGATGTGCTTTCCTTTAGCGATGTGCGCGACTGCCGAGTAATCGCGCTGCGTGTCTTCCTTGTCGGTGAAGATCTCTTTGATGGTGGCGGGCGAGGTGTCACCACCGTCCTTGACCCGCTTGGGAATGTCGTAGAAGGAGCAATCAACCGGCACACAACCCTTGAGGATCGCCAGCGACAACTTCTCGGCCTTCAAGTAGCTGTCATCCGTGCAGACGAGTGCGGCCATCTGTGCCCCGGCAGAGTGCCCCATGACGATGATCGAGTTCGGATCGCCGCCGAACTCCTTCGCGTGATCGTGAATCCAGCGGATGGCCTTCGCAAGGTCGCCCACCATCTCCTTCACGGTCACGTTCGGAACGAAACGATAATTGGCAGCGACGAAGACGAAGCCTCTGTCCACGAAGATTTGCGGCTTCTTCAAGACACTCTTTTTGTCTCCCGCTTTCCAGCCGCCGCCATGAATCCAGAAAATGATCGGACGGTCTTTCCCCTCGGCTGGCGCGTATACATCGAGCGTCTGCCGTTCGTTCTTGGGCTCGGCGTAGGCAACGTCTCGCTGCACCTTCGGCTCGGCGGCGTGAAGGGGTGAAGCGAGAAAGAAGAGAACGGCGATGGAACGCATGGTGATCAGTCTCCCGGCCAGCTTGTGGGATTGGTGAGGCGTAGATTGCGTTCAGACACTGGAAACCTTGGCGGCGATCTTGTCCATCTCGGAGGCAGTGAAGGCTCGCACGGTGGATGTGTGGACGTTCCCCGCTGCCCCGAGGTGGAGCAGCATGGCAGCGACGGTTTCGTCGTCCGGCGCTTCGAGAATCAGCAAGCCGTCGTAGTCGCCCATCGTCCAGAAGATGTCCGTGACCTTCACGCCCAGCTTCTTCGCACCCGCCTTCAACGCCGCCGCTCGCTTTGTGGATTCGGCGATCCCCTTGATGCCCTGCTGCGTAAACTTGATCGTCGTGATGAACGTTGCCATGCGTCACTGTGCCTTCAAAAGAGTGGGTGATTGAGATCTGTTCCGAGCCCGCTTGCGCACTTCGTCGTGGTGTTCGTGATGGGCCAGCGATGATGGTAAAGGAATCTTCGTGTCCCCAGAATGCGCCGCGATCTTCGTCCGTTAATCCCGGCTGTTGCCCCGAAGTTTTGCAAGTAATCGCAGGATTTTCAGGTACATCCAGACAAGCGTGACGAGCAAGCTGAACCCGCCGTACCATTCCATATACTTGGGTGCTTGCTGTTCAACACCCTTTTGAATGAAATCGAAGTCCAGTATGAGGTTCAGCGCCGCGATGACGACGACCACCAGAAAGAAACCGATGCCCACTGGCCCAGCATCGTGGATGACGGCAACGATTTGACTGCCTTCTCCTGCTTGTTCAATCTGCTGCTTCAGATTCCGGGTGAGGTATGTGCCAAGAAGCGTTTTTCGCTGATTCTGGGTGAGTTTGAGCGAGTACGTGGCCCTGGCCTTCTTGATCCGTTTAGGAAGACTTTCATCCAGTTCATTGTCAAAGAGACAAGCCTGTGCTTGTGTCGGAGGATTGTCGTTGGTCATCGTGTACTCAGCGTCGTGGTAGCCAAATGTTGAAGTGCCTTACTGCGCCAACTGCTGCGATTCATTGTAATTGTCGTGTATCGTGCCATCCTCGACATCCGACGTGTGCCTGAGTTGTTCGTCGCACATCGGCAAGTTTTCCGCTGAATCACTGTTTCTCACTCGCAGCGTTCCTGCCACTGAATCTTTGCTCGGCTCCGAAGTCTCAACCGCCTGGGGTTCGCTCTTTGCCTTCTTCTTCCGGGGAATTCTCGGTTGTGGTTTCTCCGTCGTCTCTTCCTGCTCCACCGCCTCGATGCCCGCAATCCGTCGAAATTCCCGCAGTCCATTCTGCGTGATCCGGTAGCAACCCGAGATCGTTCCATCCGGGCGACCAAGCGCGTGCCCGGTGTTTTGCTCGATCCAGTCGAATGCGATCAACTCCCCGTGAAGGACCGTCATTTGTTTGGAATCAATCCCTTCCATCTGCATGCGTCGATCTTGCCAGATCGTTCGATCCTCTGTCCCCAATTGAGCGTAATGCGACAGGAGTGACAGGAGATGAGCGTTTTCCCGCAGACGCTTCGGAAAGTCGAGCATCGCCATGTCAAGCATCGTCGCTCCTCCAATGCACTGATACCGAGAAGTGCATCGACGGCGACGAGCAGTTCCTTCACGAGCGTGCCTTGGATCTGGTTCCGAGCCGAGGTGAGAAACAACGGGTTGTGAGGGATGTGACGATGAAGCCAGCCGATCACGAACCCTCGCACGTCCCGTCAGAATTAGAACACTCGCAACGAGCCTGTTGGCCATCCGCCAACAAACGGCTCAGTTGCCTACCGAGGCTCTCGCTGCGGTCGTGTCTTGATAGCTCGCATAAGCGGCCCACTGCCCGTATTCACTGAACGAGTACATGGCGAGGATCTTCTTGTCTTCGGGTAACGCTTGCGGCAAGGGATGCGGAACGGGCCATCGGTGAAGGTGCGACTTCACGAGGAAATCGACCATCCGTACCGCAAAGCCGGGATCGCCCCACAACTTTGCCTTGCTCGCTTCAATGACCGTGAGTGCGACTTCCCGCTCCCGGAACTCGGCGGTTGCGCGGAACACCAACTCGCCCGTCCAGCTACGCGAGAAGTAGAGAACGCAGTCGAAAAGGTAGATGTCCCACTTGTCTTCCATCTGCCGAGCGGTGAACAAGGGGCCGTCCGCGACCTTGCCATCAAATGGGTACGTCAGCGTGCAGGGAACGGTTATGGGATCGGCAGGGTGTTGCCCCCGGTGGTTTTCCCCTGTGGAAACACGAAGGTGGTTGAAGGTGGCTGCGATGTTTGGGTCTGCCGTCGTGGAGATCATGGTGGTGCTGAACGGACGACAGTCCAGCACCCTCGTGCCAAACGGACTCTGGTCGGGATCGAGCCAGGCGAGTTGGGCGAAGATGTCATCCTGAGCCACACGAGGCTCCTGTATGCGGCGTCGGAAGAGCCAGTCAAACATCACAGCACCTGTCGGGGTGGGAGGGTGGGTTACAAGTCGAGGATCGCCTGGCGAATGCGGCTGGCTGTCAATCCGACCCTGCGGAACCGTTGGACGAAGTCACGGGTGTCGGTGGCCGCGTCGAAAAGAAACACCTCGTTCATCAGTGCTGACCGTTTGGTCTTTGGCCATTTCTTAAACACGTCAACGGTGACGGCCAATTGCTGGTTCGTGCTGGAGTTCGCGGCAGCGAGGAGCAACGCATCGGGTTCTGCCGTGTTGCAAATGCGACGAGCATGAGAAGTAGCGCGTACCGAAACTGGTACAGGTAACCCTGCGACGAAGCGGACGCCGAGTGTTTCGACGGGCCGGACTTCGCCATGCGCTCCTCGCCTTCGCAGCCTTCGTTTACGGTTCCAGTTGTCCGATCCGCAATCGCCTCGATGTCCGCTTCGTGTGCGGGTGAGCACCCGGGTGGTGTACGGGACGCCGGGTGCGGTGGCGTCAGCCCTGGCGTCGTCGTCGGTGAGCCGTTCGGTGAACACGTGCTTCGTGGAGCGGCACAACGGGACGGACCGGAACCGGTGCAGCCGCAAGGTGTGGAAGAGCTACGCCTTCTCGAAGGATTGGGGTGTCCACCGGGCCGCGACGGTGTTCAGCTACTTTAGTTACAACGTCTGTTGGCCGGTGCGAACCCTGCGAGTGAGGGGCGAAGGTGGTCGGTGGCGACACCGCACACCCGCGATGGCAGCCGGACTGACCGACCACGCGTGGTCACTCAACGAATAGCTGAGATTCCCCGCCGTGCAACGCAAGTAGGTCACCACCGAACGTGGCGAATCGGATTCCCTGGCGGTTGCGGCGATGATGAAAGCCACCCTGCTCTCCGGAGGTTGATTCGATGGTCACCTACCAACTGGAACCCGCCCTGTCGGTGGACGAGTTCGTTGCTGTGTTGGTCCGGTCTTCACTGGCTGAGCGACGACCGGTGGGCGACATCGCCACGATTCAGGCCATGCTGAAGAACGCCGATGTGATTGTGACGGCCCGAATTGAAGGCGTGTTGGTGGGAGTATCTCGCGCCATCACCGACTTTGCGTACTGCACGTACCTCTCGGATCTGGCAGTCGATGAAGCCCAGCAGCGCTGCGGCATCGGTCGTGAGCTGATTCGCCGCACTCACGAGTCAGCGGGCTTGCACACCATGCTTATCTTGCTTGCCGCCCCCAAAGCTCAGGCATATTACCCGCACATCGGGATGGCGAAACATGAGTCGTGTTGGACTATCAGCCGGCAGAGTCGCGTTCCGTGAGGCCGCAGCAGCATGACCCCTTCCTTGTGCGAAACCTGCGGTTCGATGCGTGAGATCGTCACGCCCCGGGGATCGCGTTTTCTGATGTGTCGGCTGGCGGCTACGGACCCGACCTTCGCGAAATATCCGCCGCAACCCGTCGTTCACTGCAGCGGTTACGTCCCGAAAGAAGAGGGCGATAGCAAGGTTCCCCAGGGCGGAAACTCTGGTTCCGCACCTGATGATCAGAGGTGAAGTTTCTCTCGGATCTCTTCCACGGCTTCTTCAGGGGTCTCATTCACCGAAACCCGGACCGCGTGCGTTGGGGGTTCCAATGTTTCGAACTGGCTATGGAGCAAAGCAGGGTTCATGAAGTGCCCTGCACGTGCGGCGAGCCGCTGCCGGATCAACTCCTCCGAGCCTTCAAGATAGACATAGTGGATGTGTGCCGGGTCGTGTTGTTCGAGATAGTCTTGGTACGCGTGTTTCAGTGCCGAGCACGCCAAGACGATATTTTCCCCATTCGCGGCTGCGTGATCCATCCGATCACGCAACGCGGCGAGCCACGGTTTGCGGTCCTCGTCGTTCAGTGGCGTTCCTGCGTGCATCTTTTGGACATTACTCGTGGGGTGGAAGTCGTCCCCTTCAACGAAGGTCCAGCCGAGCCTGGCAGCAAGGAGACCACCAACCGTGCTCTTGCCCGACCCCGAGACACCCATCACGACGATGACCATGAATCCTCCCGGCGGGAAGTGTGAGAGCAACAACCTACTTCTTGGGGTCTTTCTTCGCATCCTTCTTCGCGACGGGTGGTTTCACGCGTTCGACGACGAATGTAAAGTCGTTCGGCCCACTGGCTGTGACCTCGGCTTCGAGCCCGGAGGTTGCGAAGGACTCGAAACGGGGGTCCATAACTTTCGGCGGCGGTTGCTCCGGGTTCGGGATGTAAGGCGCAATGAGAACCTTGTTCTTCCCAGCAACGGCACCATCACCAGTCTTTTCGGTTGTCAGAACAAAATGCCCGTCAGCGTCGAGGGTTCCCGCAGCACTGTATCCCTTCCCATCGGCCCCCACGCCCTCGAACACCACCTGAGCGTTGGGCATATCTGTTACGGGAGTCCCATCCGGGTAGACGACCTTCCCGCGAACGGGTGCGAACCCGGCACCGCAACCCGATACAACAAGCACAGCCATACCGAAACTGGCCCCCCGCACGAGATGCCGCATTGCCACTCCAGGAGATGTAGGTAAAGTGAATAGATAGATGGTTATTGCCGTTCAGGTCACGATTCATTGTAGTGCTCGTCTCTCCTTACATGTCTTTCTGTGAGGTGTCCACATGGTCTGTGTTTCTCGAAGGGCCGCGTTCACACTGATCGAGTTGCTGGTCGTCATCGCCATTATTGCCATCCTCATTGGGCTGCTCCTCCCCGCTGTTCAGAAGGTTCGGGAGGCGGCCGCGCGGGCAAAATGTTCCAACAACCTGAAGCAGATCGGCATTGCACTGCACATGCATCACGATGTCATCGGCAACCTGCCGAACTCTCGTCGCGATTACTACTTTACCTGGCTTGTCAGGATCATGCCGTACATCGAACAAGATGCGATCTACAAGCAATGGAACTTTAACAACAACTACCCGAGCCAGAACGCCACCGCACGGGAATCGAAGGTCGCAGCCTACTTCTGCCCGAGTCGTCGTTCGGCCGCGGACGCGGCGACCGCGAATGAGACCATGGACGACGGAACGACCGCCACGACCGGAGCAACGGCCGATTACGCCGCGTGCAACGGGAATGTGAACACGGACTACTGGAACCAAAGCAGCCCACAGAACGGCGTCTTCCGCCTTTACGACCCATTCCCGACAAGCGGGCCACCAGGAATGCGGGGCATCACCTTTTCCGAGATCACGGACGGAACAAGCAACACTGTCATGATCGGTGAGAAGCACGTTCCGCCAGGGTCATTCGGCAACCCGACTCCGGCGTTCGATGGGCCAGCGTACAACGGCGACAAGCAGCACTCGCACCGGTCACTGGGGTCCAACTCGATTGCCAGGTCGGCGAATGACCCCGCCGCGTCCAAGTTTGGAAGTTGGCACACGGGCGTTTGCAACTTCGTGTTTGCCGACGGCGCAGTCAAATCGATCCGTGTATCGATCGACGTTACGACGCAGGCATCGATCGCAAGCCGCAACGGTGGCGAGACGACCACGAACGTGGACTAACACAAAAGCGGCAACCATGTCGACGACACCACCGGTCCCTGCACCGCAACGCCGACGTGGTTGCCTCATCCCGCTCCTGGCAGTCGGTCTCTTCCTTTCCGTGCTGCTGAATCTCGTCGCACTCTACGCATTCGTGGAGGTCATCGACGACTCCCTCGAACCCAACCCGACCAGCGAACGGTTTTACCTCGGTGACCCCGACTCACGCTACAAGATCGCCGTGATCCGCGTATCGGGGGTGCTGACTGAGGCGGGAATCCAGCAACCCATCCGCCAACTCGAAGCCGCTGCCCGCGATAAGCGAGTCAAAGCTGTCGTTCTTCGCATCGATAGCCCCGGCGGCACCGTCACGGCAAGCGAGGAGTTGTACCAGAACATCCTGAACTTGAGAGACAACAACGGGCGACGGTTCAAGTCAACCTCAGCGAAGCCCGTGAGCGTTTCAATGGGTGGTGTCGCCGCGTCCGGCGCGTACTACATCTCGGTCGCCGGCAACCCGATCTCCGCCGAGAAGAGCACGATCACCGGCTCGATTGGTGTGTTCGTGGCACTTCCGAACATCGCCGAGTTGGCCCACAAGAACGGGGTGAAACTCGAACTGATCAAGGCCGGCGGCATCAAGGCGAGTGGGTCGTTCTTCCACGACCTCAGCCCCCAGGAAAGACAGACGTGGCAGGACACCGTTGATAGTGCCTACGACCAGTTCGTGGGGGTGATCGCCGCCAACCGCCCGGCCCTGAACGCGAACGACCTACGTGACAAGGTGGTGCTCGAACGGATGATCCCGGAACGCGACGAGAAGGGGAATCCGAAAACCGACGCGGCCGGGAAGGTGATCGAAGCGAAGTACACACGCCGACTCGCGGACGGCGGCACATTCACCGCCAGCGCCGCCCAGCAGTTCGGACTCGTCGATCGCGTGGAGGACTTACCAGCGGCGATCCGCGCCGCGGCCGAGAAGAATGGACTTGGCTCGTTCAAAGCCATCGTCTACGAGCGAACCCCGGGTATCCTTGAACGTGTGACCGGCTTGCCACTCGGCAAGCGGTCGGTGTTGCCCGTTGATCTTTTGGAAGCCTCCTCGTCACTCACGCCCCGCCTCTGGTATCTCGCCCCATCCGCTGATGCCGGGCTTCTCGCAGGCCACTGAAACTCCCCCAACTGTCCAGATTTCACTTTCTGGCACCAGATTCGCATTGTTCAGGGGAGTAGCTTCCTTGATGAGAGCGTTTGATGTCGTTGGCTCTACGATTCCAGCACCCACTCGAACGGAATTCTTGAAACCAAAAGCAGTTGGCTGCCGTCTAACAGGCGGACATAGATCCAGATAAGGCACGTTAGGGACCGCAGAACCAGCCTTTCCCGATCCAAAAGTTCGAGAATCGGTAACGGATTTGTGTCGGATTTTTGAAATGGCAAGAGTTGACGCCTATATTATGTCCGGGGGAAATAGAACAGGTGGAGGGCGAATTCCGCCTGACCGACTTGGCCCCGGAGACCCAACGAACTCAAAACCCACTCAGGCTCCCGTGGTCCGACCGGACGGAAGCTGACTACCGGGGAGGTGATGGATCATGGCACGGCAAGACGCACTACTCCGACTCCATAAGACCTTGCTCACCCGTCGCACGGAACTCCGGAAGCGATTGGGTGTTGAACTCGAAGATTTAGCCCACGTCAAACATTCCTCCGCCTCAGGCGATGCAGCCGACGCCGCATTCGACGCGAGCGGTGAAGAGATTGCCTCCACCCTCGCCGAACTGGAGTCCAAGGAACTCGCACAGATCGAGCGGGCTCTGCGACGTCTCAAGGCCGGTGCTTATGGCAAGTGCGAAGTCTGCTCCATGACCATTCCCGTGGCCCGGCTCAACGCCCTGCCGTACAGCACCCTGTGCGTGAAGTGCCAGCGAGAAATGGAAGTCGAGGGCGGCTGGCTTCATGGTCGTTCGGCCGAGGATTGGGGACGGCTCTCCGAGGGTGGCAACCCGATGGAAGAGCGCGACCTGAAACTGTCCGATCTCGAAATTGACATGAGCAAGTAACTTTTGCACTGTTGAAACCGATTGTGCCAATTAGCACGAGCCCGCAGCCCGCACAGGCTGCGGGCTTTGTTCGTTTCTTCCCTTCTCCAAGAGCGAAAACCCGGCTGCAATTTCTTCAGATGGCTCATGGTCCGCAGCGAGTGACGCGTAAAGTGTCGAGGGGTGATCTTGAACGGTTCCTGGGCAAAGTTTCGAAGCCCAACGACCATTCGTTACCCAACCAGCGTAACCCGATCAGATACCCGATACGCGATAGGCCAATCATGAAATCGAAGCTCGCGTTCCTGGCGGTGTGCGGTGGTGGCTCATTCGCCGGCGGTTTTGTCGCGGACGCGGTGTGGCAATCGCCCGCAACCGTCACCGCTCACGCCCCGCCGCTGCCTGCCGTTCCGACTCGAATCGCGGCAGACTCGGACAAAGCACTCTCGCCCGTGCTGTCGGACCGGTTCCAGACCACCATCCGCAAGGTGAGTCCGGCCGTGGTCGCTGTGGATGCCGTGAAACCTGCCGCGTCGGACCCCACGTCGAAGGGCAAGCCAGTTGAAGAATCCGGCTCGGGGGTCATGGTGAAGATCCCCGGCTTAACGGGTGTGATCGCGATCACGAACAATCACGTCGTCGGGGCCGCAACACCCTCGAAAGTGTACGTCACCCTGTCCGATGGCCGGATCGTTCAGCCCACCAGAATCTGGGCCGACGCGGAATCCGACATTTCGTTGCTTCATCTGGACGACGACACGCTTCCCTCGATCGAACTGGGAGACAGTGACCGGGTTTACCGCGGACAGTGGGTGCTGGCGTTCGGCAGCCCGTTCGGGCTGAACCAGACCGTGACGCACGGAATCATCTCCGCCACGGAACGCGGGCAGATCAATCTCGGTTCCACGATTCGGATCAAGGAATTCTTGCAGACCGACGCGGCCATCAACCCCGGTTCCAGTGGCGGCCCGCTCGTGGATCTCGACGGAAAAGTGGTCGGCATCAACACCGCGATCGCCTCCAAGAGTGGCGACAACAGCGGCGTTTCATTTAGCATCCCAGCGAACCTGGTGAAGCGGATTGCGGGTCAGTTGATCGACAAGGGAACGGTCACACGTGGCTACCTGGGCGTGCAACTCGCCAGCGTTCTGGACCCGGCAGAAGCGTTGCGGCTCGGGTTGAGCCGCGTTAGTGGCGCACTGGTGGAGATCGTGCACCCCGGAACCCCAGCGGCCGCCAGCGGATTGAAGCAAGGCGACGTGATCCTGAGGCTGGAGGACATTGGCCTTCGAGATGAGAACCATCTCATCAACCTGGTGTCGGCTCTGCCACCCGGGCAGAAGGTTCAACTCGTGATCTGGCGAGATCGGAAATCGCAGTCGCTCACGGTGACGGTCGGCGAATACGGCCAGCAGAAACCCCGCTCGAAGTGAGCAATTCCAGAAGCCGGAAGCAGAGCGATTGTGGAGTGGCCGAAGTGTCTCGCATGTCAACCGGAGGACAGCGGATCCTCCGGTTGTCGGTATCGTCGAAAAGACTCGCAAACTCACTCTTCGTCGCGGGGTTTCATCCGCAGGAAGATCATCACGCCGATGAGGGCAACCAGCGCCAGAGCCATCCCAACCATTACCCAGGTGTTGCCGAGAAACTCCATTGCCGACCCTTTCGAAAGAATAGTTGAGGGAATGATGGCGGGCGAAACCGGTTGATGGGGTCGGGCCGCCTATCTGTATCTCACAGTGCAAACGTGTTCTACCCCGCCGTTTGGGGGTGTGCAAGTGGTTGGGTGAAAATCTTCATACGGCCTTGACTGTAAGGTCTCTCGTGGTCTCACTTGCACCGCAATTCAAACCGGCGTACCGGTGTTCCGACCTTGACAGCCCCCTACCCTGCCCCGTATCCTTTTGAACAGTCATCGTCTACAGATCAGGTCTTTTGACTCCTACAGCGATCCTCTGTCGCACTGTTGATTACTACCGTCCACTGCGACCGAACGCCGCCAGCCACGAACAAGGTTCCTACACGATGTCGGACCCGGCCCCCGCGGGCAGTCTGTATCTGCTTGACGCTCACGGGATGATCTTCCAGATGTTCTTCGGCGTGGGGAGCATGAACGCCCCCGACGGCCGGCCGACCAACGCCGTCTTCGGCGTCACGCGGTCACTGATGAACCTCTACGAGCGCGGTGCCGATTACCTTATCGCCACGCTCGACCACAAGGAACCCACCTTTCGCGAGAAGATCGACGCCGACTACAAAGCCCACCGCGACCCACCGCCCGTCGACCTCATCGCGCAGGAGCCGATGATTCAGCAGGTGATGGAAGCGATGGGAATTCCGTTCCTGGTCATGCCGGGGTACGAAGCCGACGACATCATGGCGACCGTATCTGTGGAAGCCGAGTCACGCGGGCTCGACGTGTTCCTATGCACGTCCGACAAGGATTGCCGGCAACTCGTCACCAACAAGGTGAAGATGCTGAACCTCCGCAAGGACTACGAAGTCCTTGACGCTGCGGGAGTGCTCGCGGACTGGGGCGTGCGGCCCGATCAGGTCGTGGATTTCCAGTCGCTCGTCGGCGACTCGGTCGACAACATCCCTGGGGTGGCAGGTGTCGGACCGAAAACGGCAGCCAAGTGGATCCAGGAACTCGGCTCGCTCGACGCAATCATCGCAAACCCGGACAAGGTTTCAGGTGGCCCGAAGACGAAGCAGGCACTCAAAGACGCGATCGCCAACGGCAAACTCGCCATGAGTCGGCAACTGGTAGCACTGGATCGAAACGTGCCGCTCACGTTCGATTGGGAGGGTTGGAAACGTCGCGACTGGGATGGCCAGAAACTCCTGGAACTCTTCCACGAGTTCGGGTTCCGAGGGTTCGCCGAGCGCGTTCGCAAAACCCTCACCGCGAGCGGGGCATCAAAGAACGCTGCCGCTCTCGAAGTGGCAGGGTTGGCAAGCCCGGCTCCGAGCCCTATCGCCAGCGTGAGTCCACCAAGTGCTGGGAAGCGGAAGTCTTCGCGTGCGGCGAAGGCACCCACTGGGCCATCGTTGTTCGACACGCTGATGGGGGAAACGCCTGCTGAAGCCGCCACCACCGCTCTTACGGATAATTGGAACTTTGAGGGCTACAAACTCGTCGATACTCCTGAAGCCCTCGAGGCGTTCCTCACGGAGCTGAAGGCACAGAAACAGTTCGTCTTCGATCTGGAAACGACCGGCCTCGATCCGGTGCGATGCGAGATCGTTGGTTATGCTTTCTGCTGGGAAGCGACCAAGGCACACTATCTTCCTGTTCGGGCACCGAAAGAGGACGCCCAACTCGATCCAGCCGCAACGCTCGCTGCATTGAAGCCGGTCTTCGAGAATCCCGCGGTGGGGAAGCGGAACCACAACATCAAGTTCGATCAGATCGTGCTATCAGCGAACGGCGTGAAACTCTCGGGGGTCGTGGGTGATTCGATGATCGCCCACTATCTCCTGCACCCTGGAGCTTTCACACACGGCCTCGACGACCTCACGAGCGAACTGCTTGGCCACGCGAATATCAAGATCTCGGAGTTGATTGGGAAGGGGAAGAAACAACTCACGATGGACAAGGTTCGCACAGTAAGCGTCGGGAAGTACGCGTGCGAAGATGCCGATACCGCATTCCAGCTTGCCGCAAAACTTGAGCCTGAGCTTGTAAGCGCCGGGTTCCGCGACCTGTACGAGAAATTGGAACTCCCTTTGATCCGCGTACTGGCTGAGATGGAGGAGATCGGTATCCGAGTGGATGTGCCTTACCTCCGCAAACTCGGCGAGGAAATGGCTGCAGAGATCGACGGGATCGAGAAGGAGATTCACTCTCTCGCCGGTCACCCATTTAACATCGCTTCGTTGAAGGAACTGCAGAAGGTGTTGTTCGACGAATTGAAACTGCCGATCCAGAAGCGAACGGGGATCAAGAACGAACCCAGCACCGATCAAGAATCTCTGGAACGCCTCGCGGCACTCGGGCACGCACTACCGAAACGACTCGTCGCGTACCGCCAGGTGAGCAAACTCAAGAACACCTACGTCGATGTACTTCCCGCGATCGCCGACCCGAATACGCACAGGGTTCACACATCCTTCAACCAGGCTGCCGCCGAGACTGGTAGGTTGAGTTCGAGCGACCCGAACTTGCAGAACATCCCGACGCGAACGGAACAGGGGGCACAGCTCCGAAAAGCGTTCATACCACGCAAAGGCTGGGCACTCGTGGCGGCCGACTACTCCCAGATTGAGTTACGCCTGCTCGCCCACTTCAGTGGCGACGAAACGCTTCGTGCGGCGTTCGCGGCCAACCGCGACGTTCACACAGCAGTTGCGGCCCAGATCTTCAAGGTGCCGGAAGAGGAAGTGGCGAAATCGCAGCGTGGCGTGGCGAAGACCGTGAACTTCGGTGTCCTCTACGGAATGAGCGCCAAGGGTTTGTCGGAGCGGCTCCTGATCCCTCGTAAAGAGGCCGAGGAGTTTATCGATGCCTACTTCGCACGCTACCCGAAAGTACTGGACTACCAGCAACGACTGCTTGCGAACGCAAACAAAACAGGCGTCGTCAGCACGATACTGGGTCGCCAGCGAAAGTTCGCACGCGAAACCATCAGTCCAAACTCGCAGTATCGCAGCCGGGCACACGTCGATCGTGAAGCGATCAACATGGAGATTCAGGGTTCCGCTGCCGATTTGTTGAAGAAGGCTATGCTCGCGGTAAGCGATCAACTGAAGGCCCAGAAGTTGCAAGCAAAGATGCTCCTGACAGTCCACGACGAACTGGTTTTCGAAGCACCTCCAAACGAGGTCGAGACCCTTGCGGCACTTGCTCGTGCGGAGATGACTGGCGCGATGAAGCTCGACGTGCCGCTGAACGTGGACGTCTCCGCTGGCCCGAACTGGTTGGACCTGAGCGATGTCTAACCAGTCGATAACGCAGAACAGCACAACATTCAAGCACGGGCCGAAGCCGGTGATTGGGTTGGTCGGCGGGATCGGGGCCGGTAAAAGCACTGCTGCGAAATGTTTTGCCACCCGTGGCGGATTTGTGATCAACGCCGATGCCCTCGGCCACGAGGCTTTGCAACAACCGGACGTGATTCGCCATGTCGTGGATCTATGGGGTGAAACGGTTCGCAAACCCGATGGCACCCTGGATCGTAGAGAGATTGGCCGAATCGTGTTCGGGTACCCAACGGAGCGGAACAAACTCGAAGGAGTAGTGTTCCCCTATATTACAGCACGCTGCGAGGAAGCCGTCATCCAGGCGATGGGAAAGCCTGATGTAAAGTTTGTAGTGGTGGACGCGGCAGTGCTATTCGAGGCTGGTTGGGAGCGGAACATCGACCGCATCGTGTATGTCGATGCTCCCCGCGAGATCCGCCTCGCACGGCTCGCGACCCGCAGCGGGTGGTCGAACGACGACCTGACTGGTCGTGAAGCGGCCCAGTTACCCGCGGAGACAAAAATGGCCCGGGCCGATGAGATCATCGTGAACGATGCCGGCACCATTGAATTGCAAGCACAGGTAGATCGTCTGTTGAAGCAGTGGAAGTTGCTCGATGTTGAGCCGCAACCCACCCCAACGGGTGGAGCGGTTGTCGGATAGCAAGGGTGGCTCCGAGTCTTTTGCCGCAATGCCGCCGGCGTTCAAGGAGCGCGACCGCGTCTCCCGCCAGCAGCCAGACTCAGACCACGTGAGAATGATCGCCCGCCGCTGAGGTTACTTACATGTCCGATACTAAAGCAGAGTCCTCCAAGCCTGCCCGCACGACCGCGAGCCGCACCCGCGCACGAAAGGCGGAGGCACTCCCAGTGGAGGAGTCTCTCCCGGTCACGCCGCCGGCGGACGACGATGGATTTGCGACCGGCATCGTGGACGAGCCCACTCCTGCGCCCACAGTTCGCGCCAAGGAACCCGTCCCCGAGGTTGTGGCTCCTGAACCGTCACGCCCTGCGCCCCTGGTTCGCGTGGAACGCCCGCGAGTGGAACCCCGAGTCGAAGCTCCCCCCAGCGAGACCGTGCGTGCCGAGCCGCCACCTCGCCCAGAACCAACGCGTGCGGAACAGCCACGCCAGGAACCGGTACGCCCCGAACCCGCACGCACCGAGCAACCCCGTGCGGAAGGCGGCCGCGTCGATCCGAACGAACACGGCTTCGACGCCGAGACAAACTCGCGCTACGAGGAGATCAAGAAGGGCAACACGTACATCACGCAGTTGCAGCACATGACGATCACGCAACTGCAGAAGGCGGCGCGTGACGAGAACATCCCGAAGGAAGAAGTCGTCGGGTTGAAGAAGCAGGACTTGATCTTCCGCATCCTCAAGGAGCGCGTGAAGGCCAACGGCCTGATGTTCGGCGAGGGGACGCTCGAAGTGCTCCCGGACGGGTTCGGCTTCCTCCGCAGCCCCGACTACAACTACCTCCCCTGCCCCGACGACATCTACATTTCGCCGTCGCAGATTCGGCGTTTCGGGTTGCGCACGGGTGCCGTGGTCGCTGGGCAGATCCGCCCGCCGAAGGAGAACGAGCGATACTTCGCGCTCCTCCGCGTCGAGGCGATCAACTACTACGAACCCGACCTGCTTACGCAGAAAGTCGTATTCGATGACCTGACCCCGCTTCACCCCGATCAACGGCTTCGTCTCGAAACTGACCCTTCGGAACTGAACACGCGGGTGATCGACCTTATCACGCCGATCGGGAAAGGGCAGCGTGGGCTGATCGTCGCGCCGCCCCGAACCGGCAAGACCGTCTTGCTTCAGAAGATGGCAAACGCCGTCATCAAGAACCACCCGGAATGTTACGTCATCGTGCTGCTCATCGACGAGCGGCCCGAGGAAGTGACCGACATGAGCCGCACCGTCGTCGGGCCAAAGGTCGAAGTGGTGAGCAGCACGTTCGACGAACCGCCGGAACGCCACGTCCAGGTCAGCGAGATGGTGATCGAGAAAGCGAAACGGCTCGTCGAGTACGGCACCGACGTGGTGATCTTCCTCGACTCGATCACGCGGTTGGCTCGTGCGTACAACACGGTGTCGCCGGGGTCGGGCAAGCTCCTCTCGGGCGGCCTCGATGCCACGGCACTCTACAAGCCCAAGCGGTTCTTCGGGGCAGCCCGCAACATCGTGGAGGGTGGCAGCTTGACCATCCTGGCGACGGCCCTGATCGAGACCGGCTCAAAGATGGACGACGTGATCTTCGAGGAGTTCAAGGGGACCGGCAACATGGAGTTGCACCTGGAACGCCGCATGGTGGATCGTCGCGTTTACCCGGCAGTTGACGTGAACCGTTCGGGCACCCGCAAGGAAGAACTGCTCCGCACCGAGGACGAGTTGCGTCTCGTGTACATCATGCACAAGATCCTCTCGGACATGAACCCCGTGGAGGCGATGGAACTGCTCCTGAAGCAACTCAGCAAGCACAAGACGAACGCCGACTTCTTGAGCAGCGTGACGCTGACGTGATCTGGAGGCAACCGATGCCGATTCACAACTGGAAGGCCGCGCCGGTGGGACTTTACCACCACTTTCACCAGTCGTGGTGTAGTGAACTGTGTAACGGTTTGAACGCCGGGGTGCTACCAGCAGGTTACTTCGCTCTCATTGACCAGCGTGCGATCGGCATGGTCCCGGATGTGCTGACGCTGACAACATCCCCAAGTTCACGGCCTTCAGGTCCGTCGGGCGGTGTCGCGGTTGCTGACTGTCCGCCGATGGTTCGTCACGTCTCGTGTGACTCCGATTCGGACGTCTATGCGAAGCGTGCAAACCGCGTGGCGGTGCGGAACAACTTCGGCGAGGCCGTGGCTCTGATCGAACTCGTCTCGCCGGGGAACAAAGACACCAAGCACTCGATCCGAGCGTTCATCGAGAAGGCCACGGAGTTCATTGCCAACCGCGTGAACCTGCTCGTGGTCGATCTATTCCCATCGACGCCACGCGACCCGCAGGGTATCCACAAGGCGATCTGGGACCAGTTCCACGAGGAGGCGTTTGAGTTGCCGCCCGACAAGCAGTTGACGCTCGCGTCATACGCGGCCGGCGACACAAAGACCGCTTACGTCGAAGTGGCCTCAGTAG
>PNLP01000088.1 GCA_013823135.1 Planctomycetaceae bacterium
GTCGGCCCTTCGCAGCGGCCGGCAACTCGGACGGCCGATTATGTCAGGCTTGCACCGTCACTTTCAGCGATTTCAAACCGCGGAGATTAAAGTTCTCCCGGTACACAGGCGGCTCATCAGCCAGTTGAACTTGTGAGCAACGCTGGATCAACGACCGAAATACCACTGTGCCCTGCAACCGGGCCAGAGTCGCGCCGAGACAGTAATGTGTACCCACTCCAAAGGAGATGTGTTTGCACTGGTCACGCGTGAGTAAGAAAGCGTCTGGCTCGGGAAAGTGTGCCGCATCTCGATTAGCTGCTCCGAGTATGAAAAACACCTTTTCCCCATCCGGGATGAGTGTCCCCATCAGTTCGATATCACCGCGTGCCGTTCGAGTGATCATTTGCACCGGCGGATCGTAACGGAGCATCTCCTCGATTGCCTGGGGTAACAAGCTCGGATTTGTCCACAAGTCCTGCTGAACCTCGGGATGTCGCAGGAGTGCGTAAAGGCCATTTCCGATCAGGTTCGTTGTCGTTTCATTACCGGCGATGAGCAGGATGAGAATCGTGCTGTAGATTTCGTCTTCCGATAACCGGCTCTGATTTTCTTCAGCGCGGACCAATGCAGTTAGCAAGTCATCCCGGGGGTCACGGCGACGTTGCTCGATCTGAATCGCGAGGTAGTCAAAAAGCTCCGTTAGCGCCACGGCCGCACGACTCAATAAAGCCACGTCCGGTATCGCGAAACTTCCGCTGAAGGCATTTGCGATGGCGTCGGACCAGTGCTTGATCTTCTCGCGATCGGTGGCTGGCACCCCCAACAACTCCGCAATCACGATCAACGGCAACGGCTCGGCCAGTGCCGCAATCATGTCGAAGTGATCGCGAGGGAATGCCTCAATGAGTTGATCGACAAGGGTCTGTATTCTGGCCTCAAGTGCGGCAATCCTGTTCGGAGTAAAGGCTTTATTCACGAGCCCACGCAATCGGGTGTGATCGGGCGGATCGCGATCGATAAACGAGTGGACTCGTGCCGGCGCCAGATGAGCAAAGCCGGGGAATTTCAACAGTTGAAGTGTTTGTGCAAATCGATCAGAGGAAAACCTCGAATCTCGAAGACCGGCCAAGACCCCATCGTAACTGGTGACGATCCAGGCACCGATCTCGGGGTCGCGAAAGACTGGGTTCAGTCTGCGGAGTCGTGAATATGTAGGGTACGGATCAGCTATTAGCTCAGGCCCAATCAATTTGGCTTCCGCCATCAGTGCATCTCCCGGACAGAGGGGGAACTTAGACACCGTGTGCTGTTGCGGGACCAGCATCGGTCATGTCGTGGTTCCCCTGCCGGTCCCTTGTTTGGCGTAGGTGCCGAACACCACATCCCAGAACCGGGTGACGAAGCCGAAGTTGTGCCGCGGTGTTTCCCCGTGATGGAGGACGTGCGAGTTCGGCCGCATCCAGAAGACGAGCCGCGGCCGGTTGTGCGACAGCGTGTGGACCAACGCGAGGAGGAACACATATGCCACGCCTCCGACCAGGAAAGCCAGACCGGCCGTCGTGCTGTGAAGGAACCCGAACCAGCAGAACGGAGTCATCCCCGGGAGGAAGTCGCGGAAGTCGCCCCAGAGGCTGTCGGCCCGGTTGGACTTGTGGTGCAGTCGGTGGCGGCGTGCGATGAACGTCCGGCTCCGGGCATGGAGTACGAACCGGTGCAGCACGTACTCAACCAGCGTCCCGGCAGGAAAGGCAAGCATAAACGCGATGACGATGGCACTCGGCCCGGTCGCTCCCATCGGTCACCCTCCGCAGCCGAAAGAATCCATGCAGCCATGTGCGTCACGGTAAAGGGTGATCGCTCCATACGTTCGGAGGCTTGCGATGGCAACGGACACCATTCTGGCCATCTAGCTCGGTCGGAACAAGTGCGTTGCGCGCGTTTGTAACAGCCGTGAAAGGTGATGCCGACTAAAAGCACATCCTGGTACGGCCAGGCCGGAAACGCAGAATGGTTGCCCGGCTTCTTGCTGTTCAGGAACGTATCTCGTTGCATCACTCGTGGGGTTAGGAAAGGACCGCGACAGGCGTATTACTGGTTCCAGCGTTGTTAAAGTTCTGGGTCGGGAGGGCGAGGCTCCTGCTGAGCCGTTGGCGTGCGGCTCGGCAGGAGCCTCGCCCTCCCAACGGGTGCGTTATCCACGCTGGAACCAGTGCGGCTCGGCAGGAGCCTCGCCCTCCCAACGGGTGCGTTATCCACGCTGGAACCAGTGGTTGCCTTGAAGTTATCGTGACAACCCTCTTTTGTTCGGTCCGCAGTACCTTTCCAGACCCACTCATTTCCACATGAATCGAATCATTTTCCCGGACGGATGTGCAGTCGAGACTTTCCGAGATTCGTGAGCAATTTTCCTGAAAATATGGTCATTTGAGGGTAACTTACTGAATAGGTAGATCAAGCCATCCTGCAGCAGGTTTAAAACCTTTTCGACTTGAGCCGACTCGGATCGCCACGAACTCCCGACCGGCGTCCTTGTACCTCAGACGAGTCACCCAAGCCATGCTTCAACATGACATTCCTCGTCCAAAACCAATCGTTACAAGTTACGCGTTGCTGGTGCTGATGACATTGGCAGCCTCGACTGCGACTGCGGCCGACCCTGCCAAGCAATTTTCGATGCCCAAGGACGTCGAAACTGTGCTGACCACCTATTGTGCAAGCTGTCACGGCGAGAACGGCAAGGGGAACGTCAACCTGACGCAACTCGACAAACTCAAAATCACTGAACGCCTCGACTTGCTGAACAAGGTCCAAGAGCAAGTCTTTTTCAAGCTGATGCCGCCCGCGAAGTCCGTGCAACCGGGGGCGACCGAAGTTGCGAGCTTGAACAAGTGGGTGCTCGCGGAACTGCGCCAGCACAATGCTTCCAAGTTCGATGAGAAAGTCACCACGCCCAGTGGCGGCAACTTGGTCGATCACGACTTGCTCTTCCGTGGCGACATCAAGGACAAGCCATACACCCCAGCGCGGCGATGGCTGGTCAACCCGCAGATCTACCACAACCGCGTACTCGATGCGTTCGATCTCAAGGGTAAGGACCGTGGGACAAATCTGACTGGGATTGTCAATCCGTTCACGCTTCCAGAGCGTTCGGGTGTGCGAGATTATGATGTGGCGTCTCTCGATGGTAGCCACTTCGTCGCCATGCAGACGAACGCCACCTGGATCGCAAACAAGATTGTCGGGAGCCTTCGGATCAAGTTGGGCGAAGCTCCCGACAAGGTGTTTCCTAACCCCAAGGACAAGTGGTATCCCAAGAGCGAAATTGGCGACAAGAAAAAGTCCGTGAAGTTGATGGAGCCATTTGAGACGATTCTCGCCAAGAAGACACCACCCACGGATGCCGAGCTCACGGCTGCAATCCAGTTCCACTTCGAGCGCGCCTTGCAGCGCAAGGCGAATGCAACCGAACTTCGAAACTACCAGAGCCTCATGCGCTCCGCGATCGAGATCGGCGGGAACGTCGAGGGGTTGCGGCGAATGCTGATCGCCGTGCTGCTGGAATCGGATTTCGTGTATCGTGTCGAACTCGGTACAGGCACACCGGACCAATTCGGCCGGAAGAAGCTTTCTCCAGCGGAGGCCAGCTACGCAATCGCATACGCATTGAGCGATCGGGCACCAGACGAACCGCTCATGCAAGCCGCCCGGGATGGTCGACTGAATACGAAACAAGATTACGAGCGAGAGGTGCGACGTTTGGTGTTCAGTGATACGCTGCTGCTTGGTGAGATTGACGGTACGCTTCACGAAATTTATCCGAGCTACTCCAAAAACAACATCAGCTCGCAGCCCAAGATTCACCGCTTTTTCCGAGACTTTTTTGGATACCCACTGGCAACCCGCGTGTTCAAAGACGTGGAGCGGAGTGATGGATACTATCAAAGTCCGGGTCGTGGAACGTACGGCACCCCCGGGCAGTTGATCCGTGAGGCAGACTTGTTCGTTGAACACTGTCTAACCAAGGACAAGAACGTTTTCGAGGCCCTGCTGACCAGCAACGAGTTTTATGTCGCACCACGAGACAGCGCTGAAGCGAAAATCACCGGCCTAAATGAGTTGTACGACCGATTCAAAGACACCAACTGGCGAATCGATCCCAAGACCAAGACCCCGCCGAAGATGTCCGATGAGGACATCGCCTTTATTCGGAAGCGTCTCAATTACAACTCGGATGCGAGAGATCTCGCTGTTGCCATGAAGCACGTGGAGCACTTCCGGAAAGCGGGGCTGACGCCGCACCCGGTGTGGGCTTACCCATTCCACATTGGTCACCTGACGCCGCATGCGAATAGTTACAACATCTCTCCCCCTGCGTGGAGCTATCCCGCACAGCAGCCATTCGCGGTGGAACACCGGAAGGGGATTCTCACCCACCCCGCGTGGCTGATTGCACACTCGGAGAACTCGGCAACCGACCCCGTGCGGCGTGGAAAGTGGGTTCGAGAAAAGCTGCTTTCTGGCACTGTCCCCGATGTTCCCATCACCGTGGACGCGGTGATCCCCGAGGATCCGCACAAGACGCTTCGCGACCGTCTGGCGATGGCGACCAACAAACAGGAGTGCTGGAAATGCCACCAGCACATGAACCCGCTCGGCCTGGCCTTCGAGATGTACGATGACTTCGGACGTTACCGAACGATGGAAAGTCTGGAGCACCCGTCCAACATTCTTGCCAAGGCCAAGGCCAAGTACGGGGCGGACACATACAAGACCGCGTCCGTCGTCGCCTCAAGCAGGCTCGATGGTACCGGCGAACCGGCCCTCGATGGCGAGGTCAAGGATGCTCTTGAACTAATCGATCGCCTGGCGAAATCGAAGCGCGTCCGCCAGTCCATCATCCGACACGCGTTTCGCTACTTCGTCGGCCGCAATGAAATGCTCAGCGACTCGCAGACCCTGATCGATGCGGACAATGCGTACGTCAAGAGCGGCGGTAGCTTCAAGGCCGTAGTCGTTTCGTTGCTGACATCAGATTCGTTCATGTTCCGCAAGTAACACCTGGATCACGATCACCAATATTTCCGGAGTCTGCCCATGTTCGATCGACGCCGTTTCCTCGGTGCCTCGGCTTCCGCTAGCGGGATGATGTTAGCCCCCTGGCTCCAAAACGCTCTCGGCGCTCCCTCGACGGGCAAGCCGCCGATGCGGTTCATCTTCATGCACAAGGGGAACGGGCTGTTCCCAAGTGTTGTCGTTCCGCCGTCGCTCAGTCCGGCAGATGCGGATAAGGAGAAAGCCAAGGAAGCGTTCTCGGTGGATCTGAATAAGCATCAACTCCCCGACTGGATGAAACCGATTGCGGCTCACAAGAGCAACATGTCGATCGTTCAAGGCCTCTCAGGGAAGATGTGCCAAACCGGCCACCATACCTGGCAATCCTCGCTCGGCGTCTACAAGGCGAACGAGAAGCTCACTTCCATTAAGTGGGCGACTGTCGATTTCGAACTGGCCCGTATGTTCCCCTCGCCGCTCAACCACCTCGAGTTGGCCTGCTTCCCAACGGGAGGTGGCAACGCCCGTGGGAACATCAACGGTATTGAAACGGGTTTCTCGGCTCGCGGGCCGCAACAGCCGAACCTGGCCTACGGTTCTCCGAAAATCGCACTCCGCGAATTGTTCAAGGTGGTCTCGAATAACGCGTCCGACCAGGTCGAGTACAATCTCGAGCGAAAGGTTCTGGAGTTTACTGCCGGGAATCAGTCGGGGCTCGCTGGCAAACTCAATGGAGTCGAGCGCACGAAAGTTGCCAACTACGCAGATTCGGTCGAAGAGGTCCGGGCTCGCAACGCACGGCTCGAGAAAATGGCCGATGTGATCCGCAAGCACCTGCCCACCCTGGATGCCAAGTACCTTGCGGACGACATCACCACAGTCGATCGCCAACGGGGTCACGTCGAGATCCTACTCGCCACGCTGATTTCCGGGATGACGAATGTCGTGGCGTTCACGGCCGATGAGCTTGGTACGCCCTACACGGGTCTGAATCGTCTCGAGAAAGAAACTGTCAACCTGCACGATGTCGGGCATAACAAGGGCTTCGGCGATCTCAAGGCCGATGAAGTCCGCACGGAAGTTCGCCTTCAGCACATGTCGCTGATCAACACCATCGTCACGCGACTGAAGGCCGTCCCGGAGGGCGACGGCAACATGTTCGATAACACGACGCTGCTCTACTTCCCCGACAACGGCGAGACTCACCACAGCTCGGGGGTCGAATGGCCATTCCTCATATTCTCGGGCCGCAACGCGAAACTCAACATCGCGGGTCGTTACATCCGACTCCCGAAGCACGGGAAAGAAGGTCACAAGACCCTGGGGAACTTGTACACGACCATCCTGAACGCTTACGGCAATCCGATCCCGCACTACGGTGATCTGGACTTGGCGCTGGAGAAGATGAAGATTGATCAAAAGGGGCCGATCCGCGAGTTTATGGCATAAGCTGTCGCTTCCATCGACCGATCGTAGTTTGGTGCGAATCTTACCAGATTGCCACCCGGGCAGGCGATGGGTTTGAAGCCGACAATTTGCCCCACCCTGTGCCATGTATGTGAGGTACTTCCGCAGAGTTGGTGCATGACGGCAGTATGACGACGCCATGCATGTGCATGGCGTCGTCATACTGCCGGTGTTTGATTGAAGAATCGGCGGTCAAGTCCTCTCGTGGGTCCGTGCCCTGGACCTACCCGGCGGAAACTCGGATTCACGGCTTCTTCTCTTCCAGCCACTTCCCCTTCAGCCATCTGTTCCAGGGGCCACCGACGCTCCACTCGCTTTCCCCACTATCGAACAGGTTCATCGTGAAATTCCGATGCTTGTCGTACAACTCGGTGAACCGCTCAGTGCGGCGGATAAACTTGAAGCTGCTTTGAGGTTCACCCGCTGGACGCTTCTCAATCCAATCTCCGCCGTCGGTGCCCGAGATCGTGCCGACTTTTCCATTGGCGTTCTGGTACTCCCACACCCGCACCACTTTCGCCTTTGCCTCCGGGAGCGGATTCGGCGGGATTTCCTTGGCGAGCGTCTGCACCTGTCCGGTCATCGATTTCTCGACAAGTTCCAGTTCATTGCGGACACCATCGACATTCTCACCCTTGCGTTTGGCCATCTCGAAGGCCTCCCGGACAGCCAGGAGTTCGGCGGGTGCAGTTACGGTGCGACCCAGCGCAGGGAAGGTCCACCCCTTCGCGACACGCTTCTCGAGTACATCGAGTGCTTTCGCGACCTGCCACACATTATCGCCGCGTTTGCTGGCCGTGTTGACTGCAGCTCGAAGCTCCGACAAATCAGGAACCGTCGGTTCGTCGGCGGGCGAGACGCCCGTGGCCAGGAGAGCGAATGCGAGCGCTCCGACCAGGGAATGAGCCAACTTGCCAGATGCGATCGTCATCACGTGCCTCCACGATGCAGTTCGGGAGATTCGGAACGACCGACCGCCGCATCAGCGGCGATCGGTGGAGACGGAGCCCCAATCACTTCGGAGAGTAATGCTTCCGTTCCGTCAGGGGACGAGCTTTTGGTTGCCCGCCAGGGCTTTCGGACGTCACGCTCAGAAAGCCGAAGAGCATCTCGTCGGCCGTTCCCGGACCCTGTTTCACGTCTCGCGGCGGCGAGTTCGGGTTGAATGGATTCTTGACGCTGTTGTCATACTCGGCCTCGATCATGAACACGGTGCCGGCCTTCACCTCGACCACCTCGACAAGGTGATACACCTCTTGCCAGGTGTAATCCCACTCGCCGACCACCACGATGGGTTGTTCCTTGCCGCCGGGCGGCGTCATCGTGATCCGCACCTTCGTGCCGAGCATGTGCATGTGCGGCATCGCGGCGTGGAGTCGGCAATCTTCCTCGATCACCACCTTGCCCGCCACGCGATAACCACGCTGCCCGGCCGGGATCATGGTGAACGGGGCGAAGTCCTCCGAGATCGTGACAAGCCCTGGAACCCGCAGCGGCTTGAGTCGCTTCAACTCGGTCGAGTTCTTGGCGAAGTACAGCCCGATTGCGGTGCGATCTTTCTCAGGCTTACCGTTGCGGTGATAGTGAACCTGCATCACCACATCCGAACCCTTCGGAAGGAACATCCCGGTCCCGGCGGGTGATCGGAACCCGCGCAAACCGGGTGCCCAGCCGCCGAGGCCGCCAACCTTCTCGAGATCGTCCGGAGTGAATCCGATCCCCATCGGCGACTCGTAACCCGGCCCGTGATCTGGGTCAGTCGTGCCCCGTGCTTGTTTTCGAGCTTCTTTGTCGAGCTTGCGAGCGGTACCGGTGGCATCAAAGTAGTTCAGCACATGATGGACGACCGCAGGTGTTCCGGGACGAACTTCGTAGGCGACAACGAACTTGTCTTCCGTCAGACCGGTTGGCAGAACGAAGCAGCGGAAGTGATCGGCCCCGCGTGCCCCCAGGTGGAAGTCGTCCTCGACGGTGAGCACCAGATCCGGCTCACCCAGGGTCCAACCCTTGGTGAAGGTCTTCGCCGCAGGGGCTTGCTTCGGGTCGCCTTCGGGGGTTCCGCCGTCAACCCACTTCGCGAGTGTATCAATTTCCGCGTCGGGCATGCGACGATCATGCTGGAACTTCAACCCACCCGTCGCTTTCCATGGTGGCATCTTCCGATTCTGTGTGTACTCCTTGATGTCGGCAGCCCAGGTCACCGCTTGCTTGTAGGTGAGCAAGGAGAACGGCCCCGCCTCGCCGGGTCGGTGGCATTCCTGGCAGCGGTTCTGGAGGATTGGCAATACATCCTTGTGGAACGTCACGGTCGCGTTCTCATTCATGACGTGCTTGGGGCGGTAGATCTCGCAACCAACACACTCAGTAAGCGGAGCGGTGACCGGCTTCCCGGCGAGAACTTCGTCAATCGCCGCCACGAGATCGTGCTTTGTGACCTGTGCGTTCGGCTTGAGTCGCTTGCCGTACTTGTCGTCGATCCGCCCGCGATAGCGTACGATGCGATCGGCATCGAGGACGAAGACCTCGGGCGTGTGACCGGCTTGGAGAGCGTCTGCGGTCGCCAGTTTGTGATCCAAGAATACGGGAAATGCTGCCCTGTACTCGGTCGCGAGTTTGGCGACATCTGCAGAACTGTCGTCCGTGGGGATGACCCCGACAACCGTGACGCCCTTCGATCCGTATTCGGCGGCGATCTTCGAAAGCGGCTCGATGTAGTCGCGGGCAACAGGACATCGAAACGACAGAAACGCGACCACCACAGCTTTCGTGCCACGACTGTACGGGGTGAATGCCTTGCCCTCGGCCCCGAGGAACGCCGGTAGTTTGACAGGCGTCTTCGCGGGTTCGGCAGAGTACAGTGGCGGCGTAATGCAACCGTAGAGCGGAAGCGACAGAACCAGCGCGGCGAACCATCTCGTGCGGGACATCGATGTTCTCGTGTTGGAGGTTGAGGGAAGGAGGATGAATCCTGGGCCATGCTTTCTCAGCGAGAATGCCCACCCAAATCCGACGCGGAATTTTCAATTTTTCTTTCTGCACTCCCGTGTGCATGAGAATTCACGCGCCCGGCTGAACGGATTCGTCTTGAACCCAGATGGCAGCGGTCGCCAGCAATGCGAGGCCGACCACCCACACCCGGACGCCGAGGATCAGGCAACCCACGCGACCGGCCACCAGGGGCGTGTCCCAGGAAAAGCCGAGGAAACACGCCAGGCTGGCGAGCAGAACCGCGAGCCGAGCGATGCGAAACCCTACGCGGCCAATCTCGGTTCGAATGCGGTTCATCGCGCCCTCCCGACAAACACCCGTCCAGCGGTGGGAGCGTTGCCGAACACTTCGCCAACGTAAGCCCGAAAGCCCGCGGACGATTCTCCTCGCGTCACAACTGAGGGGAAGAGCCAACCGACTACGAACAAGTTGGCAGCGGCGAACGCGATAAAGGCTGCCGCGACGAGTGGACTGACGGTCGGCGCACGCTCACAGGTTGGCACGGTTTCGGTGGGCGGAGTGGGCATGACGTTCTCGGATCGAGGAATAACCGGGGCGATTGGTGGTAAATTCCCGGTCGTTACCCACTCAGCGAGAATGCCCCTCCAAATCCGACGCGGAATTTCGAATTCTTTCGGGATGTTTCGTTCCGGGGGTATTCACACCATCGCAGAATGTCGCTTGCTTCACAGGTAATCACCAACTCTTGGCCCAACCCCGCACGATTCCCGCATTTCGACGTGTTGGGCGGTTCTCGAATGGAATCAGGGCTTGGGAATCACCGGCAAAATCAGTCGCGAGGGTGTTGTCGGACCGTGCCAGATGGTTTGCATCGCCGTCAGCGGGTGTCGCTCCGTGGCGACCGCCCGCCCGGTGTTCGGATTCCGGTCGAACCGAGGGTAGTTGCTGCTGGAGACTTCCAGGCGGATTCGGTGTCCTTTGAGGAAGACGGTGCTGGTCGGCCACAGGTCGATGGTAATCTCCGTAGCCGGCGACTCACCCACCGACTTCTCGTAGCGACGCCGCAGAATCCCGTCCGAGACGTTGAACGCCGTGCCGTCCGGGTACACGTCGACGAGTTTCCCGGTGAAGTCAGTACACGTCGCCGTCGTCGAGACGTGCAGCACCAGCGAGACCGGGCCGGTCACCTCCAGGTCGTCCGGGAGCGGTTCGGTCGTGTAGACCAGCACGTCTGGCCTGCTCTCGACGGACGCCTGGGGTCGCGTCCCGGCGTCCGGCCCGAGCATGGCCCCGCCCGCGGTCGGGACCGGGTTGCGGGGGTCGTACACGAACGTATCCGCGGGTTGCGGTACGGTCGCCGCGTCTCGGCTGAGTGAGCCGTCGCCACCGGACGTGTTCGCCCTGCCACCGCTGGAGAGGTAGTACGGCGTGTACTGCGTTCGCGCGAGCGGCCACTCCTGCTCGTCACGCCACCGGTGCGTGCCCATCGTGTAAATCCGCACCGGAGCCAGGGGCGGCGTTTCGGGCCGGAGCAGGTGCCGGTCGAACCAGGTCACGGTGGGGGCGAGAGTTTCGAGGCGGAAGTGCCGCGGCGTGACGCCACCAGGAAACTCGACCGTCTGCGCGTGCGCCCAGGGGCCGACGATCAAGCGGGTCTCGGCGGCGACGCGTGGGTCGGCACTCTTGCGAATGCGGGCGTAGTCGTTGAGTTGCGTCGGCAGGAAGGGATCGTACCACCCACCCAGGAGTAAAGCCGGTGCCTTGAGCCGTTGGGCCCGGTTCGTCCCATCGACTTGCACCCAGTGGTCGTCGCGCTCGGGGTGCGAGGCCCAGTCGTTGAAGAACGCGATGTCGCCCACGGCCCGGTCGTCGGCTTCGAGCAACGGGAACCCGTCGTACCCGCGGGCCAGTGCGTCCAGGGACGGGACCACGTTTTCTCGGCCGCGAGAGGTCACTGCCCAGTACAGGGCGGTCTGGAGGGAGAAGGCGCCGCCCGGGTAGAACATGCCGTGGCAGTCGGAGCTGGCCTCGACGACCATGAGGCTCGACGGGCCGGGGTCCGAGCGGTCACCGACCACCCACTGCGTGTAGCCGAAGTACGACCCGCCCCACGTCCCCACGCGGCCGTCGTACCACGGCTGCCGCGCAAGCCACTCCAGCGTCTCGATCCCGTCGCCCCGCTCGTCCCGCATCGGGTAGTGCGTCCCGCCCGACTCGTAGCGGCCCCGCGTACCCTGAAAGACGACCGTGTAGCCCCGCTCGGCCCACATGCGGCCAAGCGTGGTGGCGAACATCATGACCGCCGGGTCCTTCGAGTACGGGAGCCGCACCAGGATCGTGGGTGTTTTCTCGCCCGCCCGGCGCGGGTGGAACACGTCGGCAACCAGCTGCGTTCCGTCCGAGGTCGTGAACGACACGCTTCGCTGAACCCTCACGGCGTACTCCGGCGGGCGGATGCCGAGGGAGTTGCCCAGCAACGTGGGGAGCAACAGGTAGCCGACCCACAGCGCCATGGTCGCGACGGTGCCCCCGCCGCCGACCACCCACGCGACTCGCGGCGCCCACCGCCGGAGCCGGCCGCGTCCTTCGGGCGGTTGGGTCGGAACGCCGTGCCGCCAGTGGTGAACGCCGAGCGTGAGCACATACGCGGCCAGCACCCAGTGGAAGAAGATGGGGATGGAACCGCCGGTCCAGCGTTCGTGGGGGTAGAGCGACATGCGTACCCCGTAGCGGATGACCATCGCGGTCAGGTACACGCCGCCGAGGGCGAGGAGCAGCGACCCGGCGAGGCGGCGGGGGCGGTACGCCCACCCCGCCCGGCGGGTGAAGTCGTGCCCGAGCTTTGCCATGAACAGGATGATGAGCACCTGGCTGGCGAGCAGCGGCGGGTACGGCATCACGCCCGAAAACCACTCCTCGGACGGCGGCAGAAACCCGACGTGGAAGAACTCGACCAGCACCTGCCCCAGCACGCGCAGGCAGAACAGGCCCATCAGAACCCAGAGAATTCGGGCGGTACGCACGGGTCACCAGTGTGAGAAGTCACGTGTCTCAGAGCTTGTCCGCGAACATCGTCTTGTAGTGACGATACCAGTCGCTCGAAAGTCGCTCTTGCGGATCGTACTTCTTCTTGAGTCGCAGGAACTCGACGAACTGCGGGTAACAGGTTTCCACCTGCTTGCGGGTCGCCCAGCGGTGGTAGGTCAGGTAGTACCTGCCGTGGTACTCGATCGCGCGGTCGATGATGCGGCGAAAGTCTTCCACGGCCTTCCGCTTCCCCTCGTCCGTGTGGAGGACGTGGAGGTTGCAGACGATGCACACCGACGGTTCCTTGGCCCACGCGAGGAAGCTCTCGGCGTCCTTCTCGATGAAGCGGATGGTGCCGTAGGTCATGTCGACCTTGTGCGCGACGTAGTCCTTGCGGACCTGCGCCATGAACGGCAGGAAGTCGTCCGGCGCCACGTAAACTTCGGTGATCATCTCCGTGCCGCGTTCCTTCTCCACGGCCTTGCGGTAGCCCTCGAAGTTGCCGGCGAGTTGGTGCGTGTCGGACCAGTACACCTGCCCGGACGTCTTGAGGTAGTAGTTGGAGTACGTCTCGAACGCCTTCTTCTTGTCGGTGCGGGCGAGCCGGTACAGGTTCGCCCAGTCGTCGCCCGACAACCGCTTCTGGTCGGCCGCGACCGGTGTGTCGGCGGCCACCGGCTTGTAGCACGAGAACACGCCCGGGTGCGACTCCGCCTCGGTGTCCAGGTCCGTCGAGTACTGGCAGTCGCCGTACACGAAGCCCGCCTCGATCCGCTTCTTGACACCCGCGAGAAGTTCCTTGATCGGAATCACCTCGACCAACCGCTGCACTTTGGTCCTGCGGACCAGCCGAAGCGTCACGTGGGCGATGATGCCGAAGAGACCGTAGCCGCCGATGGCCAGCGAGAACAGTTCCGCGTTCTCGCGGCGGCTGCAGGTGCGGGCCTTGCCGTCGGCGTCCACGAGGACGAACGACTCCACGTCGCCGATGATCGGCGGGAAGCGCAACCCGCGGCCGTGGATATTCGACGCGAGCGAGCCGGCGATCGTGACGGTATCGACCCCGGTCTGCTTTTCGCGGATCGCCCACGGCTCGCGGTCGTCCTTCTGCTCCTTCTCCAGGTAGGCGATGAGCGCCGGCCACTGGATCCCGCCCTCGACCTCGATGTGACCTTTGGCACGGTCGAATTTCACCACGCGATTGAACTCGCGGGTGTCGATCAGGACCGCGTCGGCGGCGAACTGCTGCCCGCCCATCGAGTGCCGGCCGCCGGAGACGGCGACGGGCCTGCCGTTGCGCTTCGCGTTCGCCAGTGCGGCCTGGACTGCTTCGAGTGAGGTTGGTTTCACGATTCCCTTCACGACCGTGCGATTTAATTGCGACTGCACGTCGTTGACCTCAACCCCGGCTGAGTCGGGCGGCTTGCCGAGTAAGGGACCGGCGGGCACAATCCCGAGCGCCCCGGCCCGTGCCGCCTGTTTCAGAACGTCGCGTCGCGTCATCATCGCTAGGCCTCCTTCGGGGGAATTGGGTGCGTTCAGCAACTCGGGTAGCTCCGAACATATTGGGAAAGCGTTCGATCGTTTGGTTGGCGTTACGAACCAAAGCCGCGACCCTGCCTCAACACCACGAGCAACACGATCCCCAGGCCGATGGCCGCGACCACCACAACGGCTGCCAGGGCGGCGAACGCGTGAATGACCTTGGACAAATTCGATGGGGAGCGGCTCATTGATGTTCTCGGTGTCTGAGGTGAACCGGAGGTGGTACAATCCCGGTCGTTGCTTGCTAAGCGTGGGGCAGCCCACAAGCCCGACGCGAAATCTGGAATTTTTGCGGGATCGCCCATGCCTGAAGACATCCAGACCACCGAATTGCACGACCTCCTCGCCAGACAAGACCCGGCAGCACGCAACGAACTCTTCCGGCGAGTGGGCGACAACCTGGAGCGTCTGGCCCGAAGCCTGCTCCATGGATTCCCATCGGTGCGTCGCTGGGAAGGAACTGGCGATATCCTCCAAAATGCCATCATCCGACTTCAACGTGCTCTCACGGCAGTGACACCGACTAACCCTCGCCAGTTCTTCGCGCTGGCAGCGGAGCAGATTCGGCGTGAGTTGCTCGACCTGGCACGGCACTACTACGGCCCCTGCGGGTTGGGAGCAAATCACGCGTCCGATCCCGGGAGTGGGTTCGACGCATCGGCCGCTCAAGCGGGTCCGGTCGAGCTCGCCGAGTGGTGTGAGTTTCACGAACAGGTTGCGAAACTGCCTGACGAGGAGCGCGAAATCATCGGCTTGCTCCACTACCAGGAACTTCCCCAGGCGGAGGTGGCCGAGTTGCTCGGCGTGGACATCCGCACCGTCCAGAGACGCTGGCAACAGGCCCGGTTCAAGCTTCATACGCTCATGACCAGGTCGATCGATCAGGCTGTTCCGCCGAGCTGATTTCTCGCGATCTCGAATTGTGTGTCGGGTCCAAGCCGCGGCATTCGCGTCCCGTGGTGCCGGGGTGTTCACCCATGACCAATGAAACTCGAATTAGCGATCTTCTCGCACAGGCGGAGGAAGAACTCGCTCGCGGCCGGGAACCGGATCTGGCAGCGATGTGTGGAGGCGACCAACCCCTGCTGCAAGAAGTGCAGCGTTGTCTGGAGAGACTCCGTGCCATCGACGTGCGGCGGAATGCGGGAATCCGCACGATTCCTCCAGCATCGGTTCATCCGCTCCTCCCGCCTGGATATGAACTGGTGCGGGAACTGGGCGGCGGCAACATGGGTATCGTGTACCTGGCCCATGATGCGAAGGGCCGAGCCGTCGCGATCAAGACCCTCACGCGACTCGAACCCAACCGGTTGACCTTCCTTCGGCGTGAGTTCAAGGCACTCGTCGGCCTGCGTCACGAGAATCTCGCCGCCATCTTCGAGGAATGGTCGGATGGGACAAACTGGTGCTGCGTAATGGAGTACGTCGAGGGAAGGGATTTCCTGAATCACATCCGTTCGTACTCGGCGACAGCATCCAGCGACACGACCGATCTCCACGACCCTCTTGGGACATCCAACAGCGTGCGATTCCGCAGTGCGTTCTCTCAACTCGCCCTGGGGATTCACGCACTCCACGGTGCGAACAAACTGCACCGCGACATCAAATCGAGCAACGTCCTTGTCACGGGCACCGGGCAGGTGAAATTGCTCGACTTCGGATTGGTCGCGGAGATGGATCGAATGCAGGGATACAAGCAGTCCGCGATTGTGGGGACGATGGCGTACATGTCGCCAGAACAATGCGGTGGCGGTCACCTTGCCCCTGCAAGCGACTGGTATAGTTTCGGTGTCCTGCTCTACGAAGCCCTGACGGGATCTCTGCCGTTTCAAGGAACGATCGCCGAGATCATCAACGGCAAGCAAATCGCACCAAGACAGCCCTCCGAATTCGTGGTCGGTGTCCCGAGCGATCTCGAGGTGTTGTGTCTGGAGTTGCTCCAACCCAACTCGGTGGCTCGCCCGAGTGGTGCGGAGATTCTTCGCCGGTTCGGTAAGGCGGTTGAACCCCCGAGAATTCGACCACCAAACGATGGTCGCCGGTTGCTGCTTGGTCGGGACCGACAACTCCGGGAACTTCGGGATGCGGCGGCAATGGTCAAGCGAAACCGTGCACCGGTTATTGTCGAGATCCACGGGTCATCCGGTGCGGGGAAGTCGGCCCTCGTTGAACGATTCCTGCGCGAGATGCAAGACAGTGGTGAAGTGGTTGTCCTCACTGGCCGTTGCTACGAGCAGAGTTCCGTCCCATACAAGGCATTCGACGGATTGATTGACGCCCTTTGCCGAAATCTCCGCGCCCGTTCTCATGAACAGGTCGAGGCCGTGCTCCCGAACTATCTCGCGGAGTTGGCCCGACTGTTCCCAATACTCAGCCGACTGGAGGCAGTGGCCGAGGCACCACCGGTGAACGTGGAGGATCCCCACGAAGTCCGGCGGCGAGCCTTCCAGGCGTTGCGTGAGTTGCTCGGCCGCATCGGTCGCCGAACACCGCTGATTCTGTTTGCCGATGATGTCCAGTGGGGCGACCGCGAGAGTGCGGTGCTGCTCACCGAACTGGTTCGCATGCCCGACGCACCGCCGCTGCTATTTCTCGCGAGCTATCGCCGGAGTGAGGCCACGAGCAGCCCATTCGTCCCTTCGCTGAAGCAACTCGAGGTTGAACGACACGCCATCGCGGTTGATCCGCTCACGATAGATGAGACTCGGAACCTGGCGACCGCTCTCCTCGGCCCACCGGTGGGTTCAGCGGAACTGCTGGTCGATGTGATTGCTCGGGAATCGGGAGGAAACCCGTTCCTCGTTCACGAACTGGTGGAGTCCTTCCGATCGGGGGAATCCTTGGATCCACCGACGATCGACACGGTGGTTCGTTCTCGTGTGGGCAGGCTGGATCCAGAGGCACGAAGACTGCTCGAAGTCGTGGCCGTGTCGGCGGGCCCATTGAATGTCGAGTGTGCCTTCCGGGCCGCGGATCTCCCCTCGGAGCGACAGGCCGTAGCTCTCGACACTTTAGTGACCGGGAAGTTCGTCCACACCGTGGGGAGCGGGGAAACCAGGCTCGTCGAGACCAATCATGACCGGATACGCGAAACCGTCGCGACCGATCTCGCGACGGACATTCGCGTCCGCCACCATCGCCGAATTGCGATTGTCCGGAAAGCGGCCGACGACAGTGAACCGGAATCGCTCGCGTATCACTTTGCCCAGTCCGGCGACACCGAGCAGGCCAGCCACTACTACGCGATCGCCGGCGAACAATCCACGAAGGCCCTGGCATTCCACCGTGCGGCTGAACACTATCGGCTCGCACTCGCAGCCTGCGCCGCAACAGACCCACGCCGCAAGAGTTGGCTGCTAGGACAGGCCACGGCACTGGCCAACGCCGGCCTGGGCCAGAGAGCGGCAACGGCGTTCACCGAGGCCGCCGAACACTCCTCGGGCACGGAGCGTCTGTTCTGCCTCCAGCGCGCCGCGGAGCAGTTGGTCCGCTGTGGTCGGATCGACGAAGGAATGATCGTGTTGCGGACCGTGATGGTTGGTGCGGGGATCGCTTTGCCCTCGACCGAACGTGCCAGGTATCGATCACTCATCTGGATGCGGTTGCGACTCTGGTGGCGTGGGTTTCGGTTCCGGGAGCGACCTGTCGGTTCGATCTCCCCCAGGACACTCTTGCAGATCGAGATTTGCCGCTGGGCCTCCAGCGTGATGCTGCTTTCAGATGTGCTCCTGGGAAGCTGGTTCCATTCGTTTGGATTGCTCCTGAGCCTCCGCGCTGGGGAGGCTCAGGGGATCGCCCATGGGATCGCCCATGGGATCGCCCGGGACTCCCTGGCTCCGACGGTGTTCGGCCGACTCTCGGGCGACCGGATCGAGCAGTTGCACAAAGTCGGGCTGGAGATCGCTGAACGGATCGCCAACCCCTCCGATCGGGTCCAGGCCATCGCGGTGCTTCATCTGTATCGCGCCATCGGCTACCATGTTCTGGGCGATCCAAGGCGTTCACTGGCTGCGGTGCCCCAGGCGATCGACGCGAGCAAGTCCAGCACCAGCCCAAGCGTGATTTATCAGCGGAGCGCCCTCAGGATGTTCGAAGGGGTTTCGCTTCTGTGCCTTGGTGAAATCGGCCGCTACCGAACAGTGTTCGAGGAGCATTACCCCTGGTTTGTAGAGACCGGGAACTTGCATGGGCAAGTGACCTTCCCCCTGATGGCCCGTGTCCATCAACTTCTGCTCATCGCCAATCGCCCCGAGGACGCCCGCAAACGGATTCGAGAGGCAATCGGGCTTTGGACCCACAGTGGGGTGTATCAACAACACCTGTGGGCGTGGATTGGAGAAACGGATGTTCTACTTTACGAAGTGCGAGGACGTGAAGCGTGGGAACTGTGTCAAGAGAAATGGGACCGAGTCGCCGGAGCCCGCAATGTGATGCTCGCCATCACCCGCAGCTACGCTTTCTGGACTCGTGCCCGATGTGCGCTCGCCAGCGCTGCTCAACTTGAATCCGATCCGTCGGAGCAGCGGCGATTGCTGCGTGTGGCCACGCGGATTGCCCGGCAGTTGGAGCGAAATCGGGTTCCGGTAACTGCCCCTGCGCTCGCACGGTCGATCCTCGCGGCTGTTTCGCACCTCGAACGGGACAACCGCGCGGCCGTGGCTCATCTCGAGGAATCGGAACGGGGATTCGCTCACGGAGGATACCTGCTGCACGTGGCCTCGCTGATGTACCGCCGGGGGCAACTACTCGGCGGTGAAGCCGGTCAGATGCTGATCGCGAAGGCCCAGGCAGAGTTGACCGCTCGGGATGTCTGCAACCCAGCCCGGTTCATCGAGATTTACGCACCTGGCTTTCGGTGTTGATGGGGGAAAGGGATAGGGGCATAGCACGATCGACCGTCCCATGCTGAAAGCAGCTATGGCGGTTCTGGAGGCATGGCAGTCGTCAAGATGGTTGCCTCGTCGATCCGGATGGTCACCCGACCACCGCGACTCGCGTGGCCGTGAAGAACGTGGACGAAACGGTTCCTTCCCGAACATCGCCGATGCCCGAAGGCTCGCTGAACGTACTGAACCGGGAGGAGATTCTGGACCTCGTGTCGTTCCTGGAGGTCTGGTACAAGCTACCGGCCCACCTCAAGCACGAGGTATTCCCACCCGTGAAGAAGTGAAACCGATGCCTGCCGCGACCCCAATCCGCTTGCCTCTGATCTCTCGAGTTGGCAGGCGATGTGGGGTTCTTTGTTTGGCGGCATGGACGATGAGACGTGATGTCGATGTTCTTCGCCTTGGCAGACGCGAGGGCGGGCGCCTCACCGAGCAGTGGCAGAGAACGGCGTGCGACCGGATCTGGACGCATTCTGTTCGCTTTGGGGCGGGGATACCGCATCGGGTGGTCAGGCACTTGCTCGCGTGATTTGAGAACGTGTGCCGTCAAGAATCGTGTCGGCAGCGGACGACACGGTAGCCTGTCGGCATCCTCACAATCGTGTCGGTCCACTCGTGGCTGTCGAAGCGGTAACGAACCTGTACTGCGCGAGTGAGCCCACTCAACAAGCGGTCCCGGGCGAGATCCGGCGTCAACTCGGTTGGCAAAGCATAACCGCGAGGGCCTCCCTTCTCCCGCACGTCGGTCACGGTGGCGGCACTGGCCAGATCGGAGAAGAGTTGCCGCAGCATCGTTGCGTCGATCAGTCCCTCGACCATCAGCGGCATCGGCGGTCCATCCGCGAATGTCGGTTCATTCATCGTCGCTCTCCCAGGAAATCCACCTGATCCAGTGCAGCCGATGGGGCGTGACACTGGGTGCAGCTCGTCAGCCAGGGGTGCGTGGTACGGGTACCGGGGCGGGTCACGAGTCCGTGACAACTCGTGCAGTTCTCCCGCATGCCGGTGTGGTGCGGAACGGTCGGTGGTGCGCCGGGCGATGCCCGCTGT
>PNLP01000089.1 GCA_013823135.1 Planctomycetaceae bacterium
GTAATAGTAATGGTTTGTCCGGCGGGCGAGGCGGCTTCCCATTCAGATCAAGCATCTTCAACAAGTCATTCGAGTCCATGAGTCTCCTTGCGGGAATGGTGCGGTTGAATCACAGCACGATGAGAACAGCGGCATGTCATCGTCCCTCACCCGCTGGCCGAGTCACCACAGAAAGCCGTGTAGTCGGCCGAGAACTCTCTTCTGAGTTGCGAGATGCGGGCTTCGCTTAACCTGAACTCGCCCGCGAGGTCTTTCGTGCGGTGGCCGAGTGCCAGTCTCTTCACCAACCGCTGCTTCACGAGTGGAAGTCGCTGTTCCCAGGCCGGGAAGTCGCACCGGAACTGAACCTGATCGGGCACCGGCGTCTGCGTGTTGTCGCACAGGGCGTCCTCGAACACGTTCTCGTGCGTAATGGACACCTTCGGCAGACTGGAGACGCACAGTTGCCGACGCTGCTGACAGCGACGAGACAGAACATCGTTGGCTCGTTCTTGCCCGCAGGCCCGTCGCCCACTGCTCACGGCCCTGACCCCGTACCGGGCCAGAGCCCCGATAAACTCCGCTGGATTGCGACCCTTCCGAACCAGGCTGATGTACCAGACCCAGCACAGTGCCACGGTCTCGCAGATCGCGTCTTCGCGACTGTCGGAACACCGCAAGTGGCGAAACCGGAATCGAGCGATTCGCAGAATGCGCATCAGCGCATCCACGAAGGCGGTCTGCATGTGTTCGATTTCCGTGGACGGATCAGACACTTGAGAAGCGTTCAAGGGGTGACCTCCGAAGAGACCGCCCCTGCGCGGGGCAGTCGTGTGGAAACACAACCGCCCTCGCACGGTGCGAGAGCATACAAACGCTGAGCGAAAACACCGCAGACGTGGAACGTCGGCGAAATGGGTCAGATTGCTTCGATGCTGGCGAGCTTGAGCTTCTTGAGTTGATCTTTCAGGTACACGCGAGCCTTCTCCAACCGACCGTTGCCGGGCATCGAAGACAGTTGGCGGTCGATCTCGCCGAGTTTCGCGGCAGCTTTCGCAGCCTCGGCGAGATTACGCACATCGGTCGCGCCAAGCACACTTTCGACTTCGAGCAAGAGTTGGGTCACTCGCATGCCGGTGGGGTTGGCGATCTTCGCGATCACTTGGGAAACTTTCTGAGGCTGCTCTTGGGGATCATCCCACAAACAATGCTGGGCTACTTCCAGATGCTCTGGCAGAACCTCGTCGGCACCGTTCAAGAACGCGAACGCCTGCACTGCGGTGACGCTCTTGAACTGCCGGCGGTCTCCAGGCTGAACGCCTTCACGAGAGAGTTCCTTCAGGATGACTTCGAGCGATTCTTTCGCCTCCTTCGACCAGGTTAAGGTCGCGGCTGCTCGGCGTGCGTCTTCTACTTCGATGGGGCTGATCGTCGTCGAGAGTTTCGGCGTGTGGTCGCGAGTCCACAGCAACCGCTGTCGGCCTGGTTGCGAACGGATCGGTGACACCGCCCGACGCAGCAGGAACCTGTCGAAGAGTGCTGACAACTCCTTTCCAGTTTCGGGCGATGGCCACTCATTCGATGCACCGAGACAGAGCTTGAGAGGCACTTTCCGCACGATCCCGTCACCGACGTCAAACGTCCTCTCGTTCAGGATCTTCAGCATCACATTCAGAATCGCCGATGACCCTTTGAAACATTCATCAATGAACGCGAAGTCAGCTTCAGGCAACTTTCCAGCGGTGACGCGGACGTATCTGTCTTCCTTCAACCCGGTGAGGCTCACCGGCCCCACCAGTTCTTCGGGAACACTGAATTTCGTGAGGAGGATCGCGAACTTCGTGCCGCCGGTCCACGACAGCACGGAGTCGAGCAACAACGACTTGCCGCACCCCGGCGGGCCGACGAGCAGCACGTGCTCGTTGGCGAGGAGTGCGGTGAGGACGAGGTCTACCTCCTCGTCACGCTCGATAAGTGACGACGACAACTCTTTCCGAGCTTGAGCGAACTTCTCGCGGACCGGGTGCGGCTCGGACGGCGGGCGGTACGGCTTCATCGGGTTGGTCTCCTGGTTGCAAGGAACGGTGATTGTGATGGTCGTCGGCCGACGGACACGACGTACCAGAAAGGAAAACGGCCCCGAACGCACCCGATGAAGGCACATTCGAGGCCGCACGTGGGTGAGGCCAGTGATAAGTGGCGTCCCTATTATCATGACTCGCGTTTGAGTGTTCTTTAGCCTGTTCCTGCCCAGCGAGGCGGGTCTCACGTGTCGCTGTTGTCTGGCCCCGCGGCCTGGATTTGAAGTGAACGTGCTGAGATGCTGACCTGATGCCCAACCAGATGCACTGGCCTAAAGAATCTGACCCGAAAAATCGCAACCGTCATTGCGTCATGAAGTAGGTCAGAACACAATACTCACCAAATCATCCAATAGCGGCTCGTGATGAACCAATATTTCGCCCACTCTCTTCCTCCTCCACACCCACAAACAAAATGGGAGTTGCTTGCGTGTCACTTGCGGGAAGTTGCGGAACACGCCAAAGGATTCGCCGGAACACTCTCGACGGAATCGGCTCCACTCGTTCAAGCGGCTGAAGCAGCAGGATTGCTCCACGATCTGGGTAAATACCGAGCCGAATTCCAGCAGTACATTCGTGGTGGTCTGGCGAAAGGCAACCCGCTCACCCACCACAAGCAAGCGGGAGCAGCGAGAGCGTTCCTTGCCCGGCACGCTCCTGTCGCGTTTGCAATCGCTGGTCACCACGGCGGTATTCCGGATCTCAACGACCTGAAACAATCAGTGTTGGGACCGAGTGGCAAAGCGGTCGCAGAACAGGTCTGGGATGCTGCGGTGGCCGACTGCCCCGAGTTGGCGGGCGTCTCGCTCACTCCGCCCGCTTTCGACTCGAAAGACAACCTTGGTGCCGAACTCTTTACCCGACTCCTCTTCAGTTGTCTCGTTGATGCCGACTGGACCGCGACCGGCGAGTTCGAGCGCCGGGCTCACCGGCGACCGGACGAGCCGAAAACCCCGGAACTCAACCCGACAGTTCGGCTTACACACCTCCTCAATTTCATTGATGAACGGGCGAAGCAGGTCGGGGCAACCAACGTAGCCCATATCCGCGAGCAAGTTCTTAATGCTTGTCTGGCGGCGGCAGAGAAGAAACCAGGTGTGTTTACGCTCACCGTTCCCACGGGCGGCGGGAAAACGCTCTCGGGTATGGCGTTCGCACTGAAGCATGCGGAAAAGTACGGACTACGCCGCGTGATCTACGTCGCACCTTACCTGAGTATCATCGAGCAAAACGCGGACGTGATTCGCAAGGCGTTGGGGGTGAACCAAGACGATCCCGATGTCTTTGAACACCACAGTCTCGCGGAACCTACCAGTGACGACACAGACGAGAAAGCTCGCGAAGCAGCGGCACGACGTGCCGAGAACTGGGACGCTCCTCTGGTGGTGACGACCAACGTCCAGTTCTTCGAGAGCCTGTTCTCGAACAAGCCGGGTCGCTGCCGCAAACTCCACAACATCGCCAAGAGCGTGATCCTGCTCGATGAGTGCCAGGCGTTGCCACCGGGGTTGGTTGCGCCGACGTGCGGCATGTTGAAGCAGGTGGCCGAGATGATGGGCAGCACGATCGTACTTTGCACAGCCACGCAACCGGCGTTCGACCACGCAACCTTGAAAGATGATCGGCTCGTCACCACCGAGATCATTCCATCGGATCTCAATTTGTTCAAATCACTGAAACGTGTCGAACTTGAGTGGCCAGACGGGAATGACATCCGGTGGTCATGGTCAGAAGTTGCTGATCGAATGGCGAAGGAGCAGTCCTCGTTGTGTGTGGTGAACACGAAGAAAGCGGCGAGCGCCGTGTTCGATGAACTCAAGGCTCGGGGTCTGAACGGCGTCTTCCACCTTTCGACGGCAATGTGTCCGACGCACCGACTCGAAAAGCTGGCCGAGGTTCGGCGTCGTCTGAAAGCCAATAAGCCAACGTATCTCGTGAGTACACAACTGATCGAGGCAGGAGTCGATATCAGCTTCCCCATGGTTCTGCGAGAACTTGGGCCGCTCGAAGGGATCATCCAGGCGGCTGGTCGCTGCAACCGGGAGGGCGAGCTACCGAACGCTGGTGGACGGGTCATCGTGTTTCGCAGCGAAGAAATGAAGATGCCGCCTGGGTGGTATGCGGCAGGCTGGGACAAAGTCGAGCAGGCACTCCGTCTGAATCAGCCACCGCAAATCGACGTGCCCGGCGACATCCAGGAGTATTACGAACGACTCTACAACTCGGGCAACCTCGATGAACAGGATGTGATTCCGAAACGACGTGGGTTCCTGTTCGAGTCCGCAGCCAAGGCTTACGAACTCATCGACGACGCCGGACAACCTGTTGTGGTGACGACCTGGAAAGAACACGAAGTCGAGATTCGGGACTTGGTCGATCGGGTGCGGGACATCACGAAACCGCGCCGAGCGGCGTTTCGGGCACTCGCCCGTTTTCAGGTAAACGTCCGGCATTGGGAAATTGAGAAACTACGAGCCCAAGGGTTAATTTGCGACCTCGATCCCGACCTGAATCTTCTCGGTTGGTTCGGGGAATATAGCCCACACACGGGTTTGATCACTGTCGCATCTCAGGATGTGCTTATCGGATGAAAATTGGCCTGTTGAAGGCAAACAGCAACTGACAGTGACCAAGAATTGACAAGGAACATCTGTGTTTCAATCTGCTCGCATTCCACAGGAGAGTTGACGGATGGCTGCAACCGTGTCAGTCAAGGTGTGGGGCGAGCACGCCCTGTTCACACGCCCGGATCTGTCCGTGGAGCGACTCACTTACCCCCTGATGACGCCATCAGCGGCACGCGGTGTACTCGACGCGATCCTGTTCAAGCCACAGATGGTGTGGCACATCCGCCGCATCACCGTGCTGAAGCCGCAGTTCCCTCCCGGCTTCCCGGAATTCACCCGACAGGAACCGTTTCGCTTCCTCCAGGTTCGCAGGAACGAGATCCAGGGGACGATCGCACCACGGACCGTCGAGGGATGGATGAAGGACCACACAACCTTCGAGCCGTATCTCGTGGACTCGGCGGGCCGGGAAGGGGCACAGGGGCAGAACCGCACGCAGCGGAACAGCCTGGTCCTCCACCACGTTGCCTACCGAATCGACGCGACCCCGAAGCTCACGGCGAAGGCCAACAAGCCTCGGGGCCGCCCGGAGGATGACGAGGACCGCGGCCCGGACACCGTGGCGAAGTACGTCGCCATGTTCAACCGCCGAGTCGAGAAGGGTCAGTGCTTCCACCGCCCGTATCTCGGGTGTCGCGAGTTCGCATGCCAGTTCGCACCGCCCTCCGATGCGGACGAACCACTTGTTTCCTGGAGCCTCGATCTCGGTCTGATGCTCTACGACATCCGGTTCGGTGCCGATGGCCAGAACCGGCCCGGATTCTTCGCTGCCAAGGTGATTAACGGTGTCCTCCACTGCGACACCGAACACGCAGGACCGAATGGCGAACCGCCTGTGCGTGTCATCGGCTGGGATTCCGAAGGAGGTGCCTCGTGATTCTGACACGCCTTTACGAACTGGCGACACGGGCCGGTGAAACGATCCTTGACGACCCGGCATTCGAGAACAGCCCAATCCCTTACGTGGTGATGATCGACAAAGATGGGGGCTATATCGGCGTTGAGGAACGCCGGGGCAAGACTGTCACGCCTTCCAAGAAAAAGGGGGCACCACCCAAGGAGGAACTCGATAAAGGGAACCTGATTTCTGTCCCGCGTGCTCACGGCAACACCGCAAGTCCAGGGTTTACCCGCTACTTTGCCGACACGCTCCCACGTGTACTGCTCACGACCCACGATCTCGAAAAGGAGACTGATCAAACCAAGAAGCAGAACGAGATCGAGAAGCGAAAACGAAACTTCGTCACATTCTGGGAGCAGATCCGGCATGCCGCGACCGAGACGAACGACCCCGCATTGAAAGCAGTGGCAACCTTCGGCAAGCAGTTGACGGAAGATGTCACCCTTGCTGAGAGAGTGAGGGCCGAAGTCGCGGTCAAGGAACCGGATGCCGGGGACCGCTGCACGTTCGCATGGTATCCGGATAGCGGAACTACCATTCTCGATGCGACCAAGCGGAAGGCGGTGCGGGATTGGTTTGCCGCCCTACTGGCCGGGGTCGCCACCGGGAAGCAGGATGCGGGGCCGATCGGCTTGTGCCAGGTGACGGGGACGATCGGCCCCCTTCCTACCAGTCATCCCATCAAGCTGCAAGGTGTGCCTGGCGGTCTCCCAACCGGAGTCAGTCTGGTTAGCTTCGACAAAGATGCCTTCCAGCACTACGGACTCGACAAGGCCGCGAACGCTGGAATCGGGTATCGTGCGACAGATGCCTACTGCCGTGCTCTTGCGGCTCTCATCAACGGCACCGTGGCTGGCAACAAGGTCACGAAACTCCGCGTTGGTGGAACGCTCTTCCTATTCTGGACACGGGAGCCCGCGAATACCGATTGGATGACGGCGATGTTTGAGTCCGCTGACACGGACTCGCTGAAAGCGGAGTTCGAGTCGGTGGGGACCGGAACGAAGTCGAACCTCGATCCGAATACCAACGACTTCTATGTGCTGGCATTGTCTGGGAACGCCGCTCGGGCGGTCGTTCGCGATTACCTTGAGCGGCCACTCGGGCGGGTGAAAGAAGCAGCGAGAAACTGGTTCGACGATTTACGAATCGCAGACACGTCGAAGGAATTCCAGGGGAAGCCGAACGACCGATTCCCCCTCTGGATCTTGGCAAACGCGACTGCCTTGGAGTCTGATCGCGTTGCACCCGATACGCACACCCGGCTGATCCAGGCGGCACTCACTGGTGGTCCGCTTCCGGATTCCGTGTTGGCAGCCTGCCTCGGTCGGCTCCGAGCGGAGGGGAGCGAAGGTCTCCGTGCCTCTCGGCTGGCTCTTATCAAGCTCACTCTCAAACGCAAGGGGATACCCGTGTCCGAGACGCTCAATCCCGACGAACGCCATCCGGCGTACGTCTACGGCCGAATGTTGGAAGTGTTTGCCCAGATCCAGTACGCCGCACTCGGCGACGTGAACGCGAACGTCGTGGACAAGTTCTACGGCACGTTCAGCGCCGCCCCAGCGATGGTGTTTGGTCGGTTGATGGCGAACGCTCAGAACCACCTCCGGAAGATTCGCGGGGAGAAACCCGGCACGGCCCTGGTGCTTGATCAGAGATTGACAGAAGTTCGCCAGTTGCTCACTGCAACCCCGCCGCCAACGCAGTTCTCCCTCCAGGATCAAGGACGGTTTGCACTGGGCTATTACCACGAGAAAGCCAAACGCTTCGAGCAGATAGCAGACGCCAAAGCAGAGAAGGCCAAGAAGGCAGGGCATACTGCCAAAGCGACCGAGTAACAATGTTCACACCCCACCTATACCAGAAGGAGATTCCCGTGCCCGACAACACCCCGACAAACAAGCGGTACGACTTCGTGTTCCTGTTCGACGTTCAAGACGGCAACCCGAACGGCGATCCCGATGCCGGGAATATGCCGAGGATCGACCCCCAATCCATGCAGGGTCTTGTCACTGACGGTTGCCTGAAGCGGAAGATCCGCAATGCCGTTGCCGTCATTGGTGAGGGCAAGCCGGGCAATGAAATGTACTTCCAAACCCAGGACGCCGTGTACGAACGGCGGGTGCTGAATCTCCAACACCAACGAGCCTACGACGCCGCTGGCGTCAAGGACGAGAAAGACGCGAAAAAGAAAGCCGAGAACACAGCCAAGGCACGCCTGTGGATGTGTGCGAACTTCTACGACATCCGGGCGTTCGGAGCCGTAATGACAACCGGCGTCAACTGCGGGCAAGTTCGCGGGCCGGTGCAAATCACGTTCGCACGATCGGTCGATCCCATCGTGCCGCTGGAATTTTCGATCACTCGCAAGTCGGTGACGACAGAGGACGAGGCGAAGAAGCAGTCCGAGAAGGACGGCAGCATCACCGGCACGATGGGGCGGAAGAACACGGTCCCCTACGCCCTGTACCAGTGTCACGGCTTCGTGAACCCATACCTCGCGAGAGATACGGGTTTCACCGAGGCCGATCTTCAACTCTTTTGGGCCTCGCTCAAAGGGCAGATGTGGGAGATCGACCGCTCGGCGTCACGGGGTTTAATGGCCACGCGTGGGTTGTACGTCTTTGAGCACGCATCGCCCTTGGGGAACGCTCCGTCGCACGAGTTGTTCGCTCGAATCCACGTTCCCGAACTCGGAGGCGACAAGGCACCCCGCAAATTCGGGGATTACAAGGTTGAAGTGGACACGACGGCGATGCCCGCGGGAGTGACCCTGCACCGGATGGTAGGCTGACGCCATGACCCCGCTTCCGGTTGTGCCGACTGCCGATGGTGACGACTACCCGCCACTATCGGCTCTCAACGATCTCCTCTTCTGCACACGACGCTGCTTCATGCACCGCGTCGAGGGCGTGTGGGTCGAGAACGTCCACACCACATCCGGCACGCTTGACCATCGCCGCGTTCACGCTTCACGCGACGCCGAGGTGAGTGGCAAACGCATCGCCCGTGCCCTGCCGCTTGTGTCGCATCGCCTCCGGATCGTCGGTGTTTCTGATCTGGTTGAGTTTCAGCCGGATATCAACGGTCCGGACGTTCCGTTTCCCGTCGAATACAAACGCGGCAAAAAGAGGAAGTGGGACAACGACGAAGTTCAACTTTGCGCTCAGGCAATCTGCCTGGAAGAGATGCTCGGTGTAGTTGTCCCTGCTGGTGCGATCTTTCACGTCAAGTCGAAGCACCGCCGCGATGTGAGTTTCACGCCCGCGTTACGCAAGAAAACCGAAGACACGGCTAACCGACTGCACGCCCTGCTCGCAACTCGCACGGCACCACCGCCCGTACTTCACCCCAAGTGCAAGCAGTGTTCCCTCCATCGCTTGTGCATGCCCGAGTTACTGACTTCCCAGGCCGCGTATCGCAAGTCTGCTACCAACCTCTTCAAAGCGGAGTGACCGATGGAGGTGCAACTCAACACCCTGTACGTCGTCACTCGTGCAGCCACTGTCCGCCGCGACCACCTCACGCTTCAGGTCATCGTCGAGAAGGTGGTGCGGATCACGGTTCCCGTCCATCAACTCGAATCCGTGGCTGTGTTTGGCGGCGTTCACGTCACACCGAGTGCGATGGGGCTTTGTGCCGAGAACGGCGTGGCCGTCAACTTTCTGACGGAATCTGGTCGGCTGCTCGCAAGAGTTGATGCACCGAGTTCCGGGAACGTGCTTCTCCGAAGAGAACAGTTTCGCAAGGCCGATGACGACCTTGCACGGGCAACGGTGTCGCGGTGCGTGGTTGCAGGGAAGGTTCAGAACTGCCGCAACTTGATGCTGCGGTCGGCCCGAGAAACCACAGACGCGACCGACCAAGCCGCGTTGACGGCCGCGACAATTCACCTGGCAAGCGTCCTGCCTCCGCTCGAAACGGACACCGATGCGAACACAGTGCGAGGGCGGGAAGGAGACGCTGCACGCGAATACTTCGCCGCGTTCGGAGCGATGCTTCGCACGAACCGGGCTGAGTTCACTCCGGCAGGCCGGACCCGTCGCCCGCCACTGGATCGCATGAACTCGCTGCTGTCGTTCCTCTACGGATTGCTGACACACGACTGCGTCTCGGCTTGTGCCGCTGCGGGCCTTGATCCCTCGGTGGGGTTTCTACACGTGGACCGACCTGGCCGCCCTGGCTTGGCGTTGGATCTGATGGAGGAGTTTCGCCCACTGCTCGCTGATCGGCTTGCCCTGGCGTTGGTGAATCGGCAGCAGGTGAAGCCCGGTGGTTTCGAGGTGCGTGATGGTGGTGGCGTCATGATGGACGATGCGACACGGAAGACCGTGCTCTCGGCATATCAGCAACGCAAGCGGGAAGAAGTGACGCACCCCTACTTGAACCAGAAGGTGCCGTTGGGTCGGCTCCCATTCCTCCAAGCCAGAATCCTGGCTCGGCACCTGCGAGGGGATCTACCGGGTTACGTCCCCTGCATTCTCAAGAACTGACGGCGACTGACCGTTGGATACGATCTTTGACAACTTATCCCCTCGATGGGAGGCCACTTGAAGGTCTTAGTCTTGTACGACGTGAGTACATCCGATCCCAAGGGGGCACGCCGGTTACGTCGAGTCGCTCGTGCATGCCAGGATTTTGGCCAACGGGTGCAGAAATCGGTGTTCGAGTGTTCGGTCGGGACCGTCGAATGGGTGCAATTGCGCACACGCCTCCTGGCTGAGATCGACACGAGCCGGGACTCGCTGCGGTTTTACTTTCTGGATTCGGATGTCGAGGTCGAACACCATGGGTCAGGGGAACCTTGGGACATGGACGGACCACTGGTTGTCTGATACAAGGAAGCCATCGCGAACCCAGAGTGGTGCCAAAATGGCCGGGAGGTTCGCGATTCGTCGGAAGTCCTGACCTGATCAAGGGTCACAGCGATGTCGAGGGCAAGCATGGAATCGGCTCTGTCCGTGTGGCAGCGGGGTTCGCGAAACACACCCCGAAAACGCTTGCCCACAAGCCACACGCAGGGAAGCGGTTCTCCGTGGTGATGAACCACGGAGCGGATTGAAACTTAATGATGCCCCAGAGGACGTTGCACATCTCTGGCAGTTCTCCGTGGTGATGAACCACGGAGCGGATTGAAACTTTGCCAGTTGCTTGGCGATGTCGGCGGCGACGATTGTTCTCCGTGGTGATGAACCACGGAGCGGATTGAAACGGTCTGTGGTTCGGTGCGACCTACAACGGGGCAACCGTTCTCCGTGGTGATGAACCACGGAGCGGATTGAAACTTCACGCCGTGAACAACGAGAAGGTTGCGATTTACGAGTTCTCCGTGGTGATGAACCACGGAGCGGATTGAAACTCCGTCGAAATCGACCCGGATACCGTCTGCTGCCGTGTTCTCCGTGGTGATGAACCACGGAGCGGATTGAAACGTCGAACACCCGCCGATCGAAGCCGCGGCATGGTGTTCTCCGTGGTGATGAACCACGGAGCGGATTGAAACCCACCCACAATCAACGCTCCGCAGAAAGTGTATGTTCTCCGTGGTGATGAACCACGGAGCGGATTGAAACAGTAAAATGGGTTTAGAACTGTTGGAAGTGGCCGCGTTCTCCGTGGTGATGAACCACGGAGCGGATTGAAACATCCACGACCGCACTACCTACGGCTCGCCTGTGGGGGTTCTCCGTGGTGATGAACCACGGAGCGGATTGAAACGCGCACCCCATGACGAACACGAACGCGAGAGAGCAACCGAGTTCTCCGTGGTGATGAACCACGGAGCGGATTGAAACGCGCCTAACTTCGTCTTTGCGATCTCCCACGCATCGCGTTCTCCGTGGTGATGAACCACGGAGCGGATTGAAACAACCGCCACACGGTATCCATGATCCGCAGATACTCGTTCTCCGTGGTGATGAACCACGGAGCGGATTGAAACTCCGTCCCGGCCTTGTAGTTCAACACTTCCCGCTGTTCTCCGTGGTGATGAACCACGGAGCGGATTGAAACGCTCCCTTCTTCGGCCGCTTGCCGCCGCTCGATTTGTTCTCCGTGGTGATGAACCACGGAGCGGATTGAAACGCACCCATCACGAGTGCTCGGGTAACTTCGGTGTTCGTTCTCCGTGGTGATGAACCACGGAGCGGATTGAAACTTTCAGTTTGCGAGACATGGGAACGCGTCCTCGATGTTCTCCGTGGTGATGAACCACGGAGCGGATTGAAACGTTTACGATCCGGAGCGCGAACCCATCGTATACCGTTCTCCGTGGTGATGAACCACGGAGCGGATTGAAACCTGTTCCCGACCGGCGCGTAATCGGTCTGAAATCGTGTTCTCCGTGGTGATGAACCACGGAGCGGATTGAAACTTGTTGACTCGACCTGACGACACGGAAGGAATCGTTCTCCGTGGTGATGAACCACGGAGCGGATTGAAACTTCGCCTTGCGTGATTTTATCCACTCCTTGAGCGTGGTTCTCCGTGGTGATGAACCACGGAGCGGATTGAAACGGTTCATCACCATCAACTGCCCGAGATGCGGCGAGCGTTCTCCGTGGTGATGAACCACGGAGCGGATTGAAACTCCCGCCGTTGGCGTTGGTTCCGGTTAGCGCGTCCTGTTCTCCGTGGTGATGAACCACGGAGCGGATTGAAACCGCGTAGCTCAACAGGAAGAGCGCACCGCCTTCAGTTCTCCGTGGTGATGAACCACGGAGCGGATTGAAACACGCGGGGTGTCTGTCCTTGTCGAGAAACCTATCCGGTTCTCCGTGGTGATGAACCACGGAGCGGATTGAAACAATTGACAATCGGTCACGTCCTGGCCGGCGGTCTGTTCTCCGTGGTGATGAACCACGGAGCGGATTGAAACTTCTTCAATGCGGTCGATGGCTCGAAGGTGATCGAGTTCTCCGTGGTGATGAACCACGGAGCGGATTGAAACTAGTTTACAAGGCGAATCATCATATCCGGAAAATTGTTCTCCGTGGTGATGAACCACGGAGCGGATTGAAACACAAGACTCCAGTGTTCAGGGCAGAGGTTGTCATAGTTCTCCGTGGTGATGAACCACGGAGCGGATTGAAACTATCAAGTCATGTGATGTGGTTGAGAAGTCTTCACCGTTCTCCGTGGTGATGAACCACGGAGCGGATTGAAACAGTTGGATCTCTGGCACCACGATCTGCCGCGACTTGTTCTCCGTGGTGATGAACCACGGAGCGGATTGAAACTCGCCCGCATCTAAATCCTGCTTGTCGTATACCAGGTTCTCCGTGGTGATGAACCACGGAGCGGATTGAAACTTCTCCGAACTTCGCTTCCGGGATTCGCCGCCAGAGTTCTCCGTGGTGATGAACCACGGAGCGGATTGAAACCCTTCTTCCACCCGTCGTCGTACTCCACGCCAACCGGTTCTCCGTGGTGATGAACCACGGAGCGGATTGAAACATCACCGCTTGGTTCGGGTTGGAACTGGTCGCGTAGTTCTCCGTGGTGATGAACCACGGAGCGGATTGAAACCTTTTGACCGACGCTCCATCACCCATATTCTCCAAGTTCTCCGTGGTGATGAACCACGGAGCGGATTGAAACCACCCACCCCGAGCGTATGTCGTCGCGCCGCCTGGTTCTCCGTGGTGATGAACCACGGAGCGGATTGAAACCTCCTCGACCGGGCGATTAAGGCACTCCCTAAGCGTTCTCCGTGGTGATGAACCACGGAGCGGATTGAAACATCCTGCGTGATGCGAAGCACTTCTGTGCTGTCGTTCTCCGTGGTGATGAACCACGGAGCGGATTGAAACAGGTTGAGCCGCTTCAACTCGGCTATCCGGTCCCGGTTCTCCGTGGTGATGAACCACGGAGCGGATTGAAACATGAGAACAAGCGTGTGGACGGCGTAAGTCTTCGGCGTTCTCCGTGGTGATGAACCACGGAGCGGATTGAAACCATTTTGCACCACGAAGATGATAAGAATGGTCGAGGTTCTCCGTGGTGATGAACCACGGAGCGGATTGAAACCGAAAGGATTGCCAGAAGCCGTTTACAGGCTTCGGTTCTCCGTGGTGATGAACCACGGAGCGGATTGAAACTTCCGCACTATCCGGTAACTGTGCTTGTTCATCCGGGTTCTCCGTGGTGATGAACCACGGAGCGGATTGAAACTAGTGTCTCGGCACTGTCAGCGACAAGGCACCGCGTATGTTCTCCGTGGTGATGAACCACGGAGCGGATTGAAACACTGTCTCATCGCCAGATCCGATTTCGGAGGACGTCGGGTTCTCCGTGGTGATGAACCACGGAGCGGATTGAAACTACTTTGCCGGGAGCGGGGAAGTATCTGCTTTACAGTTCTCCGTGGTGATGAACCACGGAGCGGATTGAAACTCCTCCGCGAAGTTCGCCGCCTCGTGCTGCGGATCGTTCTCCGTGGTGATGAACCACGGAGCGGATTGAAACACCGAGGAGCCCGTCCGGTCCACGGAACCGGACGGTTCTCCGTGGTGATGAACCACGGAGCGGATTGAAACATCGTGTTCATCGGTGACCCGAACCAACTTCCGCCCGTTCTCCGTGGTGATGAACCACGGAGCGGATTGAAACTTCTTGTCCGCGAAGATGTTGACGACGTGCGACCCGTTCTCCGTGGTGATGAACCACGGAGCGGATTGAAACGACGTCTGGGCTGACCTACTGATTGCGAGGAGTGCTGTTCTCCGTGGTGATGAACCACGGAGCGGATTGAAACGTCCATCTCAGCGAGCACCTTGAGCGGCGTGAGTGTTCTCCGTGGTGATGAACCACGGAGCGGATTGAAACCGAAGATGCTGGCGTGAAGCACCTGACGGCGGTTGTTCTCCGTGGTGATGAACCACGGAGCGGATTGAAACACTTACCACAGTTCCACCGATGACAGTTGTCCCGTCGGTTCTCCGTGGTGATGAACCACGGAGCGGATTGAAACTTTCGCTGATGTGACACTTCTTGGCAATCCAGTTGTTCTCCGTGGTGATGAACCACGGAGCGGATTGAAACTCGCTCCCACCGCATGTACGTCTGAATCCCGACGTGTTCTCCGTGGTGATGAACCACGGAGCGGATTGAAACACAAAAGCGCTCGCCGAGGGCATACCCGACGCCGTGGTTCTCCGTGGTGATGAACCACGGAGCGGATTGAAACGCGAGTGGTGGATCAGCGGAGCCGGTTGGAGCTGGTGTTCTCCGTGGTGATGAACCACGGAGCGGATTGAAACGTTGTCGTTGAGGATAGCCCCACCGCTCGACCCGAAGGTTCTCCGTGGTGATGAACCACGGAGCGGATTGAAACCCGCGTGGTCGAGCTCGACCCGGAACAACAACCTGTTCTCCGTGGTGATGAACCACGGAGCGGATTGAAACAACTTCGGAACGCTCGTCATGACGGACGGCGAGCGTGTTCTCCGTGGTGATGAACCACGGAGCGGATTGAAACTTCCTCGCGTCCTCGCTCACGCGGTCGGTCGGCAGCGTTCTCCGTGGTGATGAACCACGGAGCGGATTGAAACATCGTCATCGTAACCAATTTCTCGAACGAAGTTGATCGGGTTCTCCGTGGTGATGAACCACGGAGCGGATTGAAACTTCAGTGCGGCCTCTACCTCCATCTGTTCCATTCGCGTTCTCCGTGGTGATGAACCACGGAGCGGATTGAAACGACAAACTTTCCGTAGAACGTGCCCGCCGTAGCGTTCTCCGTGGTGATGAACCACGGAGCGGATTGAAACCTGCCAACGTGCGGGCGAGTTTGCCCGGGTCAACGTTCTCCGTGGTGATGAACCACGGAGCGGATTGAAACAGCACCTTCTGAGCTTCAGTCCTGTTCGTCGTCTTCACGTTCTCCGTGGTGATGAACCACGGAGCGGATTGAAACTCCGCTCCCGAACTGCTCCATTCACTCATCGCCTTGTTCTCCGTGGTGATGAACCACGGAGCGGATTGAAACTTCCTCGATGCCGCGGCGGATCGTCGCGATATTCTTGGCGTTCTCCGTGGTGATGAACCACGGAGCGGATTGAAACCTCCAGATTTACGGGTTGCCGGCCCTCGTCGGCGTTCTCCGTGGTGATGAACCACGGAGCGGATTGAAACTGAATGTCGTCAAGGATGACACCGAACTTTTCGAGCGTTCTCCGTGGTGATGAACCACGGAGCGGATTGAAACTTACTGTCAACCGGAGTTGGTGTATTTTGTTCCTGTTCTCCGTGGTGATGAACCACGGAGCGGATTGAAACCATTCACACAACCCGACACGGCTGCCGGGGCACCAGTTCTCCGTGGTGATGAACCACGGAGCGGATTGAAACCAACGAAACACGGTGGTGTAATGCACGCCTACCCGGTTCTCCGTGGTGATGAACCACGGAGCGGATTGAAACACAGCAGCGATCGCCGGTGTCCGTAGCGCGCCAGCCCGTTCTCCGTGGTGATGAACCACGGAGCGGATTGAAACACTGCCCGTCTTCCGTCTCATCGCCGGCGGGCGCGGTTCTCCGTGGTGATGAACCACGGAGCGGATTGAAACTACCAGTCCGGGGGAAGTCCTGGAGGGGTCGGGGTTCTCCGTGGTGATGAACCACGGAGCGGATTGAAACCGGGAACTACACCCGGACGTTTCGTTCTTCTTCTCGTTCTCCGTGGTGATGAACCACGGAGCGGATTGAAACTTCGGGATGACGTAGAAGACGAACCCGAAGAACATGTTCTCCGTGGTGATGAACCACGGAGCGGATTGAAACACGGTACACGTCTGTCGCGTCCGACGGGTTGACCCTGTTCTCCGTGGTGATGAACCACGGAGCGGATTGAAACCACCAGTTCGGTGGGGTGTTCTCGGGGAGCAGGTGGTTCTCCGTGGTGATGAACCACGGAGCGGATTGAAACCTTGAAGAACGGCCGAAGGAAGGTGTGAGATGGCGTTCTCCGTGGTGATGAACCACGGAGCGGATTGAAACGTGTTCGTGATCGTCCTGTGGCCTGAGAAAAAGGGTTCTCCGTGGTGATGAACCACGGAGCGGATTGAAACCGGTTAGGCGAATGTTCTTCACCTCGAACCCTTGAGTTCTCCGTGGTGATGAACCACGGAGCGGATTGAAACAACAGCATCGCCAGTACATGCGACCCGGCTACTAAGGGTTCTCCGTGGTGATGAACCACGGAGCGGATTGAAACAACAATTTCCAGAATCATATTAACCCTCGCCTCCAAGTTCTCCGTGGTGATGAACCACGGAGCGGATTGAAACAACTGGTGATGAAACACGGAGCGGATTGAAACAACAACACCGGCAGCGCCGCGGCCAGCTCGCGGATTGTTCTCCGTGGTAATGAACCACGGAGCGGATTGAAACAATGAACCTGAACGGCACGGAGCTTGACGACGTGCAAGTTCCCCGTGGTGATGAACCACGGAGCGGATTGAAACCATGTGTGGTCCCTCAGCTTTTTGACCGCGGCCCTAGTTCTCCGTGGTGATGAACCCCGGAGCGGATTGAAACCTTTGTTGGTGTCTCGTGGACGTGCTCCGGTGACGTTCTACGTGGTGGTGATCCACGGAGCGGATTGAAACCTTTGTTGGTCTCACCTAGACGCAAGCCGAACCGAGTTCTACGTGGTGATGAGCCTCGTGCGTCGCGACGGTCGTGCAGGTTGTCGGTGGGCGGTCGCCCGCCGAACACGTTACTACACAATCCCCGACGAGAACGTAAATCGACCGGCACACGAAGGAACCGGATCATGGGCAAGACGGTTTGGCGAGACGAGGCTGCACGCGAGCGGCTGGAGGCGTGGTACGAGCGGTTCCGCGGCCGCATTCCGGGTCCAGTTGAGGGCCGCGAGGTGCCGACCCGCCACGGCCCCAGTCACGTTCTCATTGCCGGCTTGGCTGATGCCCCGCCGCTCGTCTGCCTGCACGCCATGCGGACCGGGGCTGCACACCTGCTGTCGGAACTCGGCTCGCTCACTTCCCGGTTCCGGCTGATCGCCCCGGACCTTCCCGGCCACTCCGTCCGCGGGCCGCAGGTGCGGTTGCCGCTGACGGACGACTCGTACGCCCGGTGGCTGCTCGACGTGCTCGACGGACTGGGGCTCGGCAGCGTGGACGTGTTCGGAGTGAGCTTCGGTGGGTTCGTCGGCCGGCTGACCGCCACGACCGCCCCGGAGCGGGTTAGTCGACTGGCCCTGTTGGTGCCGGCCGGGATCGCGAACGGGTCGCACTGGAAGGGGCTCACCAAGATGGCCCTGCCCCTGCTCCGCTACAAGGTGTGGCGGTCCGAACGGAACCTGCGGCGGCTCCTGGACCCGCTGATCACTACCTGGGATGCTGACTGGACAGGGTTCATGGGTGACGGCGTGCGGGACATGCCGTTCGACCTGCGCATCCCGCCGCTGGCCACCGACGACGAACTGCGGAAGCTGACCATTCCAGTGCTGGTGCTGGGGGCGTCCGACGACATCTCGTTTCCCGGCAACGCGCTGGTGCGGCGGATCAAGGCGGTCGTACCGCACGCCGACGCGGAGGTGATCGCCGGGTGCAAGCACTGCCCGCCGACCACCGCGGAGTTCCGGGAGTGGCTCGCGGAGCGGCTCGTCACGTTCGTGGGGCAGCTATTCGCTTGAACTCGGCAACGGATCGGTTAGTCTGCCGGGTGCTTCAGTACAACTGCCCGAAGTTAACACCTCGACCGGCTCGCACGGGGGCCAGGGCACGTCGAGACGCAGACACCGAATTCACCCCAGCCAGGTCACAACCCCATGTCATCAGTTCGTCCCGTTGTCGCCGCGGTGGCCGTGTGCCTCGCGGCCTGCTCTGCGGCGCGGGCCGCCGACGCGCCGGGCATAACCATTGAAGTGGACGCCCGCGAACTCCCGCGGCGGCTCGTACACACCACCCTCGACATCCCCTGCAAGCCCGGCCCACTTCGACTGGTGTACCCGAAGTGGTTCCCCGGCTCGCACGGGCCGCATGGCCGGGTCGAGGACATCGCTGGGCTCCGGATTGAGACGTACGACGGCACCGCGGTCCCGTGGACCCGCGACGAAGTGGACCTGCACCTCTTCGTCGTCAAGGTCCCGGCCGGGACGCAGAAGATCCGGGTGAAGCTGGACACCATCTGCGAGTCGGCCGGGCCGGATCGGGCCGGCACCCACACCGTCGGCACACCGGACCTCGGCGTCGTCAACTGGAACACGTGCCTCGTCTACCCGGAGGGGCCGGCGTCCGACGACCAGCCGGTGACCGTCCGGCTGCGGTTGCCCGACGGGTGGAAGCACGCCACCGCTCTCAAGGCGGACGGCGACAGGGGCAAGGGCGATGCCGTCGCCTTCCGGCCCGTCTCCCTCACCACCCTGGTTGACAGCCCGCTCATCGCGGGCCGGCACCTGAAGACGTTCAAGCTCGACGCCGGCTCCGGGCCGCCCGCCTTCCTGCACGTGACCTCGGAGTCGATAGAAGCCCTGAACCTGGACCCGAAGGTGGTGGACCTGTACTCGCGACTGGTGCGGGAGGCGTGGGCACTGTTCGGGGTCGTCCACTACCCGGAGTACCACTTCCTGGTGGTGTGCAGCGACGCCCTCGGGCGGTTCGGGCTGGAGCACCTGTCGTGCAGCCTCAACGGTGTGGGCGAGCGGGGGCTGGTCGATGAGAAGCTCCGCAAGGAGCGGTGGATCGCGAACCTGCTGCCGCACGAGTACGCCCACTCCTGGTGCGGCAAGTACCGCCGGCCGGCGGGCATGATCACCCCGGACTTCCACACCCCGCAGAGGAC
>PNLP01000090.1 GCA_013823135.1 Planctomycetaceae bacterium
GCCATTTCCACTTCGGTCTAAGACGTGAGATGAACGCGATTTCGTACCGCATATCTGCGTGCAGTTGCGTGATGTCAGCCTTGCATGTCCTTGCCCGGTGGGATGAGCGATGACCGAACTGGAAGCGTTGCTCGACGGAATCGTCTCCGAACCGCTTGAGGAAACCCGTTGGCTCGTCCTGGCCGACTGGCTGGAAGAAAACGACGACCCGCGACGCGGCGAACTGTTGCGCCTGCACCGCAGGTTGCTGGCGACTTGCTGCGAACCGGAAGCTCACCCGGAACGGAAGGCGTGGCAGGCACGCATCGTGGAGTTGATCGCAGCGGGAGTCAGACCCTGTGTGCCGCAGCGTGTGGTGCAGTTGCCGGGCGGCGTGCCCATGACCTTCTCGTTTATCCCACCGGGTTCGTTCTTGATGGGCGGGAACTCCTGGGACACCGAGGAGCTAGTTCACAAGGTAAGGTTGACGAAAGGCTTTTTCGTCGGTGTTCATCCGGTCACGCAAGCACAGTGGAGGGCGGTGATGGGTACTGACCCCAGCCACTTCAAGGGACCGAATCGTCCGGTGGAGAATGTGTCGTGGGATGACTGCCAGGAATTCTCCACGAAACTGACAGGTGACTTGAAGGGGACGATACGGTTGCTGACGGAATCGGAGTGGGAGTATGTGTGTCGAGCTGGAACCACGAGTGAGTATCACTTCGGTGATGTCCTCAACACGGACCTTGCGAACTACAGCGGGAGAGAATCCTGGTACGATCCGCCGAAGGGGAAAGTCAGGGAAGAGACAACGGATGTTGGCTTGTTCCCGGCGAATCCCTGGGGTTTATACGACGTTCACGGTAATGTCTGGGAGTGGTGCCAGGATTATTGGTATGGCGATGATTCCGTCGAGGAGGTTGCTGACCCTCCGGGGCCAGGAACTGGACAATACCGTGTGGTGCGTGGCGGCTCGCTCGGCCATCCTGCGTCGGACGTGCGTTCTGCCAACCGTGACTTCAATGAGCCGGCGACCCGTCGCTCCAGCGACGGTTTCCGTGTGGTGTGGACTCTCTGACTTTATTCGGTTGGGAACCTAATCGGCTTGCATCTCTGTCACATCCGTCACAACCCACTGTCTACCCACTCGGCTCAGACGCAGAACCCCGTCGCCTTCGTGAAGCATCTTGGCGGCAACGTCGATTTCCTTCTCGGCTTCCACGCCTTGGAGAAGTGGCAATGCTCGACATGACGATGCTCGACTTTCCGAAGCGTTTGAAAGAAAACGCTCAACTGCTGGCACTGCTGTTGCACTACGGTCAGTTAGGTGCCGAGGATCGAACGGTTTGGCAGGATCGGCTGATGCAAATGGAAGGGGTCGATTCCAAAGAACTGACGGCACTTCACGGCGAGTTGATTGCATTCGACTGGATCGAGCAGAACACCGGACACGCACTGGGCAAACCGGACGGAACCATTTCCAGTTGCTACCGGGTCACGCAGAACGGTTTATGGGAGTTCCGAAGGATTCACGGCATCGAGGCCGTCGAAGAGTCGGCGGACACGAATGAGAAACCGAAGCTCAGAATTCCCAGGAAGAAGAAGGACAAGGTCGAGTCACAGGTCGTTGCGGCTGTGGAGTGAGTTGAGCCATCTCGTCGTGACTGAAAAAACGCGGCAGCCTAAATTGACTAGCACCCCAACTCTCGATCAGTCATCGCCGTACACCGCCTCACGCCGCTCTTCCCTGCGGGCCGATGTGATCCGCCGCTCGGCCTCCGCAGTGCCGATCTCACCCACCCGGCGCAGTAGCGGGTTCGGGCCGGTAGCGAGCGCCGCGAATCCGTCTTGCCACGGTCGCCAGTAGTCCGATTCGTTACCCCGAAATGCGAACGACTCGTGGAAGGCAGCTTCGGCTACCTGTTCCGGTTCGATGCCCGCTTCCAATGCGAGACCGGCGAGAGCCGGCCACGCGCCAGTTGGTGGTCCCCACAATGGAGCAAGTCGCACGCATGCCAACCGCTCGTCAGCAAGCAAATAGACGAACACCGCTTCGTCCTTGCCGACAACGCGATGAACCGCTTCTCCCGACCAAAGGTTGTCGAGCGAGATACCATTGAGTAGGTCCAACCGCTCTTGGGTGGTGAGCCGGTCGAACACGTCCGCGTCATGCGAAAAAGCGTGAAAGGACAAGTCGGAGCGGGCAAGGCGAGTTGCCAGCCAGTCGCGGGCGAGGCCGGGGAACAAGTCCCACGCCTCAGTCGGAACGTACTCGGCCCCGCGTGCGACCGCTTGCCGCCACGCCGCCGATAACGTCGGCCGCACCGATCCTTTCGGTTCGCTATACCACTCACCCATCGCCACCTCCGCCGCCACCTCTGGGTCCGGATGACCTAACAACCGCTCCATCCGCTCCTCAGGCATCTGTTTACCGCACACAACCAGAAGGAGTTTGGTAAATCGGGAGAGACGGTCCCACGCCGTATCCCACAGACGCTTCGGAGGTTCACCAGGAAGTCCCAAGATGATGGTAACTGCCGTGCCTTCCGTCGCAGGACGTTCAAGTGCTACCGCGAGCCGGTCTTCCCACCCCGGCTCCCCAGCGAATGCGTTGCGAGCCAAGAAGGGCGAAGCCAATCCGCCAGGTACCCCGGCCACAGCAAATGCGTCCGCCCACTCACCGAGGTTAAGGGTACGCTCGGCGATACTCGCACACACACACGAACTCCAACTTCGACCGGAGGCCGTAATCGCGGCCTCCCAAGTCGAGAGCCGGTTCGCCACGACCTCCGGTCGTTCCGTTGCCCAACGAGCGGCCAACGCGAGAGCGGCGGCGTGTTCGCGATTTTGCTTCTCTTGCCAGTCCGTGCCCAGCTCGCGCAACGGGTAGAGAGTAACCAAGTCGGCCGGAAGTGCTGTGGGTAATTCGGCACCGCGCAAAGCTGCCATTTGCCACGCCCAGTGCAAGAGGCCGAGGCGGTCTCGCCATAGAATTGCCAAATCATCCAACATCTCGGCTGCGAACCCCGTCATGGCGGATAAGGTATCTGGGTCGGCTCGGACCCGCCCCAAACCTGGGTGTGCCCACATGCGGTACAACTCTTGGACCGGTTTCCAGTCACCAACCGTGCCTGCGACTGTCGCCAATTGGTCGCGCACCTCCGGCCACAGCGATCTGACTTCCCCCAGTTCCTTGGTGGTGATTAACCCGAAGTAGTGCGTCGTGCGGTACCTGTCTGCTGGGTCAGACCTGTACTCACCGTAACTCGGCGAAAGAGCGACGCATGCCGCCGCGAGCGGCGGATGTGGATCGCCACTGCCCAACCGCCGCATCGTTGCACGCAAAACGATCCTTCGGCGACGCAACGGTTCTTCGCTGCCCGGACGCGCCGCCTCCACCCATTGCCGAAGTAGCGTCGTGGCCGACTCACGGTCGGATTCCTGCTGCACGGTTAGGAGTCGTTCCACAGCTTCGCTCGGTCGGTATTCCAAAGCCGCTTCTGAGACGGCTCGGAACCGCGCGGCCATGTTCTCCATGACCCATCTGCACTCGCGCGGGGACAGGTAGGAGAACTCCAGCAGAGTCTGGTCACCTGCCAGCCGCAACCGATCTGTGAGCAGGTAAACCGGCACCCGCCCGCCCCGCGCCCTCGCACCGATGAGAGTTCGAGTGGCCTCTTCCGGTACGGGGGCACGGCCGAGTAGGGGATCGACCACAAGAGCGGTCGCGCCGTTGAAGAAAACGTCGCGGACCAAGCTGTGGCGGAGTGGTTCGGGGCGCACGGCGAGTCGCTGCCGGTCAAGTTCTACCAACACCCCACCCGCCGCCAAACCGCTGACCACCTCGCTGATGCGGGCTAACGAAAGTCCGATGTAACTCGCCACATCCCCAACCTCCATCCCACCGCCACCGCCCACGGCGAAGCACGCGAGAATCGTAACTGCGTCACGCCCAACCAAACGCTCGAAGGTGGTCCGCACGTCGCGGGCGAGGGCGTCGCCGAGGACAACAGACCGCGTGGTATCCTCGCGCACGCAGATGTCGCACAGGGTGACGGCCAGACCAGGGCGGCCATCGGACTGACGGATCAGTTCACGCAAGAGCGAATCAGGTCCGCCGATCCCGCGCCGCCGGATCACTGTCACGATCTGGTTGCGGGGCAACGGTTCAAGCCGCCGAACCGATGAGTTGGTGACGTGCAACGCGCGGGCGACCGCCTCTTCCTCACCTGGCCAACAATCGGCGATGATGCGAAACGCCGCGCCGGTTTCAACTCGCTGCCGCCGAAGCTCAACAAGGAGGTTGGGGCACATGTGGGCGTCGTCAACCATCAGTGCGGGAGGTTGATATTCGCGGACGCCGGCAACGATTTGCCCCACATCTTCGGCTACGACGAACAGCCCGTCGCCCGAACGGGCTAACTCCGCGAGGAGGGCCGTCTTGCCCATGCCCGGCTGTCCGACCACAAGAACATCGCCTGTCATGCTTTTGAGCCACGCCAAGTCCTCGGCACGGCCGACCAGTTCGCCCATCGAGGCGGGACGCACGGTGCGCGGGAGGGCCGACAACGGCGGTGGGTCGTGTGGCAAGGCCAAGAGTTCGAGACACCACCGGGGGTCGCGATACAGGCGGTTGGCGAAGTCGGCCTGCTCGTGAACGGCAACAAGGGTGAAGCCGAGTTCCTCCGCCGCCGCTTCCAAGTTCCGCTGCCGCGCCGGGGTCAGAGCCTGCGAGGTGGCAGATACGACGTGGCGGCGCGGCCCCTTTCCTTCGAGGTAGGATGCCAAACTCTTCCGCAGGTTGCCGATCACGTCCTCGCCGATGGTGCAGACCAGCGGGTAGGCACGGCCGTCACCATCGGCCACGGCCCCGTCCATCCCCATGTCACCCCCGCCTCGGACGGGTACCAAGCCGGGATAACTCGCCCACAGAAGTTGGGTCGCGCACCGCTCGAACAACTCCGGGTCCAGCCGCCCATTCAAGCGGGTGACGATCTGCTGGTAAAAGTGGTCGCGGGTCATGTGAATTCGTCACCTGCCACAGGTTGGAGGGGTACGCGAGGATAGATACCGATTGTCCCTACTGGCCCGCCGTGCGTGCCGGCTTGGGGGAGCGGTCGGCGCAACCAACGCAGTAGCACGATTTGAACGCCGTGATTACGGTGACCCAGTCGGGGTATTCGATCCCGCTCTGGTGTCGGTGAAGTGTGCAGTGTCCGACACGGGGCGGGTCCGTCCGGTAGTGGGTTGCTGGCGACAACTGGTGCCGTCGGTCTTGGAAAAGCTCGAGATGTCGGCACCAGTTCATCTTCTCTTGGCAGATCGCGCGGGCCGAGAAACATTCCCGCTCGACAACTGGCAGCCGCTCGGCCGGAAGCTCTGCGGATGTGAGACAATCTAAAGCGTACCGGCGCACGTCCTCGTCCGACATGGCAGCCATTTCAGCGTCTAAGTCCGGCGGATTCATGACGCGGTTCGTGTATCGTCGGTAGTCGGAGTCGCCGGCCAACGCCGCCTCAATTTGCTCAACGTAATGGTCGTACCCCATCCCGCGCGCGAGTCCGAGAACCCGCTCCAAATGTTGGTTTGCCAGCATCTCGCGGCCGGTCACCTCCATCCAGTCGGCCAGAAGGATTGCAGCTCGAACCACTCCCTCTGTATTCCCAGCACGCTCGAAACATCGAGCAGCGTGTTCTAGACGACGGTCCATCTCGTCCAGAAACCCCGCTGGGAATGGTGGCGGAGTACGCCCAAACAGGGTCGCCTGTGTCCGGCTGTCTACGATCCGGCCGAGAAGGATAACGGCGTGCGTGCAGAGGGCGTCAGCGATGAGTAACGGGTGGCCGAGTGTCTGCGCTTCACCGATCAATCGGAACGCCTCCGCGTCGAGTCTGGCGGCCTCACCCTGAACGGCTGCCAGTTCACTAAGCACAGCGGGGGTCAGCGGTGTCCGCCCCATTCCGAGCCGCATCTGCATCCGGCATATCCCGTTGAGGAAGGCGAAGTTATTTTCGGCTCCCTCCGCGTAGAGCCGCACCACTCGCGCTTCGAGCTTCAGCGTGCCACCGACGGACATGGCTTGTATCGCATCAGTGGTTCGCCGCAGCTCTGTGAGCAGCTCGATTCGCCGAACGTCGTCATGGGCGCGAAGGTGTTCGGTGCGGAGGCGGTCAAGTCGCAACTGCGCCGCTACGCTCGGCGGCGCGGCCCCCTCCTGCCGTCGCTGGGCGTCGCGGAACTCGATCTCGTCGATCCGGCCCAGCCGGTAGTCGCAGCCACTGAGAAGCGCATCAAGGACATAACGGTCTACGGGGTCGAACTGGTCACGACCGGACGTGGCCCGACCGAGTTCCGACCTCGCAGTGAAGTAGTCGCCTTGGGCGTAGTGGGCGTAACCGACAATAAACCGCGTGTGCGGGAGCGCACGAACTTCGTTTTGCAACAAGCGAACGAGGTCGAGAACGAGGGGGGCGTTGCCCCCCGAGATCATCGCGAGGCCATGCTCAGTGAGGATTTCGCTGGCTTGGTCGGGAGCGGTTACGGCGAGCGTGGTCGGATTGACGCCGAGTGTGATTGGGGCCGCTGTCGCCGCCCGCGTGAGTGCGTCGTGCGATTGCCGGTGGAGCCGGCCCTCGCGAAGAACCCTCGCGTGCGACTCGCCCCATTCGTCGGGTCGCGTTGGGCGTGGGAAACGCAGGGTGACCGTATCCTGCTCCTGCCAGTTCGGGTTCACGGCATGGAGTCGGCGCGCCTCGTCCCGTGCCCAGACCAGCCGCAACTCGTTGCGCGGAGCGATCCATACCCCGTACATAGGGCACTGGCCGTTGAGCAGGTAGTTCAGGTTACTCGTCGCAACAGAGAACGAGAACGAGCCGTCGGTATTCAGACCTGTCTCCCGGGTGGCCTTCAGTTGCACCTGGGCGCGGATGTTCGTGAATCTGTCGCCGGCCTTCACTTCTAGTGCGAGGTCCACCCCCTTGTCGTCCACGCGTTCGTCCCGGACGAGGAACAAGTTTGTCGGAACGGCGACACGAAACGCCACGAGGCTCCGCTGTTGGAGTTCGTCATTACTGTCAGACTGGGGGAGCGGCCCAAGTCCAAGCGGGTCAGGCGACATACTCTTACCTCCCTCGGATAAAAGTAGTCTAGTGCCTCCTTTAGTGCGACTAAAGGTCAGATATGACGTGGGGATCGTTCATGTTCCCAACTCTGGTACGGCACGCAATCAGCGGTCGCTTTGATTCGTCAAACGGGGAGTTGCTCACGAGATAAGGTTCAGACAAGAAGAAAAGGGAAACTGAATGGGAGCGGCAGGAGCGGACGAAATTTGCTCCACCTGGCGTTGGTTCTTGTGGCTTGAAGAATTGCGGCGGGAACCTTCCCGCCGCAGTCGCGATCACGCTGGTGTATACGCCGTGTTGATTACCGCGCTGTTAGGCCGGATCACCTTCACGACACGATCCCAGGGTGGGGCATTCGCTCCGCTCGCCGGCGCGGGCAAAACGAAAGTCTCCCCGCCCGCGAAGGTCACCACTCGATCATCCAACTCGTCGTTTGGCACTCTCCCGGCTGCCTTCACTTCGCCAACGCCAAGGGTGGGATGCACAACCTTCGTGCCGGTGGGCTGCATCCACATTTCCTCGGGCGAGTACACACGACCTTCTGATGGATCGGCTTTCACTGCGGGGACGACCACAGCAGAATCGCTCGACGCGGCAAGCACGCCACCGCCGCCACTAACCGTGTACGCAAACGATTCGTGAACGGAAAATCCGAACTCCGCAAAGAGCGCCTGGTCAAGGTCGCGGAGTTTCATCGCCAACGACAGACTCACGGGGACTGTGCTAACTGTCTGAGTCGGCTCAATGAACGTTTCTTTCTTTTTCGCGACTTTTCGATTACCGGATTTGGGGCGAGGCATTGTATCGCTCCTCTCGGGATTCCGTCCCGCCGAGGAGGGCAGCGAATTGAGCTTTCCGAGAACGAACGCGGCACTCTTTCGCCGCACTCCCCTCCACCTCTATTCTATTACTTTTTCCAGGGTTTGGCGGGCATTCGTGCGCGTTGGAAACCGATTCCTACTCGTAATTCTTGCCGACCCTCATGTGAGGATTTGCTGCCCCAAAAGTGCCGCAGCGAGAGTCCGACTGTGAAGGCTTTCACCTTGCCTCAGCCTCCAACCGCGATCTACACCACAACACCGCCGCCGCAACCAATTCCGCCCCCGCTCCGCCAACTTCTTCGGGGTGAGTCGCGAGCCGATCCAGAAACGCCAGCACGCCGGTCCTGTCGGCTACTTTCCCTTCGGCCATCGCCGATCTCGCATCTGCCGACAGGTTCCAGAAGAGCTTTTGCGCACCTCCCAACAACGGATAGGACTCTCGCGCGGGTGCGAGTTCATTGTCATCATCGAGAACATCTCCCATCTCGCCCGTGTCTTCCGTGTGACTTCCAGCACAGTCGAGCAACCGGCTGCGTACTTGCACTCGACGGCGGATCGGTCATGCTGAGAGGACCAAACGGAGGGCAATAGTTGCCGGGAGTGGTGTCACGATACCGAAGCCTGCGATGGCGAAGTTCCGCAAACACCGCATGGATGTGGGCAACGGCGACACCGTTCTCAACTGGCCGCAAAAAGCGCCTTGCAGTTGTGGCGTCATGCCGAGCGATTCGTAGCAACTTGGAAGGTGTGTGTCGCTACCTCTCCGCATTGGGACCAGACTACGCAATCGAAGTGGATGAACTATTGTCGCTCACCGAGTCTCAAGCAGATGAAACTGCCCAAGATGTCAGCCAAGTCGAGGTTCAACGCACGTTGTGGAATGCTCTGGAGTTCTGCGCTGGTGGTGCGCAAGAGGTCGCGATGTTTCGTAGCTTTCGAGACGCACTGGCGTTACTCGCCTCCACTACCAACCCTCCGATCTTATTGGCGACGAGTGTCACCAACCGTTTCAAACTGTGCGGCCCGTTCCGCGAAGTGTTCGGCAATCCCTTTTGGCCGGTGACATTCGATCCGGTTTGGCTCACGTCAACGGTCGTCTCGCTCGCCCAAAGCATGTATGAGTCCCGCGACTTCAGCGCGATGCCAATTCTCGCGGATGCCCTTCAGGACGCGGGCTGCGACGACCCCGACATCCTCAACCACTGCCGCGATGTAAACCAAGTTCACGTTCGCGGCTGCTGGGTGGTCGATCTTGTGATAGGCAAGTCGTGATCGTGTGTCTGTGTGTAGGGGAGTCGGTTCCGAGGACAAGCTATGACAAGTGCGGAATGGATGGCTGCGACCGAGCCAATGCCGATGCTGGAGTTCCTGAAGGGCAATGCGAGCGACCGAAAGCTAATTCTGTTCTGTCTGACTTGGGCGGCAGTGTATGGGATCAAACGGGCGGAAGGCGATCCGGCCTACGACCCCGCGTTTCAGTATGCGGAAGCTTGTGATAACCAGTACGACGTTCGCCGTTATTGGCTCGAAGACCCGGATGAGCCGGCCTTCGCCATGCCAGAGAAGCCGTACATGTGGGCGAGGGTTGTCATCAAGCCGACAAACAGAGAGCAGTTCGTCACGCCCCCAACCGGCGAAGCTCCGCCCCTCTTACGGGAACTATTCGGCAACCCCTTCCGCCCAGTTACAGTTGATCCCTCTTGGCTCACGTCCACAGTCAACGCACTGGCCGAAGGCATCTACGCCTACCGGGCTTTTGACCGCATGCCGATTCTTGCGGACGCGCTACAAGACGCTGCTTGTGACAACGACGAAGTTCTCGCTCATTGCCGAGGCCCAGGATCACACGTTCGTGGCTGTTTCGTCGTCGATCTGCTTCTCGGGAAGGCATAACCCATGACCGAAGCCGAATGGTTGGCGTGCGATGACCGCGAAGCAGCAGTCAGGTATTTATGGCAAACGGCAAGTGACCGGAAATTGAGGTTACTTGCCTGTGGGTGCTGTCGTTGCATTTGGGAATCACTTCCAGATGAACGGAGCCGAACGGCAGTTGAGATTGCGGAACAACACGCGGACGGACTCGCGACGGCAGACGAATTGAGTGCCGCAGCGTACCACGCGGAGGCAGCTTGCTTGGCGATTGACTCGAAGGAAGATCGGTTCCGCCGCGAGCAAAGGGCAATACGTTGTGCGTGGTTACTTGAGGCGGACGCAGTTGAAGAAGGATTCGTTTTGCGGAGTGATGGCCGCCAAATGAGCTTCGATGACGCAAGAGCATTCGCCTCGGGTGCCGAGTTGGTGGCACAGTACCCCATCGCGTTTCTTGAGCAAGTCCCAAGATGGTTTCTCCCGCCGACGGTGATCCACGATGTCTTCGGCAACCCATTCCGACCCGTCACGTTCTCTCCGGAATGGCGAACGTCCACTGCGGCTGCTATCGCACAGGGGATGTACGAGTCACGCGATTTCTCCGCGATGCCGATCCTTGCCGATGCGTTGCAGGACGCGGGTTGCGACAACGACGACATCCTCAACCATTGCCGCGAAGCGGATGGTATTCACGTTCGCGGTTGCTGGGCAGTCGATTTGGTTCTCGGCAAGGCGTGATCGAGTAGCATGGCGAACACGGCTCAGAGGGCGTGTGATGACCGAACCGGAATGGTTGGCGGCGACCGACCCGACACCGATGCTGGAGTTCCTACGGGGCAAGGCGAGCGAGAGGAAGTTGCGACTGTTCGCTTGTGCGTGTGTCCGGCGAGCAGGGCGGTATCTCACTGACCCCAGAAGTTTGGTGGCGATCAACAGGGCTGAAGAGTTCGCTGATGGAGGAATAAGCCCCAGCCTGCTACAAGAAGCTGCTGCCGCTGCGTGGGAAGCGACTGCCACGCTTCATGAGTCAGCGTACCACGCCTCAAAAGCAGCGGCTTGGGCAGCCGAAGCTGATGCCGAGTTAGCTTCGACTGAAGCGGCGAACTGCACTATTAGTGCAACAGTTTGCGATCCACACGACCCTGAAGAGGATCATCTTTACCAGATCGACGCACTTCGATGTGCCTTCGGCAACCCCTTTCGTCCTGTCTACGTCGATCCCACTTGGCTCGCGTCCACCGTCCTGCAACTCGCACAAGGCATCTACCAAGATCGTGCCTTCGACCGAATGCCCATTCTCGCGGACGCACTTCAAGACGCCGGCTGCGACAACGACAACATTCTCAATCACTGCCGAGGCGACGGGCCACACGTTCGCGGATGTTGGGTCGTCGATCAGGTGCTGGGCAAGTCGTGACGCACGACTCGGTCGGAGCCGACACCCGGTTTTGCTTCAAGCCTGAGTGGTGGGAGTGAGTCGCAAGGCGTGATCGGACTGAGGGCATCACTCGCGAAAGGTGAATGATGACTGAAGCGGAATGGCTTGCATGCGACGATCTTGATCGACTTTGGACGGGTTGCGCACAAGAGCAGGTGAGCGACCGTCGCTGGCGTCTTTACGCTTGTGCCTGCTGTCGCCTCAACTCCGAGTTCATGGCCTCGGCTCCGGATACGGAATGTCTCCGGTTGGCAGAGGCAGAAGCCGACGAGCCTGGTGGGTCGGGGGTGATCGAATACCCCACGGACGATGAGTGGGATATTCGCTGGTATCGGAGAGATACACAGAGTATCGCCCACCGTGCAGCTACAGCTTACCGTGATTTTGTCTGGCGTTCTGAACGCTCCGCCCGCAAATCCGATGTGGGGTGGGCTGAGGTCCGTGTTCTAGCTGATCGGCCACTCTCTGAACTCTTCAGAGACATTTTCGGCAACCCCTTCCGCCTCATCTCCGTTGCCCCATCTTGGTTAACTTCCACCGTCGTTGCCCTTGCCGAAGGCATCTACCAAGAGAAAGCCTTCGACCGGATGCCCATCCTTGCTGACGCCCTCCAAGACGCGGGGTGCGACTCCGCTGACATCCTGAACCATTGCCGCGACATGAACGGCGTTCACGTTCGCGGATGCTGGGTTGTCGATGCAGTGTTGGGCAAAGAATGACTCGCGCACCGTTTGCCTGACACCTGCCGCCACACGGAGCGAGAGGGGCAGGTCACTTTGCCATCGGCATCCCGACGGCGTCATTGGATGCGTGGCGGGATCATCTGGTTGCGTGCGGTGTCGTGATCGGCGGGCAACACGGTGGAGTTGGTGACGCGGGGCGTGTGGGGATTGGCGGCGGGGTGGTAATGTGGAATGCGGCGACATGAAGAGCTGATTCGGGATGGGAAACCAGCGGATGAGGCATCTCAAAACACCTGCTGGAACGGTCCATTCGCTCCGATTCTCACCGGATGGACGCAGCATCTACTTGTTGTCGGATCAGCCAGAAGTTCGTGGAGGGCGGTATCAGCACGCCTACAAAGTCGATGCGAGTTCGGGCATCATACTTGAGAGTTGGCCCTTCACACCTTGCGACCAAGCGATCTTCTCCCCCGATTTGCGTTCGATTTATTCATCGGACTCGGGAGATTGGATGTGTCACCTCCGGCGGCTGAACTTGATTTCACGCCAGGAAACCGAGTTGCTGCGAACTGACGACCTCTTCGTAACCAACATCGCGTTTACTCCGAACCAACACCTTCTAGCGTTCTCGGTGCTTGAGGGCGATGGAGTAAAGCATTTCAGTGTCCGCCGGTTGGACGTACTTGGCGGCGTTCTGCATGGAGCAATGCTTGACCCGATCCGTACCGTGGCCTTGTGTATGGCTTACTCTCCAGATGGCCGACTACTTGCGACAGGAAGCCCGCTGAGTGAACTCAGCCCATCGACAGGTATCAGGCTCTGGCAAGGAAGGCAACTCATTCAAGAGTTCCCCGACCCGGCGCGTTACCTCGCTTGGTCTCCGGACGGTCAACTGGCATGGGGAGCGGGAGAACGACTCTACATTGCGGAGCCGGGCACAGGGGGAACGAGTCGTGCATTGGATGGCTTCTCTGGGGAGTTATGGGCACTCGCCTTCTCGCCGGACAGCCGTGTGATTGTGACGGGGTCGCAAAGCGGTTTCTGTTGTGCCCACGAATCTGCAACGGGTCGATTGGTCGCGTCTTTCGACTGGGGCATCGGTCCGATCCACTCGGTTGCCTTTTCCCCGGACGGGCTGACGTGCGTGGCGGGTGGCGAGAACGGGCAGGTTGTGGTCTGGGATGTCGATAACTGAGGAGAGTGCGGTGTGCGTGTAGTCTTTACTCAATGTAACGTCACCCTTCGACACGGGATGCAGCGGTGATCGTCCTTCGCCCCATGAATTTGCGATGGATCAACGGGGCGGCGGACGACCCACTCGACTTGTGCGCCCACGGCGACATCGAGTTCCGCATCCGCGACGATGTCCTCTTGGGCGGGGCAAGCGGCCGTGACGTGACCGTGAGTGCCGCTGGCTTGTACTTGCTTCGCACTCTGTCGGTGCCACATTCCCACGCGACTCCAGTCGGCGAGCATTTGTTTCCGTGCTGCGGGCATTGCCTGTACGACATCGCAGGTAAATCAGACGTGGTGATCCAAGGGTGTCCGAACGGCGAAGATTTCGAGGTCTTGCATCAAGCCAGCGGCGAGGGCGTTGTCATCCGTGCTGCCGATGGCCGCGTGTGGCCTGTCGGGTGGCCGGAGTGGCGAGCGGCTGTGTTCGGGTTCGCCGACTGTGTGTCAGACTTCTACGCTGCTTGCTCGTCCAAGCAGCCCGCAGCCGACGATGCGGCGGGGTACGCCAAATTCGTCGCCGAGTGGGAGCGTCGGCGGAGTCAGCAAACCGGCCTGACCAGCCGCCGCGCCTGACGCGGCGGGTACGTCGGCTTTCTGTGACTCACTGCTCACCGCGCCCGCCGGGCATTTGAACTTATTTATTGTTGGGCAACAGAGGGCTTCAACGGTGGCATCGCCAATCGAGGAAGGCGTGGCGTTCTTCGTGCCCGGTTTTCTCGCCGGTGGCCGAGAGCTTTTCGATAGGCTCGCGGCCGATGTGCTGTGGGACGACCGCATACGCGCCCGGCGAGTGGCGAGCTTCGGTGTACCGTACAACTACTCCGGTACAGTGTGGCCGGAAGCTCCAATGCCGGACTCGCTGGTGCCGGTCGTCGCATCAGTCGCCCTGGCGGTCGGTCACGAGCCAAACAACTGTCTCGCCAACTACTACCCGGACGGCGGCTCGACGATGGGCTACCACTCAGACGCAGTAGACGAGTTGGAGCCGGGCACCGGTATTGCCATCGTGTCGCTCGGAGCAGCCCGTGCGATCTCGTTCCGTCGCGAGGAGGACCGTTCCGAGGTCCACGAACTGGTTCTTGAGAGCGGATCGCTGCTGTACATGACGGCCATTATGCAGTCGGCGTGGCGGCACGCCGTGCTGCGGTCGGAGGGCACGAAGACGGGGCGGATCAGCCTCACGTTTCGGCGCATCAAGCAGACAAAACCCGGCGATGCGGCGGGTGGCGGATCATAATCGGTTTTAGGCCTCCAAGCTCATCGGTGCCTCCCAAGGCGGATCGCGATCACTCATTGGCTGATGAGTTTGTGGATGGGAATTGCAAAGCTCGTGTGATGTCGTGACCTGAAAGGGTCATGATCCACCCGTGATCGACCGCCGCATCCCACCCGACCACGCCAGCCGACGCCCGAGTTGGCTCTCGCGATTCCAAACTGCCTCGAAGGGCAGTTTTCGTGACTTGCGGCAGATTCCAGCCGCCCTATTTCCGAATCTGCCGGACCTCCAGACCCTTGTTTTTCTTGTGTTTCTGTAGAGAAGAGGCAGTTAAGGCAGTTTGAAAAAAGAGGGAGAGAGGTCGGGGGAGGGTTCAGGAGAAGGGAGCCGAGAAGTTCTCTTCACCAAGTTCACCTGGTTCGCGATTCCAGTGTGTCTCTACCCCCTCGGATGAAACTGCCTGAACTGCCTTGCAATGCAATTTCGCCTGCGAAACGTGGCGAAACTTCCGGCAGGTTGCCATTTCCGTTCCACGCAAGCCAGTCCCCAACTGCCTCCTCCGGCAGTTTCCGAGTCCGAACCCGCTGATCTCGGGACGCCATCCTGATGCAATGACGCCGGCGCGTTCGTGATTGAGATGGCCCCGCAACGGTAGCGCTACTCGCTCTCTCACAATCTCGAAAGAATCCACCCCGAACACTTCAACCGCGTCAGCGTGTTTTACGGTAGAGGCAGCCGCAACTTAACACATCACCTTGAAGAGATGCAGATGACAGACAGGAAACAGCTCATCCGCCAGGTGGCCGACCTCCCGACGGCATCCGATATCAAGGTGATACACGACCTCGACAAGGCGGAGGCGTTCGCTCGCCTGCGCAAGCTCAAAGACTTGCTACATCAGCTCGGTCAGATCGGATCACCGGCTGCTCGTAAAGCCAGGAGAGCAGAGGCAGCCGCTACCAAATTCCCGTTCAACGCCACGGCCTCCCGAAATAAGTTCGCCCGTTCCACTGCGTCATCAGTGTGTGTCGCCAGTTCCGCCAACAGCCTGGTCCGCACGTCCGGCTCTGGGTCCGCCGCAAGTCCGCACGCCCAGGTCGGTGCGGCCGGTGTTTTGAAGAGCGGCCGATGGGATTGGAAGGCGTATGTTGGGTAATAGAAACGAATCAAGCTCCGCCGGTTGCTGCTGCGGCTGGTTTGGCGTCTACGCTGCACCCCTATATCCACTGCTCGAAGTCACCCTCGACTGCTCGGACCGAGCCGCCGCACTTCGGGCACGGGTTTCCCGCCGACCACGGCACGCCGCCAGCCTGCTTGCACTTCGGGCACAGGCCGAACTCTCGCTCAGCCTCCAGAAGCCCCTCGATCCGGCTCGGCGGCAACAGGCCGGGCAACATGTCCTTGCACCACAGGCAAATGCCCACGTCGTCGAGTGTCTGACATTGAGGGCAGTACAGTGTCTCCGTCTGAACGTAGAACCCCTGGTCCTTGCCGCCGCTGACAGTGGCTTCGAGTTGGCACAAGTCGCAGCGGTAGGTCTGTCGCCATCCCATCGTCGCGCCCTCCGCCGCCGAACGACCCCACTCGGCAGTGGGGCATATCGGTGAGCTATGAGTACTCAGAAAGATTCATGCCCCGCTGGTTGCTGTTGCGACTGGTTCGGCGTCTTGGGCGTCAGGTTGAGAGACGCATGAGTACGCTTTGCTTCGCTGCTGCACCGAGGAAGTCGCGGATGCGTCGAAAGTCCTCTCCGACAGCTTGCTCGGTGAAGTTGTGGGCACGCCGGCGGCTCCACGTTAGTTCTTCGATCCCATACCACCACGCGACGATAGCCGGGATGGCGTTGTCTTGGATATTCACAACGGCGGTAATGTAGTCATCAGGAAGTTGATGGACGCACGCCACCCAAAACCTCTCATCCCACGGCTCAGCCGTTTCCGCACCTTCTAGCTTCGGCGTGAGGTCGTGCAGGCTCGCGAACACCTCCTGAAGGGTGCGGCTTGTCAAGTGCGCCACCAACACATGAAGTGCGGTGTCATATGGATCAATGCTCAGGCTCGGCCAGCGTCGTGTGCTGAAGTCCAACGCAACGTCGTGCGCCTCATCCGGGGAGGCGACTACCAAGCACGTCGAGGACAATTCTTCCGACTCCTCCCGCCGAACGACCACGCTCACCGGCCCGGTCGCATCAGTGACCTATGAACTCTCAGAAACGAATCATACGGCCGGTTCGGTACAGCCTCTGGCTCGGCCGCTTACGCCTGATGGACGCCGACACCGAACCCCGATACCAAAGCCTCGAACTCCCGGCGGTTCCGCGTCCCGAGCCGGACCACGACACCGCTGCCCGACACCTCGACGGTCACCACCTGCCCGGTGCGGACGAATGCGGAATGCACCCCGCTGCGGCCCGCCGACGGCCACCCCCGCACCAGCCGGCGGGCGGCGGCATGGGGCATCTCATCAGTGTACCCCGTGTGCGGCATCCAACTCGCGGCGTAATAGCACAGCATGGCCGGCAGGAACAGCGAGCAGCGGACCTCGGCCGACCAACCGCCGTCGTCCAGGTCCATTGTCTGGGACACCACGGGGTCGGCGGCCGTCGTCCGCCGCCCCACGCCCCAGAAGAGGACGCACTGGTTCTCCTCCAGGAACACCAGCCGGCCGTCATGTACCTCCAAGTCGTCGGGCGGCCACAGCCGGTTGTGGACCCGGTTGAGTTCGTGCCGACCGACCGACAGGTAGTAGTCGCGGAGTGCCTCCGGGATGGTGAACCCTAGTCGCGTTTCAGCGGACTCGACGGCACGAAGCGGGAAGCCGTGGGCGGATGACGCACGGCCGGTGATGGCGGCCAGCACGCTGCGATATCCGTCGGCGAACCTACCCGCCATCGAGCGCCCTCCGCGGCCGAACGTTTCTGCTCACCTGCGGCGACAACCACGATGAACAACATGGAATCAGGATACTTCATCGCCGTCAGGTGCAGCAGATGGTTCGGCGTGTGGGGGCTGCCAACTGTACCCGACGATCCGCAGCCCGGAGGCGACCTGCCGGACCGGAAACTCGCCAACCGCAGCCAGCCCTTCGGCCACCCCGGCTGCCCGCTCCGCGGGAATTTCCACCCAGTCGATCTCGCGGTACGGAACCCCCACCGCGTGTCCAAAGTCGCCAAGGCATGAATCCATCAAGGCGGACTCCGGCGGGGGCTGCTGGTAGGTCAGCTGATCGGACCGGACGAACCGCCAGGCGATGCGACCGACGCCTAAGGTCCCGAGCGCCAAGAAGAGTTTTCGCCACTTGGCGTCGCTCATGTGGCAGGCGGACGCACGAGCGATGGTAGCATCGATCCGACGCTGACGCTCCCGCAGATCGTCTTCATCAAGCCTGACCACCGTAAGCCCTTTGCCGCCGAACTAGGATTGGCCAGCGTCTGCTAACACGAATAGGTTGCAATTCCGCGCTGGCTAACATGGCCTGACTTTGAGTTTGAGACTGAAGCCATGCCGAACGAGAGTCAGTGGTTGCGTTGTAACGGCGGGATTGCGTCAGCAGTGATGGCACCTCCACAGGCTAACATAGTTGGTGTTAGCCCGCAAGTGTCTGGCTCATGTGCGAGCGTCGAGTGGCTCTTCACCCCGCAGTGTCGGAATGCGTGCGGTGCGACTCGCACTCGACGACTGGCTGAAACTGAATTTGGGCGAAGGCCAACGCATTCTCGTGTGGTTGCTCGGTCGTGCTGACGTGTGGCGTTCTGTGACCCACGTCACCGAGATGACGCTGGTTATTTGGATCACGTTGGCTCGGCGGGTTCCGGTGGTGGCGGTTCGTGGTGCGCGGCGAACGCGCGATCAAGTACAGCCAGAATCCGCTGCTGCGTATCGGCCTGCATGAGCGTTTCCAGGTCCGAGAGCGACAACGGCGTGCCTCTTGGCACGCCGTCGAAAATGCTTGGCAACCGGCGATCCGGCTTTGATCCAGCATTGTGCGGCTTGGTCATGCGGCACCTTCAGCGACCACGCGGCGGTTTGTGCATGTTGCTTCCGCCGCGAGGTCAAGAATGAACCATAACGTGGCGACCTGTATTCCCATGCGGTTCGCGACGACCACCACGTCCTCTTCGCGACAGCCGGGACGTGGCAGACGGCACACGCTCAGGAACACCAACGCCGACTCGCTCACGCCCAACGCCATCGCCTGAGTCGCCAGCGACCACTTTCGACATGCCCTCACTTCCGCCAGTGCGAAGCCCCAAGTTCCCGGACGATTCGCTGTGACTCGAACAACGCTTTCGCGGAGGGACGCGTCCGCTGTCGGAACGCAGTTCACCCAGCCGTTCGGCTTCGGATGGCTATTCCTCATCGTGCCCCTCCTTCGTGTCGGCGGTGCCGTTCCGGTCACGCCTGGTGCCGGGGGCCACACGAAGAAAACGTCTCCCGTCGCGGCGATGGGTCGGATTTGAGGCCGGTGCTGCTGCTGGTTCGGCGGGAGCTTCGACCGCAGCGAGTGCGGCCACGGCGGTCGGCTCAGCAATGCCCGCCTTCGTCAGAATCGCGACTTCTTGCGAAGCGAGCATTGCGATCTGCTTCAGGAGCAGGGCTTTCGTGGGGCCGG
>PNLP01000091.1 GCA_013823135.1 Planctomycetaceae bacterium
AACACGCCCGGGAGCAGCCGGCGTTTTTACAAGACGGAACTGGAACCAAGGTTGGCCGAGGCTCGCGGCGGTAAGCGGGCGGTGTACTTCGTCGATGCCTCGCACTTCGTGTTGGCGTCGTTTCTGGGGTGGGTCTGGTGCCTCATCCGGCTCCATGTGCGTGCGGCGTCGGGTCGGCAGCGGTACAACGTGCTGGGAGCGTTGAACGCGGTCACGCACGAGTTGGTGACAGAAATCAACACGACGTACATCACGGCGACCTCGGTGTGTGCGTTGCTCGGCAAGATCGCGGCGTTGGGTTGGTCGGTGCCGGTGACCTTGGTGCTGGACAACGCCCGTTACCAGCGGTGTGAGTTGGTGAAGGCCGCGGCCAGGGAATTGGGGATCGAGTTGTTGTTCCTCCCGTCATACTCGCCGAACCTCAACCTGATCGAGCGACTGTGGAAGTTTGTGAAGAAGCAGGTGCTGAATAGCCGCCACCATCAGGACTTCAAGAGGTTTCAGAACGCCATCGACGGCTGTCTGGCCGACCTGCCGACGAAGCACCGAGAGGAGCTGACGACGTTGATGACACACAACTTCCAGACATGGGACGATGTGTCACTCCTGAACGAGGGGTAAGTGCCACAACCTCCCGAACACTTTTTCGTTTGCAAAGTGACAAGTGCCACAACCTCCCGAACAGTTCCGTTCAGTCTTGGAACCCGCGGTTGGGCAACCGATATTCCACTTCCAGGGTCTTCGGTTGACTGACCGGATCACTGCGGCGGAGGGTGAAGAACGCAATCTTGTCGCAGTCCAAGTCGACCTCGCAGCGGACCAGCCTGTTCGGCCACGCCGCACTCACCGTCCAATCCCTCCCGAACAGGTTCACAGTGCCCGTCGCATTCGTTCGCCGCACATAGACCATTCGACCCCGTGGCCGGGTCTTCAGTTTCAACTTCCAGTTCTTCGGAAACGGACGACGGGCAGGAGCCGCCTCAATCCGGGCCGCCCGATGCTGTCGCAGAGCCTGCACGTGTCGCAGCGAACGATCCTGAAGATGCTCCAGATTGGGGTGTTGGAATCGTGCCCAAACGCGAGTCTGCCACCAGCCGTTGTAGCTCTCGATCATCGCCTGGAAGCCCATCTCTCGCGGCGGCACGAACACCGGCACCACTCCCAGGCTCAGGCACAGCCGGATCACTTGTCCCAGAGCTTCGGGGTATCGGTGTGTGCCCTGGAAAATCATGGCGTTGTCGAACTGGGCATACCTTGGCAACCCAACCTCTCGCCAGTGTGCCGTCAGAGATTCCACTGTGAAAACAGCGGTGACCGCAGATGCTGTCGGCCAGGAGACGAGCAAGCCGCCATGCAAGGATACCCCGTTGAGGACCTCGACTTCGGGGCCGCCTTTAATGACCAAACCCTCGACGACGTCGAAGCTGTCCAACTCGGCCCGGGCAGCGGCGACGTCGGGAAGATACCAACCCCGGGGTGGGGCTGGTCGGCGAGTCCTGTGACGCCCATCCAAAGCCCCGCGACGGCCCAGGATGCGATTGATCGTTCGGATCGACGGCACCGAAGCAACACGCTGATCCACAAGGTGCTGTCGAATGACATCGGCACCGACCGCTCCGAGATCGCCTTGGGCCAAATCCCGCCGAGCCTGCATCACGCGATCTTCGACCGTAGTTGTCGTGCGGTGAGGCGTGTGTGGGGCGGACGATCGATCGGACCAATCGACCCGATCCAGACGCTGGCCTTTGGCCCGCTTGACCCAGAGGGCTACCGTGGCGATGCCAACCTGAAAGTGCTGAGCCACTGCTCGCAGAGGCTGCCCTCGGCGAACCGCAGCGACCATGTCTCGGCGTTGCTGCAATTGACGCTTTGCTTACTCAAGGCATTCCTTCCGGGCGAAGAAGTTTGAAGACAGTTTAGCCTTCCACTGTTCGGGAGGTTGTGGCACAAAAGCGTTCGGGAGATTGTGGCACCTGTCCGTCAAGGCGTTGATCGCTTCGCCCTATCTTGAAAGGCTCGCGTCACTGAGTCTGGTGCATTGTGCGATTGGCGACTCCGGGGCCGCTGCGTTAACGACAGCACCATCCCTGGCCAACCTGACGACGCTACTGCTCCGACGCGACGGGAGCGGGGACTTCGCGTCTGAGTGCGCGCACGGGGCTTACGTGAGCAAGATGAATCTCGAGGTGAACCGGATCTCGAACGGGTGTTGGCAGAAGCTCGAAGCTCGATTTGGCGATCGGGTGAGCAGGTAGTGCCTGCGGAGTTGACAATTCGTGAATTCCAGAGGGCGGCGTCTTCGATGCAATGCCTGCGTTGAGCCGTGTTCAAACACAACAGCCCTTGCGAATATCGCAGGGGCTGTTTCATTTTTTGCCGGTTGATCACTCAGGTGATTACTGAACGGCGGAGCCGATCTTGCTGAAGGTGGTGTTGGCGTTCTTGCCGAGCGCCGAGATGGCGGCGATGCAAACGACAACGATCAGGGCTAGCATCACGGCGTACTCGACTGCCGTCGGGCCGTCTTCCTTCTTCAGGAAGGACACCAGTTGCTTCGTGAGGCTTCGCATGATCAGTCTCCGAGGTGTGGGGGTGAATTCAGCACCACCGACCCGACGATGGGGCCGACTTAAGAAAGTGCTAAGATTTGATCACACGTAATACGTAGAGTACGGATTCTGAATGTGCAACCAGACGGAGTCCGATAGGTGAATTTCTCACAGAGTTTTTCTTGTTTATCATTCGGTGGATGAAATTTTAGCCTGCGGCGTTGAACTCTTCCCGCAGGTAATCGATCGTCTTCTCGTAGCGGAGCTTGTATCGGAAGAACGCGATCACGGGTGAGTCTCTATCGGAGGAGAGAATGTTCGGTCGGCCGAGGCTCGATGATCGCCGAGAGCGGTGGGAATCCCACGGGATTTACACCGAGCACCAGCCCACAGACGCTGGCCATCGGCCAGCACCGTCGCATCGACCTCATCTGCCACGTGACTGTGGAGGCGAACGCTCCACTGCCGCGCCATATCGGGCCAGCAATAGCTGCACAGCCTCGTCCCGCCAGTACTCAGGGCAGACACTGCCGCTCGACATACCGCCGTGGCTGCACCGATCAACAAAGAACGGGTCTGCGTGAGACGACGGGCAACCCCTCAGCAAGGCGAACGTTTCACGGATGAGTGCGTAAAGTGCTGCGGGGGATTCAGGGAAAGGTGCCGATCTGAAATTCTGAAATTGGGTGTAACCGGTCGGGCGCTCCAAGGAAGGTCAGACAGCGAAAGCACTTGCGCACGATCTTGGTGAAAAGTCGTGCGAATAAAGGCGTTTGTAGAATGCGATCCCGTTTCATTGGATGGACCGACGTTCTTGGCGGCTCTTGGCTGGTGGTTCTGGAATCCCAGCGGACACCTGCCGAAAACCAAAATGGCCCCCAGAAAGCCTTAGATTCTTTGCGAATGCCGCAAGTCCCTATGAAATCACGACTTCGCAATAGCGGGCGACCGGTTACACCCTTCTGAAATCTGAAATGCGGTGCCATCTCTGCCCATAGGAACGGATCTCCACGCAACCCCAATGTGACGGCTTGGCACTGAAGAGGGCTGCAGTTGTGTTGAGCGTTGCTTGTGGCACAAGTAAACCCCTTCGGGAGCCAAGAACGGGCCTTCGACACTCATGCTTGATGGTGGCTGGGCGACCCAGGGTTGCTTGCCCAATCTCGCTCGCCTATTTACACCATTGACATCACGTTGTCACTGACTGTTCGGTGACCTGTGGCCGCACTCGCCGAGAGCCACTTGCTCGTGAAACCTATCTTCGCGCAGTCACGTGATGAATACGCGACCACTTTGCAGATCGCTCAACGGGTCATGACCCTGCCAATCCGAAACATCCATCAGAATGATGACCTCGACCGACTCCTGAAAATACCTGCGTCTCGCGTGGACATCATTTTTGTAGATGACGGAGGCCGCAGTGGGTGTGAGGTCGGAACCAAGCGAAGATTACTCGCGCCGCCGGCATCCGCGTGAAAAACTACGGTGTCCCCTTTCCTCCGGGTTCTACTGGTTTTGGACGCGCAGCAACGGCTGTCACTGGTTGAGTTGCCACACGGGCCGCAACAATGGTGAAGAACAGCAAGGAATAGCCCAAGACAATCAGGCTCAAGTAAATGAGGATCGTGCTCTGCCGCACCTTTGCGCTGCTCGCTTCGCAGATGTCTCGTCGCATGACCCACTCGCTGGTTCCCTGAGGCGCATTTTGGAGGTCGCTGATTGAATTTTCAAAGACTTTGAGTTCCGCAACCCTTCCCAAATGGCCGACGATCCCCGCTCCCACTGAGGCAACCGTTGCCAGGGCGAAGAAACCGTAGATGATTTCCTTCCGGGCATCGTTGTAGACCATCACCCCGACCAGGACCGTGAGGATCCCAAACACGATCATGGGATACATCGAGAATAGACTGAGGACGAGATCGTCATTAAACCACTGATGCTGCCCGCGATAACTTTCGTTCACAGAGCCCAACGACTTATTCAGGAACTCCGAGTGCTTCTGTGGATCGCCCCCTGCTTTGGGTGGCTGTTGGCCCGAGGCAGATCCCGGCGATCCAGTCATCAGGCACATCGCGAGGCAAAGGGGCGCGATTCGTCGGATCATGGGTCAACTCCTTGAGAAGTCTTGATTTGCTCCTCGTCCTCGGGCGTATCGACTGAAACTGGCGAAGTTGGATGATTTCGGGGTTCAGTGTTGGGCTTGCCTCGTGACTCTATCTCGAGAGATACGTCGTCAGCGGTCGTCCAATCGAGACGTCGTTGCCGAAATCGTTAAAATCAAGGTCAAGTTGCTTCCACGCAGTCTGCCTGCTTTCTCCATCTTCAGTCGATACCCACTAGAGTGGCCTGGGAGCGAGGAGAATACTGTGCTCCACCGCTGATCTCGCCGCATTCTGGTTTGGCGAGCAGTGATCGGTCGACCCCCCCTGAACATCCTTGAGGCTCACGATTGAAGAGTATTGAACATGACGGCCCGCACCGTCTGAAAGTCAGAATCCGTTGTCGAATCCCTTGCAATCAATCCGTGGAAATTCTTGTGGATCACGATCGCAGAAAAATTTAACATGATACTGATTCCCAGACCAATTAATCCGTCGAAAAAGTTCCTTCCAATGGGGTGTGAGATGGTGCACTTTCGTAACTGGTTGGTGATGCCGATTGCGCTGTGCGTTCTCGCCCCCCTGCCTGCAGGAGGACAAGACAAGAGTAAACCTGCATATCCAGACACCACCGATGGACTGAAAAGCCTTATGACCGACCTGTATACGGCTACCAAGGAAGGGGAGAAACAAAAGGCTGCTGACCTGGCGAAACCGCTCGTACTCCCGAAACCCGAGACATGGTTCAAGGGGGTCTTTGGCGACGAGAAAGGAACGAAGATGACCGCCGAATACAACAAGGTTGTTCCCAAGTTTGAAGGGGACATCGAGCAACTGTTCGCCAAGGTCGTGAAGGCCGGGCAGTCCGAGATCTCGGTTCTGCGCTTTGAACGCGCCCCCGATCCGAAAGCTGTTGGGTATCAGAACGACGCCATGGCCGTGATGAAAAAGCCTGTCCCGCTTTATTCTGTCCGCTTCGTCAAGCCCGGTGATCGCCTCGGCCAGCATGTGTATTCGTTCGTGTACGTTGACGGCGGGTTTCGCATGGTTGGCAAGATGCAGGGGTTCAAAGATTAGTCAGAGATTATGCCACAGAGTGACTGGTACCACACCAGGCCGAATAACCAGTGGCACCGTGGATTTTCCTCGGGCCACGAGCATCCGTGCTGTCCTTTGTCGCTGCACAAATGGCGATTGACGACAGAGATATAGTTGTCATCCGGTACGCGTGATGTCCATGTGACATAGTCCGGTTTCATGAATTGTAAGAGTATACTCAAACACCTAGCGAGGTGGGAATCGAGGTGCTTTCTCGAATACGGCATGTTCCTGATACATAATTGTTCGCGACAGCTCCATTGCGGACTGTTCAACCGTTAGTTGAGGCGGGGCCCATTGTTTCAAGCCGAATACGACCGCGGCGACGATGAGGAACCCAACAATCCATGAGCTGTTGCACTTGTTCTCGCCAGCCATAAGAAAATCTCCGTTGAACTATATATGTCGCCAAAATGTTTCGGGCCTTATCTCTCCAGTGGGGGTGATGGCCGATCGGGGTGCGAAAGTTGGGATATTTTTCGATTCATCGATTGAGTCAAATCTTTTCCGCATCGCTGGATGAGCTTGTTCAACCATATAGGCGCACAACTCGGGATTATGCGTGGACCGCGATGAGAGGCCCGCGATCCCGATACCGCCGCCCCGCGAAAGTGGCCCTACTTCAAAATGCTGCTGACGGTTTTGTCTCTGCCGAATGATCCATCGCACCAGTTCAGGTCATAATCACGCCGCTTTCTCATTACACTCACTCATCGTACTCAGTCAACTTAGCATCGCGAAGCCGCGCCGCGCATGGAATGCATAGCGTCACGACGCAGACTGTGTGGTCTCGCTGCATGAACTCACGACGGTACGACACGTCTCCCTTGGCGAATTCCCCGCCACACCCTACGGCACTGCATACCGGTGGGCGTTCGTTCGAGAAATCGATTACTCTGCGATTCCACCCGAGGTGACGGAGATCAGTGGTCAAATGATCCATTTCTGATGGCGAATAATCCACACTCATCTCCTGGCGTTACTTGTTTCACGTGGAATCCGATGGGGTTGGTTGGGAGCAACCCCGATGACGTGTAAGATAGTTGTGCCCAACTCTCCCTCGCGATACGGCAGACACGGCATGGCAGTCACGTCTTGTGTCTGCCATTTGTTGAGACGCCCCAACGGTTCCGACAGTTTTTGGTTCTAATATGATTGATATCTAATCGTGCTCAAGCAGGCAGTCGATCACCCAGCAGCCGCGGTCATGCGGCCCGGACTTTCTGCAGTGATCGATCACGTCCGCATCCTCGCAGTCCGCATCTTGTAAGGCGTCACCAAGGATCGACATCTGGTCAAACGCTCGCTCGGTGTAGATGCTTCTGGCTAAGGCAAGCACCGTGGCTGTACGACACCCGGATCCGATCACTGCTGGACGGAACGGGTTGCCGAAGACACAACGCAGTAGCGAGGCCTCGACTGCGCTTGTCGCCGCAAAGGACATAGCGAGGGCCGCCTGGAAAACTGCCCCCATCTCTTTGCGAGCCATCCCGTCCCGATAGGCCTGCCGGCAAGCACGTTTGGCTGAGGGTTTTGCGGCTCCTTTGGCGGTCCACTTGGCGGCCCCGTAGGCTGCGTCCCAAGCGTCGGGGCGCGTAGCCATGTGAGCCGCCCAGAAGTGGCTGCGAGACGTTTCCTGGTGAACGACGGCTAGCTCGTCCCCACCCGCTTCGCCAATGGCGACCCGTTCCGCAACCTCGACAGATCGTCGATTGCGTGGTTCGTTCAACAGGTGCGGGACGAGCCTGATGCAACCACAGGCGAATAACCTCAACTTCCGATCACTCGGTAGCTTTCGGAGTATCTCAAGCATAGGCATCGGGTCATCACTATTGAGCCACTCTGTCTCATTCATATCCCGCCTCCTCACATGACGAGTGCTGTCTTCTTGGTTGCGGAGACCCAACAGTCGGATCGTCCAAGCGAATCCGCAGGCTGTGGACATCCTCGTCCATGGCCCGCTCGTCACGGCCCAACGATGCGACCAGTTCCTTCTCGACACCGGGTTCGTCGGTCACTGGTGCATCAAGCATGTTGGGCTGTAGTGAGTTACGTGCGGGCCTTCATGCCTACGTTCCAAAGACTGGATGCTGTCCACTATTTGACAGGAAGCGTCGCCACCTAGTCATCAGTGGCTTGGTTACAGCAACCTCAGGCACAGCCGATGATGGTAGCTCTGTTGCGATGGACTAATTCGATCAGTGGGATCGATCATCTATGATGCCTCGTTCGCGGGTGACGCAAAGTGACTAGCCGGATCAGGCAGCTACTTGGACGGTGGTAACGCGAGTTTTAGTTTGAGTGCTTCGAGTCGGCGACGGAGGACAAGCACTGATTCAGAGGGGCGTTCGATTCGGGCGTGCTCCTCGAGTAACAGTATCGCAGTTTCAATCTGTTCGAGCGCCTTGCGGTGGTCGGGGGGCCGTCGCTCGGATAGCCTCATCCCGAAAATCTCGTGCGCCTGGGCGAGCATAACGGTGGCGAAACCCACGAGGTTGGCATCCGGACTTTCAGGCCCTGCTTCGCTTGCAGAGTGGCGAATCTCGCTCCGGAGTACCCTCAGTCGTTCAATCCCGATTTCTGACTCGCCGCGGTTGAATGCAGCCCACCCTTGCCATACCCGAAACGTAAGCCAATCATGCCGGATACCGGCGTCCCCCGGTGTGACCCGAGTGAGGTCCCCCAAGACAGTCACCGCCCGATCTAACTCCGGCACGGTGGTCCCGCCGGAATTGAGTTTTGCTAGGCCAATGAACCCGTCGACTACCGCACCGATCTGTCGAACGTGTTTCGAGGCACGGCTGAAGGTTGGGAGTTGATCCAACTCTTTACTGGCGACACCAAGGCATTCGAGTGCAGGTTCGTACAGCCCAAGATCGTACACCCGTCGACCAAGTCTCATCCACAAGCCAGCGGCCTGTAGCCGGAGATTCCAGTCGGTTCCAAGTTCAGTGGCGTCGAGCGAATCTCTCACCGAGCGGTAGAGTCTCACTGCTTTCTCACGATGTACTTTGGCGGCGTCCTCCTTTTGTGATTCGAAACATTCCTTGGCAGCGTCCTCTCCCAGCATCAGAGATGCCTGGGCAAATACCAGTTGGCTGTGCGTTCGCATAAACTTGAGGAATTGAACTCCCGAAGTCCGAGTTATGATCTCTTGGCAACTCGTCTGAACGTCTGTCAATCGCTTAACTGCCTCGAGCCTGTTACCCCCCGCGAATAACAATTCAGCCAGTCGCAGATTCACTATGGCAGCCGAATGCTGCACCCGCGAATCGCCAGGGGCGGTCACCAGTAGCCTAGTGAGGTTTGTCGCGGCCCGTTCGAGTGCGCGGCGACCTTCAGCTGTACGGCCGGCCTCGATCAGCGACTCCCCGATTACATGCTGTACGCCGGCCAACATGAGCCGTGTGCCCGACGGCTGATCTTGGATACTGGCCAAGTCAGCGTCCAGTAAACCCTCGGCCTGGGAAAACCACTTCAGGAATCGGTCCGTCGAGATCGTCGGTTCCCCCACCGCCGCCAGTGCACGGATCGAAACATTCAACGATAGGCAGGCCATCGCGAATCGCTGGCCTCGTGCACCGGCCCTCCCCCACAAGCCTTCGTTCAGGGGGGGATTCAGACTGCACATCGCGGACAGATCCTCGCAGGCATCAACAGCGTGGTCGTGTGCTTTACGCAAGCGTGCCCCCTCTCGCTCAAGCGCAAAGGCGTACCGCGCATTTGCCCACGCCCGGTACGCCCGCAAGGTAGAGTCTCCGGGACGCTCGGCCAAGAGTTGGTCGAGATTTCGAATAGCCTCGTCAAGGAGCGGGAACGACGCCGCAGTTTGACCCAGTGAGTACTCCGCCTCGGCCTCGTCGATCGCGGCTTTTGCCAACTCCAGACGGAGGTCCTTGCGACCTTCGTTTCGCGACCGGAATTCGCGGTAGTAGTCCCGTGTGACCCGTATGGCAGCGATCCGGATGGGGTCAATCGATACGTCTCTACCGGCCTGAAACTCGCTCTCGTACCCGCCCGACAGGAGATTCACCGCCAGGTTTGCGGCATCGAAGTCGGCACGGGTGGCGGTCTGTGTGGCAGCGAGTTCCGAATTCCGCTGCTCCAATTCATAGTTGGCGTCCTTGAGGTCGCGGTTCCTCTCAGCGAGCAGAATCCCCATCACGCCCAGGACGGCAGCGCCAGCTATCAGGGTCACGCATGTTGTGGTAATCAGAGTTCGGTGCCGGGTTGCCCATCGACGCGCGCGCCACGCCAACGGCTCACGCCACGCAGATACCGGTTCGTCGGCCAGCCACCGATCGACATCCCGGGCCATGTCAGCAGCGCCTTCGTAGCGGTTCTCCGGACCTCTGGCCATCGCCCTGAGGCAGATCGCTTCTAGCGGCTGTGGCACGATCCGCAAGACCGTGCGTGGAGGAAGGAACCGCCACTGCTGAGCCTTTTCCAAGGCTGACGGCGACTCAAAGGGAGGGCGTCCCGTCAGGATCTCGTACAGTGTTGCACCAAGGCTGAATACGTCAGCCGGCGGGCCAACGTGCTCCCACTCGCCGCGGGCCTGCTCCGGACTCATATACGCCGGTGTCCCGGTGGCTACACCTGCTAGTGTTTGGCTCACATCGGCGACTTTCGTCGAGTCGAGTGTAGCAGTCGTGGTGGGGTCAGCGGCTCCGACTCGCTTGGCGAGTCCCCAGTCGATCAGAAGCGTTTCCCCGTACGGGCCGAGGAGGATGTTGGCCGGCTTGATGTCGCGGTGCACAACACCGCGGGCGTGGGCGTACGCAACCGTCTCGCAGGTGGTGATGAACGCCCGTAGAAGCCGTCGGAACTCGATTGTCCTCTCGGAATCGTGTGGCCTGTACATTTCGGCCGTGTGGAACTGCGCTGAAGCGGTTGCCAGCGTATCTCCGCAGACGAACCGCATGGCGTAGTATGGGCGGCCGGCATCGTCCTGCCCCATCCCGTACACGGGTACCACCCCTGGGTGTTCGAGCGTGCCGGTGACTTCGGCCTCCCGCACGAACCGGCAACGAGCCGCGTCATCGGCCCCGACCCAGTCCTGCATGAACTTCAGCGCAACCGTTCGGCCGACCTCCCCGTCCTCGGCGGTGTACACCACGCCGAGTCCGCCGGCAGCATGGAATCCCAGCGGCCGGTACCGCCCTGCCGGCCCCCTGGCAGCGAGATCCTCGGGGTTGATCAGCCCGCCCCCCCCAAGTAGGGCGTTCGCCGCCCCAACGCCGGCAAGGAGCCTGCGGAACTCTGGCTCCAACTCCGGACACGCCCGGCACAGGACCTCCGGGGCCGGTGGGTCGCCACTCGCGGCGGCATCCTCCCACCGGACCAACAAATCGATCAGTCGGTCGTCCGATTCCATCGCATCCCTCCGTGCCAATCTATTCGTTCGAACAACGTGCCAGACATTGTGCCAAGCCGCGTAAGGCCGTTTCCATGCATCGAACTTTGGATTACCATGCATGGATGGCTATCGACTCCACCCGTCCCCCTGGTCCGAACTCATGCCGCCACCGCCATCCACCGCCGCACTCCAAGAAATCCTCGAGCGGTTCCTGGCCGGTGACCCGGCCGCGAAGGAAGCCCTGATCACACGGGCGAACGGGCGACTGATGGACATTACCCGGAAGGTGTTGGGCGGGTTCCCCGTGGTACGCCAGAGAGAGGAGACGACCGCAGTGCTGAATGAAGCCTATCACCGGATCAGTTCTGCTCTGGATGACGTCCGCCCGCCCACCGTTCAACTCTTTTTTGGCCTGGTCGCCCTGCAACTACGGCGAGTACTCCTCGACTTGGTTCGCAAAATGGGTCCGAGAAACCGAAGCGGTAAGCTCCTGCCGCTAGTGGTCTTCCTTGGCAGTGACGAAACCGACGGGTATGATCCACCCGCTCCGGGACCCGGTCCAGATGGGGGTGGGTCCGCAGGAGACGTACGGGAGGCGGTCAATGGCCTTCCGCCTGAAGAACGGCAGGTGATTGACTTGATCTTTTTCAACGGACTCACCCAGGCTGAGGCCGCCGCCATCATCGGAGTCCACGAGGACACTGTCAAGCGACGGTGGGTCCGGGCTCGGACGCGACTGGGAGAGGCACTGGCGGCATATGCCGCTGACGAGTAAGGGGTTGGCACGGCTGCGCCGTCCGTCACTTCTTCTCCTTCACTCGCTCGAAGGTGAAGGTGGTTGGAGGCCGACGGCGGTCGTAAACGAGTTCGAACTTTACGAACGGCAGATCCCCCACGTTCCTTGAGGTGCTCCAGCCGTGGGTGTAGACAGTCGCTCGCAGCGAGTCAGCCGTCACGGCTTCTGCGCGGAAGGTGTCGACCCCGCCTCCGAATACCAGGTCGATGTCAGAACGACTACCCAAACTCTGCTTCCACTTCCCGGCCGTGATCTTCATGGAATCACCCGCTCGCTCCTCGGCTATGTAAGTCCCGTTCGGGGAGAGATCGAGCACGTACGTCAACTGCTGCGGCTTACCGTCTTTGTTCAGGATGGCGTCGCCTGCTTCGTTTTTGAATGGATAGACCCACCGCCATGTACCCGGTGCCACCCTCGTCGTACTGTCTAGCTTCGACGGGTGTGCTGGGATCCAGGTTATCGGCTCAACCGTCGGAGCCTTCCCCTTGGGCCGGGCCAGCGTCATGGACTCAGGGATCGAGTAGGACGCGTCGCACACGAAGTCCTGCTCAGCGAGCGGCATTCCGGGCAAACGAGGAAGATCGGCCTTGAGGGCCATCATCCGAATGGAAAGGTATCGGCGCAATTCTTTCAAAGTCACCGCCCCGTTCCCATCGGCGTCAGCCCGGCCGCGAAGTGCCTCGAGCAGGGCCGCTGTGAACCGGCCGTTGTCGGGGCCGTCGATGCTATACTGGCCCGCCGCAGACGATGCCAGTAACACCAAACCCCCGTCCAACTTTCGGTTCAGAGTGGAAGCCACGTTGGTCAGAGCCTGACCGGCATGGCAGGCGTCGATGATCAACATGACCTCGCGGCCCTGCGTCAGGCGTTCCAAACTCATTGCAAAGTGCGTCATGTTCATGTTGACGTAATGCAACGCTTCTTTCGAGCGGCCGTCGGCCGCCTCTGACAGGTCGTCGTGGGGGATGAATCGGAACCGTTCCCCCACACGAGCCCCATGAGAACTCAGGTACACGACCACGCGGTCGCCCGGCTTGGCTTTCGTTTCGATGTCACTCAGGGCCTTCCCAATTGCGGCGGCAGTTGCTGCCTCGTCCAACAGCGTCTTCACCGTCACTCCCGGGCCTTCGCCTCGGTAGAGTTCAGCAACCGCTTCGGCGTCTTTGACTGCCCCCTGCAGGGGGCGGAACGACGTATCCTTATACTTGTCGATCCCAATCGCCAGGACGTAGCAATGTTGGGGCTCCGCGGCGGCCACAGAGGCAGCAGACTGAGCCAACACCCCAATCATCATGGCCGTCACCCAAATCGCCAGTTGTGTCGGTCGCATTGTTATCCCCATCGCTGAGATTGTTGCCGGTTGTAATGATCCGAATCAAAGTGCCGCTCGCACACAGAAAGCGGTGTCATCGGTCGTTCATTAGTCTCAGCGGCGCAATTGCCCGACGGGGGGCATGATGTCTGATCCGCACGCATCACCCACTCGGCGATGCCCAAAGTATCCTGAGGATTTCAGCCGAGGTTTGTGCCTCGCTATCTTTGGTCCCACTGCGAGATTCGGCGGAATTCGTTCCACCAGGTAACCCAACTTTCGACACTCAATCAACGGGCAGCATTCGAGCTAATCGCTCCCAGGCTACCAGTCCATGGTGGTCAAGGACTCTAATCAATGCCGTACGTAAGCCCCCCCGACCGATGAGTAGTAGGTCAGTCAGAACATCCAACAACCCTGGGGTGTGCGGTGCAACCTCGCTCAGCACGATCGCCGCGTTGGCTCGAACATCAGTATCCGATTCGTCCAACGCGAGAAGCAGCGGCCCCACGTGAAACGTGGCCGGAAACAGCCGTGGGCAGCCAGAGTTGTGGTTGGCGTAGTACTCATCGACCAAGCATGCGTGCCAACTGTTGAGTTCTAGGCCAGCGAGAGCTCGAACCCTCGGGTTCTTATCGCCAAACGACTTCAGCAGGAGCAGGGTGTATCCATACTGCCCAAGCGTGTTCGGTGAAAAGCGATAACCGCACGAATGACCATCCAGGTCGGCGAACAGCACTGCTTCCATGAACCCGTCCCGACGAGCGCGCTCCAGGAACGCAAATACGTTCCAGAAGCGGCCCCGAGACGTTTCCAGCACAGGAGCCTGCGGGATCGACCGAACGACCGCTGCGACATCCTGCTTGAGACCGACCAGTCGGCCTAACTCCCGGATGGCCTTCAACATTGTTGCGGCTTCGTAGATGATTCGGTTCACACATCCTTTCGCATACTCAGGAGCCCGTTCGACCACGTCGGCGTAGTACTCGGCCACAGCGCCCAGAACCCGGCACCTAATCGCGAGGGCCGTAAATGCGTCTGGCGAAATCTCACCTCCAACGAAACGCCTATCTGCACCCCCTGATATCTCGTCGACTTCTACATGCTGCTCGGCGAGAGACCCACGGACATCGGCTGCCCGGCAGTCACTCGGGGCACGTTCTTCCGCACTTCCCATCCGCCTTCGTCGCGCCATGGCATCCCTCCATCAGTGAGTCGACTTCAAAACGGGTGATTGCACCATCACTGCCCCAGCCGCCGCCGCTTCATAAGTTGGGTGACCTGGAACCCGCACCACCATGTCCGGCGGCTCCGCCCTGGGTGATCGGTTCCCTTTGCGTTCCGGTCCAGACGGTGGTCACGCGGGATGCACCAGTGGAATGGTTCCCTGAAGTCAATTTCTGCCAGCCCAGGGCACATCGAGCTGCAGCAGGAGTTGCCGTGGGGATCTTCGGGGTGGTCGTAATACACGCACGATACTCGTGACCCGTTCAACATCGCCCGTGTCCCTTCGTTTAGTGGCACCCCGTACAAGTGCAAGATTCTCAGTGCAATGAGCCCAGGCGACTGCACGAGTCCGACAATGGCGTCATCGGATACGGCGGCGCCCGACACGTCGACCCATCGCAGTTGACGCGAGCGGAGCGTCGCCAGCGCGATCAGCCCGCGGTCCGTCAGCCCTTCACGTTCCCACGAACTCAAGTCAAGCGTGGACTCTTCGAACACACCGATGTCAGCGACCGCCTCGCACCAACCGTCCGCAGATAGCAGGTCGAGCGCGTTCTCGCCTGGTATGGCGTCGCGGAGTCGGTCCGCGTCTGCTTCATACCCTCGCTCCTGGATCCAATCAGCGAGTACCAGCCACGGCAGCCGATCTTCTGCATCTTGTTCGATGGCCTTCAATAGGGCGGCTACGGTAGACATCCTACAGTCTCCATTTAGACCACCGGGATGCCAGTGGCGGGTACGCTATTGCCCTCTCAGAATTCCACCGCTGTCGTTACGTCCCGGATCACTCGGGCATAGTAGTCCCGCGGAGCGCGGCTACCTACCGGGGCGGATTCAGGCTGCGTCCGCTCCGGTCATCAGTAGCACGACCTCTGCTTTCCCACCCGTGGTTCCCTTGAAACGGTAGACGATGAAGCCCTCGGCATATTTGCGAGTGGTATCGTCGTCTGAAAGTGCCCAAGTGTAACATTGGCTGCTGGCCGCACGGTCAAGTCAAATCGGTTTTCAGTATCGTGGAGTCCAGCTCGTACCGAACTGGTTCGCCATCATGGGGGCGAACCGGAAGCCAATCCTCCACTCGATGTTGGGTGGGCCCATCTTGGTTGCCATCCGGACCGCTGAGAGACGACCCAAACGGAATCATCAGAACGAGGCACAACCAGTAGCCATTGGGCAGTTCCCTTGAATGCGGTGAGTGGCGTAATCCGGTGCCTGTCCAGTACAGTGGCATCAGTGGGATGTCGCGGTCAATTTGCCCGCGAATGCGGGGGGGGCATTACCCCACCTCTATCAGCGACATAGTTGGGCTGAGGGGGGCAGTGGAAACTGGAATTCGACACTTTTTGGATCGCGGCCGCCGATCCTGGGTAGCCGAGGAACTTCATCACCAATTGCAGAAAGCAATTTTATGCTCCCGAAATGCAATGAGACGCCCCCCATGACAAAACAGAGCGTCAGGGGAGATGATGAAACCTCGACAACAGCGGACTCATTCACCGAATCTGTATGAGATCAAGAAACACTTTAGCGCCACATCCGGTTCGCCAAGTTGCCCACGTGGAAGGTAGAAGTCGTTGCCCAAGACGATCCCATCATCAAGATTGGCTCGATGTGCCTCAGTCGCCGACCCTTTTCGAAGCCGTCGAGGCTCGCTTGCCCCAGTCCCGATCCCAGTCCCCACGTGTCTTTTCGAGGTCGGCCACGAGAGCTTCGATCAACTCCCGAATGTGGTGCGGCGTTACGTCACGATTCTCAACCGCCCCGCTCAGATACAGCATGCCGTCCGAGATCTTAAAGTGTCGCGGACCGATTCCGTAGGTGCGTTCCAAGAGGGTATATAATGCACCGGCGTTGGTCGCCGCGTCGTCTCGGCTCACCTTCGCGAGCGGGCAACTCACCCACACCCGTGATTTGTCTTCGCTCAGGCAGGCCCGGAGGTGGTAAGTTCGACGGTTGGCGGTGTATTCGGCATAGTACACGTTCCCGACTGTCCCCTTGCTCGATGATGTCACCTTGCACCCGATGCTCTCCAAAATGTCCATCAATTCCCGCTTGGCGCCTGGCTCGGCTGCAGTGATAGACATTCCACCCATGGTCAGCGTGAAAACCATCGCCATGATGTAAGCCATCTTCATCGCCGTCTCCTCAAGTTGGTGTTGGCCACCCGATTGTGGGTAACCCAACACTAACTGAAGCGGTAGTACCTCCACTCCAAGGGCAGCCAATTTCAGAAATATCGCGTCATCTGTGGCCACCGCTGCGGCAGTCGATACACGCGGAGCCGTTCCGAGTTGGCGATTCGGCCCAAGAACCATCTCGACCATCGTTTGAAGTGGCCATACCCGAGCAATGCATAACACGCATGATCTCGCGAGAAGACACCCACAGGGTTTTCACGTCAATCCACGGAGCGTCGAGCAATTCGCGGAAGGTGGATCGTGTGGACGAACGCGGCAGAAGTGGCTCGACTGCGCCGATTGCGTGCGTTCGAGGTCAAACATCATGGGCGACGCACGCCAGCAGCAGAGTTGACCGCACTGGCGAAGCGGAAAGGTTCCGACGGCCCGACAACGCATTCACAGAGTGGAGGGAAATGATGCCTCTTTCAAGAAGGAACTGGTTCACGACGAGGACTACACCACCCGCGACCACGCGAAGGCGAGCATCTTCGAGTACATCGAGGCGGGTTACAACCAGGTCCGAAGGCACTCATCGCTGGGGTACGTCGCCCCAGAGGAGAACGAGCGACGCACAACCAAACCCACGGCTAGAAACTGTCCACTTTTCGTGGGGAACTCCAGTCCGTTCGCGACCGATACGGGAGCAACCACAATTCCGGACAGAGTTGGTTTTCTCTCGCTGAAGCAATCAACTTTGTAGGTGGGTCCCCTACCATCAAGTTTCACCTGGCCTTAGGTCAAACCCTCATTGCGTCTTCTCGGCGGGTTTCGGTTCGGGTGCAACGCCCACCTTGGGGGAAAGTTCGAGGAGTTCGTCGAGTTCCTTCCACGCTGCCTGTCGCGATTCCTCGTACTTCTTGCCGTGGTCTTCAACGCCCGTGTCCCAGAACGCCTGGAGCGACTTTCCTTGTTGCTTCAGGCGTCCCGCGATCTTCCGCATCCGTGTGATCGCGGTGGCGTCTTCCTTGCTCAACCCCTTCAACGCGGCAACTTTCGCTAGCTGCTTGTCCACGGTGTCGAGCGGCACAACCACCGAGCCGAGCAGTTGCGCCAACTCGGAGGCTTCGTACAACCCCTCGGCGCGGGCGTCCGCGAGCATCCCAATGTTGAGGTACGTCTGATACAGTTGAAGACCGGACAGTAGCCCGACAGTTTCGCTGAGCGTTGGTAACGCTTCAATCGTGAGTGCCGACTGGCCGGGGGCGGGTTGTTTGTTCTCGGCCAGCGGAGTCTGCAGTGTTGGTTGTGCGAGTGGTTGCGTGGACGTTTGAACCGCGAATAGGCTGCCCGCGACCAACACGAGGGCCAGCACGGCGAGAGATCGGAACTGGTTCATGATGCACTCCGGGGGATGAAACGAGCCGTCGCGGTCACACGACCGCGACCAAGAGTAAGCCACACCTCACGAATCAGCCCTTACCCTTGCCTTTCCCAACTCCACCTCCGCCAGGTCCGCCGCCCTTGCCGACACCACCAGGGCCACCAATGCCACCGGGACCCGCACCACCTTTACCCATGCCACCGCCACCCTTCCCGACGCCGCCGGGACCACCGCCACCCTTGCCCATGCCGCCTCCGCCTTTCCCGACGCCACCAGCAACCGGTCCACCTCCGCCTTTCCCAATACCACCCGCGATGCCGCCGGCACGACCAGCCATGCCGCCCTTACCGGCTTTTCCGCCCTTTCCTCCAGCAGCCGCCATCCCCCCGCGACCGCCAACACCGCCGCCCGCGTGCCCGCCCGCCATAGCACCACCACCCTTACCCATGCCGCCCTTTGCCATTCCTCCACCGGCAGGCGCGCCGCCTCCGCCCTTTGCCATTCCGCCACCCGCACCGCCCCCACCCTTCGCCATACCTCCACCGGCACCGCCCTTGGCACCACCACCGCCGATCGCAGCGCCCCCACCCGCCGCACCACCTGCGATACCTCCCTTTCCACCACCCGCCATGCCGCCACCCTTGGCACCACCGCCACCCGCCATGCCGCCACCGCCGCCCTTA
>PNLP01000092.1 GCA_013823135.1 Planctomycetaceae bacterium
CCCGGGGCGACGCTTCGCTTGCCCCGGGCTATGTTGTTCTGCCCCTTCAGGGCAAAGACAAATGACCGTGGCACTCGTGATGCTACTGTCTCGAAAATTCTGAGAAATGAGACTTCCATTCCCTTCGAACCGTGACCATAATCGCACCCTTCAACACACTCTCGTCCGTTTTAATATTAACTACGGCAATTTTCTGCCGTAACTTTGATAGTTTCAAGAGTGAATGAAATCGCACAGAAGCTCAGCAGAACGAGTGCGACCCTTGAGCGAAGTGCCCCGGAAGCGAGCAGCCGATTGGAGGCTCGAAAGTTCGAGATCGAGCGGTGTAACGTCTTATCTAGATGGATGTTAGCAAGTAAATTTGGAAACTGTGAGTACCGGCATCAGCCTTGCGTTGGCGGCTTGTGGGGAATTGTCAATTCATCGACTTTGCTTTGAGGTTTCGTCTATCCGGGTTTTGGAGATGCCGAAACCCAGCGTGATTATCAACAGGAGTTCTGGACATGCGAGGGAATCGTCGGTCCGGTCGTCAACGTGCGTTCACGTTAATTGAGTTGTTGGTGGTCATCGCAATTATCGCTGTGCTAATCGGGTTGTTGTTGCCCGCCGTGCAAAAGGTTCGGGCGGCAGCGGCCCGGAGTCAGAGCCAGAACAACCTGAAGCAGATTGGCCTCGGCCTCCACAGCTTCAACGACGGTCGCGGGACGTTGCCTCCGGCGATGGGGTATACCCCGAAAGCCCAGGAACGTGCAACCGCAGGTACGGCCCTCTTCGCGATTCTCCCGTACGTCGAACAACAAGTGGCCTACGAGCAGTCGTACAAAGTGCACTGGTATTACGAGTATTTCACCACCTGGGGGGCTGCATACTACGCCGCTTACAACTCTGCCCCGTGGAATCAGTTGATGTATCGTGGTGAACGAGTTTCGACCGGCGTGAAGATCTTCCTCGCTCCGGGCGATCCCACGGGTTACTCCGACAGTTACCCTTACACATCGTACTTCGCCAATGAAGAAGCCCTGACAGGCACCACGAAGATACAGACGATCACTGACGGCAGCTCTAACACGATTTTGTTCGCGGAGGGCTACTCCTCCTGCTACAGCAGCGCCAGCAGCTACCCGGCATATTACTACCGGGCGGGGCAGTGGAACCTGGACGTGAACTCCTACCCCAAGACTTACAATTACGGCACTTACAGTTACACCTACTCAGCCCCAACGTTCAAGCGTCACACCGGCCACACCAACAGCGACTCGTACATCTGGAACGGCACCGACTACGTCTTCCAGCCAGGTGGTCCGGTCGCCCCAATGACGTTCCAGTCGAACCCCGGCACCAACGGGCAATGTGAACCGCGGGTGCCGCAGAGTTTCACGGGGAGCATCTGCATCCTCATGGGCGACGGGAGCGTCCGGCAAGTGAATCCCAGCGTCGATCTCGCGACCTGGCAGGGTGCAATCACACCCGCTGGTGGGGAAACTCTCGGAAACTGGTGACGATCACCCCTACTCGCTCGCCCTTGGGTGACTCGACCCGGGCGAGCAATTCATCCGTACCACTGTTCGGATTTTCTCCTCTATTCGCTCCACCCTTGCGGCCTTTCGTTGGCATCCTTCGCGAGTTGATTCCGCCAGGGCGAGCCGTGGAAAGGTTGGTGACCTTGTGAGACTTCGGCATGTTCGTGGCCCATTACTACTTGGACTTTTATTGACGATCGTTTGTGGATGTGGAAAGAAGGCGCCACCGGGACCACCACCAAATCCTGAGGGCGTTCCCGTCGTCAACAAATGGGGAATTCCCGTGGTCGATCCCGGGACAAGTGTTGTCAAGGGACGAGTGACCCTGGATGGGAAGCCGGTGAAAGCCGGGCACATTCTTTACTGCTACGACAAAGGGATTTCGCTCACTGTCGGAGCCATTACCCCAACCGGAAATTACGAAACCAAATTGCTCCCACCCGGGACAGCCACGCTTTGCTTGGTACTCGACCCGGATGGCAAGTTACCCTTGCCCGAACAGGCCGAGTTGATGGGCGGGGCAATGCCCGGTGGGGCGATGCCGGGCGGCCCCATGCCACCGATGCCCAAGGGGCCTGGCGGCCCACCAGGACCACCCTCGGGTGGACCCAACCCCATCGCGGGAAACATGCCGCCACCAGGAGGGATGGGGCCAAAGATGCCACCCGGTCTGCCTGCGCACTTCGTTCGCTTGCTGAGAAACTTCCACCTCCCACAGGGTGAGGAAGCCACTTACAAGCAACTCCACATGAAGTATTGCAAGACCGATGGCAACGGGCTCAAAGTTGCGATCGGCCCTGATGTGACGACGTTCGATATTGCTCTGAAGCCTTGATTTGATTCGCTCCGTGGCATCCTTCTGAATTCACTGTCATTCGACATCATCGGAGGCTTGTAATGAATACGAAACTCCTTCGCAGGTCTGCGTTTACCCTGATTGAACTACTTGTTGTGATCGCGATTATCGCGATCTTGATTGGGCTCCTGCTCCCCGCGGTGCAGAAAGTTCGAGAGGCCGCGGCCAAGACGCAAAGCCAGAATAACCTGAAGCAAATCGCACTGGCAACTCACAGCTATCACGACGCGAGAAGACACTTCCCCGACGCCTACGGCAACCCCTCCTGGCCCTATGGCGAGGGGATGATCGTGGGGTGCGGATTCTTCCAGATACTTCCGCACATCGAGCAGGATGCTATGCTCAAATCGACCTACGGTGACATTGGTTACGGCTACAACTACAGCTACTACGACGATTACGATGGAACGATCTACGAAGACACCGGAAGCTACACGTACTCCTATGGGTTCAAGGGTTACCAGGCAGGCCGCGGGAAGGGGATCATCAAGACGTACCTTGCACCAGGCGACCCGACCGCAAACGATCCCGTTCTGCTCGCACCGTGCAGCTACGTGTTTAACCCTCAGGTCGCACAAACTTATTACAACATGAACAAAGTTACGGACGGAACGTCCAATACCATTCTGCTGACGGAGGGATACGCGGGGTGCAACGGGATTATGTATGAGGATAGTTATAGCGAGCCGGGGTACTCGTACACCTACAAGGAATCCGGTGCTCGCGGTGGCTGGAACTATGACCCGTTCACGAGTTCCTGGACTTCCAAGAGCAAATATGAATCCGCATCTGGCTCGTACTCTTATGAGTCAACCAATGGCCAATACGCCCCAACTTACGATTCCTATGGGAAGTACGACTCCAAGCTCGGCAAGTACGAACTGAACATTCAGTTCAAACCTGCCATCGCGGATTGCCGCCCCTCTGCACCTCAATCACTGTCATTGGGTGGCTTGCAGGTTGCCATGAGCGACGGTTCGGTGAGAACCATCACCTCGAGTATTACCCAGAAGTCGTTCATGGCTTACAGCAGCCCAAGCCAAGCCGATGTGATTGACGACTAAGTGACCAGCCCACGATCGTTACGACAACACTGATTGCCCGAGGTCGTAAAGGCCTTGGGCAATTGTGCTTACTTTCATGTGACAATCAATCCGCCAATTTTCGTACACCTCACTTCGCAGCATTCGTCGCGCGTTGACTCAGCGAATTGCCCGAAATATTCACAGTGTTGGCGTCAGATCGACTCGGATAATACCATCCACAAATTGTTTTCAGAATACGCTTTATACCCAATTCCTTGAAACCCAATTCCTTGATCACGGGTTTGGCATCTGCATTGCGTTTGTCACATCTTCTCGCCGTGGACATGAAATCCACATTATTTGCTCTCCCAGTATTTCTCTCGTTGGTATCGATTGATGTTTGATGATTGATTTTTCTGGTCACTCTATCAAAACTCTTATCTTGCAGGAGCCGAGATGCGCGGGAATCGTTTGGTTTCGCATGGTCGAGGTTTTACGCTCGTAGAACTGTTGGTTGTTATTGCTATTATTGCAATTCTCATCGGGTTGCTGCTGCCAGCCGTCCAAAAGGTTCGCGAGGCAGCGGCTCGAGCCAAGTGCCAAAACAACCTCAAGCAACTGGCCCTTGGTCTGCACAGCTTCCACGACGCGAATCGCAAGTTTCCCACGGGATTTATTCACGCAGACACAACACAGGTGGGCTATCAGTACGGCCCAACTGCGAGTTTTGGGGACTTCGTCATCAAAAACCCAAACATCGGGTTTATCGCATTTGTCCTGCCTCACATTGAACAAACCGCCCTTGATGCTCAAACGGTGGCTCTCAACAAGGCTCTGGATCAGGCAACCAACACGGGAACCGTCTGGTTTGGGATCACCGCGACGATCAATGCTTCGAAAAATCGAATCACCATCGCCGAATGCCCGTCCGACCCCATGAAGCCAACGACCTCCACGTTCCCTTCCGCAGTGTGGACCTACCCCACATCCGCGACCGCAGCGGGGACGTCCTACATGACAACAAGTGCATCGTGGCAAGCGGGTCGTGGGAACTACCTGGGAGTGGCCGGAGCGTTCGGTTCATTGCCTGGGAATGGCTGGGATGTCTGGCAGGGGATCATGACCAACCGAAGTGGCGTTCGACTGGAACACGTGACGGCAGCCGACGGGACATCAAACACCCTGCTGATCGGTGAAGGACTTGGGCGAGCCTCGACCAGCGCCTCGAACCCGACGCAATCTTTCACCTGGATCGGGTCCGTTTACCTTCCGACTGCCTATGGGCTCCCAACGGCGTATCAGCCTTATACTTTCAGTAGCGCCCACATGGGTATTGTTCAGTTCGCAATGGGGGACGGAGCTATTCGAGTTCTCCGTTCGGGGTTCGGATCAAGTGGTGTCCAGCGCGATGCGTTCATCGCCATGTCCGGCTGGAAGGATGGCGTCCAGTACGATGCCAGCCAAGTTACCAACTAATCTCCCGATCCCCATTACGGAGCCATCCCATGAAATCATCACGCTACTTGATTGCGATCGTCGGCTGGATTTGTGGATCAGCCCTGATTGTGGGCTGCTCTTCCTCACCACCGCCTGTCACCAACTCCGACGAACAACCCTCTCAGAAAACTGACAAGAGCGGGGTCGGTCACGCAGATGCACTTGAAGCGCCACCATCACCGCCCGGCGCGAAGAAGAAGTGAATCCGGCCGAACGCGGGAGGGTGCTCTTGCCCGACCGCGTCACTTCACCTCAATCACATAGATGTCGCTGCCGCCGTCGCGGGTGGAAACGAACGCCAGTTTCCTCCCGTCCGGGCTCCACGTCGGGCTCGTGTCCTGCGCCGCGTTGTTCGTGAGATTCACCAGCCCCGTCCCATCGGCGTTCATCAGCCAGATGTCGGAGTTGCCGGAACGATTCGAGGCGAATGCGATCTGCTTGCCATCTGGCCGCCACGTCGGCCACGCATCAAGGAACTCGCCGTCGGTGAGCTTCTTTGTGCCGCTCCCATCCGCAGCCATGACGTGAATCTTCTGTCGCCCGCTGCGACCGCTGCTGAACGCGATCTGCTTCCCATCCGAGCTCCACGCGGGGTGCAGGTCGTAAGCGATATCCGAGGTGAGGCGTTTCTCGTTCTTCCCTTCAGCATCCACCGTGTACAGGTCCGGGTTCTTGTCCCGCGTCGAAACCCACAGCACGAGTTTGCCGTCCGGACTCCACCGTGGCGACTCCTCGAACGCCTTGTGCGGGATCAGTGTTTTGTCGTCGGAACCGTCGGCAGCGCACACGTTGATGCGCAGCTTGCCATCGGTTCCCTGGAGGTTGTCGTACACGTACACGATCCGCTTGCCGTCTTTCGAGAAGTGCCCGTCGAAGTGCGGCTCTTTGTGTTCGGGTAGCAGTCGTTTCATCTCGCCGCCATCGGCCGGCATCGTCCACAACGCCATTTTCCCCTGGTGGATGCGAGTGAACAGCAGTGTCTTGCCGTCCGGCGACCACTGAATGTTCTGCTTGAAGCTGCCATCGGTTGTGATGCGGGTGGGCACGGGTTCGCGACAGGAGCACGGTCCTGGCATCGCGAGAACAGCGAGCAACGCAAAAGTGATGAACCGGATCATGTGGTTTCACCCACCGGCACACTGCCGCGAAGTTCGTCGGGGTCGGGATGATCGGGGAAGACGCGGAGAAGTTGTGTGAAGCAAGTGCTGGCTTCATCCCAGAGTTCGCGTTGAGCGAGGCCGCGAGTTTCGTCGTAGAGCTTCTTCGTGATGTTGTCGAACATCACGTCGCGAATCGGGACGAGGCTCAGTTCCGCGTTGGGCTTCACCCCGGCAGCCGCCAGCGTCTTGTCGGTGAGGAGCTTCGATCGCGTGCCAACGGGAATGAGCTGGTAGTTGAGTTGCGTCGGCAATCCGAGTTGCTTGACGAACGTGGAGATGGCCTGCCGCACGGGCGTGTAGTTATCGACCTGCTGCGGCAGACGATTCCCCGCCGGGTCGAGAATGGTGAGCGAGATCTGGGCCATCGGTGAGATCCCTCAGTGTTCACAGCAATTCTTCGATGACGCGGCCGGTCGGGGTGAGGCCGATGCCCGTGACCTGCTCGCTCGTGAGCCCCACTTGCTGAAGCACCGTGGCGTTCAGGTCCGCAGGGGTTAGCGGCGTATCGGCGGGGTGGGCGGCCTTCGCGTCGCTCGTGCCGATCACGCGACCGCCCTTCACGCCACCCCCCGCGAGCAGTGCCGAGTAGCAACCGGGCCAGTGCTCGCGGCCCGCCTTGTCGTTCACCTTCGGTTCGCGGCCGAACTCGCCGACCGCAATCACGAGCGTCGAATCCAGCAAGCCGCGGTCGTGGAGGTCGGCGAACAGCGCCGTGCACGATTGATCGAGCCATGCGGCGTGCCGATCCTGCATGATCTGGAAGTTGCGGTAGTGGTGATCCCAGCCGCCGTCGCCGCTGTCTTCCTCGGCTTCGACGTGATCGCTCCAGTTCACCTGCACGAACGGCACGCCCGACTCGACCAGCCGACGAGCGAGCAAGCACGACTGCCCGAACCGCGTGCGGCCGTAGCGGTCCGCGAGCGCGGGTTTCTCCTTCGAGAGATCGAACGCACTCGCGGCGTTGGGCGACGTGAGCATCGCCAGCGCCCGGCTGCGGTACGCGTCGAGTTGCCCGGTTGCGTGCATGTCGGCGGTCTGGCTCTCGGCCTTGCTAAACGCCGTGAGGAGGCTCTGTCGATCGACCATCCGCTCCGGCGTGAGTTCCTTCGGAAGCTGCAACGCGGGGATCTTCGTACCACTGGCCGGGTCGTACTCCAGCCGGAAGGGATCCCACGCGGCACCGAGGGTTCCGCCGCCCTCGCCGATGATCGGCTTCTTCCCCTGGTGAAGTTTCCCGCCAACGACAAAGAACGGGTGCATTCCCGCTTGTCCTTGCTTGCGCTGCGGGCTTGTCGCGAGCGCCTTTGCGACGACGGAGCCGAGCGCCGGGCGTGGTGTGCCGGGGAGTGGCTTGCCATCGAGGCCCGTGCCACCCGCACCGTTGCCCGTCAGCCCGATTGTGCCGGCGATGCCGTGGTCGTTCGACTGCGAGACCAGCGTGCGCACGAGCGAGAACTTGTCGGAGAAGCCCGCGAGTTTGGGGAACAGTTCGCAGAAACGAACGCCGGGAATGCGTGTGGGGATCGTGCCGAACGGCCCGCGATAGTCGAGCGGGGCATTCGGCTTGGGGTCGAACGTGTCGAGTTGGCTCGGCCCACCCCACAACCACAGCAGAATGACGGCCTTCGCCGGCCCGCCGCTCTCGCCAGCAGCACGAGCTTTGAGCAGATCAGTTAGCGACAGCCCAAGAACCGACGACGCCCCGGCCTGGAGGAACGCCCGGCGGTGAAGCCCGTGGCACGTGCGTGCGTTTTGCTGGCCGATCAGGAGCATGGAGACGTACTCCGGGTGGGAACGCGCATTATCCCACGACGGCGAGCCGACACAAGCGAATCACTCCACGATCAGTCGCAACAGGCGTTGTCGCATGTTCGCGCTGATCGATTCTTCCTCGTCACATCCGCTCCGCGGGGTGATGTTTCTTCGGCCGCTCCTGCGGCCAAAGCTGAAGAGAAGCAAGAGCATTGAAGATTGCGGGTGGTGCTACCGAGTTCTCAGGAGCGGCTGAAGAACCATCAGGATTGAGGTTGTGTTGTTGCATGTTGGTCCGAGCCCGAGCGCCAAGCGAGGTTCAGGTTTTCCTCGCTTGGCGCTCGGGCTCGGACCAACATACCCACGGATCGTCACACAACCAGTTTCTGAAACCTCACAACGAGTGTGGGGTAATAAGGTGCGAACCCCAATCTTCTCGAATCCGGCCCCGAGGTCTGCGTGATTCTTCGCGTACTTCTCGTTTGTTGCGTGTCGCTCTTGCTCTCAACTCCGGGGAGCCGAGTCACTGCTGCTGACAAGCCAGTCGAGAAGGGAACTCGCCTGCTCGGGATTGCGGTCAACGAGCCGGAAAACAAGAAGTTCGACGCGGCGTTCGCCAAGGCCCGCGACGCCGGATTGCAGGTGTTCTCGCTGAAGCTCGACTGGGACGACGTGGAGAAGAAGCCTGGGAAGTTCGAGTCGCCGTGGCCGAAGATCGTGAACCAGGTTTTCCCACCACAGAAGATTCGGGTCAGCTTGCGGATCGCAGTGCTCGACACGGTCAACAACCGCGTCCCGGCCGACATCCGCGGGAAGCCGCTCAGCGACCCGGCCGTCGTCGCACGCTTCCACGCACTCGCGGACTGGGTGCTGGGCGAGATGCCGGACGTGGAGTTCGCGGACATTGCGATCGGCAACGAGGTCGATGGCGTGCTCGGGGCCGACGCGGAGAAGTGGAAGCAGTACGGCGAGTTCTTCAAGGCGACCCGCACGCACATCCGCAAGAAGCTCCCCAAGACGCCGGTCGGCGTGTCGGTCATGTTCAACGGGTTGACCGGGCCAACCGCCAAGCTCGCGGCCGGGCTGAACAAGGACGCCGACGTGGTGATGGTGTCGTACTACCCGCTGAACGCGGACTTCACGATCAAGCCTGTCAATGCGGTCGAGGCCGACTTCGCGGCGGTGTGCAAGGCGTACCCCAAGCGACCGGTGCATTTCGTGGAAGCTGGGTGCCCGTCCGGCACGAAGTGCGGCAGTTCCGAGGAGAAGCAGAAGCAATTCGTCGAGCACCTGTTCCGCGCCTGGGACCGGCACGCGGATCAGGTCAAGCTCGTGATGTTCGTCTGGCTCAACGACGTGCCGGACGAAATGGTGAAGTGGTGCGAGAAGTATTACAAGATCAACAACCCCGCGTTCCTTGACTACATCGCGACGCTCGGCCTGCGAACGTTCAAGGGGTCCGGGACGGACAAGCTCGCGTACACGGCACTCAAGGAACTCGCGAAAGCCCGCGGCTGGTGAGTCACTCCACGATCAACCGCAACAGCCGCTGCCGCATGTTCGCGCTGATCGCCGGTTCGACCCAGTTCGCGAGGTGCCCGTGCAAGGCTGACCACGACTGGTTCAGCATGAAGTCCCGCATCGTTCCCTTGCCGATGTCGTACTCACGGCGCAAATCGCGATCCTTCAACAGCCCCTTGCGGACAACCGTTTCCGGCGGGCGGTACGTCATCAGATCCTCGGGCGACACAAACGCCAGCACGTTCGGGTTGCCGCCCTCGGGGTCTTCGGGTGTGCTGATGGTGTGAAGCCCGCCCTCGCCCGCAAAGCGGACGTGCGAGCCGCTCCCGGAGATCATGAGCGCGAGCCCCAGCGTCCCCTCCGTGTGGTAATCGTGGACACGGGCCGGGTCGATATTCGTGCGGGTGAGGAGCAGTTTGGCGGGGTTTACCTGGAACAGACGATCCCGCAGCCACGCCGTTGTGGGAACGACCGTGTCGATGGTCGGGGTGTCGTGCGGGTTCGTGCTCGGCGGCGGCACCAACGCGGGCGGCAACTTGACGTCGGTGCTGTCGTTCGGCAAGTCGTAACGCACCATCTGAACCGAGAGCCCGGCCGCGTTCGCGGTGATGCGGTACGCGGCGGCCAACTCCGTGAGGTGCGTGCGGTGCTCCGCGAACAGCGCGAGCGTGACGCTGTCGTTTGGCGGAGCATTCAGGGCGTACAGCCGAAGCAGCAAGCGGTCCCAGTCGCGGTTCACTTCGGCCAGCCGATGCGCCAGGTCTTCGGTCGGCTCGAACCCGTCGTGGAACGCGATCACCGTATCGTTTTCGAGTGCGATCGCGGCATCGCGTTGCCGCTTCACTTCCTCCGCGACCTCACGCAACCGCCCGAGTTTTGCCAGCGAGTCGGTATCCTGCCCGGTCAGCCGCTTCTTCCGTTTCTGTTTCAGGTAAACCCGCTGTTCTTCGAGCGCAAGCTGATACACCTCGTTATCGAGTTCGCGAACGGTGGACGACGTGGCAACGAGTTGGTGCCAGCGACGCATCCCCTGAGCCGCGACCGCGAGCTTTCCCGCCGGGCCGGTCGGTTCGCGACTGGATCGACCGCGTGCCCCCTGCACCGGCCGCACGGCCACATCGGGCTTCCCCGCCTCGATTCCCACATCCACAGTCAACGGAGTATCGCCGGGGTGGCGGTTCATCTGCCGGGCGAGCGGCGCGAGGAGTTCGCGTTCCATGGCTCGCTTCAGCGGGCGTGCCCCGTACCGCGGATCGAACCCCACTGCCGCGAGGTGATCGAGCAAGCCGGGTGCGGTGGTCATCTTCACTTCGCGGAAACGGACGCCGTCGCGGTTCAGCACTTTCTGCCATTCACGGTCGGCGATGCGGCGAATCGTTCCCGCCGCGAGGGGGGCGAACGGCACCACGCGATCGAGCCGGTTGAACATCTCGGGGCGCAGGAACTGCTCGACCGCTCGCGTGAAGTGCCCCGTGGCCTCGGCCGTGGTCGGTGATGACGACACGAACCCGGTGGAACCCCGGCGATACGATTCGGCTCCGAGGTTCGACGTGAGGATCACCACCGTGTTGCGGAAATCCGCGAGCCGCCCGCCCGCGTCCGTGAGCCGAGCTTCGCCGAGTGCCTGCAAAAGCAGGTCGAAGAACGACGGGTCGGCCTTCTCCACTTCGTCGAGCAGCAGCACCGAGAACGGCTGTTCCCGCACCTTTGCGGTGAGCAAACCCTCGCTGCCGAACACGCCGCCGATGAGCCGCCGCACCGACACGGGGTCGGCGTACTCGCTCATATCGAACCGCGTGAGGCGATCCTTCGAGCCGAACAGGAACTCGGCCAGCGCCTTCGCCATCTCGGTCTTGCCGACGCCGGTCGGGCCGATGAACAGCAGCGACGCGATGGGGCGGTTTGGTCGCGTGAGCCCGGCCTTCACCGTTGCCAGCAGATCGACCACGAGGTTCACCGCGTCCGCCTGCCCGACGACCCGCGACGAGAACCACCGATGCGTTTCACTCACGTCCAGGGGTACCGCAGGGTCGATCACCGAACGCGGCAAACCCGTCTCACGGGTGAATGCACCGTAGACCTCTTCCTCCGTGACGGCGGTTTCACGCGGCCCGTCTCGCAGCAGGTTTTCGAGGAACCGCAGCGGTCGGCCGGGGTACGCGGAGTAGGTCGCGTAGCGGCGGTGCAAGCGGTCGATCGCCGCCAGCCCTTCCGGCGAGAGCGTGCGGGGTTGCTCGGGTGCGGCTTGCTCTGCGGTAGGCTTCGGGCGTTTGGCTCGTTCGAGTGCCCGCCGACGCCGCTTCTTCCGCTTCTTATCCTGTTCCAGCGAGACCACCGTGGGGAGTGAATACTCACGGGCGAACGCCGCGAGAATCGCGCGGCCCTTCGCCTCGCCGGGTTCCTCAAGGCTCACATGCCGGAAGGCGTCGAGCAGTTGCGGGTCTTGCTTCTCGACGAGCGGCAGTTGTTCCGGGGTGGCCTCGGCCACGCACAGAAGTTCACCGCGTGCGATGGCGGGTCGCAGGAATGTCGCGATCCCCGAGTGGTTGTGCTCGCTCTTCCCCACTTCCATTAGCTCGACAAGCGACCCGACGTGCAGCACGGCTCGGCGCTTCACCGCGTCCTTGATGAGATCCTGGCAGCGCTGCTCCCACATGCCGAAGCCGGTTTGCCCCGCGACAATCCGCGCTCCGCTCGTCTGGAAGATCGGCGGCTTCCCGGCGACGGCATCCCACCGACGCGCGAGTTGCCGAACCGCGGCCGTCTTACCGACGCCACTCGGGCCGATGAGCAGCACGCTCTGCGGCGGATTCGCGGTCAGCGCCTTCTCGACCTCGCCAACGGGTTCCTCAACCTCGTAAGCCGGCTCGGCAGTTCCACGAAGCTGCGTCGCAACCTGAAGCAGAAGCGTTTGCTTGGTCTCGCCCTCGGTTTCTTCACGGATCGCACGGTCTTTCAGCGACGGAATACGCACGGGCAGTTGTGCCCACTCGATCTCGAACGCTTGCGTCGTCTGGATCGGTGCCAGCGTGCGAAGGCTGACCGACAGGTTCAACCGGCGAAGGGCGGAAAGCGTCTCGCGGCGAAGCACGGCAGTGAGGTCGTCGGTCGGGCTCGCGATCACCTCGATGCCGAGTTCGAGCACGCGGGCCAGCACGGCACCGGGTTTCGCAGCAACTTTCACACCTGCCGGCGGAGCGTCGGTGACTGGCCGTGGATGCTCCCACACGACCGCGTGAAACGTGAGTTCAAGTGGGTCACGCCAGGCCTCGTTGATTCGTGGTGGTTCAAGGATCAGCGTGAAAGGGAACTCGCGAGCAGTCGTCGCACGGCGACGGCGGATGAGGTCGCCGGCCGCGAGTTTCGGCACCATGTCGATGAGGTTGCGGCGTGTTGCGTGCCCTGCACTGTCGCGGTTCGCGGCGAGTCGCGAGAGTTCGGGGTAGAACAGTGCCTCGGCCAGCACCGCCCCCGGCCCGACCTTGCGGTACACCAACCCCAGAGGGAACAGGATCTCGGAAGCCATTCATTCTCCCGGACGCAACCGTGGGAAGCCGCCAACCACGAGCCGAGTTCAGACAGAATACCAGGCTCGAACGGATCGAGAGCGGCAATCGTGTGGGAAGCCACAAGCGGTTAAGGGACGACGCCAATGGCGAAAAGGTTCGGGAATTGCATCAATAGACTGCCAATAGTAATTTTGTTTATGCGAACGATTTCTTATTCCATTCGCGAACACTTATCGCGTAGACTCTGAAACAGCCCTTCACATGGTGCGAATCTGCACCCCAAACAATTCCTCGCGACTCGCACGATGCCAGGCGCGTAACAACTGTTGGGTCCTTGTCCCAGTCACGCTGTCCAGCGCCGACGGGATCGCAGGTTCGCGACCAAAGTTTCCATCGCCCAATTCCTCTCCTGCCCATTTCTCGGGTAGGGCCGCGTTCGCCTCTCTCGTAGGAGTTCCGGAATGACCGCGACAAATCTGTATCATGTCGCCCAAACGTTGGGGTTCTTTAACTGGTTTCCCGAAGCCTCGCACCCAACGGGTGTGCTGGTCGCGTGCGAAGATCTCGACACACGACTCGATGTAGCGCATCACCTGGAAGGACTTGGTTACGACGTGTGGACCGCCGCGTCCGGGTCCGATGCTTACGAAGTGGGGATCACTCACCCCGTTGGGATCGACATTCTCGTCTGCGATGCCGACCTGCCTGGCCTGCCCGCACCGGAACTTTACAAGCGGTTGAAGGGCCGCCTGCCCGGGTTGCGGTGCTGCGTCCTGGCCACCGTGACGCACCGTGGCCACGCTGCGGAAGCGGCCGAACTCGGCGCGGTCGTGTTGAACCTGTCTCCGGGGCGAGATGTCGCTGACCGCGGCGACGAGGACTTCCTGTCCAACGGTTTGAACCTCGGACGACGAACCAGTTGGGGGCTCCCCACGGAGTGGTTTAGTTGAGGATTGTGGTGAACCCTCGGTCAAACGAACGAGCCGAGTTCAGGCGACTTTCGGCAGACCGATTCCGAGCCACAAGCAAATCCGGATTCATGCCACACATTCCTCAGATTGGGGCTCGGAGATGATCGGCGATTCGCAGGCGCAACGAAAAAGCATAAGCGTTTGATCCCGAAGCACTTCGTTCGGGTGATGTGGGGCGCGAAATTGTTCTGATGAACTTTCTTCCAGACAGGTCTACGTTTCCAGAACGGTTCCTGGCATGGGTGGGCATATCGCCCGGAACCGTTCTGCGCCTGATTTGGTTAGCTCGTGATCCCCTTCGTGATCTCCATGAACACGTTCTCGAGGTTCACTTCCTTCTCCTTGAAGCCCCGCAGGCGGAAGCCCGCGTGAACGAGGCGGTCCGGGAGGAACGTGCCGTCCTCGCAGCCGTCTTTTAGTCGCACATCGAGCGAATCGGTCTTGGGGTCGGCCTTCACGGATTCGACCTCGGCGAACTCGCGAATCTTCGTCGCCGCTTCTTGGGTGCGCTCGCCACCCACCGACACGGTGAACACGAAATTCCCGCGAACCTGCTTGATCGCCGCTTCCACCGTGCCGTTGAAGATTAGTTTGCCGCGTTCGATGATGCCGATCTTGTTGCAGATGTCGGCCAGTTCCGGAAGGATGTGCGACGACACCATGATCGTCTTGTTCATCTTCCGCAGTTCTTTGATGAGTTCCCGCATCTCGATTCGGGCACGCGGGTCGAGGCCGCTGGCCGGTTCGTCGAGCAACAGCACTTGCGGTTCGTGAAGTAGAACGCGGGCGAGGCCGAGTCGCTGCGTCATGCCGCGGCTCAGGCTGGTGACGAGTGCGTCCCGCTTGTATTGCAGATCGACGAGATCGAGAACCTGATCGACTTTCTTGCGGCGTTCGGGGCCGGTGATGCGATACGCGGCTGCGAAGAATTCGAGGTACTCCGTCACCTTCATGTCGTCGTACACGCCGAAGAAGTCGGGCATGTAGCCGATCGACCGGCGGATGTCCTTCGACCCAGTGTAGATCGAGTACCCGCACACGGTAGCCTCACCCCAGCTTGGGTTCAGCAGCGTGGCGAGCATCCGCATCGTGGTTGTCTTCCCGGACCCGTTCGGGCCGATGAATCCGTACACGTCGCCCTTGTCCAGCTTGAGCGACAAGCGGTCCACGGCGAACAGGTCGTTGTACTTCTTCGTCAGGTCGCGGCATTCGATCATCTTCGCCTCTCGGCGTGGTGGTTGGTTGACGTTGGCGGGCTGTTGTTGGTTGGTCGTGGTTTGTTGGTCGTCAGGGGTGAGGTGAGAATGCCCCACAACCCATAGCCGACAACCAACCACAACCAACCAACAACCACCCTCATCGAATCGGAAGATACACCCGCACCCACGTTTCCTGGCGGCCGGTGCCAGGGATCGGCGTTCGCGGGCCGGAACCCGGCAGTTCTCGCAGCCACAACCGCGAGGCGGAATCCGGCCCGGATAGCGCTTCCTCGGCCGGGCTGCCGGCTGGCGTCACGACCCGACCCACGAGAATCACCTCGCTCCGGTTGTCGGGGTTCAGACGCCAACTCTGGTCGAGTCGCCGCAGCGAGGCGTTTCTCGGAATCACCCCTTCGCCGTGGCTGAGGGCCGCCTCGTGGAACAGAATCCCCCACGGCGGCAGCACTCCGAATGCCGTTGCGGCAGTTCCGGGCTGGGGAGCGACCGGCTTCGGCCCACCGGGACCAGCGGAAAAGTTCGGTGCGCGGCGGAGCAGTTCCGTGAGCCCGCCTTCCTTCTGAAGCCATTGCGCTGCGGGCACAAGTTTATCCCACACGGGCCGCACCACTTCGCCAGGGCGAACCGTGCCCCCCGGCAACGGATACGCCTGCCCCGCGTAGAACAGCACGCAGTCGGAGAGCACCGGCGTCGGCAGGTTCAGCGTGAACGAGCCGATCACGGCGTTCGCGTCACCGGGCGGGTGAAGCAACTCGGAGCGGACGATTGCGGTGGGGGCGGTTGCGTTGAACCCGCCGCTCCAGTTCGCGCCGAACGACTTCGTCCCCCACACCTGCACAGGAACCTTCTCCAGCCCATCGGCCACAGACGCCGCATCCGTGTGGTACGAATACTTCCGCCGCAGCAGGCTCGCACGGCCGCCACGCGGGGCGCCGACCCAACTTACTGCCGTTCCCGGTTCGGTATCGCCCCAACCGTCGCCCGGTGTGACGCCGATCGTGTACGTGTCGATCCGCGGGCTGAACACCGTGAACCACGTCGTGCCGTACACTCGCCCTGAAGCGGGGTCCACATCCACCAAGTCGATCTTGTTGATCTTGAGATCGCGGCCTTTCAGCGAGTACGCCGAGAAGTACGCCGCGAGGCTGACCGTCAGCACGATGATGGGGAACGTGATCCAGGTGAGTTCGAGGCGACCAAGCACGCGCTTCAGGAAATAGTATTCGACCGGCCCGATGAGCAGGATGTAGAAGACGATCAGCATCGCGACCCAGCCGAACGACACGACCGGCACTCCGTCGAACGTGTCGATGTGCGTGCGAAGCGCGACCGCGGCCTCGTCTTCATCTTCGGTGAGCGACCCCGTTGTTGGGCGAGCTTTGCCGTCGCCACCCGAGGCACGATTCGCACCGCCCTCGTAGAGAACCCAGTCCCAGAACTCGGGACGCGATGGGAACTCGGTGAACGGCGCGCGGTCGAGGTCGAGGCCGATCACCGTTACCTTTCCAAGCCCGAACGCCGATTGCCCGGCGATGATCTCCTTCGCGGGGGACGTGGGATCGGGCAGCGGCATCAGGATGCGGGCGGAGCGGTCGGCCTTCGCCAGCAGATTCGCGACCGGGAACGTCGCGCCTTTCTGCCCGAGATCCTTGGTCATGGTGCTGGTCTGGCTCGCGGCGCGTGTTGGCCACGACAGACGAATGATCCCCGGCGTGCGCGTTCCCTTCACTTCGAGGGGCAGCAACTCTCGCAAGGCAGGCAGTTGCGACACCAGCGCCGCGTTGGCACCGACGGTCACCACAAGTCGCCCGCCGCGACGCAGCCATTCCAGCAGCGCGGCCCGCTTGGCTTTCTCGGTCGCGCCGCTCGTTTCACCGAACAGTTTGCGGAGGAATTCGTCCGAGCCGGGGGCTGTGTTCAGAATCACGAGGTCGGCGGTTTCGTACCCGACCCAGCGGTCCGGCAACTGGGCCACGTCGGAGATGGTCGTCAGTTCTACTCGCCCGCCGCGCAGGTCTGTCGCCGCATCCGGAGCACCGCTCGGTTTGGGCAGATCGAACCCCGAAAGCGGCCCGCCGAGCGACAGCACCACATACGTGAGTGGATCACGCGGCCGCAGCGACCGCACCCGAAACGGTTCCGAGAGTGCCTTCCCGTCCTTCGTGCGAATGGTGATGGTCACTTCGCCCACCCCGGCCGGGCGAACGTAGCCCACGCAGCCGACATCAACCGCTGCCAGTTTGCCCACCGCAGATCCCGCGAGGTTGAGCGGAACCGCGAGGGTGGTGGCGATTTCGTCCGGGTCCGCGGCTTCGATGACGAGCTCGGCCTGGTCGTTGACGCTTGTTGCGAGATCGAGATCGACGTACACAGGAGCCCAGCACGCGAACTTGGCGACGTGTGCGGCCTGGCCGTTTTCGTCGCGGTCTGTCGCCTTACCGCCTGGGGGCAACCCGACTCGCGCTGCGGTGATCTTCACCGGGTAGTCGGCCGCCGACGCCGGGACGGCGACGAGGAGCAACGCCGCGAAGGTGATCCAGAATCGCGGGTGCGTCATCGGCGTCTGGGGCTTCATGAGGTGAAAGTTTAGCCACCACCCCAGCGGGGCGGCGATTCGGGATTACGGTTTCGCGCTGCCGCAAACGCACGGGTTCGCGTGGCACTTGGGGCAACCACTGCCGTACTTCCGGGCCATTGCGTCTTCCAGGTCTACGCCGGCGATGTTCGCGAGGGTCGCCAGCCAGGCCAACACATCCGCGAATTCCAGGGCGAGGTTGTCCGGGTCGTTGCGGTCGCGGAGCGAGGCCGACAGCTCCCCGACTTCCTCCATGAACCACATGAAGGTTCCTTCAACCCCGCGACGGGCGTCCTTGGCTCCAAACAGGTCGCGAATCCGCGTTTGCAACTCGGTGAGTGTCACGCTCAGGATTCTAGCAGAGGAACAGACGCCAGCCAACCAGGGTGAGACAAGCAGGGCGATTGTGTCGACACGGGTGGAGCCGAAGGTGTTTCGAGAGAAGCCGAGTCATGAGATGAAACGCATTCTTCAACCCCCGTCGGGGTGTGGCACTGGTTTCCGGAGACAACGTTTGCTGTTATGCAAGCGGATGTGTGCTTCTGATCGGTTCCAGGCGATATGCCCACCCATCCCTGGAACCGTTCTGGAAGCGTTGATC
>PNLP01000093.1 GCA_013823135.1 Planctomycetaceae bacterium
GGAAGTCCCAGCGGGATCAGAGTCGATTCGCTTGTTTAAGGGTTAGTGCCATTGCTCGGGAAATGGTGTTCCACACCTGTGCGGGTGGCGTGCTGAGATGAACGAACTGGTTCACCAATTGAAATCGCGTTCGTAGCCCAGAGCGATTAACTGGTCCCCGGCGACCTCCTTGAAGAGACGCGAGATCGTGGGAGTGAAGCACTCTCGCCAAGTCCCCAAGACGCCAGATCGGAACGTATGGGTGCCACCAAACGCCTCGCGTGCGATGCGAGAGAGCATCCAAGTGCGGCAACGAAGATTCACATGGCTCGCCAGACCACGCAATTCCTCGAGTTGCCGTTGTGGGCAACCACCACCTTCAGCACCAACGAGATTCTCGAAACGTGTAGCCCGGCAAAGTGGCTCTTGTAACCACGGGAGCATACTGCCACAGGCGTCCGAAATGCTCCGCACTCGGGGTTGATCGGGACGGGTGGGCTTGGCTCCACAGATGGTGAGCCTCACGCGGTCCTCGAATGACAGGGGCCTATACAGTTCGTGGAAAACATTACCCGGTGTCTCGGGAATGTATCGAGCGGCCGATATCACAACATCACGGGGATCACGAAGAATCAGGACCACTTTCATATCCAGTTCTGTCAGCAGGTCAAGCAACTCCGGCGACCAAGGTGCATGAACCGACGCCAACTGCCCTCTCCCAGTCTGACGCAGTGTTTCCCGCAAGCCCGCACGAGATACGGGGCGAGGCCAGGTTACACCCAAGGGCACAACCCTCGGTTTCAGCGAGTCCTCAGGTGATCGATTAGCGGGGATCACGGCCGGGTCGAGGTGACGAAGATCAGCATAACGGGTGCGCATACCGGGGAAGGCGCAAAGGGATTTCGCGAGGAGATTGGTACCAGCTTTCGGTAAGCTGTTGACCAAGAACCCCCGCACACAGAAATGGTTGTGTAGCCAGTCGATAACTTTTTGAGACACCCAGAATCTCCCTTCCTCGAGTGACAACCCCATCCGGTTCAATTCCTATTGTCCTGGAATCCCCAGGAATTTTTAGGGGTGGATTAAGGTGTGTGCTGTCACAACCCGTCCTGTGCAATTGGGATTATCTCGGGAATCGTGGAGATTATCAGGGGTTGGATGAGGTTGTCGTTCTGGAGGATCTCCTCGATTGGGGCCAGAAATGAGACGGAGTGGGAGTGAATGTGATCGGGTGTTCATCCTTCAGCTGCAGCTTCCTTTGACCGAAGGACGAAATCGGCTCAACTTGGGTGCGGCTGCGTATCACCGAGTTGGCAGTAACAACGTAACGTCAGAGATTGTGTGACGGTTCCGACTGCTTCGCAGTTGTAGTGCTTGATCAGTCATTCGAGTCGTTTCTTCCACCGGCTCTTCCCCGTGGGCACGGCCAGCTGGATTGTGGGTGAGTGGCTTGAAATGCTCCCTTTCGCGAGCGCCTTTGAACCTGTCTGTACTGTCAGTTTTGCCGTCATTACTCTCAGACAATCTGGTTAACCGTCGCGAGAGTATTTTGAGTCCGAGGAGTGTCCTTCTCGCACACCGAGTGAGATCCGAAAGGACCACCCTGCACCGCGACACGCTCGACCTTAACCAACACGAAACGCTTGAAATCCCTGGAGATGATCGTGATCGGGCTCAAATATACGCTCACCGACATCACTGCAAAAGTTCGAGGAGTGTTCGTCTCGGGTCGGTGAAGTACGGGTCGATAATCTCTCCCTTCGTTTCCAGACATCGCTGACTCTGAAGGACGTTGAAGACCTGATTGGGTCTCTCTCGTCCGAACGCACTGTGCCGGTGCCTTCCGAGGATGCCCTTGAGGGCTTGAAGTTCTCCGAGTGCCTTCCGCCGCACATCGCCGCCGAAGTGTTCTGTGCTCGATTCAATGACGCCGAAGCGGTGGAGAAGATCGTGGGTGAGGCGAGCAGAGTGCTCGTCGAAGGTTGATTGCAGGGAAGTTCACCCTACGGATCGACAACATTCTCGGTGGCAACTGCCAAAACAGCAGTCGGACGGAAAGGCCACCCTCGAGAATCGGTTGAACACGGTCGTCGCTCAGATGGTGACGGCCACCAAGGCGACCAAGTCCGTGCGAGAGGCGAACGCCACGTGGGAGCGAGAGCGGAAGGAAGAGGCTCGCCGTCGCGAGGAGCGAGAGCAGCGACAGCGACAGCAAGAGGCACGGGTCCAGGATTTCGAGCAGAAACTCGCGGCCTGGGAGCGTGCCGAGCGAATTCGCTCATTCGTGGCCGCCGTAAAGGCGAACGTGACCCATCGCGACGGATTCATCGCTCCCGATGGTGTACTCGACCGCTGGATCGCGTGGGCACTCCGCCGCGCCGACCGGTTCGATCCGGTGGTGTCCGACCGCCCGGAGCGGAGATGGCCACCGCCAGAGGGTCACCGGGTGAAACTTACCAACCAGGGCTATCCCTGGAGGCCTGAGGAATCGAACGGCACTCTCGTTCTCCCGCCCGCGCCGCTGAACCCGTCAGCCGATGGAACCACCGGGACGAGCACTGCCGAAGACTGATTGGGCGTCGAGAGCGGCGGCGAGTGCGCTGCCTCGGTTCATGATGTTTGGCATCCCAAATCCGCAGTGGGCGAGACCATGCAACCCGTGAAAGCCAAGGACCGGCGAGAGGCTGCGACGGCCGATGAGATCCGCCACATGATCGAGCTGTGCCGAGCCGGGCGGCTGTTCGAGGTGCAGGAATGGATCGCTGCTGGCAAGCCAGTCAACCTCCCGTCCCGGCTGGCGAAGCGGTCGAACATCCGGTCCCCGCTCGAAACGGCGATCGAGTTCGGCTTCCACAGTTTGGTCCTGGTTCTGCTCCGCGGTGGCGCGACCGGTTCGAACGGTGACCTGCACGGACCGCTGAGCCTCACACTGCACATGCGTCGGCCCGACCTGATGAAGTTGCTGGTCGAGCACGGACTCGATCCCACCTCCATCGATATGAGCGAGGTGTTCGACACGTGGGATCCCGAACTGATGGAGTACTTCATCGATCGCGGCGCCGATGTCGAGACGGATAACCCGCTGGCATACGCCCTGTGCAGCCGCATCCAGATCGCACTTCGGGTCCTGAAGCGATACCGGGAACGATTCCCGAGTTTCCAGGAGCAGGCCAACATCGCCCTGCGGCATCATTGCATCGAGGGGAATGAGAAGTGGATCGCCCTCATGCTCTGGGCGGGTGCAGACCCTTACGCGACAGGTGTGTCCCGGTACAACGAGGAACCCGATGCGCGGGGCGGTGGGATCTCTGCATTGGAACTCGCCGCTCTCTACGGGCACTTCGAAATCTTCAACTCCAAGAAGGTCAAGTTGGACGCCAAGCACCCGGTCATGCAGGACGTCGCGAAGTGGGCGTGCAACAGCAAAGGGATCGAACTCTTGAAGCGATTGCTCGACCGTGGTCTCGTGATCAACGACCGAGAAGGCGGCGGAAGTTCGACGATTCAGCACGTCCTCCGACATCTGGATTGGGGCATCTGGCGACGCGATTCCTTTTTCGAGAGCAACGGGCACGACTCGCAGGAGAGTCGTGATCGGATGCAAGCTCTAAGGCTCCTCGTGGAGCGTGGCGGCCGCTGGGTTCCGGAGGACAAGCGAGAACTCAACACCGTCCGCAAGGGACTGCTCAAGTTGAAGGCGGAATACACGGCCGAACTCGTGCTGATCATGACCCGGCACCGCGCGTGTGAGAAGAAGAGCCTCGAGGAGTTGTTGAGGACTTCCACGATGAAGACTCACATTGAGCGATATCAGACGCGGATCACAAAGTTGCTCGCGGCCTGGACGTGATGGAGCGAGATCGAAAGCGTGTTCCCAGTCGACTACTCATCGGCCTCGATCGGCCTCCTGCCCAAGTCCCACACCAGGTCTACGACCCCCGCCTCGAACCAGTCACGAAACACCACCTCAGTTCGCCGTCGCAGCCACGCTGTTTCATCGCGGTGCCAGGCGTTCAGTTGTTCCGGGAGTGAAGCGAAAGCTGGCACCCAGGGCTTGATCTTGGGAGGTTGTTCCTGAAGAACAAGCTCGCCGAGGTAGCGTGCTCGGCGTGAGACACAGCTGGCTCTGTAGGGGAGGGCAACATGACCGACGCAGGCACCCGAGCGGAGACCTGCACGCAGCCCGAAGATCTGTTCGCGTGCCTCTTCTGCGAGGTGTTCGGCCTGGAGAAAGCACAACTCCTCGTGCCGCAGCACCCGGTCGCCGACATCGAGGGGACGACACGATACATCGACTTTGCCCTGAGGACGGTTGCCGAGCGGATCGCCTTCGAGATCGATGGTCTGACGTGGCATGTCCCCGACCCAGCCCGCGTCCGCGACTACGAGGATGCCCTCCTGCGGCAGAACAGTCTGGTTCACTTCGGCTGGCGTGTATTCCGGTGGACTGATCGACAGATTGCCGACGAGCCTGCGCGGGTCAAGGATCAACTCGCGCTGTTCCTCGAACGAATCCCCGGCTTGCTCGAGTTCGATGACTTCCTGCCCAAGCAGCGTGGCGAGCTGCTGGAACTTCGCGACCACCAGGAAGACGCACTCAACGCTCTCAACACTCTGCGGGCGGAAGGCAACACGATTGCTCTTCTCCAACACGCCACTGGCACAGGCAAGACGGTGACGGCAATCACTGACGCGAGGCGGCTCGGTCTTCGCACCCTCTTCGTCGTACACACCAAGGATCTGGTCGAGCAGGCGGTTGGGAAATTCGCGGAATTCTGGCCAGAGGTCACCTGTGGGAGATTCGCCGACGCGGCTCGCGACACTGCGCAACCTGTCATCGTCGGGACCGTTCAGAGTCTGTCCAAGAACCTGACCGAGTTCGCACCCAACGACTTCGGGTATTTGATCGTGGACGAGGCGCACCACGCCACGGCCGAGTCGTACCAGCAGTTGCTCGGGTATTTCAAGCCTCGCTTTACCCTCGGGCTGACGGCCACACCCGACCGGGCCGACGGTCAATCGGCGTTGGAAGTGTTCCGCACCGCCGCTCACCGGCTCGGCTTGCGTGAGGCGGTCGAGTGCGGCGAGTTGGTTCCGATCCGGTGCGTGAGAGTGGAGACGAACGTCGATCTCACCCGGGTGCGGTTCAACGCCGTCCAGTATCACCGCAAGGACATTGAGGAAGCAGTGCTGGTTCCGGATCGCGACAGACTGATCGTCGATACTTACGCCGAGCACGTCTCCGGGCGACGGGCGGTTGTGTTCTGCGTGAACGTCGACCACGGGGAGCGGCTCGCCAAGCTGTTCAATGACCGCGGGCATGCGACCCGAAGTGTTTCCGGGCGGATGTCGACCAGCGAACGGCGAGAAGCCCTCGATCAGTTCGTGGCCGGCACGACGCGAGTGCTGTGCGCGTGCGACCTGCTGAATGAGGGCTGGGACTGCCCGGGGGTCGAAGTGCTGTTCATGGCCCGTCCCACTCTGTCGAAAGTGATCTACCTCCAGCAACTCGGGCGGGGGACTCGAAAGGCACCCGGCAAGGAATCGCTCCTTGTCTTCGACTTCGTGGACAATGCCACCCACTACAACGCTTCGCTGAGTCTCCACCGACTGCTGGGAGTTAACCAATACCGCAAGGGCGGGTTGATGCTGGGCAACTCCGACGCACTGAAGACCGATGTGCAAGCACTCGCCAGCAACGCAACCCCGCCGACGCTGCCCGTGTCGCTATGGGCGAAGGAGTATTGCGAGATCGACGTGTTTAACTGGCAGGACGCGGTCAAGGGGCTGGTGTCGGCTTCGGCCTTGGAGGATGAACTTGGGGCCACAGAGGGGCGAATTCGAGACGCGGCCCGGCGCGGCGACCTCGTTGCCGACCACGTTCTGCCGCTGGGCGAGCGGACGTACTATTACTTTCGCCCCGAGCGGGCCGAACAGATCCGCACCCAACTCAACCTTCCACGACTCGACGACGAGACGGTTCGCGAGCTGTTCTTGGCGTTCGTCAACAAGATGGACATGTCGGCGTCGTACAAGCCGGTCATGCTTCGGGCACTCCTCGAACTCGCGGACGAGGACGGACGGGTGCGAGTGGACGACGCGGCACGCGCGTTTCACAAGTTCTACAGCGACCGCCGTCGAACCAGTCTCGTCGTTGAAAAGGCGAGTGCCCGGATGAATGACCCACACATGACCACGGAAGCCGTCCGCCAGTTGATGCTCGACATGCCCTTTCGCAAGTTCGAGCAGAAGAAGTTCCTGAAGTACGACCGGGACGTGGCATTCGCGCGGTTCTCGCCAGCTCTCTGGCGGCAACTCGACGCCGACGATCGGGTTGCAATTCGAGCCGTCTGCGAGGCGAAGATCGCCGAGTATTACGCCCGACTCAGTTGACCGCGAGTTCCGAATTCCGCCAGACGGTGGAGAACACCCAAGAAACTGGGTATGCTCGGGCCGGACGACGGCTTCGCGAACAGAGTGGGAGGCAACATGGAAATCATCCTCGGCATTCTCACAGCGGTGAGTACGGCCGCTGGCGCCATCGGCGGCACTTACACGGTGACCGGGATCGTCGTCAAGCATTTGCGGGAATGGGCACGCGGCCAGAAAACTTCGCGGGTCCTCGAGTTCATGGATAAGCTCGGACTGCGCAGTGAGGCGGAAGTTCGCCATGCGGTCGAGAACTGGTCGTTCCCGAAGGGATTCACCGAGGAGAACACGCGCGAGCTCATCACTCTGCTCAGCAACCTCGTGCGAGGAGCTCGGTTCCATTCCACCAATGGAACTCCCCTGAGCAGCTACATGCGGTGCGAACACTTGATTGAGCAACTTCTCCAGAACGTTCAACCGCGTCGGCGAGCGGGGGAGAAGATCCAGAGCTGGCAGCTCAAGTCTTTCCTTGGGATGGGGTCGTTCGGTGAGGTTTGGCGTGCCGAGAACCCACTCTACCCAGAATCACATGTGTTCAAGTTCTTCACTCGGGAAGGCGCACGCGATTGGCTTCGACGGGAGGCCGGCGCACTCAAGGCGGTTCGAGGATGCCTCGCGGACTGCCCGAACGTCGTTGAGTACCTTGATGTCGCAATCGACGCCGAGCCGGACCCCTACCTCGTCCTGGGATACGCCGAGAAGGGGTCGCTCGAAGACTGGATCTTGCGCCGCCCCGACGACCGGTTCCCGCTCAACCCGACGGAAGTGATGCGGGGAATCGTCCGCGGCGTCGCCGAGGGCCATCGACACAATATCTTCCACCGCGATCTCAAACCCGCGAACGTGCTCCTCACTGGCGACGGCGAACCGATCCCGAAAGTCGCCGACTTCGGCCTCAGCACCGTGGAGACGAAAACAGAATCGCAATCCTCGCTTCGCTCGGAGATGGTCCTTGTCGGCACGCGAACGTACCACCCGCCGGAAGCATCAGACCCCTTCAAGAAACGCCACCCCGCCCAAGACGACGTCTTCGCCCTTGGCGTGATCTGGTATCAACTCCTCACCAGCGAGTTGCTCCGCCCACCGTATGATTTTGTCGAGCGACTCTCCTCGACCACGGGAGTGGACTCTCGCACTGTGAAGATGATTTCTCGATGTCTTGCCCACCCCGACCGCCGCTATCCCACGGCTTCTGAACTGTTTGCCGACCTCGATGTGGATGCTCCACCCGGCCCCGGCGAGTGGACCGTTCCCGCAGGATGTTTTGAAGTGGCCGGGATCGCTCGTGAGTATCTGGAGCAGCGAATGCGGTGAGCGGGCCGTTCCTCATGCCGTCCGCAGGTATTTGTCGAACTCCGCCTTCGGCACGAATGGGCTTTGCAGGCGAACCAGTCCACCACCCCTCTTCCAGACCAGATCGCCCTTGCCGAACAGGTAGGCCGCATCTGGCTCATCAAGGAAGAGCTTCGACTCCCGTTCGCTTGCCACCTGAAGACCGATCCGGCCCGGCAGGTTGCTGCGGAGAATCGGTGTGACCACAGACGCCTCGGGTCGTTGAGTCCCCAGAACGAGGTGGATGCCCGCCGCCCTCGCTTTGGCCCCGAGTCGTTTCAGGAGCGGCTCCAACTCCTTCTTAGTGCTCCTGTCCACCATGAGATCGGCGAACTCGTCGAACACGACCACCCAACGCGGCACGGCATCAGGACCAACCAGGTGACGAACGTGATCCTTGCCACGCTGCTGGAGCAGCAGATACCGCCGTTCCATCTCCTCGACACACTCCTCCAGAACTGGGATCGCCTCTTCACCGTCGTAGACGACTGGCCCTCCCAGGTAAGGGCAGTGAGATGGCACGTTGAACGTCACTCGTTTTGGGTCGATCAAACGGAACCGAACCTGAGTCGGCTCCAATCTCGCCGCGAGGGCGGCCAGCACAGTCTTCAGGAACTCACTCTTCCCACTGCCAGTCGTGCCAGCGACGAGCAGGTGGCAACTCTCAGGCTCGCTGAGATTGAGCCACTCGACATTCCCCGACACACCCACTCCTGCGGGCACCATTGGCTCACCCGCGGAGGTTGGTGGGCACTTGGCCAACAGGGGTGGGAGTGATACGGTCTGGCGGTCCGGTCGCTGGACATCGATGCTTACAAACCCCGCCTGACTGGTAATCAGCGGCTCGTGGGCCAGGGCCAGGTTCACCTTCAGGTTTTCAGACTGCTTCCGAATCTTGCCGTAGTCGGCATCGCCGCGCAGTTCCACCTTGAGCCGCACGAACGTCGGGCCGACATCCGCACCGAGCGGGTGGACGGCTTGCCCCCTCTTCTTCAGGTACTCCACCGCTTTCTTCAGCATGACCTCGGCCCAGGTCGGTTCCGGGATGGGAATCGCGGCGGCGGGGGCGCTCACCGGGTACGGTGTGGGTGGAACTACACGTGGTGCCAGAGGCTCCAGTGGTGGGGAGGGAACGGCTGTGGTCGGAACTGCCGGCTTTGCGGTTGCTGCGGCAAGAGGCGAGAGAGCCACTGGAGGAGCGACGGGCAAAGGCGAAGCGGGAGACGCCGATAGCCCTTTCCAATTCTGGAACAGAAACTCGAACAACTTGAGGTTGGCCAGCAGGCCAGTCTCAACGATGAGTTTGCGGCAATCGTCCTTCGAGATCAGTTTCCCGTTCAAGATCAGGTCGCTGCCAGCGCGGCGAATGAGTTGCCGCAGACATTCCAACTGGTGGAAAGTAGCTTCCTGTTCATCCAGTGGGAAGGGGCGGATCGTTCCCGCCGTGACCCGTCCGGCGTAGTTGATATACGCGGCCGTTTTCTTGCCGACGCTCAGTTCAGCCCGGGGCCACACCACAATGGCACCGACCGAGCCAGCAACCACCTTGTCGAGGGCTTCATACCACTTCCCAAACGCCACCCCTCCGTCCCGCTTGTTGACCGCGACGAGCACAGAGCCAGGCTTGCCACCCGTGGTGACATCGATGCGGGCGCTCGGTCGAGGATCCCCCGGCGATTTCGCGATCGGCTGTGGATGGACCGCCGTGATGCTGAAACCATCGAGCTTGTAGCCGCCCTGTCGAGCAATCAGCAACGCCTCCTCGACACCGGCCCACAGATCGGCGTCCTGCACATCAGTCGCAGGCTTCTTGTCCTTTTGAATCGTCTCCAGGGTCCGGGTCCACTCCTGCCGGAATTGTTCGGCCAGTGGAGCTTCCTTGACACCGCCCTCCAAACGGATCGTTCCCTGCCGCTTCCGCGTGAGCCATTCGTTGAACCGCGGCGCACACTCTTGCTGGATGAAGTAACGCGGTGGCGGGCGGTGCCGGTCCGCATAAGCCCGAACCGAATCCAGGTCGAATGGCCACCCGGCAGGCTGCTTCGTGTCGTGATCCGTCCAGGACTTCATCCGCCGTTCGATGAGTTCGGCTGCCTCAGTCCCGGTCAAGACAGGCAGGTCGCACTCGGTAACTCTCTGGATGAATGACGTGAATCCCGCCTCGGCACGCAGTTCCTTCCACGTTCCCTCCAGGCAACCAATTCCGATCAGCAAGTTGGGGACTTCCTGCAACCAGCTCATGAGTTGACCGGTGAGTGCGCTGAACCCGCTGCGATCGTTCTTGAACAACTCCTCCAACTGGTCGAAGCAGAGGACGAGCGGCACCTTGTTCAGCCGCAGTAATTCGGCAACCGCGAGTAAGACGTCTGTCAGCGGTGGCGAGTCGATAGGCTGTCCATCTCGGTCGAGGAGCCTCAGTGCCGCCAGCCGTTGCTCTGGCACTTGATCGGCCTCGCCCCGGAGCCACCATCTCACGTCGTCCCCAGCGGGTGAAATGCTGAGGACGAGTGCGCGGACAACGGGTCCGGAACAGCGCGGCAATCCCGCTCGAAGCGAGTCCGCCAGTTGGTGGTACGGCCCGAGCCCCTCGACCGGACCCATGATCTCCAGCACCGTCAGAGGATCTGCCTCAAGCGAATTCCGAACCGTGGCACACTTCGCCTGCATGCTTGGGCTGAGTTGATCGAAGTAAGCCATGAAAGACGGGACGAGCAACCGGGCCAGGACGAGGCGGAACGGGGCGAGGGAGTGGGGAGAATACAGCAGGGACTCAATGAATCGCCACCGGAGGGCGGTTTCCAACTGCTTCTGCTTGTCGCCCGAATCCAAACCGGGTGGAGCTGCAAGGAAGGCAAAATGGACTTTGTCGCGTTGCACGTGTTGCAGCCGGCCGAACAGGTGCGTCTTGCCGTAGCCCGCTGGCCCGATGAATGCGCGAACCTTCCGCGTTGAATCGGGTTGCGGCCTCGCCCGAACGTCAGCAATGGCGGCCAAGAATTCTTCCGTGAAGCGTCTGCCGAGCGTGGGGACATCCCATTCGGGGTGGAAGTCGCCCACGCCGTTCAGCCGATCCGACGCAAAGGGGTCGTCAACCCGCGGCAGGGCCACTCGGCTTCTCCATGTAGAAGAACGTCTCGCCGACGGCGAATACGGAATCTCGGAGTTGTTCGGGTGTCGCACGACTTCGGTCGTCAATCGAGACGAGCCGCACTCGATCCGTTCGACGGAGGTCGAGCAGCGCGTCGTTGAAGGCAGCGTGCGACACACCGTTCGTCTCAAACCGTTTCGCGATCTCCCCGCGAACCTCGTAGATCGGCACCATCCTGAGGGTCGCGAAAGGACCGCGAAGCAACTCGTGGAAGGTATCCATCACAGCGGAATCGAGTTCCGCGACGGACAACGCGGGGCGGGGCGAGTGTAGTTCAATCGGCTGGTGTTGGATTCCCGCACCTGGCAACTCGCGGGCAGCGGCGAGCAACTGCGTGAGGGCGTGCCCTTTGATCTTGAACTCCCCAAACGTGTCGAACGACAGCGTCGCCAGATACCGCTTGCCAGACGGCGTAAGTGCGTAGCTGCCTTCCTTCCCATCCCAACGGACAGTGAGATACCCGTGTCGCATGAGCTCGCGGCGGAGTTGCCACGCTGTCGCGTGGTTGAGCTTGAACGGCTTCGGGTAGCTGAGCTGGTTGCCCTCGGCCGCGGTGTGGCAACTGTTCGGTGCTTCGAGCAACTTCAACAGCAGGAATGCCTGGCGGGCTTGGGCGATCGACTCGCTTGGGGCCAGCGTCGGTTTCCCGGTTGGTGGCAGCACTGGGCATTCACCACGAAGCCGAACAAGGCGTGCTGCCCCGGACGGCGTGAGGGTGTACGACTCGGAACCGGCCGAGCGTGCGACTTGCACATCGTCGCGGAGGGCGAGTTCTGTCAGCACGGCACGGGCTGTGGCCCCATTCAACCTGAGGCACTCTTGGGTGCGGAAGGGAACCGCATCGGGGTGTTTTGCAGCGAGTTCCCCAGCCTTGGGCTTCGTTCCGAATCCAGCGTCGAGATCGGTCTTTGAGATGGTGTGTCGTTGTGCTCGAGAGAGCGAGTCGAGGATGTAGACCTCTCTCGCAACTTTCACTCCGTCGTCAACTGGTGGATTGACAGTTCCTTTCGCTGCAATGAGCGGGATGGAGCGATGGAGTTCACGGAGCCGTTGTCGGCCTACTTCCGTGATGGAGTACGTGACAACACGCCCAGCTTTTTCTTCGGCCAGCACGCCGGCCGTCACCATCTGCCGCCGCAGTTCTTTCAGATTCTTAACCGGGGTGAATCGAAGCTCATTCTTGAGTTGAGCGGGCGTTGCTTTGTCGGCGTCAGATTGCGTCAGCCTCCCGTCTGGGGCGTTCGCGAGTTGGTGCAACAGATAAGCCTGTTGCCTGTCGGGCAACGATGCGCTCAAGGTGGTTGCGGTCTCCAACACGGAGCACCTCGGGGTCTAAGCACTGATGCTAAATCGGATAGTGGGTGGAGAAGACAGACGGTTCGTGTGAGTAGGGGAGATGGTAGTGGGTGCCACGTGGCACCGCAATCAGTTTTCGGCTTGTCGGAACGAACGGGCATCGCTTTCGGTATTCCGTTGTCGCCAATTATAAACGAAGCAATGCGATGGCGTTTGGCGGTGGTGATGATTCAGGTAGTTTGGAGCGGAGGATCTTGTTCTCTTCCATGAGGCGCTCGATCACCAACTGCAGGTCGGTGTCCATGCTCGTCGTCAGGAGCATCGACAACGGCTGGAGGAATCTCATCATGGCATAACAACCGTCTGAATGGTGTCAGTCGCTGGCGTTTCGTGGGTGGGACAGAGTTTCCGTACAGCGCTGACAAGCTTGAGGAGAAAGCGATTTTCGGATCCCCCGACCGAGACACGGATGCAGATGTCGGGTGCTGTGGGATGCACGCAACCTGAGGCCAGAACTGGCGAGCAACAACGAATGGATCAGATCAGACTTTCCACATCTGCGGAATGACACCATCTGGTTGACAGGTCGCGCGCGATGACGACGACACCTCCGAGGGCGAATGGCGACGGCCCACCATGGAGGATGGGCCTCAAACTTGAGGCCCGTGATCCCCACAATCGCGATGAAACCTTGATCGCTCCCCTCGCATCTGATTCGAGACGGATTCACATCAAAAGCGATCAGAGCGAGGGAAAGAACTGCCCCCTACTTCACCGGGGTTAGAGTGAACTCCTTGATCGTCACCCCGCGGCTTCCATCTTGAAGAGTGAAGTGGAGAACATTTTTCCCTTTGACCAAAACGATCTCCACTGGCTGTGTCTGTTGCCAATAACCGATGGTGTAAGGCACAGCGATTTCAGCTGGTTGTTTGGAATCGTTCGGCAAGATCCGGACCTTCTGGCCCTCCTGCGCCGTCACCACTTTCGCAGTCAACGCATACTTACCAGCATGGAGAACCTCAACTGCGTAATCGGTCTTGAAACCACCGGTGCAATGTAATTGCATGCCGCCCGAAAAGCTCTTCATGGCCGCATAGTGGCCGGACGGCTTGCTGTAAGCCACAGCCGGAACCGTAATCACTCCGGTCGAACTGATGACAATCTTCTTGTCCTCATCGGTCAACTTCGGCTGCTCAACTTTCTGTTTTTCCCTCGGCTCATTTGCTTCGGCAAGTTCCTGCCCAAGCGGGTCTAACGCAACCGCCGTGGCCGCAAGTGCGACCGATTGGTAATGAGCGATGCTACTCCAGAATCCGCCGGTAATGCCCTTGCGGTCGTTGTATGCCTGCTCACCAAGAACGCGGCTGATCCACTGCGAGCGAAGCACCTTCGAGTAATCCTGACCATGCTTACGTGCTTGTGTCTCCAACAGGAAGTCCGCCCCACTACGCGGGGCTTCATCTTTGTCCCACCAGCTTTGGTTAAAGCCCGCCCCGAGATTGATCACCCAACCCTTTGGCGTCCAATGACTCAGCGCGGCATGTTTATGCTGAGTGACGCCCCAGGTCGGGATGCCAAAACTCTGTAGGATAAATCGGCCAAAGAACGCCCGTCGGCCACAAATTCCTCCATCCTTGATGATATTCTGATAGTTTTGCAGCGTCGCGAGATCACACTTTACATTTTCTGATCCATACGGAACTTCAGTTTTGACAGTTGCTGAATAACGCCAGCCATAGTCGGGGTTGTAGATATGATCGGGACGATAGTTGCGGAGCATCTCACGTCCCCATGTCAAAACCTGGTCAGGAGCATCGCAGTCCACGACCATCCGGTATTCCCATACGGTCAGGTTCTTAAAGGCAGGATCCAGCTCGCCATTGAGATACGCCTTCTCATAATGCAAATATCGTTTCACCGGATCCACGGTGGCCGGGGCATTGGTTTCGTCCTTTGCGTTACTCTGCGCAATCGGCATCGCATGTTCGAGGCTGACGCCTAACGCCAATCGCTGCAAGGTGCCTTCGTGTGCCTTCGGGCTGGTCTTCCGAATCGCCGTGTAGATTTCCATCGCCTGGCCGTATTTACTGAACCTGGCCCCACCCGCTTCGAGCATCTGCTTCATCAATGTGTCATCGGCCAACAGCTTTTCCACCAGGGCTTCCTGCTCTTTGCCCTGCTGGGCGTACTCAGCCAACCCGCGCGGCGTCGCCTCGGCCAGCACGGCGCATTTGACAAGCTTCACATCTTGTTTATCACTCTCGAGGAATGGCCCCACGGCAGTCAAGAGGAGCTTGGATGCCGCGAGTTCATTAGCTCGCGCTTGAGCCAATGCTGCCTGGGCGGCCTGATTGGCCTTGGTCACGTTCTGCTCATCGAGTTTCGCCTTCTCAAACGCTTCCTGACGCTCCTTGAGTGCCTTGATCCCGTCTTCCTTGTTTGCCTGCCACTTGGCTAGATCCTTCTTTGCCGCTTCGCGTTCCACTTCCGTGGTCGCCTTCTTCAGCGCCGCCTCTGCCTGGGCAATCCCCTTTTCGGCACCGCCGATCCACTTCCCCTTCGCGTGTTCCACCAACGCTTTTGCCTCCTGGATCTTTCCCAGGGATTGCTGCGCCGGTTTCGCCTCTTTCTCCGCTGCCTTGATTGCTGTAATGGCTTTCTGTAATGCCGTTATTTGCGACGGATCAACTTGGGGCAAGTCTTTAACGAGTTCCTCCCGCAACGCGCTATACATGCCTGAGTAACGCATGAGAAGTCGCTCGCCGTCCGCGGTGAGGGCAGTTTGCGCCTTCGCTTTCGGTGGGGGCGCTGCCACCGTATTTTCTACCAGGCTGGTAGTTATCACCACCATTAGAAACAACAACTTAAAATTGTTAACTGTTTTCATAGGAGAATATTTACCGTTGGTTAATTCTTGATATCGTAAATACTGAAATTATGCAAACATCGACTTTATAGTCAACACATACTACGTATTCAGCCAAAGCTAACAGTGTAGGATAAATCTTGATTATACCACACTTGTGAAACTCACTTTTTCGGATTCTTCAGCAACTCAACCATGGCAATTCCCATGGCTTCGCCGACATTCATATAGGTTTCGGCGTTGCCGTTGTAATGGCTGTTTCCGCTGCCGCCGAGAGACAAGGGATTGGAGTATACAGTGGCGACGTTCCCTTTGAACTCCGGATACTTACCGGACTTGCCATCCACCGCGAGCTGCGCATCGAGGACCAACCCCCCATTCCCCTTGCTGCCCTTGGTGGATTCACCAAGGGTGGCGAGCACGAACTTCGCGTTCGGCGCATCGAAGTCTTTACGCAACTGTTTGATGAACTGGACGAGGTTCTTCTCGTAACGACTCGAATGCACGGCGCTTCCGCCGTCCTTTTCGCCTTGCCAGAAGAAGAAACCCGCGACCTCGTACTTCTTCGCGCCGGGATAGTATTTGTCGAGTTCTCCAAGCACTTTCTTCGCGTTGGCCACATCGTCGTCGTACTGCTTGCCGGCATACCACCCAATTGCTTTCGGCTCGGTGCCCTTTGCCCAGGAGTCGGGGGAATCCTTGTAGCCGGCGTAGACCTTTCCATCGAGTTCGAACCGCTCGCTGCCCGGTGGCAGGAGATCCCAGCCCAAACTTCGGTTGCCGATGCAACTCTTGAGAATCATCACAGGTTCGTCGATCGCATTCCCCAGCGGATGCCCAATCCCGTATTCCGGGCCCATGGTCTTGCCCTTGATCGTCATCCATTCGTTGTTAAAGAGTTGCATCGCACCGCCCTTGCCAACCATTACGCGCACATTGCGGACATCTTGCCGCTCGGTCCAATTGCCCGCATCATCCACCAGGTAGGGATATTTCTTCTTGGTCTTCACCGCATTCTCGAGGGACCCTTCTCCCCCAGTAACTTTGCCGAGACCAACCATGTTGGATTGACCCATCAAGATGAACACCTGCACTGGCTTGGTCATGTCGGCAGGCTTACCGTCCGGACGAGGGATCTGATTCTTGGGTTCATCCGCCGCTGTGGTAATCACAGTGGAGAGGGCCAAGGTCGCCAGTGCCACGACGGACAAGGCGAAAAGAGAGGAGATTTTACTGCGAAAGTACATGAGGGCTCCTTGGGTTATCCAGATTTGCATTAACGAAAGCCGCCGCTTACCTCGAACACGCCCGTAGCAATGTCACGTCGAGGGGGTAGATGATCAGTACCACCAGGCAACCGATTCCAACAGCGGTCCTTTTTCATGGAAGTGTTCCTTCTTGCTGATGGTTCTGAGGTCACTCGCTCACTGTTGGCTGTTCAGGAAAACCACGGGTTGTGTGTTGAAGCTGATGACGACCGAATCATTACGATCGTTTTCCATGTTGCCAGAGCTTTTTAGTTGCATCATCACTTTTAATGTTTCACATCATTGTTTCCGAGAAAAAGACCATTGATTTTAGGAACTCTGCGGAGGTCGAGATATCCGCGTCGCATGTCCATGATGCGGGTCTTGCCCGAGTGTCATCTGAAAGAGGGACTGTTTTGACACCGCGTGTGTGGGGAACCGATTCGTCGACCGTGCAAGCGGCGTTGCCCACGCGGTGGAATAACGGACCCATAGAAGGGCAAGTGAACCGACCGAAGACCGTCAAACGCTCAATGTGCGGTCGAGCAGGATTGCCGCTGTTGCGAGCATGGGCAAGGGCCAAATCGTGATCGGGTTGTACAGTGAGATCGCGCAGAGTTGAAAGACAGGGACGGACTCACCAACTCTGCGGAAGAACCCGAACCGGACAACGGCACTGAGATCAGGAATTGCCGCACGCAATTCATGAAGAGTTTGGTGGAGTTCGCAGATCGGCATCGTGTGGAATTGGAACGGGTGTACTTATCGCCGTATCACAGCAAGTACAACCCAATTGAGTGGTGCTGGAGCGTGTTCGAACAACACTGGAACGGAACCCTGTTGAGTTTGGTCTCACACGTTTTGCAGTGGCTAGTGCCCGGTCAGGTCTTGATTTTTTGGTAAAGCTTTTTGAGTTTCATGCGAGCGTCATCGACTTGGAACTGCCAATCGACGCCGCGTTGTTTGGTGTTGGTTTTGTCGGACCAGG
>PNLP01000094.1 GCA_013823135.1 Planctomycetaceae bacterium
CCGGTCGAGTCGGCAGTGGTGTAGCGGTTTCAACTTCTGCCCGCCAGATCGAGGTCAGCGACTTCGATGCGGCTCACGATGATTGCGGCATCCGCGAAGTCGCCCCTCTGCCTGAGTCTCTGTCGATGAACGGAAGCCTCGCGCCGACGATCCCCCCGCTCCAAACCGCGAAACCAACGACACCCGAAAGGAGTTCACTCATGAAGTCGCCCGAAACGAACGGACACACACCGCCGCGTGGTGATCCGCCCGATCCGCTGGAGATTGCCGAAGAGCTGCGGGCAATGCTCACGGATGCCGCAACCAAGGCCACCAAATTGGTCGCGGCATTGCGGCACACGAAGAAAGAGAAGAAGGCGTTGTCGAGCGTGCTGGCGAATCTCAAGCAACTGAACCTCGGAGGAGGGGTGCCGTGAGAACGCCCATCGTGACGCAACGCTTCAACAGGCTGGCCGGCACCCTGACCGACTTGAAAGTGAAAGTCCGCACGGCACTGGCGACGGAACTCGCGGGTGCCGTGGGAATCGCCGTTCGCGACATCCTCGTCGTGGCGATGATCGACCAGATAATCGCCGCGCCCTCACGACCGACGACGAGGACGCCGCCGTCACACACGGGATGGCGTGACGACGAAGGCGAACGGGATCGCTGGGGTGAACCCAAAGATCCTTGGGCCGATCCCGACGAGGACGAAGTGCATTACGACCGCATGCATTCCAGTTCTGGATACTGCGAACGTGATGAAGAAGTCCCAACGCCGGGAGTGCCGACTGCCGCCGCGATCGCCGTGGGTGTGAACGTCGGGCGGTGGTGGCTGGCACGCAGGGGCACGACTGTTTCCGCAATCGGCATCGGCGTGTTGGCCACGGCCCTGGGTTTGGCGGGCGGACCGTTTGCACGCGCTGCCCTCGCCGTCCTCGCTGCCGCGACCGATGTTCTGACTGCCGAGTCCGCACTCGCTCGTGTCGATCCTTCCTGAATTGCCTTTCATCACCCGCCAGCTTCTTGCAACGCAACATCGCCCGTATCGGTGCCTGGCGAAGAGCCGTGGATCGAGTACCGGGGGTGAGTGCGATTGTGAAGTCGTTGAGGTGACCATCTTCAAGCACGTTTCATCAACAACCCAACATCAACCAGGAGACCAAAAATGGCCACTGCCACACTGAACGGCAAACCGCAACGCAAGCAACTGGGCGATCAACTCGACAGGCTCGACAGCATCATCGACGCACTGGCCGAAGGTCTGCCGGGTGCCGTGGCGGACGCCTGCCGCGATGGTGCACGCCTGGCCGTGAAGGACGCGATCATCGAAATCATCAGCAACCCCGAGTTGCGGGCGTTGCTCTCGCCGCCGCCGGCCTCCGCGCCTTCTGTTCCCGTTTCGCCACCGGAACCCAAGCCGATGCCCGAGCCCAAGCCCGGCTTCTGGAAGCGGTTCACGTCGAAGGCGAAGGCGGCATCAAACGCCGTTGTCGGTGCCGCCCTGAAGGCAAAGAACTCGGTTGTCGATCGCTGCAAGACCGCGCGAGATACGATCGTCGCCGTGGGTACGGCCGCTGGTGAAGCCATGCCCACCAAGCAAATCTCGCTCGTCGCCTTGGGCGTCGGCGTCGTGGTCGGCGTTGCGTGTCTCGTCGTACCGCAAACCGTGGCCGCTGTCGTCGGCGCGGTCGGTGCCGCCGCCACGGCCGTCAGCGTTCAGGTCGGTGGGTGGTTGAAGCGTGCGGCCGGTCGGTTCGGCCTTGTGAGCTGATCGAGAGTCGTTGCGAAGGTGGAAAGGGACCGGCCGGTCAAGCGTGCACCTTCGGGTGGATGCGTCAGCCCGTGCGGTCCCGAAACGCCAACGCAATGTCCTGCGATCCCCAGTCTCGTTGACGGTGTGGTCGTGAAGGTTGATTCTTGTCACACGGCTCGATCCCACGCCTGGGGCCGGGTCGATCCATTCACAGGCGATTGAGGGATGACTATGTTCCATCTGCTCGGGTCGATCGGGCTCGCCTACGTGGCCGGCACCGGGATTGCGACGAACGCGGCCGTGATCGGGCGTGGGCTTGTTCGGGCTGCCCGCACGGCGGTCGATGGGGAATATGGCGAGGCCGCGGTCGAGGTACTCGGCAGCCTGGCAGCCCCAGCCTTGATGTGTTACGGGTCGATCACGGGGTTGTGCCGCGACGTCGTTGCAGTGGCACAGGAACTCGCTGGCCCGGTTCTCGGTGAAGTGTTCGAGGAGCCGACGCCGCGCGAGTGGGCAGCATGAAGGGGTTTTGGTCGCCAGTCTCAGTACGAAAGGAGACACCGATGGCGAGGTTCGTGATCCTCGACGAACTGCAAGTGGTAGTGCGGGTGCCGGCCGATATGCCAGCCGCACAGTTGCGGATGGTTCGTCGCACTCTGGCTGATAAGCGGTGGTTCCAGCGATTACGTCGTGGCGTGCAGGCAGCATTCAGGACGGAATCCGCACTTGCCCTGTGCCGCGTGAACCTGACCCGTTGACTGCTGGTGCGATTGATTGGTTGTTGAGAGAATCTGTCCGCCCACAGCACGTTCCGGGTGCGGTGGGCGGACAGATTACCTCTGGTGCTGCTGATAGTAGCAACCGTTTTCTTTACCTATGGCTCGACCTGCGGGTGACTTGTTCTCCAGCACCCAGCGGATCTCGCTGTCCGGGTCGAGCACGTTGCCGAACACCCGCGCGCCGGTCGGGCACGCCTCCAGGCACGCGGGCAACCGGCCCTCGCGGGTGCGGTGCTGGCAGAAGGTGCAGTACACGACGAACTCGCCACCAAGCAAACCTGTGCCGGTTCACGAGCTGAGGTGCTGCCGTGACGGACGATGCGAAGGAGCGGTTCAGCGCCGACCGGGTGTGGACGCTGGCGACCGTCGCCCTGACCCGCCGCGGCCTGACCCGCCGCAGCGACCTGGCCGTTCTCTAAACCAGGGAGAGTACCGGGCTCACCGCACTCAACTGCTCTCCTGTGTGCGCGCGGCGCTCGCGAAGAAAGCCCGTCCGCGTAAAAGCGAACCGGGTCGCGGAGTGTATCTGCGGGGGCGTACTTCTGCCCGCTTCAACAACCGCACGGGGGGCTTCCGATGAGAAAGTGGCTGGGGCCGGTGGGCGTGATGTTTCTCATGGCCGGACTGGTGGTCGCGGCCGAGGGGACGATCAGCAAGGTCGATCTGGATAAGAAGACCGTCACGATCAAGGAAGGCGACAAGGACAACGAGTACAAGTTCACCGACAAGGTGAAAGTGACCGTCGCCGGCGGGAAGGCGAAGGGTGGCAAGGGGCAGGCCAAGGAGGGCACCTACGCCGACTTCGAGAAGGCGCTGAAAGTCGGCGAGAAGCTGACGTTCGAGGCGAAGGACGGCGTGTTGACCGAGGTCAAGATCACCGGGATGGGCAGGGGCAAGGGTAAGGCGAACGACTGACGTAAACCGCATTCGCCGCTGAACGCCCGGCTCGTGCCGGGCGTTCTTTCATTCCCGGCCAACAGGGCCAACAGGAGGCGTAAAAACGCATCGGCGTGCGGAGTGTATGAGTGGGAGTGAATGATGAACGAGGAACCGGCGAAACGCCACGAGCAGTTCTTGAGGCATTACTCGGCCCACGAACCCGCGATCCGGGCGTTTGTGCGGCGGTTGGTTCCGTTGCGTACCGACGTGCCGGATGTCATGCAGGAAGTGGCCCTCGTCCTCTGGAAGAAGTTCGAGAACTTGCCCGACCCCGACGATTTTCGCCGCTGGGCGTTCGGGGTGGCGAAGTACGAAGCTCTGGCGTGGCTCCGCGACAAGCGGCGGGATCGTCTGGTGCTTGCGGAAGACGTTCTCGAACAACTCGCCCAGGATGCCACGGCACTCGATCCGGTTCTGGATTCTCACCGGGTCGGGCTTGAGTCGTGCCTGGAGAAGCTGCCTCCCGATCAACGGTCGCTCGTGCTTGCCGCCTACGAGCCGGGCGCTCGCATCCAGGACATCGCCGAGCGGAGCCGCCGGACGGTCGGGGGCTTCTACCAGTGGTTGCACCGCGTGCGGCTGCAACTGCTCGACTGCGTTCGCCGGGGAATGGCTCTGGAAGGTGCGAAATGACCGACCCTCAACACGTGATCTGGCTGGAGCGGATCGCCCGCTACATCGAAGGGACGCTCCCGGCCGAGGAGTTGAAGCCGCTCGAAGTGGCATTGCGAACCGATCCGACGCTGCGGCGGGTGTACCTGGAGTACCTCAATCTTGATTCGGGACTCGCTGCCAGTGCGGCACTACCGGAATACGAGTTCGCGGGGTTTCTCGATAAGCCGATTGAACGTCCCACCACCGGAAATCGACCGACTTCACGTCGCCGTTGGGCGTCGTTCGCGGTGGGCGGAATCGCCGTCGCTGCCGCCGTCTTGCTTGTTGTTCTCCTCGCTCCTTCACCGGAAGTGCGTGCCGACCAGACGCTCCGCGAAGCCGAGCACGCGCTGCTCCTCCCCGTGGAGCGTGGATACGCCGTCGAGGTGCGGCGTGCGACGGACGACCCTGATGACACCCTGAGCAAGCGGCGGATGCGGGTCTGGACGCACGGCGACCGCTTCCGCGTCGAGGTCGATCAGGACAACGACAGGTGGTCGTGGGGCCGCGATCTCGACGGGTCGGTGTGGGTCGTCGCTACCCCGCAACGCGGCTTGAAGATCAACCCGGACGAAATCGGCCCGGCCTTGCAACGGCTCTGCGACCGCTACGGCCTCCAGCCAAAATCGTTGCTGAACGACATGCTGACGGGTGCGGACCTGAACCAGCGCCCCGGCGACCCGAACCGCAAGACCGTGATCGTTCGCGGGCAATTCCGCACCGGGTTCCACCGCCAGTGGCTCGAATCCACCGAGTTGGAACTGGATGCCGCGACGAAGGTGATCCAGAAGTTCACCGTGAACCGGGCGGGGCCGGGTGGCGAGCAGGAGACGCTCACCTTCACGCTGAACGAGACACGCCCGCTCGACGAATCGCTGTACCGGCTCGAAGGGAACCTGACCCCGCCGTTCGAGGTTCTCGACCGGGACTCCCGGCCGGGTCGTCGCCGCACGATCCTCGGCACCCGGCTCGGCGGCGGCAACCATCGTTGGCTCGTCACCGGCAAAAAGCCCTGAACAACACCGGCTCGTGACCGGAGGAACGCATCATGCGGATCGGCTCTTTCTGTTTCCTTGTCGGCTGTCTCTTCGCCGTGTTGGGTTCCCCGGCTCGGGGAGAGGACTGGCCGCAGTTTCGTGGTCCGGGCCTGTCCGGTCGCAGCCCGGACACGACGCTGCCGACCAAGTGGAGCGACACGGATAACCTCGGCTGGAAGGCCAAACTGCCCGGCCCCGGTTCGTCCAGCCCCATCGTCGTCGGCAAGAAAGTGTTCGTGACCTGCTATTCGGGCTATGGCGCGGGCGGTTCCTCCGATGAGCAGAAGAACCTGCGTCGGCACCTCGTCTGCGTGGACGCCGAGAGCGGCAAGGAACTGTGGTCGAAGTCGGTCGCCCCGGTGCTGCCGGAGGACAACTTCCGGGGGTTTCTCGCCCAGCACGGGTACGCCAGCCACACGCCGGCCAGCGACGGCGAGAGGGTGTACTGCTTCTTCGGCAAGACCGGCGTCGTGGCGTTCGACCTCGACGGCAAGCAACTCTGGCAGACCGGCGTGGGCACGGGGTCGGCCACGAGCGGCTGGGGGACCGGGGCCAGCCCGATTGTTCATGGCGATCTTGTCATCGTGAATGCCAGCGCCGAAAGCGGTACTCTCCGGGCGTTGAACACGAAGACCGGCAAGGAAGTGTGGAAAGCGGACGGGGTCAAGAACACCTGGTGTACGCCGGCGGTGGTGCAGACGAAAGAGGGTAAACCCGAACTGCTCATCACGGTGCCGGACGAGGTGTGTGGATTCGACCCGGCCACGGGCAAGAAGCTCTGGTGGGCGAAGGTCGGCATCGGCGAGTTCCCAATCCCCGGCGTGATCGCCGAGAAGGACGTGGCCTACGTCGTCGGGGGGCGCGGCAAGGGAAGCGGTGCGGTCGCTGCGGTGCGGGTCGGCGGTCGGGGCGACGTGTCGAACACGCACGTCCTCTGGAAGAGCAACGAGTATTCGCCCGTGCCGACTCCGGTGCTGGTCGGGGGCAAACTCTACTGCCTGAACGACTCGGGTTTCGCCTTCTGTGTCGATACCGCTACCGGCAAGCAGGTGTACAAGGAACGGCCGCTCGGCGGCGGGGCCGGCGGCAACCGCAGCACCTACGGCTCGATGGTGGAGGCGAACGGGAAGCTCTACGCCCTCAGCCGCACGGCAGGGACGTATGTGATCGCCTGTGGGGGCGAGTACGACCAGATCGCCCGCAACTCGTTCGCCTCGGACAAGACCGACTTCAACGGCACGCCAGCGATCAGCAACGGGCGGCTGTTCCTGCGGTCCAATACCCACCTGTACTGCGTGCAGGCGAGCAAATAACCGGAGGGTAACTCATGCGTCGTTTCAGGATCGCAGCGTTCAGTTTCTCCATCACACTGTTGGCGGTACTGGCATCGGCGAGTGCCGCCGACGAGTCCATCGTGACCATCCAGAAGATCGAGAACGGCACCATCACGTTCGTCAAACGCAACACCGAAGCAGGAGCGATGGGGAAAGGTAAAGGAAAGGGCGGGGCGAAAGGTGGTGCCGGGGCGGTCACGCTTCCTGTAGCTTCGGACGTTCAAGTGACGACGGCCCACCACACCCGCCGCACCGGGGCGTTCCACGTCGGTACGCCGGTCGGGGGTGGGCTGAAGAACAGCGATGTCCGGAAACTTGAACCAGGGGCGATGGCCCGCGTCGTGACCGACGGCAAGCAGGTGATTGAGTTGAACATCGTGTTCGACGACGAGGACGGCACCACCCTCGTTGCAGTACCACCGAAACCCGCCCCGAAGAAATAGCACCGCTCGCGGAGTGTACCATGCGATTCCTGATTGCCTGCTGCGGATTGCTCGCGTCTCTCTCGTCGGCGTCCGCCCAACAAACCGGGGACGCCTTCTTCGAGGCGAAGATTCGTCCGGTGCTGGTGAAGCACTGCTACGGCTGCCACTCGGACGAGTCCAAGAAGGCGAAGGGCGGGTTGAAGGTCGATACCCGTGCAGTGCTGCTGAAAGGCGGCGACAGCGGGGCTGCCGTCGTGCCGAAGTCGGTCGAAAAGAGTCTGCTGTACAAGGCCGTCGCGTATCAGGACAAGGCGATGCAGATGCCGCCGGACGGGAAACTGCCCGAAGCGGTGATCGCTGACTTTAAGAAGTGGATCGAAATGGGCGCTCCCGACCCGCGCGGGGCCAAGAGCGGTCTAGCGGTTCAAGCGAAGATCGACATCGCCAAGGGGCGAGAATACTGGGCGTATCGCGCACCGGCCAAGCCCAGCCTCCCGGCGGTTCGTGATGCCGACTGGTCTCTCACCGACATCGACCGCTTCATCCTCGCGGGCCTGGAGCAGAACAAACTCAAGCCGGTGAAGGACGCCGACGCCCGCACGCTGGTCCGCCGCCTACACCTGACGCTCATCGGTCTCCCGCCGACGCCGGAAGCCGTCGAACTCTGGTCCGCTCGACTAGCTGCCGCAAACACCCCGAAGGCAAAGCAGGAGGTCATGAGCAAGCTCGTGGACGAGTTGCTCACCTCGCCCCGCTTCGGCGAACACTGGGGCCGGCACTGGATGGATGTGGCTCGGTTCGGCGAATCGACCGGCGGGGATGCCAACAACGTCACCCCCCATGCGTGGCGCTACCGGGATTACGTCATCGACTCGTTCAACGCCGACACGCCCTACGACCGCTTCATCATCGAACAACTGGCCGGCGACCTGCTCCCCGCTGCGAACCCGAAGGAGTTCGCCACGAACGTCGTCGCCACCGGGTTCCTGGCCACCGGTGTGAAGTTGGTCGCCGAGGAAGAAGGCCGGCGGTTCTTCGCCGACATGGTGGACGAGCAGATCGACGCGACCACCCGCGTGTTCCTCGGCACCACCGTCTCCTGCGCCCGCTGCCACGATCACAAGTTCGACCCCATCCCGCAGACCGATTACTACGCGCTCGCCGGCATCTTCCGCAGCACGGAGACGCACTTCGGACTGATGAAGGCCCAGGCCCGGCAGGCGAACACGCTCATCGACCTGACGGGAATGGGACTGCCCGTGGTTGGTCAGCCGATCGCCAAGGAGCAACTGGCGAAGCTGAAAGACGAACGCGACAAGGCGGCGGCGCTCGTGGACGACATCTTCCGCAAGCGGCGAGCGGGCGACCAGATCGCCCAGAGCGTGTGGCTGCGCTCCCGTACCGACCGGGACCGCACGGAGTTCGCCTACCAGCAGTACGACGAGAAGGGGAACCCGCGCGTCTTCGCAATGGGCGTGCAGGACCGCGAGTTGCCGGTCGAAACGTGGCTGAACGTGCGCGGTGAGCCGGACAAGTTCGGGCCGAAGGTGCCTCGGGGCTTCGTGCAGGTCGTCGCCAAGCCCGGCAAACACACTCTCCCAACCACGAAGGGGAGTGGGCGGCTCGAACTGGCGAAGTGGATCGCCAGCCCCGAGAACCCGCTCACGGCACGGGTGATGGCCAACCGTATCTGGCATCACCTGTTCGGGAGCGGCCTCGTCCGCAGCGTCGATGACTTCGGCGTGACCGGCGAACAGCCCTCGCACCCCGAACTACTCGACCACCTCGCCTTGCGGTTCGTGGAACACAAGTGGTCCGTGAAAGCTCTCATCCGCGAGATCGTGCTGACGCGGACGTGGCAACTCGCGGGCGACAACGACGAGACCAACTTCGCCACCGACCCGGACAACCGCTTGCTGTGGCGGATGAAGCCCCGACGATTGACGGCGGAAGCGATCCGCGACTCGATGCTGCTCGTGTCCGGCCACCTCGACGAGAAACGCCCGCTCGGGACGTTCCTTGTCAGCGTTGGGGAAGGGACTATCGGGCGTTCGGTGTTCGAGCCGGAGATTCGCAAGATCGAGGCGGACTGCCGGTCGGTGTACCTGCCGCGTGTTCGGAACGTGCTGCCGGAAATGCTCGACCTGTTCGACGCCCCCGACGCCAGTCTTGTGATGGGCGTTCGGGAGACGACCACCAGCCCGCTGCAAGGGCTGTACCTGATGAACAGCCCGTTCGTTCGCCGTCAGGCCGAAGGGTTGGCCAGCCGGGTTCTCGCGGCGAAAAGCGAAGACCCGATCACCACCGCTCACCTGCTGGCATACGGTCGCCCGCCCACCGACAAACAGCGAGCCACCGCCAACGACTTCATGACCAACTTCAAGCGGGCCGCGACAACCGAAAAACTCAGTGACATCGACCGCCGAAGCCTACAAGCGTACTGCCACGCGCTGCTCTGCTCGGCCGAGTTCCGCATCCTCAACTGACCGCCCACGGAGACACGACCCATGACGAACTTGACTCGCCGACAGGCATTGAAAGCGGCATCCGCCGGGTTCGGCTACCTCGCCTTCTCCGGGCTGGCGACGCTCCACGCCGAGGAGAAGAAGTCCCTGCTGGCCCCCCGTGCCCCGCACTTCCCGGCGAAGGCGAAGCGGGTGATCTTCCTGTGCATGCGGGGCGGTCCCTCGCACCTCGACACCTTCGACTACAAGCCACAGTTGAAGAAGGACGACGGCAAGGCGTTCAAGTCCGGGGCGAAACTGTTCACCTCGCCGTGGGCGTTCCGGCAACGCGGCAAGAGCGGGCTGTGGATTTCCGACCTGTACCCGGAGTTGTCGAAGCAGGCCGATGACCTGTGCCTGCTGCGGGGGATGCACTGCGACCAACCGAACCATGCCCAGGCGTTCGTGCAGATGCACACCGGGAACTTTCAGTTCGTCCGTCCGTCCCTCGGGGCGTGGACCCTGTACGGCCTCGGCACCGAGTCCGACAGCCTGCCGGGGTTCATCTCGATCAACCCGCCCACGAGCGTCGGCGGGGCACAGAACTACGGCAGCGCGTTCCTCCCCGCCGCGTTTCAAGGAACGCGATTCAACATCGCCGACAGCAGCGCCCGGAACCGCCCGGTGGATCGGATGCGTCGGGGCGAGACGAACCCACTCGGCGTCAACCACGTCCGCAACGACCAGCTTGCGCCGAACCTCCAGCGGCTCGAACTCGACCTGATCCAGCAGATGAACGGCGAGGCGATCTACCGCAACGGCCCGTCGCCACTCGTGGACGGGGCCATCGAGAGCTTCGAGTTGGCGTTCCGTATGCAGGACGCCGTGCCGAAGTTGATGGACCTGTCGAAGGAGACGAAGGAGACGCTCGACCTGTACGGCATCGGTTCGGAACTCACGGACGGGTTCGGCCGGCAGTGCCTGCTGGCCCGGCGGTTCGCCGAAGCCGGGGTGAGGTTCATCGAACTCGGCCACGGCACCTGGGACCAGCACAACAACCTGAACGACGGGATGACCAAGAACGCCGGCAACACGGACAAGCCCATCGCCGGCCTCCTGGCCGACCTGAAGCGCCGCGACCTGCTCAAGGACACATTGGTGATCTGGGGCGGCGAGTTCGGGCGCACGCCGCACTCGGACAACGGCGACGGCCGCGACCACAACCACAAGGGCTACACGCTGTGGATGGCCGGCGGCGGTGTGAAGGGCGGCGTATCGCACGGCTCGACCGATGAGTACGGCTACGAAGCGGTGGCCGGCAAGACCCACATCCACGACTGGCACGCAACAATTCTTCACCTGCTCGGCCTCGACCACGAGAAGTTGACGTTCCGCCACGCCGGTCGAGCGATGCGGCTGACCGACGTGGGCGGCACCGTCGTCAAAGACATCCTCACGTAACCGCACGGTGTGTTGACCGCTCCCCGAACTCGGAACTTCAACCTCACTGACCTTGGGAGACAGTTGCCATGAGATCTCTGACCGTTGGACTGATCGCGCTCGCCCTCAGCGGGCTGGATGCGGCTCCCGTTTCGGCACAGAAAGGGAAGTTCCGCGACGATGCCGAACGGTACGGGTGGACCGAAGACCTGCCCGCCGCGATGAAGGAGGCGAAGCGGACCGGCAAACCCGTCGTCGTGATCCTGCGGTGCATTCCCTGAGGGGACTGCAAGGACTTCTACGGGCAGGTTGTCCGATTAGAGAAGTTCAAGGATATTGCCGACCAGTTCATCCGCGTGCGTCTGACCCGCGTCATCGACGTGGACATTCACCAGTTGGAGTTCGACTTCGACCTGACCATGATGACGTTTTTCCTTAGCCCCGAGGGCCAGGTCTACAGCCGGTACGGCGGTCGGGATTCCAAGGACGCGGAGAACCGGCTGTCGCTCGCCGGCTTCCGCCACACGATGGAGTCGGTGCTGGCCGAGCACGCCAAGAAAGCTCCCGAGTTCGCCGAGCGGACGGTCGAGAAGCCTCTGTACCCGCGCGACATGAACATCGCGAAGCGCGGGTGCGTCCACTGCCATAATGTGAAGGAGCAACAAGAAATCGACCTCACCAAGGCGGGCAAGTGGTCCCGCGACTTGGTGTGGAGATATCCGCCCCCGGACAACATCGGCCTGATCCCCGACGTGGATCGCGGCAACGTGGTCAAGAGCCTGACGCCGGAATCGCCGGCCGCCAAGGCCGGTCTGAAACCCGGGGACCAACTCCGTTCGCTCAACCGGGTGCCGATCCACTCGTTCGGCGACGCCCTGTTCGCCCTCGACCGCGCTCCGGCGAAAGGCGGGATTGACGTGGCATGGGAGCGGGACGGCAAGGCGATGTCCGCCAAACTCGAACTGAGTGAGGGGTGGAAAAAGACGGACATTACCTGGCGGCCGTCGCAACAGCATCGCATCCCGTCCCTCAAACTGTTTGGCGACGACCTGACGGCGGACGAGAAGAAAGCCCTCGGGTTAAAGCCGGGCCAACTCGCCTTCCGCCAGCAGAAAGCGGTGAGCGAACACGCGACCAAGTCCGGGTTCAAGGCGGGTGATGTGATCCTCGGCATCGACGGCCTGGAGCCGAACACCACCATGACGCCGTTCCTGTTTTTCGTGCGCCGTAACTACCTCGCCGGCGATCGCGTGAAGGTGATCGTCCTCCGCGACGGCAAGCGGATCGAGATTCCAATGACACTCATTCAGTCTTAGTGCGATCGAGAGGAGCAAACGTGTCGATACTCAAATACGATGTGCGGTCGTTACGGTTGTCGCACATCGCGATTCTGGTGTCCACACTGCTGTTACAACCATCTGCGGTTGCGCAACCGGCGAAGCCAACGCACACCGAAGAGAAGGCCGTCAAAGACGCCAACGGCTTCTTCGTCCATCAACTGGAATCGCCGTACCAGTCGGGCAAACTGCCGGTTCGCGTACTTGTGCCGGATCGCCTCGACAACGGGAAGAAGTACCCGGTGGTGTATGTCCTGCCCGTTGAGGCGAAGGACGATGCCAAGTTCGGCAACGGCTTGCTCGAAATCCAGAAGCACGACCTGCACAACACGTTTCAAGCCGTGTTCGTCGCCCCGATATTCTCCACCCTGCCGTGGTACGCCGACCACCCGATGAAAGACGAACTGCGGCAGGAGAGCCACCTGCTCAAGGCCGTCGTCCCGCTGATCGAGAAGAGCTACCCGGTGCGAGCGGAGCGGGACGGCCGGTTGCTGTTGGGGTTCAGCAAGTCCGGGGCGGGGGCGTATTCGCTGATCCTGCGGAACCCGGACACGTTCGGGAAAGCGCTGGCGTTTGACTCGCCTCTGATGCGGGAGACGCTCTCGAAGGGCAGCGAAGTCTTCGCCACACAGGAGAACTTCGAGAAGTATTGCGTGCCGAAGTTGCTCGAGAAGCACGCCAAGACCTTCGCCGACGAGAAGCGACTGATCCTGCTCGGGAAGGGATTCTTGCAGGGCCAGCACCAGCAGGCGCACGCCCTGATGGACAAGCTCAAGATCGCCCACGAGTACCGCGAAGGCACCCAGCGGAAACACACCTGGGACAGCGGTTGGGTTCCCGAAGCGGTCGAACTTCTTCTTCCGAAGGCACTCCCGGCGGCAAAACCGAAGGACACGAAACCCGAAGCGAAGAAACCGAACGTCGTGCTGATCCTCGCTGACGACATGGGCTATGCCGACGTGGGCTGTCACGGGTGCAAGGACATCCCGACGCCGCACATCGACTCCATCGCCAAGAACGGCGTCCGGTTCACCGATGCCTACGCCAGCGCCCCGTGGTGCAGCCCGAGCCGGGCCGGGCTGCTCACCGGCCGCTACCAGCAGCGGTTCGGTTACGAGTTCAACCCGACCGGGGCCGAGGGGCAAGGGCTGCCGCTCACCGAGGTCACACTCGCCGACCGGCTCAAGGCCAACGGTTACGCCACCGGCATCGTGGGGAAGTGGCACCTCGGCCGCGACGAGAAGCGAATCCCGACGGCTCGCGGCTTCGACGAGTTCTTCGGCTTCCTCGGTGCCCAGCATTCGTACCTGCCGGCCGGCGGGCGAGCCGCAGGACGGGCGGCGATCTATCGCGGAACCGAAGCCGTGCGGGAACCCGAGTACCTGACGGACGCGCTCGGACGCGAGGCGGCGGCGTTCATCGAGAAGCACAAGGCGAAGCCGTTCTTCCTGTACCTGCCGTTCAACGCCGTCCACATCCCGATGGAAGCGATGGACAAGTACCTCAAGCGGTTCGGAGACATCAGGGACGAGCGCCGCCGCACCTACGCCGCGATGCAGAGCGCGATGGACGACGCCATCGGCACGGTCCTCAAGAAACTTCGGGACAGTGGCCTCGAAGAGAACACGCTGGTCATCTTCCTCAGCGACCACGGCGGGGCGGCGGGATCGCGAACGCCGAACGGCGCGCTCAACACGCCCCTTCGGGGTGCGAAGCTCGACCTGTACGAAGGCGGTATCCGGGTTCCCTTGTTGCTCCAGTGGAAGGCCAAGCTGTCGGAAGGAACAACCTTTCGCCAGCCGATCATCCACCTCGACTTGTTCCCGACGATCCTCGCTGCTGCGGGAGTGGATGTGAAAGCCGACTGGAAACTCGATGGGGTGAACCTCCTGCCACACCTGACCGGCGAGACCAGCGTTGCACCCCACGACCTGCTGTACTGGCGGATGGGTAACCAGTTTGCCGTCAGGAAAGGGAACTGGAAACTCGTCCGCAACGACGAGAAGCCGGCGCAACTCTACGATCTCGTCGCCGACATCGGCGAAACGACCGACCTATCCGCCAAGCACCCCCTGACGTTCAAGGAACTTGAAACGGCATGGAAGGCGTGGAACGCAACTCTCGCTGAGCCATTGTGGGGTGGCCGGCGCAGCAAGTAATCAGCCGCTCGACTGCTTTGGAGAGCGTCATCGGGAGGATATTTAGAGACAACGCCGCGCAGAGGGCGGTTCGCTGTTCGGTGATGCCCGCGTTGTCGAGCATCTTCTTGGTGTCGAGGACGGCCTGCCTCGTCGGCTCCAGCACCGCGTCGAGGCGGCGGATCACGCACATGGGCAGGATGGCCGGTTGGGGCCACCAGAACCATGCGGTCGCTTGCGAGGAAACGGAACTCCAGGTGCGGGTTGTCCGTCTTCCGCCCGACCAGCCCGATGCTGACGTCGCCCCGCTCCACTTGCCCATTCACGGCCATGCTGTCGCTGACGGCGGCACGAACTCGAACGTGCGGATGTTTCCGGCCGAACACGGCGAGCAGGGCAGGTAGAAGGTGTTCACCGGGGATCGAACTGGCGGCGATCAGCAGTTCACCGACGAGGGGGATTTCTCGGCCGGTGACTGCCTGGAGTGCTTCGCGGTGAAGGTCGAGTATCCGCCGTGCGAAGTCGTGGAGTGTCCGGCCTGCGTCCGTCAGTAGCACCCGACCGCCTTGCCGCTGGAAGAGGCTCTTATTGAGGGTCTTTTCGAGTAGTTGGATGCGTTGGCTGACCGCTGCTTGCGTCAAGCCGAGTGACTTCGCCGCCGCCGTGAAACTGCTCAACTCAGCGGCTTTTGAGAAGGTTTCGAGATGGGGGAGTCTAACGTCAGCAGAGTCCACGGCGTCACCACAAACCATCCGTCCGTCTGGGTGGCACGACTTCCGCGAAGCCAATGCCGTGCGGGAAGTCTACGCCGGGGAGTCTTGAAAGTCCGACGGCGTTAGTCGCAGCGGTGCGAATTCACTCGGGGCCTTTCGGCTTCTTGGGGTCGATTTCCGCCTTGAGTTCGATGGCCGCCTCTCCCTTGAACCGCTTGCTCTTGCCGTCAACGCCGACGAAGTACCATTGAGCAGTCCCGCCGCCAACTCCGGGGGCGGGCCTCGTCGAGCGTGAGTTTGGCCATACCCGATCCGCCGAGCGCAGGGCGGTGGACGCCCTCCGCCGTCAGGCGAAGATCTCGCTCGCCACGTTGCCCCTCACGTCGGTCAGGCGGAAGTCGCGGCCCGCGTAGCGGTACGTCAGCTTCTCGTGGTCGAGACCCATCAGTGCGAGCAGGGTCGCGTGCAGGTCGTTGATGTGCATCCGCCCCTCGACGGCCTTGATGCCGTACTCGTCCGTCGCTCCGTAGGTAAACCCCGGCTTCACCCCGGCCCCGGTCAGGAACATCGGGTAGCCGGTGATGTTGTGGTCGCGGCCGTCCACGCCCTGCGCCGTCGGCAACCGCCCGAACTCGCTGCCGAACAGCACCAGCGTGTCTTCGAGGAGCCCGCGCTGTTCGAGGTCCGCGAGCAGGGCCGACGTCGGCTGATCGACCGTGTCGCAGCGGTCGATGAGTCCCTTGTGCAGGTTGTTGTGGTGGTCCCAGCCCGGCTGGCAGATCTCCACGAACCGCACGCCCGCCTCGCACAGCCGACGGGCCATGATGCACTGCCGGGCGAACGACGCGGTCTTCTTCTCCGTCACGCCGTAAGCGTCCTGCACCTTCTTCGGCTCCTTCGAGATGTCGAGCAACTCGGGAACCTTCCCCTGCATCTTGAACGCCAGCTCGAATGACTCGATCACCCCGCTCACGGCGTCGGGGGCGTCCGGGGTCGCGGCGAGGTCGCGGTTCATCGACTGGATGAGGTCGAGTTGCTTCCGCCGGAAGTCGGTCGCGACCTCGGTCTTGAGGTTCGGCAGGTAGCCGACGTCGTTGATGCGGGTGCCCTGGAAGTGGGCCGGGAGGAAGGCGCTGCCGTAGTTCACGGCCCCGCCGAAGTTCGGCGGCGGGTTGATGGTGAAGTACCCGGGCAGGTCCTGGTTGTCGGTGCCGAGCCCGTACAGGAGCCACGCCCCCATGCTGGACCGGGTGAGGGCGGCGTTCGCGCTGCCCGTGTGGACCTGCACGACGGCCTGCGGGTGGGCCGGGGTGTCCGTGTGGAGCCCGCGGAGCCACGTCAGTTTGTCGGCGTGCTTGGCGAGATTCGGGAGCAACTCCGAGAACCACGAGCCGGTCTGGCCGTGCTGCTTGAACTTAAACTTCGGCGGGGTCAGGGGGGTCAGGGTGCCGCCGCCGGGGCCGGGCTTGCCGCCGTCGGCGAACAACTTCGGCTTGTACTCGACTAGGGCTTCCCGTCGGGGACCACGGTCTTTCCCGTAATCGATGGCGATATCGGGCAGGATGTCCCCGAACGGCACATCGTCCACACGCCGTAAATGAAGAGTATGGCAGCGACTGCATAAAACGGCTGGCTGTAGCGACCGAGCCACGTGCCAACGACGGTTCCCCCGGTGAGAAGCAGCAGGACCCCGAAGTGGCAGGGGCAGGTCAGCATTGCCAGATAGGCACCGGCTTTATTCCGAGGGGTCAATTCCCGATTCATCGCCCTTTTGAACCAACTCATCGAAAGAACCTCCTACGTCGCGCTCACGAATCCTTCCCAACAATGAGAACCTCGACTCTCACGGGATCGATCCGTGGTTCAACTTGAATTATAGCACGGCGGCACTGGAACCCTAACTCCGCTGTCCATCAAGTAGCCTCCCGAATGGACCAGAATGAGCGCCGAACAGAACTTCGTGAAAGTCTCCCTCAATTTCGTCCAGGGCGGAACACCTTGGCTGAATGGGCAATGGGAATCAAAAGGGCTACCTCGCTACCCGCATTCTGATGCACGCCGGGTACGCAGTGTCGAACCTGAGCGGCGGGTACAACACCTACCTTCTCCACCAACCCGACCCGTCCTGAGGGGCGACCGAACGAATCAGGTCGAACTCGCCCGTCCGCTTCAGGGAGTGGCCACA
>PNLP01000095.1 GCA_013823135.1 Planctomycetaceae bacterium
GTTAAGTATTCTGACGCAATTTTGATCTTTGTTTAGGCGTCGGGCGCTCCCCAGACCCGCAGACTGTGGTGAGCGATGGAGTACATGGTCAGAAGTCCCCCGGATTTTTTCGATTTCTGTGACCTCCGCGAGCCTCGGCTTCCGCACAGCCATTTGGGAACGGCTCTGCCGCTTCCCAAGACGAACCACAAACGGGAGCATACGATGCAGACGATCAGCAAGAAGTCGAGCAAGACGTCGGGACGTGCGGCCAAGACGGCGGCGAACACCATCGGCGGGAACCTCGCCGACGAAAAGAAGGCGAAGTTGGACAACTTGGCGACCCAGATCCAGTCCGGGCACCGCCAGTGCGTCGAGGCACTCCGGGGGGTCGTCACCCAGGCGGTGGCGATCGGCACGCTGCTGAAGGAGGCGAAGAAGTTGGTCGGGCACGGCAGGTTCAAGGCGTGGGTAGAGGGCCACTGCCAGTTCGCCATGCGGATGGCCCAGAACTACATGCTGGTCGCCGGGTCCCACGAGCGAATCGTCGCCAAGTTCGGGAACGACACCGCCGGGTGGACGCTGACGGACTTCATCAACCTGGCCCGTAAGTTGGAAGACGAGGGTCGGGAACAGCCGTGCCCAGCCGCACCGAAGGCGATGGCCAAGCCCGATCCGTTCCGTCTGCCAACGGGGGAGGTCGAAGAGCGTCAGCGGCGGTTCCAAACCGAGATCCGCGGGGCCACTTCTGAGCGAGTGGCGAAAGAGGAAGCGCTCGCGGCGTTCGTTCGGGGGAAGATCAACGCCCTGTACGCCGCGGTACGCCGATTCGTGGCGTCGAAGGAGGTCGTCGGACTCACGGGCGAAGGGCTCGACGCGGCCGACCTCGGCATGTTGCTCATCGACTCCCTGAAGGACGGTCTGGACCCTGCCGGGTTGCTCGTCGCGGAGCCGAACGCGAAGCCAATCACGTGCGAGCCGCTCCCAGTCGTCTCGACCGACACAACCGCGAGCGAGACCCAACAACGCCCCACGAACGGAGCGTCCCATTCCGCGCTGGTGATCTGAACCTGTTCCGCCACGGTTTTTCGTGGCGGCTCTGAATCGCGTCGCGTAGGCTGGCCGGACAACACCCGTGACCCTCGCACGTGATGGCCATGCCTGACCCGTCCGCCGTGTACGACTGGCTCGAACTCTGGGAGCAACGCCTCAGCGCAGGCGGTTCGGTTGATCTCGATGCCTTTGTCCGCGACCAATGTGGGAGTGCAGCACTCGAACTGGTCGCGTCGTTCCGCCGCAGGGCCGAAGCTCTGCGGCGGGTTCGTTGCCTGTTTAGCCCTGCCGGCACCGACACGACACGCCCGCCGGGCTACGGCGACACTGACGAACCCCCGGAATGGCGATTGACCCGCGGCACCGAACCGATCCCCGGCTACCGACTCGACCACCGGCTCGGCCGCGGCGGCTTCGGCGAAGTGTGGGCGGTGACCGCCCGCGACGGAAAGAAGGCCGCGCTCAAGTATGTTCGGTTGGGGGCGGCACTTGAGCGCGGTGAACAGCGGGCCGTCGAGTTGCTGGCAGACGTCGAGCACCCCCATCTGATTCGCTACCTTGACACGACGACACTCGGCAACGACCTCGTCGTCGTGATGGAACTCGCCGATCGCACACTCGCGGACCGGCTCCGGGAAGCCCAACGACCGGGCCAGCCGGGTGTCCCACGCGACGAACTGCTGGGTTACATGGCCGCGGCCGCTACGGCGCTCGACTACCTCCACGCGGGGGGTGACACTCGCAACTCGATCATCCACCGGGACATCAAGCCCCAGAACCTGCTCCTCGCGGGGGGCGTCCTGAAGGTCGCCGATTTCGGCCTCGCCCGGTGCCTGGAGCACACGGTCAGCACTCACACCGGGGGCTGCACTCTGGAATATGCTGCACCAGAAATCTTCAAGCGCCGAGTGACGACGTGGTCCGATCAGTATTCGCTCGCCATCACTTACTGCCAGCTCCGCGGCGGGCAGTTCCCCTTCAGCGGTTCAGACGAACAGAAGGTACATGGACATTTATCAGACGAGCCCGACCTGACGATGCTGCCGCCGGACGAGCGACCGGTGGTGCGCCGGGCGCTGGCCAAGACGCCCCGACACCGCTGGCCGTCGTGCGTCGCGTTCGTCGCCGCCCTGCGAGACGGAGCCAACCCGGTCGGTGTCAGGAACGAACTGATCCGCGACCCGGAGAACTTCACCGTTCGGCGACTGTACCTCGCCGTCCGCACGCCGGCCCAGGCGGACACGGACCGCGCGCTACGGCTGAGCGTCCCGCTGTGGCGACACGTCGGGGGTATATCTCTGCCGCTGAAGGTTTTAGGGGCGCTTGTCCCCGGTATGTATCTCGCGTTCTGGGGCATCGAAGAGGTGGCTCAACGTCTGAGTCAGGGGGAGGAGGTGTCAGGCTGGTGGAAGTGGGTGGCGATGGCTATTCCGCTTTTTGTGTCGCTCGCCTTCATCCCAGAAATATTGGAGTCCCTGCGCGAGCGGCGGCGGATACACGCCGCACTGGCACGTCTTGGCCCATTCCGTCGGGTGCCGCCGGGGGCGACGGCCGCGGACCTGGACGCACGATGGCTCGGCCCGGATCGCGACGTGAGCGAACCAGTGGGTGCTACGACCTCGTCGCCTTGAGACGTTGTTCAAGCAGGTCGTAGGCGTCATAATACCGCCGCTTGACGGTGGACACCGACACACCGACCCGGTCGGCGACCTCTTGGTGCGTGTGCCCCCCGTAGTGGATCAACTCGAACGCTTCCCGCTCCGGTTCCGGTAACTCCAACACCATCTCATGAACCTCGGCCAAGTCCGCACGTGTGGCGGGGCCCGGCTCCGGGTCCGCCCGTCCGTCCAAAAGGTCGTGGCGCTGCTCCGAGTCCGCTGGGCGGTTGGCGTAAACACGCCCGCCGTCGCCGTGCGGCCCGTACTCTTTCCGTGCCAGATCCCATAATTCGCGGCGCACACACGTGGCCACCAGTCGCATGAAATGGAGTGCGGACTTGGGTCGTTCCTCCTTCAGTGTCCGCAAGAGCCGGATCACGGCTCCCTGCTCGACGTCGGCGGTCTGGTGCAGGTCCGGTAACCGCCCCTCTTTGTGGAACATCACACGCGTCAGCCGCTCGATGCGATCCTTGAAGTGCACCAACAGGTCGTTCTCGGCGTTGGGGTCGTTTGTCGCGAGGCGGTCGAACAGCCCGGCCGTCGTTGCTCCGATCTCCTCGCGGTTCTCGTCCGACATTTGTTATCCCCCGCACGATGCCTGATGTAGCGACCCTTTGGATCGCGAAAAGCGAAATGGAATGCGCATTTGACACCGAAGGTAGTCACCCCGCAATGGCCGATTACTGCGATTGCGACTCCCGTCCGAGCCCTCACTTTGTTTACCACATTGGCATAGCGGTGAGTCGTTCAAGAAACCTCGTCACTCCAGCAGGGGGCCTTCCTCACAGCGTTGGTCGAACGGCTCACGTGCTGGCGGGACCAAGCCGTCACAGCCGGTCAGCATCAAGCGACTGCGGGTCCAAGCCGAATGCCGTTCGCACCTGCGCGGCTTCGTGAGCGTAGTCCACCAATTATGCGTCGGGGCCGAGGGCAGTGTCGAACACGGGCAGAACCCAGCAGTCACCCTGTCGAGCCGCCGGGCCGACGATTCGGTGGAGCGTGTTTTCGCCTGCGCTCAGGGTAGCGACGGAACCCCAGGGGAGCGCTGCGACCTCGGCCAGTTCGATCGTTGAACTCAGGGGCACGCTCTTGCGGCCGTTGCGGACAACGCTGAAGTCTTTGGTGGAAACCTCCAGGGTGATCCGCTTCGGTTTACCACCCGGCCACTCCACAACCTCGACCGGCACCTCACGCTGCCTTGAGGCACCGAGCGCGAGTCCCGCCACCGCGCATCGGTGGCAGGCAACCTCGCCGCCGAACTTCGGCCACTGGCAGCTACAGAAGTAGAGGAGGCGCTGTTTGCGCTTGCCGGATTCGACAGCGAGTTCGAGCAGTTCGTCGGCGGCTTGCGGCTTGGCGATCTGAATGGGTGGGCCGGTCCGGGTCTGGATGAAGTTGTTTCCCAGGGACTTCATCCACCGATGCCGCTCAGGCCCCAGCAGTTTCTCGAACGCCGGACCCGTGAACCCCGCCGCCCGAACCGACCTCCTGATGCGGATGTCCACGAAGATCGGGGGCTCGAACCCGCGACCCGCCTCGGCCGCGTCGACGGCCTCCACGAGTTGCAGTGTGTGGTTCCCCCAGCCGTAGTAGCCCCAGGCGAAGAGTGTCGTGAGCATCGGTCATCATTTCCGTGAAATGCTTCAGGAGCCACACCAGAGAAGGTTCTCCCGCGTCTACCGCTGTCACTTGATCTCAGCCACTTTCGCCACGAGGAAGCCGACCCCATCGCCGTCGAGTTCACCACCTCCAAACTGACGGGACTTGGTCATCGCTGGCCCTGGACGGAACGCCCGCTGAGCACCCGCGGTTCGCCAGTCTCGCACGGATCGCCACCGACTTCGCCGGGTACGTCGCCGACCCGCGAAACCGTGACGACGCCAAGTGCGTGCTGGTTCGTGGCTACTTCACGCCCGCGGAACGGGTCGCGCTTGCCGAGTTGGTCGGCATTCCCGCCGAGGAAGGTGAGCGGCTCGCAGAGGGCGAGAACCTGGTGGCGTTCGAGGAGGTAGTGCGGCGTGGTCGCGAGTCGCGGTTCAGGTTACGCGTGGTGGCCGCGTACAACTACACCTGCGCCCTGACCGGCTACCGGCTGACCACGGTCGATGGTGTGAGTGTCGTAGACGCGGCCCACATCCACCGCTTCGCCGACTCTGGTAATAACGACCCGCGCAACGGCCTTGCGCTCAGCAAGAACGCACACTGGATGTTCGACGAGGGGTTGTGGACGTTGGCCGACGACCTCACCGTCGATGTCGCCGACGCGGCGTTTGCAGAGGCCGGGCCGGACGGGTTGCGGCTCCTCCCGTACCGAGGCCGGCGGCTCGCGTATTTGCCCGGCGGTCTGGCCCGACCCAGTCCATCTCGACTGGCACCGCCGGAACGCGTTCGCGGCGGGCTGACTCTGCGGGCCGTTGCGGTGAGCGTGTCGGCCGGATCGCGTTTGATGTCGAACGCCTTCACGACGACCGTACCGCCGACCGGCAGGGTGATAACGAACGGATCGGTCAGGGCTGGCTGGTTCCAGACCGCGAAGCCGGCGAGGTAGTCGGCCCACTCGGTTAGTACGTCGCCCCCGCTCGCCGCCACCACGACCAGGAGGGTCGCAGACCTCTTCCACCCCAGCCTCTTCAGTTTGGCCGCGTCCGCCTCAATCTTCCGCGGCCACATCCCGCCGGCGCGGTTCCCGTCGTGGAGCAAAGCGAACTCAGCGAACACCCAGCGGTGGTCACCAGCTTCGTAGGAGCCGCCGACACGCAGGTCGCCCATGTTCCGATCTGGGTCACCATCGTCTGCCACGCGCTCGCTGCTGTAGGTCGGCTTGGCAGCGACCTCGCAGAAGGGGTAGGTCGCCGCACGGAGTTTGCAGGCCAGGAATGCCTCCCAGTTGAGCCACTCCTCGAACGACGAGGTGGTCTCGACCATCAGCCGAAGGTCTGCCGCTCGTGCCGCGAGCCGATCGCAAACGGTTCGGAACACGTCGGCTGCGAAGGTGTATGAGTCGCTCATTTATGATGCCTCTGTCGGGATGATGTCGGGAGGTGATAGCCTCGGCCGAGCGTCCCACACACACGTCCCATGCCCGCCTACCGACATAGACGCGGAAGGAATCGTCGCTTTATTCTCTGTATGAGGAGATTGTTTTATTATCACCCCTCACAAGGTTTCCCTGTCGTGACAACACCACCCAACTCCTCACAATCCCCCAGCGAACCCCCTCTCGTCATCCAATCCACTGCCATCGACCGCACTGATAACCCCGACCTGGACCTCGTGCGGAGTGCGACCCTGCGCGACAGCAAGCGGGTTCGGAAGGAGGCGGTGTACGTTCGGGTGACCGACAGGCACACGGGTGAGTACCACCACGAGGCGCTCACGCTCACGACGACGAGGAAACTCAAGGCCGGCGACACCGCAGACCCGAAGCATAGCATCGGACTGACTACGGAAGAAGGAGACGACGAGATCCAGAAGCTCGTCGACTTCATCCAGGTCGTTCGCACCGGGGCGGTTCCCGCCGCGTCTGCAAAGTACGTCGTGCTGCCCGCCCACGCCGGCGCGAACGCCGAGCAGCTCGCCAATCTCGTTCAATCAGCATCCGCGGCGGGGAAAGCCGGTTTATTGGCCGACGTGCTCGCGAAGGCGATCGGTGACCGTGCGTTGTTCGATGCGATCCTGACGCGGGCCGCTCGCGACCCGGACTTATTCGCCCACGCGGCTGCGGCACTCAACCTCGCGGCCTACCGCCAAGCCGTCACGGATCTCGAAACTCTTGTCGCGACGAGCGGCGCAAAGGAGCATCAGTTCCAGCAAATCTTAACGAAGAACCCGTGGATGTTCGGGAGCGAGTACAGCGAACTCCTCGACCGGCGGAAGTGGACGAGGGACGAGCAGCAAGACTTCGTTGTTCGGCGCACGACGGACGGGTACATCGAGTTAATTGAGATTAAGACCCCCCTCGACGGCGCGGCACTCTTCCAGTTCGATCGGTCGCACGACAGCTACTACGCAGGGGCCGAACTGTCGAAAGTGGTCGGCCAGGTCGAGAAATACCTTGAGTTACTCGACGCGGACCGGCACCGCATTCAGGCGTCGGATCATGAGGACACCAACAAGATCCGGGCGAAAGTAGTGATTGGGCGTGACGGTAACGCGAAGCAGAACGAAGCACTCAGGAGGTTCGTCGGCCACCTCCATCGCATCGAAGTGATTACCTTCGACCAACTCCTTCGGATCGCCCGGCGAGTCCTGGGTTATCTCGAACACGCAGTTGCGGGAGATCGAGCCATCGCGCCGCTGCCTACCCCCGCGCCACTCCCCGACGACGGTGACCCGATCCCATTCTGAAGGGAAGCGGTCGGTTTCACGGGCGCGTTATTGGAGCCTGGATCAGTTCCTGAACTGATCCGGGGACTGAAGCCAAAACCAATCCATTCAAACACCGCTGAGCCGCGAGTGTTCGGGGTCTCTCGTACTTCGTGAGGTATAGGAACATTTGAACCCATTCTAGCGGGGTGGAATGGTGTCTCAGAAGCTGGGCGGTATGATGTGCAAAGGGTTGGCAGCAACTCCACCAAGGTGGGGCAGGTATGGAATACTCTAAAACGCTTTCACTTGTTTTGGATATCGCGAAGCGCTTCTCGTCGCGAGGAGCGGGCTGGTCACAGCAAAGCACCGTCCTCGCGGAAGTTGCCACGCAAGTTCCAGATGCACAGCGTAACTTGCGAGCCCAGCAACTCATCCTGACTTGCTGGCACGACCTGTTTCGCCTGGGGCAATTGTCGTGGGGGTATAACATCGACAACCCCGACGCGCCATTCTTCCACGTACCTGAGAGCGATGTGGAGAGGGATCGCAGACGGTGACGTTGGAGGAGCCGCGCCGAGGCTGGAGGTCTTAGCCCATGGAAGATACAGCCGCTGGGAGTGTTTTTGTGTCCTGGCGTGACATAACTTACTCGCGCCTTGGGGTTGCTGGTTCTGGTGGCATAGGCGCTGTGTCCAAAGTCCTTGCGACGAGTGGCCCAAATAAGGGCATTACATTCGCCATCAAGGTTTTCACCCCGGATACGGAAGAGAAGGAAGCGTGGCGTCAGGGGTTCATGCGGGAAGTTCACGTCCTGCGTGACTGCAATCACCCTGCGATCGTCAAGGTCTTCGATGAAGGTGTTCTCCCTAACGGACGCCCTTTTTTCGTGATGGAGTACTTGCCGGAGGACTTGAAGAAGGCAATGCAAAACGAGCTGCCTGAGAAGCTAAAAATGAGCATTATCATGCAGTTGCTCTCTGCCTTGAGCTACCTTACACGACGCGACCCGTACGTCGTTCACAGGGACATTAAGCCGCAAAACGTTTTCATGAAAGCTGGCACGTGCGTGCTTGGCGACTTCGGTCTAATCTTCCACGATGCCCTTGGAGCTGAGAAGGAAACGGGCAACGTCCCCAAGATGGCGCAAAGATACCGTACCCCCGAACTCGTCGCGTTTCATAATGGTGGCCCGAATCCGCCTCCCGCGAGCGATGTTTTCCAACTGGGATTGGTCGCTTCTGAGTTATTTACCGGAAAGAACCCATTGAAGCACAGTGGTCCTGGAAACCCAATCGAGTTGGAACCACTGGGGGACATCTCCGGCCCGCTGGGGGAACCGATAAGAGGACTGCTTACCTCGATGCTCGAACCCGACACGAATGTACGCCCCACCGCTTCCGCAGCTCTACTAAACTGGCAGGAACTTTTCCTCACTGCCGGCAAGCGTCAGGCGGCTCGACGCCGTGTTGAGGAATTGCGACAGGAAACCCCCAAAGAAACACAGTCACCTGGCCAAACTCAACAGGGCCCACCTCCCGCCGAAATCAATCGTCCTGCTTCGTAGTTTCATCATGCTTCGTCTCGTGTACGTCTGCGACCCCGATTCTCTTGCGTCGTGTGGGACGGGCAGTTGCGGATGTCCCTGTGCAGCAACAAGGACTGCGACGAGTCCGCGTACCTTGGCTTCATGCTAACCTCTCACCCGCCCACTGACCAATGAGCCTATTCGCGAGATACCTGTTTGCCGACTTCAGCGGCGCTCAAGAGAAGGCACCCCAAAAGGAATCTATCCGACTTTGGGAAGCCGTCGAAGACGACGCACCAAGGCCCAGGCTGTCGAAACATAATTCATGCCGTTTTTGGCGTGAGTTGCTCCTCGAAGCCGTTCAATCGGAACTGGCACGAGACCCGATCAAAGAGCGCATCATCTTCGGCTTCGACCACCAGTACGCTTGGCCGCGTCACCTCCGAGAACTGGCGCGTATCAAGGCCCTCTCGTGGCGGGACGGCCTGCTGGCGCTTGCGAATGGACACTCCGGGCTTCCAACGCTGGGTGGCCCTTGGGACTACTGTCGACACTTTAACTACGCTGTTGCGCCAATGCCCGCTTTCTGGTCACCTGTGCAAGTTCACGCGGAACACTTCGGCGTGCCTTCGCAACGTCCGTTTATCCCCTTCGACTCCCGGTATCGGATCGTCGAGCAGGTGCTCGTATTAAGTGGCCACGACCTGAGTTCGGCTGAGGTCGTAGGTGAAATCGGTTCGGTTGCCGGCCAAACGCTCTGCGGGTTGCTTCAACTCGTGTCCCTGATGAAATCGCAACTGAGCAAGCGGATCGCGTTCTGGCCCTTCGACGGGCTCGATATCGAAAACGAAGCATACACAAACAAGCACGTCTGCGTTGAGATTTATCCCAGCATTTACGCTGATCGAGATTGGCCAGTCCCCGAAGCAGTCCTCACAGAGGAACATGACAGGGATGCTTGGAGAGCCTGCCGGTTCATCCAACACGCTGACAGAGCCGCAATCCCGGATCGAGTCACGCCTCGCAACCTTCGCGAATTGATGCACCTCTCCGATTTGCCGGCTGGAATACACCAAGACGTGCACCGGGAAGGTTGGATACTTGGTGTTCTGCCTGAGCGAAACCGAGTGCTGCTCGCTGGAATCATTAGCAAATGGTCGCAGTTGGATGTATCCGTCCAGCACGAACTTGAGCAGCAGGTATTTGGAAAGCACCGGCCCGACGATCCAACCCGGCGGCAAGAACTCGATGGGAACCGGTGAGTGCCCGATGGGTCGTAATGCGTAGCGACGGCGGGAGAGGGTCGGCAATGAGCGACAAGAAGGCAATCGCGAGCAGCCGCCAAGAGTTTATGACCGCGTCTGGGCCACCCCGATGATGGGGCTAGGAGCGAGTACGGCATCAGTAACATCGAACTGGCGAAGGTGTGTGATCAATACGACATCCCCCGCCCGGCCGTTGGTTACTGGGCCAAGAAGCACCACGGGACGGCACCGCCCCCCACGCCCCTTCCGCCCTGCGACGCCCCCGAACTCCAGACTGCCGTGTTCCACCCACGGCCGATCGACCGCGTAGGCGGTTTCGGTGCCGACATCGTGGCCCTCTTGGGAAAGGGCCCGCGCACTCCCCATGATCACCGTCCCCGCCGCCTCAACGGCCCTCACCCGATGGTTCGGGCGGTGCGTGACCGGCTCACGCGAGCTACCCCGGAACGCAGCACATCGTCTAACCCCCGTGGTACGGCAACCTGCTCTTGGAAGTCTCGGTCGGCCAGGACAACGTGCCGCGTGCGTTGCGACTCCTGAACGCCCTGCTGAAGGCGATCGAGCGCATCAGCGGGCGGGTCGAGGTGCGGCCTGTGGGTGCCTGGAGTGGCACCAGACGTGCTGATGGGTGAACACTCAGCTTGGAACGATTGCTACATCTACGTTCAACAGCAGAGAAGGGGAGAGAAGCAACCACGCCCGATCACCGTCGTGTCGCCAGCTTCAACACACCCCACAACGTCTCATCATCTCCTTCGGGGTTGGGGAGTGGAATGAGAAGGGCGAACGAAGAGCCTTCAACCACACTCGATGACCATCGCCGTGAGCGACAACGGTGAGCGGAGACAGTGGGGACTGGCCGGACGGGGACATCCAGCGCAGACGGTTTACGCAACCCGGCTCGGTTCCCGAACTGGTTCTGGGCGTTGAAGCCGAAGTTGGTTCACGCGAACAACGTCTCGGCTCAAACCCGGCTCGTGCGGCATTGGGGAGGGCCGACCTCTCGGTCCGGTCTGTTACGCTGGCCAGAGCATGCTGAGAATCTGCCCGTAGGCCGTCAGCGGGATCGCGACCTCGAACAGTGGGTCGCCGACCTGCGGAGCCTTCGAGCCGAGCCAGGCGTCGCCGTCCACTTCCTCCGCTCCTGGCGGAAGGGGTTCGCCGTTGAGGTAAGCGCCGGCGAGCGTCGCGGGCGACACCTCCAACTTCGGGTCGATCCAGAAGCCCTCGAACGCCCCGCTCGCACGCCACCACCGCACTCGCCCGTCCTCGACCAGCACCATCGCGTACTTCTCGTCGGCGAGTTCCACGAACCGGACCGCCGTCGCCGTGAGTGACGTTTGGAAATAGCCCGCGAGGTCGCGCAACACGGGGGCCAGCGGGTCTTCGTTCCCCATCCGCCGACGGAACAGGTTCCGCGGCATGAGCAGTTCCGCGGCGAACAGGTTCGCCTCGACCTCGTGCGCGCTCCCCTTGTAGCCGGCGAGCATGTCCTCGCTCGTGCAGGAGAAGACCTGGGACACGCCGGCGTGCAGTTCCCAGTGACCCAATTCGTGTCCGAGCGCGAATCGCTTCCGCCCGCCCTCTGGAATGTCTTCCCGCACTCGGATGAGACCCTTGTCCCGGTTGCGGATGAGGCGCGCGTCGGCGCTGTCGAGTCGGCCCTCGATCACGACGACGCCGAGCGCGAAGGCGAGATCCTCCAGAACGAGGTCGGCCGGTTCGGTGAACCCGAACTTCGTCCACAGCTTCGTGGCCCGCGCGGCCGGGGTGGTCCTATTCGGTTGGCTGGGTGTCACCGGGTGTGCCCTCCGACAGCGCTTCCAAGCGGTGTATGTCCGTGAGGAGCGATTCCAGATCCGCGTCCGTCGCCGCCGCTTCGAGTTTGTGGAAGTAGGCCGCCCGCTCTGTGCCCTGGAACTTGCCTTCGATCAGCCCCCGGAGGCGCTCACGCAGCCCGGTCGGCGCGGACGGGACGACCTGGCCGAGCCGCGCGACCGCGCTCAGCCGTTGCGTCCGGGCTTCCGCGAGCATGGCTTTGCCCTTCGCCGCCGCGAGGGCCTTCTGGACCCGGTCCACGGCCTTCCGCACATCAATGCCGAGGCGGCTCAGATCCTCCCGCACCTCGGCCCGTGTGGCCTCCTTGTCACAGGGGTAGAGATACTCGAAGAACCGCTCCCACGCGGGGGCCGGTCGTGCCTTCAAGTCCGACATATCGTCACTTCGGTTGAGAGGTTTTGATGACGACCGCGGCCTTCCGTCGCAGTCGCTTTTGCGCGTTGTTCACGTCCTTCACCTTCACGTCGAGCAAGAGCGCGATGTCCTCCGGCCTCGTGTCGCCGGATTCGATGCAACTGAAGAGCCCCGCAACGAGTGGATCATCCCCGATCTCCTTCACGAGTGTGTCGCGGAAGTTCTCAAGCGAGTCCCGGTCACGGCACACGTCGGCCGGGTCGGGGTCGTGAGCGGCCACATCGAGGTCGGCGTTGCCGTCGTCGGTCGGCGCGGGCATCCGCCGGGTCAACCGATTCTCCGCACTCTCGACGAGGTGACTCACGCGACTGTCTACGACCGAGCGGAGGAAGTCCAAGAAAACGGGGTAGGTGACCTGATTCCAGATCCGCCGCCCCTCGATGACGTCCGTGATCGCGTCCGCCGCGAGGTCAGCAGGATCGACGCCGCCTGGAACGGAACCGCCCTGCGCCAGCCGCAGACCCCGCCAAGTGTGCCTCACGATGTGGCACGCGCCGTGGTGGGTGAGCCGCTCGACGATTTCCGTCCACTGCTCGTCGTTCAGGTCGGGGAGGGCGAACACGGCTTCCAGGTTCCTGACAGGTGTGACGCCGGTGGGCCGATTGCCCCAACTATTCCTGCCGACTGTCGGGAGGTTTTTTCCACCGCGCGGCAAAAATCGGTTCGCCGCCGGCAGGAAAGGTTAAGGGCGTCGCAGAATCCTTCTCTCGCCCCGCATCTCAACAGGAGAACAGAAGTATGAACGCCGTGCAAGAACTTCCGACCGCGAAGGCGAAGGCCGTCACCGTCACAGTGAACGAAAAGCCCGTCGAGTTTCAGCAGAAGAAGGCCAACGGGGCGGAAATCAAAGCCGCCGCCATCGCCCAGGGTGTCGCCATCCAGCCCGACTTCAGCCTCTTCGCCGTGAAGGGCCACGGCAAGCTGGTCCAAGTGGGTGACAACGAGGAGGTCACCCTCAACGACCACGACAAGTTCGTTGCGGTCGCCCCCGACGACAACTCGTGAGGTGAACGATGACGCCCGAAGTGACCGCGGCTGTCGCTGAGGTCCGAATGACCTTCGACGGCCGCGTCGAAGTCGAGGAGGAAGCCCAAGGGGGCGCGTACGTGACGGTTTTCGACCTGCCAATCGGACCGCGGTTCAAACCCGCGGTCTCGTGGGTCGGCTTCCTCGTCACCTTTCAGCACCCTCGCGCCGACGTCTACCCGCACTTCCTTGATGCCGCAGTCGCGCCCGCGGACAGCGGGGCGCTGCCCGCCGGCATTTCGGCCGGTCACACCTGGCGCGGGAAGACTGCCCTCCAGGTGTCGCGGAAGTCGCACCGCTGGAACCCGGCGGCCGACACCGCCGTCACGAAGCTCGCAAAAGTCCTGACCTGGTTGAGGTCGCAATGAGAACCCCGATTTCGCTCCGCATCGCCGCGCCGCTCTTCGCGCGGCTCTCCGCCCACCTATTTCCCGGCGACCTCGACGAACACGGCGCGATCATCGTCGCCGGCGTCGCGTCATCCGACCGGGGGACGAGGTTGCTCGCCCGCGACGTGATACTCGCCCGCGACGGCGTGGACTACGTTCCGGGCTCACGCGGCTACCGTGCTCTCAGCCCCCGATTTGTCGCCGAGGTGGCGCACTCCTGCGCGGCGGAAAACCTCGCGTACTTCGCCGTCCACAACCACCGCGGCACCGACTCGGTGGGGTTCTCGCCGGACGACCTCGCCTCGCACGAGCGCGGCTACCCTGCCATCCTGGACATCCTTAAGGGCGGGCCGATGGGCGCGCTCGTGTGCGCCGTCAACGCGGTCGCCGGCGACATCTGGACACGCGACGGCCGCTTCCCGCTCGACCACGCTACGGTCGTCGGCCCGCGCGTCCGCACGCTCTTCCCCACCCCGCGGCGGCGGCCCCGCGCCGCCGACCCGGTGTACGACCGGCACGCTCGCCTGTTCGGCGACCTCGGCCAGGAGATTCTCTCCTGCCTCAAGGTCGGCATCATCGGCCTCGGCGGCGGCGGGTCGCTGATGAACGAGTGGCTCGCGCGCCTCGGCGTCGGCCACATCGTCGCCATCGACTTCGACAAGGTGTCGTTGAGCAACCTGCCGCGGGTGGTCGGCGCGACCCGGTGGGACGCGAAGTCGTTCCTGGCGAGGCGCGAGTCCGCGTGGCTCCGCAAACTCGCCTGGCGGCTATCGAGCTACAAAGTGAACGTCGCCCGTCGGGTCGCGCTCGCGGCGAACCCGAACATCCGGTACGACGCCGTGGTCGGCAACGTCATCGACGAGAAGACCGCGCTGCTCCTGGCCGACTGCGACTTCCTGGTGTTAGCGGGCGACACGATGCAGAGCCGGCTGGTGTTCAACGCGCTGTGCCAGCAGTACCTGATTCCCGGCGTCCAGATCGGCGCGAAGGTGACCGTCGACAAGACGACCCGGCAGGTGACCGACATCACCACCGCGACGCGCCCGGTCCTCCCTCACCCGTGCGGCGGGTGCCTCGACTGCCACGAGTTGATCCTTCCCGATCGCCTCCAAGAGGAGGCACTGACGGCCGACGAGCGCCGCGCCCAGCGGTACGTCGATGACGACGAGGTGGCCGAGCCGTCCGTCATCGCCCTGAACGCCCTGTCCGCGGCCCAGGCGGCGAACGACCTGATGATGATGTTCACGGGCCTCTTCGACGAGGCCGTCGCACTCGAACACACCATCAATTTCGCCCGGCGGCGCTCGCCCATGGCGGTCTCCGGGCGTTCAAACGAAGACTGCCTCGACTGCGGGTGCAAGCCTCGGAGCCGTCGGGCGCGCGGCGACCGTGTCCGCCTTCCGTGCCGGACGAGGTAACGCACCAAAGGATCTTCGGTGCGTTCAGCGGGGGGCGGTCTCCGTACTACTTATCGAGATCCCGGCGCGATCGGGCCGCGTGTGAGTAGGCTATCAAACACCGCGTCGAGGAACTCGATTCCCACACGGGCTTCTCGCGAGGTCAAGGCGGGTGACAGGGGTGACCCCATAAGTGGAAACCGAGTTCCATGTGACTTGATTCCTCGAATTGGACGGTCACGGTGTCCGGTCGGTTTACCAACACAACATGCAGAAACTTCGGGGAGAGAAACTATGCTGTTCGCCGATGGAGAAGCACCGCAGGTCCACTGGTTTTTTTCGCTCAAGGACTACTGGTATGCGATCGTCAGCGCTTTCATCGGCGCGATGCTTGGTATCACGTACACAAGGTGGGACATCGCGAGGCAAAGGCGGAAGGAGCAGATGCTGTGCGTGAAGCGACTGCGGGAATGCCTCACGTTCAACGTTGACCGCCTGAACCAGGCCAGCAACCTGCTGCAAGCCGCTTCCATCCCCAACTACCCGCTGGATACGGGGCAACTCAACTACTGGCTCACGCAGAGCCACGACATCCTGCAACATGATCTGTTTGTCGCGCTCGACTGGCAGAGGTATCAGCTCGACCACATCTCTTCAAAGTTCGTCGTGGCGAGCAATCTCATTGCGGGCGCTGTCGCTGCGGGCGCACCGCTGAACAACGCTTACATTGCAGCGGTGCGAAACGACCTTCTCCAACAGGTCGATGGAGTGCGGGCAGCCTTACCGCCGCTGGTCAATCAGATACCTCAGTCGTAGCCACATGAGTTGAGCCGTGTCGCCGGACACGCAGCAAGCCAAGTGCTCGGCTACGGAACGGCGAGAGCATCAAGATCGCGAACTACGGAGAAATAAGGCGATTCCTCGCTCCGGTTCGCAACACCTTGCAACACCCTCGGAAGGGGTGTACACTCCCACCATCGCCTCGGATTTCAGATGGTTGAGGCGTCGAAATCGAGATAGTGAACAGATTTTCACACGGACGAAGTCACAGGTTCAAATCCTGTATCGCCCACTGGTCGGAAAGTGTTTCAGAAACAAGCGTTACGCTAATATCTGAACGGTTCGGATTGCAGCACCAAACCCGAAATTCTGCTGAAGAGTTCCGCAGACGGAGGCGTGTTACATGCCCGAGCCCTCTCGCATTCCAGCCTATCGTCTGCACAAATCCAGCGGCCAAGCTGTTGTCACCCTCACGGATCGCCAGAGCACAACTCGGCGAGATATTCGAGACTTCTCGCTGGACGCGACAGATTTC
>PNLP01000096.1 GCA_013823135.1 Planctomycetaceae bacterium
GCGGCCGGGCGTGGTCGGCTCCTGCGGCCACTCGCACAACGGCAAGGCTGAACCGGCTTATCAGTCGTTCTGCCAGGGTCTCGCCCGCATGGGTTATGTGGTGCTGATCTTCGACCCGATCGGGCAAGGCGAACGCTTGCAATACGGACACGTCGAGAAGCCCGAGCGGCCGGGCGTTGGCGTCGGCGAGCACCTGCTCGCAGGGAATCAGCAGTTCCTCGTCGGCGAGTTCTTCGGAAGCTGGCGTGCGTGGGACGGCATCCGTGCTCTCGATTATCTGCTCTCGCGGCCGGAGGTGGACCCCAAGCACGTCGGCATCACCGGCAACTCCGGCGGGGGCACGATGACCACCTGGCTGTGCGGCGTTGAGTCGCGGTGGACAATGGCCGCTCCGAGTTGCTTCGTCACGACGTTCCGCCGCAACATGGAGAACGAACTCCCCGCCGACACCGAACAGTGCCCGCCGCACTGCCTCGCCTTTGGGTTGGATCACTGCGACTTCCTCGTGGCGATGGCCCCGAAACCGGTCGTCATCCTGGCGAAGGAGAAGGACTTCTTCGACGTTCGCGGCTCGGAGGAAGCATATCGCCGCTTGAAGCGCATCTATGGTCTGCTCGGTGCGGAAGAGAACGTGAAGTTGCACATCGGCCCGACCGGTCACGGTTACAGCATCGAGAACCGCGAGGCGATGTACCAGTGGTTCAACAAGGCGACCGGTATTTCAGACGCGAAGACCGAACCGAAGCTGACCATCGAGAAGGAACCCGACCTGTGGGCCGCCCCAAAGGGACAGGTCAGCGAGTTGAAGTCACGGACGGTGTTCTCTTTCACGAAGGAACTCGCCGCAGGGCGAACTGCGGTTCGTCGCTTTGATACGGGTAAACCGCCTGTCCTCACGCAGAGTGTTGAACACGCGTTGAAACCACCAAAGAGCGAGGGCGTGCCCGAGTTCCGCATTCTTCGCGCGACTGGCGACCGCAAGTATCCCAAGCCGCACGCCACGTCTTACGCCATCGAAACCGAGAAGAACGTGTTCGCGGTTGTGTATCGACTCGCGGATCAGGCACACATCTCGCGGCCCGCGAAGGACGAGAGCCCCGCGATTCTGTACGTCTCGCATCACAGTGCCGATGCCGAACTGCGTGAGGAACCGTTGCTAACCGAACTCGTAAAGGCCGAGCCAAAGACCGCGTTCTACGCGATGGACGTGCGGGGCGTCGGCGAGTCGCGGCCCGACACCTGTGGCGGCACGAACCAGTTCCTCACGCCCTACGGCAACGACTACTTCTACGCGATCCACGGTATCATGCTCGATCGGCCGTATGTCGGTCAGAAGACGTTCGACGTGCTGCGTGTGATCGACTGGCTCGCGGACATTGGCCACAAGGAAGTGCATCTCGTCGCGAAGGGTTGTGGCACGATCCCGGCGACGTTCGCGGCCGTGCTGGCGAATCGCGTGACACGGGTGACGCTGAAGAATGCGCTGTCGAGTTACCACGACGTGGCGACTTCGGAAACGTACACGTGGCCGCTGTCGTCGTTCGTGCAAGGCGTGCTCGGGTCGTTCGACCTCGGCGATTGCTACGAGTCGCTCAAAACGAAGAAACTCAAGCAGATCGAGCCGCTCGGAGCGAACGGGAAGATCACATGATGGTCGTTACGAGGCGGGCTTCGGTTGCCGCACGAACTCCCAGTTCGGGAGGCCGCCGGGGAGTTCGCTTTTGCCGACCAACTCCAGCCCGAGCTTCTGGTAGATCGTCACGTTCACTTCCCGCATCGTCTCCAGGTATACCGGCACCTTGTATTTGTCCGCGGCCGCGAACATCGGCGCGAACAACGCCTTGCTCAGCCCCTTCCCTTGCATCTCGGGTCGCACGCCGAGCAGTTGCACGTACCAGTGCGGGCCGGGAACGTGTTTGACGCGGGAGAGGTCGAACCCGCGTTCGAATTGCATGAGGAGCCTGCTCGCACTCCAGCCGAGTTGAGACAGCAACCCGAGCCCCCCGGAACGGAAGTTAGCCCACCGCCCCGGCCACTCCTGACCCGGCATCCAGGTACACATGACGGCCGCGCGGTCGGGCGTGGCAAACACGCCTTCGCAACGCAGCGACATGCGGAACTGGTATCGGCAGAACGATTCGACCACACGCTGCCGGCGTGCCGCGTCAGGGCACAGCGGCACGAACATGGGGTAGTCCGCGAACGCCGCCGCCAGTGAAGCGACCGCGGCAGGTTCATCGCGATGGGTCAGTTGGTCGATTTGCATCCGTAACTCCGGGGACTCACGTCGCCCGGCTCGCCGGGGTAACTTCCACAAGGTTGTCGAAGAAGGTCGCGCCGCCACCGAGGTCGGTGGCCGCGGTGCTGGTTGTCGTATTGCAGTTCGCGCCGTCGTCCGTCCACTTCCGCCACCAGAGGCCGAGCGACACAACCACGCCGGGCTTCACACTGTCGCCGACAATCGCACGCGCACGGAAACGACCGCGGCCGTTGAATACGCTTACCATCGCACCATCCGCGATGCCACGTTTTGCGGCATCAGTCGGGCTAATCTCCAGCGTGCGCTCCCCGGCCCCCTTGCGGGCGTGATCCAGGTTCGCGAACGTCGAGTTCAGGAACTGCGGTGCGGGCGGGGTCAACAATTGCAGCGGATACCGCGCAGCAAGTTCGGGTTTGGTCTGCGGGTCTTCGTGGGGCGGGGCGTAGTGTGGCAGCGGGTCACGCCCCGCACGCTTCTCGCGTTCCGAGTACAGCTCGCACTTCCCGGATGGAGTCGGGAATTTCCCTTCCGCGAACGGAGCCCAGTTCCGGGGGAGATTCAACCGCACGGGTCCGGCCTTCGTCGCTTCGAGTGTGATGCCGGCCATTGCGGAATCGCTCCCCTTCGGGTCGCGGCTACGCGATGTGGAATCGCCAAGACTGCCCTTCGCCAACTCCTCATCGCTCGTATCGAACAACTCCGCCTCGAAGCCCATTGCCCTGGCGAGCAACCGGAACACCTCCGTGTTTGGCTTCGACTCGCCGAGCGGGGCGATTGCCTGGTTGTTGGCCTGCACGTAGAGGTGCCCGTAGCTGTTGTGAATGTCGAAGTGTTCCAACTGCGATGTCGCGGGCAACACGATGTCGGCGTAGTCCGCGGTGTCGGTCTGAAACTGGTCGTGAACCACCGTAAACAGGTCTTCTCGTGCCAACCCCGACAGCACACGCGACTGGTCGGGATTCACAGCCGCGGGGTTCGAGTTATACACATAGAGCGCCTTCACCGGCGGGCCGGGCAACTCCCCGTGCAGTGCCTCCGCGAGGTGGATCATGTTCACGGTGCGGGTGCCCTTCGGGATCAGGTCCGGCCGCGTCAGGTAGTTGTCGTCGAACGAGTAAGCCTTGCTCGTGCTGAGGAGCGCGCCCGCTCCCGCGTGTCGCCAATCGCCGGTGAGAGCCGGCAGGCATACTACGGTGCGAACCGCCGTGCCCCCGCCACCGTGACGCTGGAGGCCGTAGTTCAACCGAATCAGTGCGGGGCCGCCGAATAGCTCGTCTGCGAGTGCGTACTCTCGGGCGAATTGCTCGATCTCGCTGATCGAAAGTCCCGTGATGTGGGAAACCTTCGCGACGGGGTACTCGGTCATCACCCGTTCGCGGAGTTCTTTCACGCCCACACAGTGATCGTTCAGGTAGGCGTCGTCCTGCCAGCCTTCTCGCCAGATGATGTGCATCACCCCCAGTGCCAGGGCGGCATCGGTGCCGGGGCGAATCGGAATCCACCAGTCAGACTTCGCAGCCGTGGGCGACTTGTACGGGTCGATGGTGACGATCCGTGCGCCGCGTTTGCGAGCCTCGTGCTCGATCCGCCAGAAGTGCGTGTTCGTGACCGCAGTGTTCGAGCCCCAGTTCACGATGTAGCGAGAATTCACAGCCGCCTCGGGATCCGTCATCGCACGAGTGCCTAGGGTCACATCGCACCCAGCGGCCCCGGCCGTGGCACAGATCGTCCGATCGAGGAGAGAGGCACCTAGCCGATGGAAGAATCGCTGGTCGAGGCTGCCGTACATGAGCTTCCCCATCGTGCCGGCATAGCTGTACGGCAAGATGGCTTGCGGCCCGTCTTCAGATGCAGCAACGGCCTTGAACCGGTCGGTGATCTCGCGGATCGCGGCTTCCCAACTGATACGCTCGAACTTTCCGGAACCCTTTTTCCCGACGCGCTTCAAAGGATGTAGTAAGCGGTCCGGGTGGTAAACCCGGTCGAGGTAGTTCGCGACCTTCTGGCAGAGGAAGCCGTGCGTAAAGGGGTGATCCTTGTCGCCACGAAGTTCGACCGCCCAGCCGGTCGCGTCCACACCCACCACCATACCACAGGTGTCGGGGCAATCATGTGGGCAGACTGCCTTAACGGTCGTCAATTCTCGGCGCATAAGGTTCCCTCGGAAACCGGTGTTGCGATATGATAACATCCAGAAGCGATGGTGGTGGCTGAATGGCTTGAGCCGAACACACGGAACGCATCATCTGGGGGTTCCGTGCGGGTTGAATTCTTCGCAAAATTCAAACCGATCTCTTGCTCTTAGCCGCCCGTCCGCACAGAGTATGTTAGATTCCCGGCGAAGCCGACCCGCCTTGCCCCGTTTGCCCAGCGGGACACGATCGGTTCCTGTGGGCCAGACCGGCCCAATCGGGACGAGGACAGCACATGCCCCCGCCTGCATCCGCACCCGAGTTCCTGGACATCCTCCGCAAGAGCGGACTTGTCCCGGCCGACAAACTCGATGCCCTGCTTGAACGGCACCAGGCCGCCGGCACCGCTCCCCAATCGCTCGACCAAGTTGCCAACCTCCTCGTCCGCGAATCCCTGCTCACGTTTTTTCAAGCCAAGCAACTCCGACTCGGCCGATACAAACGATTCACCATTGGTGCAAAATACCGGCTTCTCGAATTGATCGGGGCCGGCGGGATGGGGGCCGTCTACCTCTGCGAACACACCATGATGCGACGCCTCGTCGCCCTCAAGGTGCTTCCTGTCGAGAAACTCGAAGACAAGTCTAACGAGGAACGCTTCTACCGCGAAGCCCGCGCCGTCGCAGCTCTCGACCACCCTAACATCGTGCGTGCATACGACATCGACCATTACGAGAAGTTGCACTTCCTCGTCATGGAGTACGTGGACGGCACAAGCCTGCAGGAAATCATCGCGCGGTGCGTCGTCGAGAAGAAGCCATTCGACCCGATTCGGGCCGCCCACTACATCGCGCAATCGGCCATCGGGATGCAGCACGGGCACGAGCTCGGCATGGTTCACCGTGACATCAAGCCCGGCAACCTGCTTCTCGACCGCAGCGGGGTCATCAAAGTCCTCGACATGGGGTTGGCCCGATTCTTCAACAAACAACAAGACAGCGTGACCGAGAAGTACGACGACAAATGCGTTTTGGGGACTGCGGATTATCTGGCTCCGGAGCAGGCCGTCAGCAACATGGTGGACATCCGGGCCGACATCTACGCCCTCGGTGGCACCTTCTACTTCATGCTGACTGGCCAAACGCCATTCCCGGACGGAACCATCGCGGCCAAGCTCGTCGCACACCAGACCAAGGAGCCTCGCCTCGTCGAGTCCTTCCGCGCCGATGTACCCCCCGCCATGCTCGCGGTATTGCGGAAAATGATGGCCAAGAACCCCCGCGACCGTTACCAGGAACCGATGGAAGTCGCTGAGGCGCTTGCGGAATGGGCAGAACAACCTGTCCCCCCGCCAAGCCCGCGAGAGATGCCAATCCATTGCCCACTCGTCCAATCGCTTGCGGCACCAAGCCTCACCGCTTCCGGATCAACGCTTCCCCTGGCACGTGTTCTTTTCGGTTCAGGTCGTGGCGCAATGGCAAGGTCGGGTTCGGGTGGATCTTCTGTCCGCACCACAGATTCAGGCAAGAGTGGCGCGATCAGCACCAACACTCCACCGAGCCTGACGGGTTCCGGTGAGAGCCCGAAATTTTCTGGCCGGAACGGTCGGTCGCGAGCTGCCGAGATGGGGTCAACCGATCGTGCCTCCTCCGCGCCAACCACTCCCATCCCCGCCGATCACGACGACGAATACGACGATAGTCAGGAAGAAACAGATTCGGGCTACACCCGAGGTGGAAGACGAAATCGAAACGAACCACCACGGCGAACCGGATTCTTTATCCTTGTCGGGATTCTGCTGAGCTTGTTATTCGTGGCTGGAATCGTCGGGGCTTATCTTCTTGGTAAGGGTGACCAACAACCACCCGCTACCACACAACCTCGCAGTTAACGCGATGGAACTCCTTGATCAGTTGCCTGTTCCAGATGAGACGTGCGTACGATGGCCGACACGATTTTGCTCGAACAATTGACTGACCGAACCGGTCTACACGCCGAACAATCCAATGGATTCGGCACTTCTCACCGGCACTTGGCGAATGCATGCGAAAATCTCTCCCCATTGGGGGCTGGCTGACATATACTTAGGCTCGTATCTCCTATCGTAATACCCAATAGTCCTCCGTTCCGGGTTCCCTGCCCCGTCGGAGAGGTTTACAATGCCCCCCCCCGCAAACGCCGACGAGCTTCTGGACCTGATCCAGCGGAGTGGGGTCGCCGATGAAGGCAAACTCCGTTCTTATATCCAAAAGCTCACGGACGCCTCTGGTGTCCCCTCCGACCCGCAAAAATTCGCGGGTGTACTTGTTCGCGATGGCGTCCTCACCTACTTCCAGGCGGAGCAATTGCTCCAGGGGAAGTACAAACGGTTCACCATTGGCAAGTACAAGGTGCTCGAGAAACTGGGTGCTGGTGGCATGGCCCAGGTGTTCCTCTGCGAACACAAGATGATGCGGCGACGTGTCGCCATCAAGGTTCTTCCCACCGCAAAGGCCGACGACCCATCCAGCCTGGAACGGTTTTACCGCGAAGCCCGTGCCGTCGCAGCGGTTGACCATCCGAACATCGTCCGCGCCTACGACATCGACCAGGACGAGAATCTCCACTTCCTCGTCATGGAGTACGTGGACGGCACAAACCTTCAGGATCTCGTTAAGAAGTTTGGCCAACTCGACATGCTGCGAGCGTGCCACTACATCTACGCCTCCGCCGTTGGACTCCAGCACGCCCACGAGATGGGCCTGATTCACCGCGACATCAAGCCCGGTAACATCCTTCTCGACCGCACTGGTGTCGTGAAGATCCTCGACATGGGGCTCGCTCGATTCTTCCACGACGAGGACGACGCACTCACCAAGAAGTACGACGAAAACGTCCTGGGCACAGCTGATTATCTCGCCCCGGAACAAGCGCTCGACAGCCACACCGTGGACATCCGGGCCGACATCTACTCGCTCGGGGCAACGTTCTACTTCCTCCTCACCGGCAGTGCAGTGTTCCCTGAAGGGTCCGTCGCCCAGAAGCTCATCTGGCATCAGAACCGCCAGCCCAAGCCGATCAAATCGTTCCGGGCCGATGTCCCCGATGAGGTGATCGCCATCGTCGAGAAGATGATGGCGAAGAAAGTGGAAAACCGGTACCAGACGCCCGCCGAAGTGATGGCGGCACTGGCGCCCTGGGTGGCGACGCCCATCCCGCCGCCCGCCGAGCGAGAGATGCCGCAGGTTTCGGTCGCTGCCGGCGGCGGCAAGACGGGTCCAGCGTCCATGACCAGCGCGGTCTCGACTGCTGGAGTGCATAACCGACCGTCACAGCCATCGATGCAGATGATCCCCGCAATACCCGCGTCGGCACCACCACACGCGGCCTCGACTGCGGCCGCACCTGCTCCGCTTCCCGCCACACCAGGGCGTATCGATACGGAAGCCCATCCACCCGTGTGGTCCGACCTGGGAGAAGAACTCGACACGCCCACCACTGGTCGTGGCGACACTGGCAGGGGTTCGTCCGTCAACTCACCGATCCCACGAAAGAAGAGCGGCCGACTCAACGTTCCCTCGAAGGGCGGCCCCAACAAGCCACCCGCTCCCCGACAGGGGAACCGCCGACAACCCCCACCCGAAGTGGAAGCTGGGAAGAGCAAACTCCTGCTTGGGGTTGTGGGCTTGCTCCTCGTTATCGGAGCTGCAGTCGGAGTGTACTTCGCCTTCTTCAACAAATCCACTACGCCTGAGGTTCCGCCAGAGACTGGCCCTCGCCGGATTGTTATTGAGGCCGGAGATGGACCGAACTCGGCCAGTTCCCTCAGCGATGCTCTCTCAAAGTACACCCAAGGCGACACCATCGTCGTTGGAAAGTCCAAGATCACCACAGGGTTGATCCGGCTCGACCCGAAGAAGCACAAAGACCTGATTATCGAAGGTACGCCCCACGACGGCAAACAGTCGGTGATTGAGTCTACCGGATCTCTGGAAACGATCATCAACGTCAACAGTACGGAAGGCGTTCGGATCAAAAACGTCGACTTCGACTGTCTTGGGAAGTGCAAATTCGCCGTTCAACTCAACGGATCCTGCCCGGGATTCCAGATTGAAGGCGTGACGATCAAGAACGTAACGTCCGCAGGCATTCGGCTCGTGAATGCTGCTGGTGCCGACGGTCGGCCAATCGTCCTCGAACGGATCCGAGTCCTACTCAACGGGGGTCAGTCGGGTGTGATCCTTGAGGCCGCCGGTAACAACGACACCCGTCGGACTGCGATTCGTAACTGCCGTTTTGAGGGACCATCGGGAGGGCAAAGTGGTCGTGGGATTTGGTTCGCTGCCCCGACGACAGATGTCGAGGTATCGGGGAACCGTTTCGCCAACCTGGAATCCGCGATGTATTTCAGCAAGCCGATCAACAAAACGGTGAAAGCTCAGATCGCATCGAACACAATCTTTGAGTCACGGGTCGGGCTGGAATTCGATCTGAGCAACCCACCGCCGAACGCATACGAGTTGAACGTACGGCAGAACTACTTCGGGAAAACGCAGTCCTGCGGACTCGGCAACGGCGGAGGCGGAGGCATCCCGGGCATAACGCTCGATACGAACGTGAATGGTCCAGATGCCGCTGGTGGAAACGTGGACCTCAAGTTGACTAGGCTCGAGAACCCACAAATCCCCGTCCCACTCGATCCGAACAACGATGGAACCTTCCTGAGGTTCCAGGCTGGCCCACCTGAAGTGAACGGTAAAAAGGTTGGAGCACCGTAAGACAGGAAACGCCCAGGTGAAGATCACCTGGGCGTTTCTCATTCCTTCCGCACACCAGCTACCGTCACAGCAAATCCCAGCATCGTCTTCCCACCGTCGGTTATCACGGGTCGCTTGATCGTTGCCACCAGCACGCCATTTCCCTTGTCTAGTACCTTCACCGTCGCGTCCTTGCCGTTGTTCGGCCACATCAGCAACACGGCGGGGTGTCGCCCTTCGTTGACTTTGCTGCTGATCTCAATGAGTTGTTTCTTCTCGATGAGTTCCTCGTTCTTTTCCTCGGCTGCGGGGCATAGCAAACAGAAGTCCGGATGCGGGCTGGTGCCGGTGTGATCGCCGATGTCAGGCTGAACCGCGAATCGCAGCGTATACACCCCGGCGGCGAGTTCCTGCTTGCGGAAGTCGGTGAACTTCGCGGGGAACTCGATGGCCCCAACGAGCGTGCCTTCGGGGATCTCGCGGTAGGTGATGCCGTTCTTGACTTGCTCCTCAGTGGCCTTGGCGGGAATGGTGTCGCGAAACCACACTCGCATGACGACGGTATCGCCATCACGCACGACGAGCGCTTCGGGGTCGAGCAACTTGCGGATCGGCTCCGCGAGCTTGGCAGGCGGTTCGACCTTCTCGACTTTCGCGGAGAACTTGGCCTCCGCCCCAATGGCGAACAGCGCGACGAACGACAACACGAATTGCATGAGTGATTCCCGAAAGCGTGGTGATATCCGAGCCCGAGCGCCGAGCGAGGGTCAACGTTGACCCTCGCTCGGCGCTCGGGCTCGGACGCGAGCAGCCTACTCCACAACGTCCTCGCCGAACCGCTCGAGTACCTGCTGCCAGACTTTGCCGCGGAGTTGGTTACCTTCGAGTATCTGCAATCGCTTCAAGTTGTCGAGATAAGGCGACTTCACGAGTGCGCACACGACATCGTTATCGAGGCTGTTGTTCCGGAGATCGAGTGACACGATGCGTCTTGCCCACCTATTTCGTAGGAATTCATTCAACGCCCCTGTGTTAATCGCTCTCCAACCTCGTATCCATGGGCCAGGCGGTTCAGGGAAGAAGTCAAAATGTTCCCGCAGTTGGTTAACTTCGTCCCGAGGAACTTCTTCGCGGTGACCCGAGAGGTTGCACTCCGTCACCTGATGGACAAATGGCAGCCCACTGAGGGTATGGATATGTTTCGACAGTAACTCGGACCTAAACCTCACATACATCTTCGTCTCGCCGTACCACGCGGGGTTCACTCGCACTACCCACTCTCGGAACTTCCGGGGGTCGTCCAGGTCTTCCGCAGTGACCGCCACTCCGTCGGCGAACGATTCCCGCCACAGGCCGCGGTTCATCGTGATGCCGCTGCCCGTTCGCATCTCGTTCCACGGCACGACGGCACTCGAGAGACAGTGGTTCCGTTCTTCGAGCATCGCCCAGTGGCTAGGATCGCAGTCGTCATCCATTCTGGCGAGTTCGCACTGGACGCGGAGCAGTTCCGCACGAATCGGAAGGTCGTTCTCGTCGAGGAAGTCCGCATACACGAGGCGTGCCGTGTCGTCTTCGGGGTTGTCGAAGATCGCACGCAGGAACGCCTCGTGTTGCGACAGCAGATCCATCACATCAATCCCGTGCGCTCGTCGAAGCCGAACATGCGGTTGAAGTTCTGCACTGCCACGCCGGACGCGCCGCGAATCAGGTTGTCCTCGGCCGCGATCACCAGCACCTTACCGCGAACCACCTTCACGCACACGTCGAGAAAGTTCGTACCCACTGTGTCCTTCGTTGCGGGCGGAGTCTTGCGAACCCGCACGAACGGCTTGCCAGCGAAGTATTCGCGATACAGTTCGCCCAACTCCGCTTCCGTCACGAGGCGTGTCGGTGTTGCGTAGATTGTGCTGAGGATGCCGCGATCCATCGGCATCAGGTGTGGCGTGAAGATCACCGACACCGGCTTCCCCGCAATGTCGCCGAGTGCCTGCTCGATCTCCGGCGTGTGGCGATGCGTGCCCACGGAATACGCGGATACGCTCTCGTTGCACTCGGGGTAGTGCGTCGTGAGTTTCGGAGTCCGCCCTGCCCCGCTCACGCCCGATTTGGCATCGACGATGATCCCTGTCAGTTCAATAAGTCCTTTCGCAACGAGCGGAGCGAGGCCAAGAATCGCGGTCTGAGGGTAGCAGCCTGGGTTCGCGACGAGCTTCGCACCGTTGATGTAATCGCCGTACACCTCCGGCAACCCGTACACGGCCTGAGCCAGGTTCACCGTATCCGTGTGTGATTCCTTGTACCACTCCTGGTAAACATTCACGTCGCGAAGCCGGTAATCGGCACTGAGATCGACCACGCGAATCCCGCGTTCCAGCAGCGGCGGAATGCTCTCCATGCTGTTGCCGTGCGGCAGGCAGCCGAACGCGAGTTGCACGCCCTTGGCCTTGAGCTTATCGGCATCGAACGGTTCACAGCGCAGGTCGAGCCGCCCGAGCAAACTCGGGTGGAGGTCCGCGATGTGTTCGTCTTGCCGCGACGTGGCCGCGACGATCTCGGCATGCGGGTGGCGAAGCAGAATCTTGATGAGTTCGACGCCGGTATAACCCGACGCACCCAGCACCGCGACTTTGATAGCGTCCTTCGTCATTGGTCCTTCGTCCCTCGGGAAGACACGGTACAAGACCGCACCATGCAATGCTAGCATAGTGACACGAGCCGGCCCGATCGGTTCTCTCCTGAAGGACGAATGACGAGGAACGAATGACGACGGACGAAGCACCCATGACAATCACCGCCGCCGCCGGCTTGATTCGCAACTGCGACCTGACGCCGATCGAGTTACTCGACCAGTGCCTCGACCGCGTGGATCGTTACGAAGGCCGCGTGCGTGCGTGGGCGTACCTCGACCGCGAGGGAGCCAAAGAACAGGCCGAACGCCTCACCGCTGAGCTACAAGCCGGCCTGTACCGCGGCCCACTGCACGGCATTCCCATCGGCATCAAGGACATTATTGACGTCTTCGACATGCCGACGGGCTGCGGCTCGAAACTGTGGGCAAACAGTTACGCCAGGCACGACGCAAGCTGTGTCGAACGCTTACGCCAGGCCGGTGCGATCATCCTGGGCAAAACGGTGACCACGGCTTACGCCAGCTTCGATCCACCCGTGACACGCAATCCGTGGAATCTGGAACGCACGCCCGGCGGCAGTTCCAGCGGATCGGCTGCGGCGGTGGCGTGCGGAATGTGCCTGGGTGCGCTCGCCTCGCAGACAGGCGGCTCAATCACCCGCCCTGCGAGTTTCTGCGGTGTGTATTGCATCAAACCCAGTTACGGCCGCGTGAGCGTCGATGGCGTCATGCCCCTCGCGCCAAGTCTGGACCACATCGGCGCAATGGCCAACTGTGTGCGCGACCTCGCCATTCTCCTTCAGGCGATCGCTCGCACGGACGTCGATGGAGTTCCAAGACCGTACCACTTTCTCGCGGAGATCGACGGAACGACGTCCCATTCTCGATACAAGCAACTCAGCTTTCTCCCCGACTTCCTCCCCGGAAAAGCACAGCCCGTCATGCTGGAAGCTCTGGCGGGATTGCAGGAGAAGACGAATGAGTTGGATTGGGCCTGGAACTCGCTCCCGTTGCCACCATCGTTCGCCGACGTGCCACGGTTCCACCACACCGTGATGGCCGTGGAAGCAGCAGAGTATCACGCGGAACGAATGCGGCGGCACCCCGACGACTACTGGCCGAAGGTTCGCAGCCTGATCGAGCACGGGCTCGCCACAACGGCCCCGCACTACTCGAACGTGCTGAGTCACCTGGCGGCATTCCGCGATGAGATCGATACCGTGTTCGTGGACTCGTGGAAAACGCTGGTCACGCCTGCGACAGTCGGCCCGGCACCCACCGCCGACACGACCGGCGACCCGGCGTTCAATTCACCGTGGAGTTACTCGGGGCTCCCAACGGTTTCTCTTCCGTTCGAGTGGGCACCGGACGGAATGCCGCTCGCAGTGCAATTAACCGGTGAACGGTGGTGCGAGGACGACCTCCTCGCGACCGCCCTGATGTTGGAAGAAGACATCGGTTTCGAGCGACACCAACTTCCGTTATGATGACTCCATGTCATTCGCGGACACACTCGACATCCTGTACGAAGACAACCACTGTCTGGCGCTCAACAAGCCGGCTGGGTGGCCGACCACGCACTTCGACGGCAAGGACGAAACCGTCGATCGCCTCGCGAAATCGTACCTCAAAGAGAAGTACGACAAGCCCGGCAACGTGTTCTTGGGTGTCGTGCATCGCCTCGACAAACCAGTGAGCGGATCGCTGCTGTTCGCTCGCACGAGCAAATCCGCGGCGCGGCTGTGCGAGCAGTTCCGCGAGGGAATGGTCGAGAAGCAGTACTGGGCAGTGGTCGAAGATCCGCCGAAGCCAACGGAACGCGTGCCGTGGAGCATGTCCGATTCCGGTTCGCTGGAAGATTACTTGAAGAAGGACGAGCCGAAAGCCCGCGTGGAAGTGGTGCCGAAGGAAACGCCGGGGGCACAGTTCGCGCGACTGCTGTTCATCGTTCGCGGCCGACACAACGGCCTCACTTGGCTCGAACTGCGCCCGCACACGGGTCGAAAGCACCAGCTCCGCGTCCAGCTCGCGAACCGCGGGTGCCCGATCTACGGCGACCTGAAATATGGCGGCGACCACGTGTTCGGCCACGGCATCGGCCTGCACGCCCGGAGCCTGACGTTCCTGCACCCAACGTCGAAGGAACCGATCACGTTAAAGGCCGAGGTGCCGAAGATCTGGCGTGGTCGCTTCGCACACCTACTTGCGTCCTCCCCATGACCACCTACGAGAAACTCGCCGCGATCCTGGCGGCAGTCCAGACCGACCCCGGCAACCGTGGACTCGCCCGCGACCCGCACGACAACCTGTTCACCGCGACACGAGGCGACTTCGAGGCCGCGTGTCGGAGCCTTGCAGCGCATCGCGAACCAGAAGTTGTTGTTGTCACCGGCTTCTACATACCAGGAGCGACACCGCCCGCCTACGAAACCGACGGCCCGCTCGGGGCCGCCTTCCTGGCCAGAGCCTTGATCCCACTGGGCGCATCATTCCTATTCATTGTTGAGCAGGAAGCTCGCCCATTATTTCGCCATGCATCGATCCCGAACGTGTCCGAGAAGTGGGCTTCTGCTCGCATCCCGCCGGCCGAATATGATGACGCCCGGCTCGCCCAGTCCCAGGAAATCCGGGAGTGGCCGGTATCCCACCTGCTCGCACTCGAAAGAGTGGGACCGGGGACCGATGGTCATTGTCGGAATATGCGTGGTTTAGACATCTCAAGCCTCACAGAACCAGCCGATCGCCTCTTCCGCATCTACCCTGCTGTGCGTCCGGATGTGCAGACCATCGGCATTGGCGACGGCGGGAACGAAATCGGCATGGGTAAGATTCCGCACGACACGATCGTGAAGAACATCCCCAACGGCGACCTGATCCATTGTCGTGTGCCGACGGATCATCTCATCGTCGCGGGGGTGAGCAACTGGGGCGCGTATGCGCTTGCGGCAGGCGTGTATGTTCTGCGAGGAGTGAAACCGCCGTCGGACCTGTTTGACCCGAATCGCGAGCGCGAGATTCTCGAAGTGATGGTTCGCGAAGGGCCGCTCGTCGATGGCGTGACCGGCAAGCAAACCGCGACCGTCGATGGGCTGACGTGGGATGAGTACGTGAAGCCGCTCATCCGCATCCGCGAGATTCTGGGGGAATAATGGCCGCTGATCTGCGAAACGCGACTGGGGCGGACGTGCGTGCTGCATGTCGGCGTGGCGAACTCACAACGCCTACGCCGGGATTAGCCCTCGGCTTCGTGCAGGCGAATCTCGTCGTGTTGCCACGCGAGTGGGCCTTCGAATTCCTGCTGTTCTGCCAGCGAAACCCGAAGCCGTGTCCGCTGTTGGACGTGACGGAACCCGGCGACTCTGAAGCAAGATTCGTCGCACGCGGAAGTGATCTCCGCACCGATCTGCCTGCCTATCGAGTTTGGAAGAACGGTGAACTGGTCGAAGAACCAACGGACATCTCGCGGCACTGGCGCGACGATCTTGTTTCGTTCGTGATCGGCTGTTCGTTCACGTTCGAGAATGCTTTGTTGGCGGCGAGCGTTCCCGTACGACACATCGAGCAGAATGTGAACGTGCCGATGTATCGCACAAACATCGCGTGTCGGCCGGGTGGTCGGTTCTCAGGGCCGCTGGTCGTGTCGATGCGACCACTGACGCCGGGTGAAGCGGTGAAGGCAACGAAGATCTGCTCGCGCTTCCCACGTGCCCACGGAGCTCCGGTTCACCTCGGTGATCCAGCAGCGATCGGGATTGGGGATATCGCGAAGCCAGATTTCGGGGATCCCGTGGAGATTCGTGCTGGCGAGTTGCCCGTGTTCTGGGCTTGCGGCGTGACACCGCAAGCAGCGCTGATCCAGGCGAAGCCGCCGTTCGCGATCACGCACAAACCTGGGCACATGTTCCTGACGGACGTGCGAGACGTGGATCTCGACGTCGAGTGAATGCAGAGACGAATCAGCGAAGTGCGTTTTCAAGGCCGCTCCCAAGGAGGAAGAGGGAGCAGTATTCGACGGGGATGTACATGAACGCGTGGTATGGCTTGTGTGTGATAGCGTTCCCGAAGGAATCGAGAGCAGTAACCCGGCGATTCATGAGGTAACCGATTCGGGCGAGGAGCAGCGCCGAGAACGCGGCGAAAATGCAAGCAGGCCACTTCACTTCCCATTCTTCACGGGCAAGCCGCACAGACTGAATCCCACCGATGAAGAAGAGGAACACGCACCAGCCGTGACCGTGGATCATCGCTGCCTCTGCGGAAACGTGGGTGGATTCAGTAAACGAAAAAAACCCACACAACTTTCGCTGTGTGGGGTTTCGTAG
>PNLP01000097.1 GCA_013823135.1 Planctomycetaceae bacterium
GAGGACACTTCTATCGAGTTAACACCGGACATTTCTAATGGGGTTCAACACCATATTAATGAGAAGCGTTCACCTGACGTCACTCCGAACGCAAACGCAATGCCAAGCATCATCATCCACACACTCCTCGGAAGTCAAATCCTTAAACGGTGGGAGACCACCCCTGACGGACCGTTTCCAATCACGAATCCCGAACTCCGACGGACGTTTCTCGCCGGGTGTCTTGGGCCGGACATGGGTATGTTCCCCGGCGGCGAATCACTCTTCTCCGACCTCGCCCACTACGTTCGCAGCGGCGAGTTGGCGCGTGCGATGATCCGGTGTGCAACGTCGGACACGTCGCGTGCATTCGCTTGGGGCTGGGCAACTCATGTGCTGGCCGACGCCCTGATTCATCCCTTCATCAATGCTGCGGCTGGCGATGTGCAGGGGCGCGAGCCACTGACCTACGCCGAAGATCCGGGGCTTCACCTGGTGGTGGAAATCGGTGCCGATGGCAAGTACTTCGAGCCGTGGAAGCAACTCGTACCCCCGAAACTCACGCCGATACCAGCCGACGTGGCAGCGCACGTTGCCAGCGCTTTCGACGCTGTCTACGGGAAGATCCTCACCCTGAAGCAAGTGACCAATTCTTTCAAGGCGTGGTCTCGCTGGCACCGCGTCGCCATTGATGTGAGTGAGGCAGCATCTGTGAAACTCTACGGCGGCCGCGGCGGAGAGCTGGGACTTCGAGATTTGGTACGACTGCTGTTGGAGCGTAGTACCGGGTTGTGTTTTCGACGTTCGCGGCTGTACGCACTGACCCATCCGTTGCGGCCGTCTCCGCGTGCGGAATCGCTCATCGAGACCGCGATCACGGAATTCTCAGAGCGATTCCGCAAACACGAATGTGACAAGTTAGCGTCCTTGCCGAACTACAACCTTGACACGGGGGTAGTGGAAGATGTGGCTTCGTACCCGCTCACGGTGAGCACATTAGCAAAGCTGAAATGAGTTATTCGGGATCACTTGGTTGCCTTCAGCGCAGATGCTGAGGCACTCTCTTTCAACCGTTGCAACTCGATCACGGCACCAACCTGCTCGTACAACCTCGTGGCTTCGTCGAAGTGAACGCGACGCTCGTCTGTGCCAGGCGCTGTGTGTCGGTAAAGAATGTCGTGCAGAAGTGCTTCGTCAAAAAGGAGGCGGAGAGCTGCAGCCGACTCAACCCCGGCACGCCAGGCCCGCAGAGCCCGAGTCGGAGCCCCTTTCAACATGTGCAAACGTCCCTCGTAGAGCGCGTGACGCGGTCGGCCAATGGGGTACAACTTGGCGTGTTTCTTGAGCGCAGGAAGCGCCGTCTTTGCCGCTTGAAACGCCTTCGAATCGCTCGGCGATTGTTCTGCCTGCGTGAACCGTGCTTCCGCAACGCCGGCGAGCCCCTCCAGGGTTGAACACGTGACGGCCGACGCCTCACGAATGACAACTTCCGTCGCCTCCGCATGGCGAATCGCGGCTGCGAGATCGCCCGACCTCACAGCCAGGGCCGCCAGCATTCCCCCGATGCGAATCTCCTCGGTCCGGTCCTTATTGCCCCGCAGCGCGGCCGCGGATTCATTCAGTCTCACGATCGCTTCCTCTGAGCGACCTTGCCGGAAGTCGGCCTCGGCGAGAATGTTCGTCGCCCACGCAGCGTGCATGACGTTGCCACTCCGCTTCGCACCATCAATGATCGTCGCGGTCCACGTCACGGCAGCGGGGTAGTCTGAATGGAAACAGTTCTTCATCGCCAGGATGGACGCGCCTTCACTCCGGTTCGTGTGGTCGCTGATGCGTTCCGCGAGTCGGAGTGCTTCGCGGGCAAGGAGGTTCACCCGGTCCCAGTTCCCCTGGCCGAGGTTGTGCATGCACAGGTACTCAAGAACGATGCAGCGTTCCTGAATGTTGCCCACCGCGCGTACCGTCTCCTCAGCCAGTTGGCTGTAAAGACCCGCCACTTTGCGCCAGTTCAGCAAGCCTGTGAGAATGGTGACGCTTGCGTAAGCAAGTGCGAGTTGCGGCGACGGTCCGATTTTCTCCGCCGAGTTGAGCGCGCGCAGGGTGGCGTTCGTGCCCGCGAGAATGTCGTTCTGGTAGTAGCTGATTCGCCCCAGTCGCAGGTACGTCGCGGCGATTTCACGGCCCAGTTCGTCGGGCAACAAATCCGCACGCGAGAAGCGCGGCATCATGCGGCGAGAGAGCTGGCGGAGGAACTGAGCGAGCGTGTCGACCACCTGCCCTGGTCGGGAACTCCGGCAGGTCCTGCCGCGCAGGAGCAACGACTCGCGAAAGTGACCCGCCGCACGGGGCAAGTCGCCCAGGCCAAAGTATGCCTCACCGAGTTGGTGTTCCCAGTGAGCCCGGCGGGCGATTTCCTCGGGTGAAGGGTTGGCAAACTGCTCGTGGCTCAGGTGCAAGATTTCGCGGAAGCCCGTGGCCGCTTCGTGGAACGCACCGTCGCGAATCGCCGCCTCCCCGGCGCGGGCGAGGAATTCCGTCTGCTTGTCAACGAACTTGGCCTTGCCCCAGTGGTGCGCGATCAACCGGTACTGCGGGCCGGTGCCAGTCTGGTCGGACTGATACCACTCCGCGGCGTGGTGGTGAAGTTGCTGCCGCTGCGGCCGCGTGAGCAACTCGTAGCAGACCTGCTGCAACACGGGGTGCGGGAATTCGTACATCGCGTCCGGCGGCGGCCGATCCAGACGGTACAGCCGCTCGCGGGTCAGCGAGATGATGTGCTCGGGTATCGAGTCCGTCTTGTCGGGATCTGGGAAGATGGCGATCAGCGTGTTGGGGTTGAACAATGGGCCGATCACGCTCGACACCTTCACGGTGAGTTGATGCACCGGGGGCAAGCGGTCGATACGGGCGGTCAAGAGTCCGCGGATCGTGTCGGGGATGGCGGCCTCGACAACACCCGTGGCACTCAGGCGGAGTTCGGCCAACTCACCATTCATCACCACGAGCTCCGTGTCCGCAAGGTGCCCCGTGATTTGCTCGATGTACAGGGGGTTGCCGCGCGACCGCTCCCAGACAAGCCGTGCAAGCGGCTCAGAAATCCAGCGAGATCCGAACCGCATTCGAGCGAACTCGCGTGTGTCCTTTTCCGAGAGGGGGTCGAGCACGAGCCGGTGAGTCCACTTCGAAGTCAAGAGCGGTTCATACTCCAGCGGATTGTCGGTTTCCGGCCGGAATGACACCGCGAGCAGGATGGAACTCAGCCGCTCGCGGATCGTCTTCACCAGCCGCCACGACGAGGTATCAGCCCACTGGAAATCTTCCAGAATGATGAACGCCGGACGGCCATCGGTCGCAGAAGCAATGAGCCCCACGAGGGCCGCACTCAGGTTGTCGGCGCGGTTCTGGCCAGCCATTTGCGCGGTGACGTCGTTCTCGGGAAGTGCGAGGCCGAGCAGGTCGTTGAGCAGTGACGCATAAGGGAGAACGTCGGGCGACTTGGCGAGAGTCGCGAGAACTCGTTCGCCACGTTCGGCCTGGGGACTGTGCTCGCCAAGGTCGAGAAAGTTCTCACAGACTGCCCGCCACGGGAAGTATGGCGTCGACGATTCGACCGATGAGCAGTGGCCCACACCGACCGACATGCCGCGCTCTTGAGACAGCCTCGCCGCCTCTTCCAGGAGGCGGGATTTGCCGGCCCCGGAATCCCCTTCGACCAGAATCACGCGGCCATTCCCGCTTTCAACCTCGGCGAGAGCGTTCGCCAGGACAGCACACTCCGCGGCTCTTCCGATGAGCGGCAGAGCGAGGTTCCTGCTCACCGTCGGAGTCGCCTGGGCCGCTTCGTCTGTCAACTCGCAGACGCCGTTGTCGGTGACCAGCACGTCCTCTGCGAGCAGCCTGTCGCATGTCAAAATGACCGAGGCCGTATCCTCTTCCTCGGCACGTTCCCGCAGCAGGGCCGTCAGCCGAGCGCCGAGTTGCTTGGCGTGCAATCGGTCACACGCAATCTGGTTGATCGTTTCGGCGTCTTGGGCGAACGTCGAAAGTTGACCTCGCGGGATGACCGAGTGAGCCCGGCTTCCCTCGACCTTCGACACGCGGAACACTCGCGCCGGATGGTCGTACCCCTTCAGCTTGAATCGCGGGAGCGGCTGGTAGCGGTGCTGCGAGTTCTTACTGACCGCGGTGTGCGTGTCCTCGTCGCACAGCACTTCGCCGTAGTGTGCCAACTGCATCAACCTCGCTGCACGAACCACGTCCGATCCCGTGACGGTGTAGACCACGCGCCGACCGGGACTCCCCAACGCCCCGCAGAACGGCAGGCCCGTGCTCGCACCAATGGCGCACGGGACGCCGCGACTGTTCGCCGGGTCTTGAAGGAACAACGCGGTTTCGATGGCGCGACGCGGGTCGTCTTCGTGACCGGCCATCGGCAGGCCGAACGCAAGAAGCGCGACCAAACCTTTGTCGTCTTCGATGAACTGCGCAACAATCCCCTCGTACCTGAACGCGGCCTCCTGCACCAGGCTCATCGCTTCCTGAACGAAGTGGTACGATTGTGGTTCGCCCGCCCGCCGACCGACGCGGACGAAGAGGACGCTCACCATTCGTGCCTGGCTGAGGTACTCACCGACTCCCGCGTCGATGCTTGCCTGGACATTCCGCTGAACGAACAGCCGAAGGACAGCTTCCGGGAGAGTGCTCACATCGGTCAGTGGCGGCGGCATCGGCGGCGGGTCGATGACTTGGCGGACGAACACGCTCCCGTCAGGCTGCTGATCGAACACATCAGCCGGACCGAGTAATGCGTGGACCTCCCGCGAAATGATGACCTCGCCGATCCTCGCCAATGACCCGGCGTCGCGAATCTGGTCGAGTGGCTCACCGGAAGCAACGAGCTGCCAAAACCCCTGCCGCCCTCCGACGAGCGCGGTGGAGAGTTCGCCCACCCCGATGCAAATTCGCATCGCCAGTCGGACACCGGGAGCCAACTCCAGGTTGTTCAAGCTCTGTTGGAGTTCCAGCGAAACTTGTGTGGCCTGGCGGACAGCGGGGGTCAGCGATCCATCGTCGGTCATGGGCCACACCGCGACGACCGCGTCGCCGGCGAAGCCAATCACATCCCCGCCGCGACCGTTGAGCTGCGTGACAAGCGGCTCGTAGTAGGCGTTGAAGATGCGGTACATCTCCTCCGGCCCGTGCAACCGACCGAGCCGTGTGAGTTCGTTGGCGATCTTCGTCGAGCCCGCGTAATCCGCAAACACGGCAACGGCGCGCAACCGGTGGCCCGAGGTGTCCGACGGGGGAGCGTGGTTGTCGCCGAGGTGCTGGAGAATTAATGCGGGAACGTACGCAGCGAATTGCTTGGAGTTCGGTTGCATGGAACCTTCCCAACCCATTCTGGCAGCACGGGCGCGTCGGGCACTGCGTCAATCACGCCTGGACGGTGTTGATCCAATTCCTCCAGATAGTGTAGTCATGTCTCGTACAGATTCAGAACGAATAATCTGTAGTCATTCAGTTTGACTTTGACCCACCGCCGAACAGGCGAACGCCGATGTAACCGAGCTTCGCGGCACGCTTGCAGAGCCAGGGGTGTGTCGAGGATTCGCACATGCAGCGGAGTTCACGGAGGAAGGCGTCGTCGCACACCTTGCGGCCGGTCGTGGGGTCTTCGTAGCAGCGGTCGTGTCTTTCGCAGGCCGGGCGGATATCGATGCCGAACGCTCCTTGCGGAACTCGCTTGTTGCCCCCGTAAGTTTCGCCCGGGCCGCACGGCCGCCACCACGGACAGGAATCCGACGGGGACGGTTTTTTCCCGAGCGGGCCAGCCTCCGCGGCGAGAGGGGATAGGCACACGACTGTTGCTGCCAGGAGGAGTGACCGAAGCGTCATGGGCGGTGTCCGGGGTGCAAAGAAGAAAACGAATCACTTGTGTGCGTGAGCCATGCCAACTTTTGCACCTGGCGGCGGGTCGGTCCACCCGGATGACGGAAATTCTTGCACACTGATGACCGGGCGGACTTGCTTTCCGGTATTCAACGGTCGTCCGGCCTTGTCGATCATTCGGCGGCTGATAATTTCCGCGTGCGAAGTTCCGCAACTTTCACCCGAGGGCCCGATCTCATATCGAGTCGTGGAGCGGCGATTCAGGAAGCCCATCGTGTGCTGCTGGTGTATTTCGGAAATCAGGTTCACCGGATGGATTATCCGAGTTACCGATCAAAGGGTTGGTTGATTGGTTCGGGTCCGGTAGAGAGTGCTTGCAAACAGGTGGTCGGCCAGAGAATGAAGGGGAGTGGGATGCGTTGGGGTGAAACGGGCGAGGATGCGGCTTGCCACCTCCGCGCCTTGTTTCGCAGCGAGAAATGCCAGTGGGACGCTTACTGGGGCACCCTTGCCGCCTGATTCCCACCGACACTAAAGACGCTCACCCGGCCAGGTAGGCACGAATCACTTCTCGATGTCGCACACCAGCGTTGCATAGGTGCGGACCTCATCGAACTTCTTCCCGGCGTGTTCCCCAGTCTTCACCTCGATGCGCTTGGCCACAACGCCGAACCGCCCGTATCCCTCGAATTCCGGGGTGTAGCCTTCCTTATCGGTTTTCACGGCCTTCTTGCCCGAGTCGGGCAACATCACTGTGACTTCTGACTCTGGTAAAGGCTTGCCTTCCGCGAGGACCAGGAACTTCGTCTTACCCGGGGTACCGGATGCCACAACTTCTAGCTCCAGTTTTCCGCCCACCGTTGCTTCTATCGCTGTCGCCGAGCCGAGTACGGCCTTTGGGCAATACGTAAGTTTGAACGGCTTTCCCTCGCCCTTTTGGAGCACGCCGTAGTCGGTGACACCATAGACTACGCGATTGCCGGAGCCCGGCACGTTCACTGCGTAGAACCCCTCGCCTTTCTTCCATTCGAGCGCCGATTCTTTGCCGCCCGCGTCGCGCAGCACGAGTTTGGTATTCGCGATCTTCTCGATGTTCACGGCCGTGTCGGGCTTGAGATCGTCGCTGAAGATGACCTTCGCGGTCTCGCCCTTCCCTTCGGGCACGATGAACGGGAAGTGCCCCTGAGCCACCGAGACGGTCAGTATGGCGAGCATTAGACCACTGCACATGCGAAACATCATAAATCTCCTGAAGAACTACGAGTCGCGAACCAGGATATCGGCGATGTCCTGGGGCGGCCCACCACGGACGACCAGCCGCTTCACCGGCCAACCCTCGGGTGGTGTGATGGCCAGTGGCTCGGCGTCCGTGACGAGTAGTGTATCCACCACAGCCGCAGGGCCGACCCTCGGCTGCCAGACAACGGCGTTTCCCGCCGCGAGCGGTTCCTCGTGTGCAGGCCGACCCAGGAACTCGGCAGCGAATCGACCTGTCCCGTATCCCGGTGGGCTGAGCCAGTAATCGAACTCGAACGGGGATTGGGCGAGGATCGCACGACCCGCTCCCCCGATGGCACCAATGGTCTTGTTCGGCTTGGTCCACGAGCGAAACGACCCAGCTTGTTTCACGGCGAGATCGTGTGCGGTTGCGAACTCGGAGGGGACCGAACCAAAGCTCACGGTACGGGAGCAGGTCGCGAACAAACCATTGCGGCAACCAGTCGCCTGGATGACGGCGGTCTGCGTGACGCACGAGATTCCGGCCCCGGAACGGCGGTACCGTGCTCCACGGCCATCAGCCACCACACTCACGGCAACAGGTTCGATGCCGTGATGGAACAGGCGGTGGCCGAGCTGCCCGGCGATCTCCTGTTCCGTTTGCCCTCTCACGCAGTGCCGAGCGGTCCCCTCGACCGCCTGAGCAACGAGCTTTCCAAGCTCACGATACTGCGACTGCTCGAACGGCGACAGCACTCGAAGATGTTGCCGCAAGTGCTCGTTCGCAAGCGGGATTTGCGGGAACGGTCGATCAGCCGCGACCTTGTTCCCGCAGGTGAGATAGGCGAGGAATTCGGAGCGACCCGCCTCCCATTGCCACTCCTTGACCTGAAAACCAAGGCCATCGAGTTCTTCGTCGAACATCCGCTGCGTGTCAATGTTCGAGCATACGAGCCAGCGCTGGTGTCCGTTCGTGTAGATTCCCGGCCGTTCCGAGTCGGGGAGGAACCCCGGTACTTGCATCCCCGCGGTGAACCATGCCACGTGCGCGGGCATGAACAGCAGCAACGATTCGACACGCATTGAGGTGAGAATCGGCAACAGCGCCGCCTGTTTCGCGTCGATGTCGGCCCGGCGTTCGGCAACGGTATCGAAGATCATGCGCAGGGGTCGTTAGCTTGTCCGCATCGCGTATCACATTCGATCATACAATGTCTGCTGACTCGCGACTCCTACACCCCGGTTCCTGATGCGAACGAATGTCACAGTCTTCCCATTCGACCTGTTCGGTGGCGCGGGTACGGGCGCGGGTGCGCAATTGCTTGGCGACGCCGTGAACGAGATTCTCGACGACACCGAAGCCGAGACGCGACCGTGCCGTGCCGATGTGCTCAGGGGAAATGTCGAGGTGCGAGAATTCGCGTTCGAGACAATGCAGCAGATCCGCGCCTGGCGGAAGACCGGACGAGATGCGGCGAAGCAAGCCTTGAAGGCCGGGGAGTTCCTTCTATGGCTCGGCGGCAACCACTTGAGCGTGTTGCCCGTACTGGAAGAACTTGGTCGCGACTGCTGCGTGATTCAGTTCGACGCCCACCTCGACATCTACGCCTTCCACGATACCACCAGCGAGTTATCGCACGGCAACTTCCTTCGCCACATCGAGGCACCCCGGCCCCGAGTCATTAGCGTTGGGCACCGTGACCTTTTCCTGACACCCCAAGAAATCGGGGAAACCTTCGAGGCGACGTATTCCGCGGTTGACGTCGCGACGAACGCCGACCGCGTTGCCACCGAACTTCGAGCCGCAGTCGCGAGTGCAAAACGGGTTTGGATCGACCTTGATGTGGACGCCTTCGACCCCGCTGTGTTGCCCGCGGTACTCCAACCACTACCGTTCGGCCTGGCAGCACCCACGTTCTTGAAACTGCTCGACGCCGTGTGGTCCGAGAAGGTCGTAGGGATGTCCATCTCGGAATTCAGCCCCGCGTGCGACGTTCGGGACACGGGTTTGAACCTGCTCGGGTGGCTGATCGAGTTCGTGTTACTGCGTGTCCACACGGCGGGTTGAACTCACTCGATGAGGCGTGCATCGGCCCAGTTCACATCAGCCTGCACGCCACCCGCTGGACCGAAGTCCACTTCCATAGTGAGTTCCTTTGCCTTTGAAACATCGACTCGCACCGTCACAGCTTGCCCCACAGCCAACGCGGCGAGACCAGGCACGACCTGTTCTTTCCCATCGACTCGCACTAGCACAACCGCCTGCCCACGAACCCCTGTCTCCGGATCGAGCCCAACAGTTGCTTCAAACCGCTTGTACTTACCGCCGAGTTGATACGTGAGCAGGGTGCGAGGGTGCGTTCCAAGCCCCTTGTCGAAAGTCGAAATCCCCCTGTCTGTCGCGAGGCAAAGCGGCTTCCCACGCACCGATCGATCAGCCGCCCACGGCCAGGCTATCCCGAGAAACCCAACTTGCTCGACCTTGCTGGGTTTGAGGTCCGAGAGGTAGGTAGCATTCGCCTGGAAGACATCAAGTGCGATCAGGGAATCGAGTGGGAACTCCACCTTCTGGCCCCAGCCCGTTTCCCCCTTCACAGACCCATTCGCAATCTGAACCTTGAGGAGTGCGACCCGAGAACCGTCGGCAAGGACCACACGAGCAAACGGTCCTTTCGGTTTGCGTGCCTTTGCGAGGAGCGGGTTGAACGCGATGGCACCGACCTCTGTTGCGGAGATGTCGCGAGCCTCGCCCATCTCGGGGCGAATCCGAAACGACGGCTTGAGTGCGTCTGGTGTCATTCCGATCACCCCGCGGATCGTGTCGCCGTTGCGAAGCCGAACGACGTCGCGGTTCTTGTTGCCCTCAAGCCAGGTGTAGCGAGCGGGGTCCGGTGGCGTGTCGGCCGGCAGATCGACGAGCCACAGTGCTGAGGTTACCGACATGGGTACCAACCACGCCCCGTCATGACCGCTCAGAAAATGTGAAAGCCGTCTGATCCATCTGGTTAGAGAAATTGGTCGCCACCACGTGCCATCGTCGGGGGTATTGATCGTCGCAGGTCGAAAGCTAAGCACATCCCGTTCACCACCGATTATCTTTCCCGAGATACGGTCGCCCGTTGTGGTGAGGAGTTGCCGTCCCGTGGGGAACGGCGGGATAGGGGAACTCACACGACGAAGGCTAATGACATTCTTGATCGCGGTCTCGCCGGAACGTGCCCCAATAGTGGCTGTAAACTCGGGCGACAGTCGTAGCAGTTTGCTGGCTACCTGTTCGTCGGCCTCGCTTGTGATGACAAACGAGGGGCCACCCAAAAGCGGGACGACCGCAAGAACGAGCGCATACATTGGCGACTCCCGCGAACTTCGCGTTGGCCATACGTGTCGATTCAAGTATAAGGTACGTTGTCTGCCCTCGTAGCTCAGTGGATAGAGCACCGGTTTCCTAAACCGGGGGTCGCGCGTTCAAGTCGCGCCGAGGGTACTCTAGAAAACAAGCCATTTGCTCACTTCCACATCGCCAAGAAAGGCGCATTTTTGGTAACTGGTTGTTTCAACGTGGGACGCGATTATTAACCGGCTTCGTATCCCAAACTCGGATGGTGGAGTCACCGGAACCGGAGGCAAGACGGCTACCATCGGGGCTGAAGGCAAGGGAGTGAACATAACTGGTGTGTTTCCGCAATTCCGCAACCTCCTGGTTTGAAGCCATATCCCAAAGGCGAATTGTGCTATCAGCACACCCACACGCCAACCGTTCACTGTCGGGTGTGAAGACCATCTTGTGAACCTTCGTTCCGTGTTTCAGCGACGCAATCTCCTTCCAACTCATCGTATCCCAGAGCCGAACCGTATTATCCGAAGCAGCGGTCGCAAGGATCTTGCCGTCAGGGCTGAAAGTGACGGCGTGGCCGTGGTCTGTGTGGCCCTGGAGGACGTGTACCTGTGTTTTCGTGGTCAGATCCCAGATCCGAAAACTGGTCGGTCCGTCCATGTGTGCAGCGGCTAGCCAGCGATTATCGGGACTAAACGAGACGTCCAGAACAGAGTGGGAGGTTGTAGAGAGGCTCATGACCTCCTTTCGAGTTTCCGTGTTCCAAATGCGAACACCCTTGTCGAGCGTACCGATGGCCAACAACCCACCCTGGCGATTGAAACTGAGCCTTGTGTCGGCCCATCGCAAAGGGAGCGACCAGCCGTGCACCTCATGTCCATTCTCAACCGTGAGAAGTTGAACACGGCCAGATCCATTCAAACTCCTCGAAGATGCTGCAAGATGTTTTCCATCTGGGTGGAAGCTGACGGAGATCCCGTAAGATTCGGGAAGTTTTCGCGACCAATTTTGTCGGCCTGTAGTTGCTTCCCAGAGGCGGATCGTGCCATCCCAACTGACCGATGCCACATGCTCACCGTCTGGGTGGAAGGCAACCCCATACACAAAGTTGGTATGTCCAAGCATCGAGCCAGCACGCTCGACCGCAATTGGATCCCAGATTCTCACGGTGCCGTCCACCCCGACCGAAACGATCTCCCCGCTGGAGTTGTAACGCACTCCGATTACCGCACCTGAGTGTCCCTGGAGTATTGCCAGATTTGCCCCTGTCTGGGCATCCCAAAGCCGAAGAGTGGCATCCTGGGAAGCTGTCACAATCCTCTTTCCGTCCGCACTGAAATGAACGCTGTTTAACCAGTCGCGGTGTCCTGAGAGCACATGAAGAACTTTGCCGGTCGAGAGTTCCCAGACACGGGCTGTTTGGTCCAACGAGGCAGAAACGATTCGCGTCGCGTCGTTGTTGAATGCCAGGCACATGATCTGGTTGTGGTGCCCAGACATTGCGACGAGGAACTTCCCCGTAGTCGCGTCCCAAACTCTGATCGTGTTGGATGGGAAAGCATCGGTTGTGACCAGGCGATCACCTGTGGGCGTGAACGAACACCCGAGCACACTTACACCTTTCGACTCGGTTTGAACCTGTTTCCCGGTATCGAGATCCCAGATGGTCAGTTGCTTAGGGGTTCGCTCAAAGCATACTGCGAAGCGTTTACCGTCGTCGGAAATCGCCGAACAGTAGAAGGCAGTGTCATCAACCGGTATACTCCGGAGTTGCACCCCGGTCATCCCATCCCAAACACGTAGGTTGCCATCCTTGCCTGCGGTTACAACCCGCTTACCATCACGACAAACATCAATGCTGAAAACGTCCTGCTTTGGCAAATACAAGGTGGTCGTGACTTTGTTCGATGCCAGATCCATTAGCCGGATCGCGTCCGGGTCCAGGTCAAACAACGGACCACCGTTATAATCGCCGCGGATTCCAGGCTTTCTCGAATCCTTGGTCGTCCACAGTTCCTGGCGACTTCGAATGTCCCACGCACGAACCCGGGATTGGTATGCCTGGCCGACCAGGACGATGGAACCATCCGGCGAGAAACTGTGGCTGGCGTGGATCACGTCTGGCCACCTTAGAACGTGTTGTGCACCGTCGAGTTGTGTCGAGAAGTGTCGCCACTCCCAACCGCGGTGCTCCTCAGGCGCTGCTTCCAGTGACTGCCGTGCAGCCGGAATGTTGTTCAACTGAAGCGCGCTTGCCGCAGCCGCAATGTTGGAGCGATAGCGTTCCCACCGTTCGGAGCGTGCGGAAGCCAGCGCAGTCACCCGGGCGAGGTTCGCCTGTTCGGCGTTGATCCGAGCTTGATCGGCATTGGATCGAGCCTGCTCGGCGTTAACGATCGCCTCTTGCCACTTCCAGGCCACGCCACAGACTCCAACGAGCGAGACGAACACCACCGATAGCGACAGAGCCGCCACCGCTGGGTTTCGTCTCGCCATGCGAAGGGTGCGTTCGACAGGACCAACCGGCCGGGCCAGGATGGGTCGCCCCTCTCGCCAGCGTGCCAAATCGTCGGCCAATGCCTCGGTAGTCGCATAACGGTTTGCAGGCTCCTTTTGCAGGCACTTCAGGCAGATCGTTTCCAGATCACGCGACAACTTGGGTTGAAGTTGACGAGGCGAGACCGGTTCCTGATCCCGAACCAGGCACATCGTCTCGACGGGAGTCGCGCCCTGGAAGGGCACCCGAGCCGTGAGGAGTTCGTACAGGATCACTCCCAGCGCGTAGATGTCGATCGACGGAGTGATATTTTCCCCTGCAGCCTGCTCGGGTGCCATGTAAGCCGGGGTACCCATCACCACACCGGCTCGGGTCAGGAAGCGGCCGGCGCTGTCGAGTTCGTCACCGAAATGCTTTGCGAGACCGAAGTCGGCAACCTTCGGCTCACCTTCGCGGGTCAACAATACATTCGCCGGCTTCAGGTCGCGATGAATCACCCCAAGTCGATGGGCCGCGTGAACAGCTCTAGCAATTTTTTCGATGACTTGGGCGGCGTACTGCGGTGGTTGCGGAGCCTCAGTCCGCTGCATCAAACTGCCACCATTCACAAACTCAAACGAGATGAATGGACTCGGGTGCAACTCACCTGGCTCCGGTTCAACCGTGCCGATCTCAAACACCTGGATAATGTTGGGGTGTTGGAGTTTCGCGACTGTCTCAGCCTCAACTTGCAATCGCGTGCGATACTCGGTGTCGAATTGACCAAGTCCACGAAGCATCTTCAGCGCGACAGTTCGTTGCAGGTCGCACTGACGTGCCATGTAAACGATACCCATACCGCCGCTACCGATTACGGTGAGCAGTTCATACCCCCTAACCCGGGGCCAATCGCGGTCGTCCAAAATGGGTTTCGGAACCGCAACGCCGGCTTCCAACAATACCACGTTGGTGGGAACTCCCGTTGGTATCGCGGCTGTGATTGGGGCAATCTGAATGGGAGCGGATTGATCTGGTTCCGAATCAGTGGGCTGCACGATCATCTCTCAAGAGCAGCATGCGGGAGGGATAGCAAGGTGAGCATAGCCCATTCACCTGTCCTGAGCAATCACTGCGAGCGGAGGACTTCAAGACTCTCATGACACCCACCCCTTGCGCAAGAGAAACGACTTCACGGCCTGCGTGAGACAGACATAACTGAAGAGAATTAACGAGACTTCTTGGTGAACGCGACAGTTTTTAGCCGGCCAGTTTCTTGGGTAACTGCTCCTTCGGCTTCCAATCTTGATTGGCGGCGGTTTGCTCTTTGACAATCCGCTTGTTCCGCCAACGGTCCAGAGCCAGGACCACAAACCGGACAATGGTCCGGCGTCGCCGCCACTTGTACCGCACCTTTTCAAAGTAACTCAACTGACGGTTGGTTCGCTCCACATGATTATTGGTTCACACTGGTGAACGCATGCGTGAATGGACCAGCGGATCCCAATCTGGTCGTTGTTGGATCGAAATGATTGGCTTGCTGACTGAGGTTCAGGTGAGTGAGTTGGGCAGGTTGGATTTATCGCATAGAGGCCAAGCCAATGCAGTGTTTAGAAGAGGGAACATCCTGTTCCCCGATCGGCGTTGGCACCTGGGTCGGCACTCGGGTCGTTTCCCACCGTTGCCCTATCCTCCGCCCAAGTGGAGGTTGTTGTACGCTCTTTGCAATCGCGATCCAGATCGGCACCGAGGTCGACAAAAGGCGGACGAAAATGCGATCGTTACTCGGTAACATTTTCGGATGAGGCAACACGAAGTTCTAATTGCCGCTCTACACGGGACATGCCGTTCGGCAATTGTTGAAAACGCACGGTGTGGAGAGTCTGCTCTCGCCACCCTACTGGCCCGCGTACAACGGCGCGGTGGAAGCGGGCATCGGCTCGTTGAAGGATCGAACGGATGCGAGTGCGGCCCGAGCGGGACATCCGGGGTACTGGACCTGTGATGATGTGGCGCGGGCACGTCTGGAAACCAACGCACTGGCTCGCCCTGATGGCGAGAATGGCCCAACTCCGGATGAAACTTGGCGGCGTCGAACGCCGGCCACGGACGGGGAACGAGCAGCATTCCGAACGGCCGTCGGGGAGATGCGAACCGCGTTGGAGACTTGCAACGAATCAGGGGAAGCGGTAACGTCAGAACGCAAGGTGGCCCGTTCGGCCATCCGACTCACGCTCAAACAGCGTGGGTATCTTCAGTACCGGAGGAGGCCAATTCCACCACCAATTTTCGGCCAATAAGCGGACAACATTCCGTATAGGGCACACCTGCAAGACACAGCCCACAAGGCGGTGGACTCAAAGTGAAGAGTCGATTCGATGGAGGAATCGACTTGCTGTGAGAGCGTTTGATGAGTGGCAGTGATCCCTCAGGGTCTTCCGCTTTGCGCACCACTCGAACAAGAGGCAGGCATGAAGTTCACCAAAATGTGCGTCGTCGTGGCGATCTTCGCAGCAGCGTCTCAGGTCGCGCTCGCGGCCCCTCCCGCTTACGACGACAAGACACCGAAACAGTACGACCTGACAAAGCGTGCGTCGGAGATTGATCCGAGGGCGAAAGAACACCCCGAGATTGAGTTCCTGTTCGCCGACAAGGCGGGTAAGGTCCGCGACCTCCAGCATGCCGCGGTCGATACGCGGGTCAAGCCCCAGGGGAAGCTCGTCATCTGGCTCATGGATCACAACCAGGCACTGTTCGATCGCGCGTCTGGCTACGGTCTCCACGCTGTCCAAGTGCACTACGCCAACCGTTGGTTCGGAGGTTTGAAGGCGGAGGTGCGAGACGATGGCACGAGTCTCGGAAAGATCCGCCTCGAAGCGGCCACGGGCGAGGACCACAGCCCCGTCGTTGACATCCCT
>PNLP01000098.1 GCA_013823135.1 Planctomycetaceae bacterium
AATCGTGAAGCGACCGCCCGCGTCGTCGGTCAGTGAGTACGTCACGAGGCTATTGACGTCTGTTGCGGCGGCCGTGATTCCCACCGCGGTTCCGTTGGCGGCCCCTTCCACGACCGCGTTCGCAGCGGTGTCGCTGTCCGCGGGTAGTGATGGATCGGCGTTGGTGACCGCGATCGTGAAGTCTGCCGTCGAGGTGCCGCCTGCCCCGTCGTCGGCTTGGACCGTGATAGTGTGGCTTGTCGCGGTCTCGTAGTCGAGGAGGCTCGCGTCAGCAACCGTGACGACACCGCTCGCGGCGTCAATCGCGAATCGGCCACCCGCATCGTCGGTGAGCGAATACGCAACTGCGGGTCCGTTCACATCGGTCGCGGCGGCAGTGATCCCGACCACGGTGCCGACCGCCGCGCCCTCGACCACGGTGTTCGTAGCCGCGTCTGCGTCGGTGACTGGGCCGGGGTTGGCATTGGCGACCGCGATGATGAAGTCAGCCGTCGAGGTGCCGCCCTGACCGTCACTCGTCTGCACGGTGATAGTGTGGCTTGTCGCGGTCTCGAAGTTCAGCAGGCTCGCGTCAGCAACCGTGATGACGCCCGTCGTAGCATCAATCGCAAACCGCCCGCCGGCGTTGTTGGTGAGCGAGTACGTGACTGTGGGGCCATTCACATCGGCGGCGGTCGCAGTGACCCCGACCACCGTGCCAACCGCCGCGCCCTCGACCACGGTGTTCGTGGTGACGTCGGCGTCGGTGACCGCGCCGGGATCTGCGTTGGTGACGTCGATGGTGAAGGTCTGGGTGGACGTGCCACCCGCACCGTCGCTGGCTTCAACGGTGACGGTGTGGCTCGTCGCGGTCTCGAAGTTCAACAGACTCCCGTCGGCAACTGTGATAATGCCCGCCGTGGTATCAATCGCGAACCGGCCACCCGCATCGTCTGTGAGGCGGAATGTCACCGTGGGGCCGTTCGCGTCGCTCGCTGCGGCGGTGATTCCCACCGCTGTTCCGTTGGCGGCCCCTTCCACGACCGCGTTCGCAGCGGTGTCGCTGTCCGCGGGTAGTGATGGATCGGCGTTGGTGACCGCGATCGCGAAGTCGGCCGTCGAGGTGCCGCCATATCCGTCGTCGGCCTGCACGGTGATGGTGTAACTCGTTACGGTCTCGAAGTTCAGCAGGCTCGCCTCTGCAACCTTGACGACGCCGCTCGCGGCGTCAATCGCGAATCGGCCACCTGCGTTGTCGGTGAGCGAGTACGTGACCGTGAGGCCGTTCGGTTGCGTGGCCGCCGCGGTGACCCCGACCTGGGTGCCTGCGACCGCTCCTTCGACCACGGTGTTGTCGGCCGAGTCCGCGTCGGACGGGGCGGTCGGGTTCGCGTGCGTCACGGTCACCGTTGTGGTGCCGTCGGCGGACCCGGTGTCGCCGTCGATGACGCGAACCCCGACCGTGTACTCCCCGGCCGCCGTGAACGTGTGCGTCGCGTCCAGCGACTCATACGAGCCGTCGTTGTCGTAGTCGAAGAGATAGGTGAGGGGGTCGTAGTCGCCCGCCGCGTCGCTCGCGTCCACCGTGATCGTCACCGGTTGGCCTTCGCCCATCGGACCGTTATTCGCTACGGAAGCAATCACGGGGTCGGCGTTGTCGATCCGGATGAACTGCGGGGTAGACCGCGCGACCGCCCCCTGTCCGTCGGTCACGGTCAGGAAGACAAGGTAAGGGCCGTTGTCTAGCGGGGTGAATTCGACACTCGGGCCGGCCAGTTCAACGACGCCATACGGCGTGAGTACTTGCCAGGTGTACGTGAGGCCCGTCGTGGACGGATCGGAAGCCGTCGCGGACAGTCTGGCCGCCGTCCCCTCGACCCCCGTCGCGGGGACAGTGACCGAGTCGATCGTCGGGGCCACGGTCGTGACGGTGATGACCTCGGTGATGGGAGCCGTTGGACTCGCGCCAGGTTCGAAGTTGGTCACGAATATCGTCAAGTCAAACGACGTGGGAACTGGAGACGCAACAAGAATCATGAGGCCCGGAAGGTCTGCCGGTGTCAGCCTCCAGACGTTTACGTCGAGTGCCCCGGCGCTGAACGTCACGCCGGGCGGCAAGCCGAGGATGTCGATGCGTACGTCTTCGGAGCCATCGTCATCGGCCGACCCCGCGGTGATCGGGAACGCGCCTGGGGCACCGGCCGGCACAGTGACGTCCGCGACCGTGAGGTACGGTGCGTCGGTGACGGGCTGGATCATGATGTTCAGGTCGCCGGTGCCACTGAAGTCGTGCCCGTCGCTGACCGCGTACCGGATCGTTTCCGGTCCACCGACACCTTGCGTGGAGTAGTTCGGAGCGGGATCGAACACCAACCAGTTCGCGGCGTTGTAGTCCGGGCCGGTCACCGGAATGATCTGCCCGACCGCGACCGCCGAGCCCTGGTACAGCAGCGTGCCGTTCGATGGGAGTGCGTCGATGCGGATCGACTGGATCGTGTCGCCGTCCGCGTCCGAGACAGAACTGAGGAAGTTGGCGGGTGTGAGCGCAAGGGGGGTGTCTTCGGTCGCGAACGCGAACCCGCCGCCCATCTGCGGCGCGTGGTTGAAGTAGAACGACCCGCTCGAAAACACCGAGCCTTGCAGTGTCGCATCAACGGCCTGGACTTCCCAGTAGCACATCTGCCCGCCAGCCAACGTCACGTCGGCGAACGGCTTCGAGTACGCACCGGGGGCAGCGACCAACCGCGTGCCGTCGGCAAGCGCAGGGGCGGACATGATGTCGTTGCCGCCCGGCGTGGTGCCGATGCGGATCGTGTACGTGAGCGCCGAGGTGGGGGTGTTGTCGTCGCTCGCTCCGTCCCACGAGAGGCGGACCGTGTTGCCCGTGGTGGGGAGAACGACCGCCAGGTCGGTGGGTGCGGTCGGGGGATTCGTCGGGAGCGCCCCGTAGTTCGTGACCACCGCCCCATACTGACCGCCCGGAGGCAGAGCGGCGTCGAGCGTTCCGTTGTTGTCGTAGTCGCCCCACGCCGGGGTGCCGCCACCCGAGAGCAGTGGCAGAATGGGGACTTCGGTCTCGGTTGCGGGAAAGAACGTGCCCGCGTCGTTAAGCCACACCTTGTTCTCGCCGAGTCGGGATTGGATCAGGTCGAGGTCGCCATCCGAATCCACGTCGGCCCAGTTCAAGTCGGTCGCGTTCGAGTCCGAGGTTCCGAGTTGAGACAGGTAGGAGAACGTGCCGTTGCCGTTGTTGTGGTAGATCGCGAGTTCGTATCCCTCCGCAGGGTTCAACCCGGCAGCGACGAAGTCCGGGAAGCCGTCGCCGTCGTAGTCGCCCCAGGTCGAAACCGTCCCGCCCGTGTTGTTGCTCGGGTTCCCGACGCCCGCGCCGAACAGTCCGCCGTTGTTCCGGAAGTAGAGAGGCCCGTTGCTCGGAGTGTTGGCGAGCATGTCGAGGTCGCCGTCGCCGTCAGCATCGGCGAATGAAGCCGACGTGATGATGCTGTTGCCGGCCGCATACGTCGTGAAGTTGCCCGCATCGTTGCGGACGAGGTGAGTCGTGTTGAAGCCACCACTGGGCGAGGTCGCGAACCCGCTCACGACGATGTCCAGGTCACCGTCGTTATCGAAGTCGGCCCAACTCGCGAAGTACACGTCGCGGATCGAGGTTGAGTAGGTGCTTACCTCCGTGAAGCTATTCGCCCCCGGATCGAACGTGTACACCCCGAGTTTGTAGTCGTTGGTGACGCCGATCACGTCGAGGTAACCGTCGCGGTTCAGGTCGCCGAACGTGAAATTTCGGAACAGAGGGAACCCGAGCCCGAACGCTTCGCCGGTGAAACCGCCGGCCCCATCGCCGAGGAAGATCACCGAACTGATGACCACGTCGAGGTGCCCGTCGCGGTTCACGTCCACCCAGGTTGCTGTCCCGTAGTTCAGTGGCTCACTGAGTTCGATGACCGGGTCCGGCGGCTGGACGATGAACTGCACGATGCCCTGTGACTGGGCGCCATTCTGATCGTCGGTGATGGTGTAGGTGAACCCGGCGACGCCGACGAAGCCCGCGTCCGGGGTGAACTCGAGTCGTGCCCCGTGGCCCGGAGTGTCGAGGAACTGCACGGTTCCCCCGACCGCGTTGCTCACGGCCGTGAGGGTCACCGTTCCCGCTCGCCCCTGGGACGAGACGTCGTTGGCCGTGAGCGTGTCGGTATTGATTTCGAACGCTGCTGCGCCCTGGGTGATGGTCGGGAGCACGTCGTCTACTGCACCAACGGCGGGGCTCGAGTCCACGAGCACGCGGATGAGCCCCTGGCCCAGCTTGGGGTCGATTACGCCGTTGGTCGTGCCGTTGTCCCGGACGGTGTAGTACACGAGCGCGTAACCGGACCGACCCGCCGTCGGGCGGAAGACGATGTTCCCGTTCGATACCCCAGCCGAGCCGGTGACCTGTCCGAAGGTGTCAACGCGGACGCCGACCAGCGTGAGTGTCTGGCCGCTCTCTGCGGCCGGGCCGCGCGGGGTGGCAGCAAGGACGTCCGCGACGGGGATACGCAGGACGCCGTCCAGGCCGATGCTGTAGTCGAGCGTGGTGAAGACCGGGAAGTCGTTCACCTCGGTGACAGTGAGCGACGCCGTGGCAGGATCGCTGCTGTATGCGGTCGAGCCCCCGTTTGTCGAAACGCTGATCCCCGTGGTTCCCGTGGTGCGGCCGTCGGTCTGGTCCCACGCGCGGAACGTGATCGTCGCGGTCGTGCCGTCCTGCGTGTCCGGGAGGAATCGCACGCGATCCGTCGCGGCCGCGCCGAGCAGCGTGGCGCTCGCGTCGGACACGGGACCGAAGTCCGTCCAGGTGAGACCGCCGTTGGTGCTGAACTGCCACTTGCCGTGGGTGCCCGTCAGGCCCGTGACCGCGATCCCCCGGCCGGACACCGCGTCCGTGTCCCCGAACTTCCCGGCAATCAGGTCAGAGACGAGGCTGCCCGTGTTGGCGACAGCGTCCTCGTTGATCGTCGGCAGGTTATTCGCGCCGGTGAGCGTGGGGGCCGCGTTCGCCGCCACTGAGTACACGTTCACCGTGTAGGTGCTGATCCCGCCGTCCTTGTCGTAAACGCGGGCGTAGAACGTCCTCGTCCCCACGGCCGTGATGTTCAGATTCACGATCGCGCTTGTTCGCGCGGTCGCGTAATCCGCTGCGAGTGTCGCGATGCTGTTGGCGTACGAGTACCGCAGGCCGGCGGCTGTGTCCGCGAGTGAGGGGTCGAACGCGGCCACGAACCCGACACTCACGGGGACGCTGCCCGTGCCGGGGTAGACGACGTACCGGTCCGGGATGACGCCGGTCGGGCTCACGGTGTTGACGGTGAAGTTTGTCGCGTTGGACGTGCCGCCGCCTGGAGTGGGGCTAAAGACCGTCACGCTCGCGGTGCCGCTCTCCGCGAGAGATACAGGCAGCGCGGCAGTCAGCGTGTTCCGGTTCACATACGTGGTGACGAGGTTGGTGCCGTTCCACTTCACGACCGAGCCGATACCGAAACCCGTTCCGACGACCGTCAGTGTCGCTGGGCTCCCCTCGTTCAGGGAACTCGGGTTGATCGAGGTGACAGTCGGCACCGGGTACTGAACGGTCACGGTCGGGGTCGCCAGGTACGACAAGCCGGTATCTATCGAGTCCACGAACCTGAGTTGAACCGGCGTCCCATACGGTGTGGCGGAGGAGACACGCACCGTGACCGGAATCGTGTACACCCCAGGGCCGGGGAATGTCGCGCGGATTTCGTATCCCGTGCCGTAAGTCGCCACAGTCCAACCGGAGGGGACACTGGAAAATAACAGCGTGGCCTGAGTGCTGGGCACGGTAGCTTGCGAAACAAACCCGGTCACGTTGTCGCCGATCACGACGGTAACCGTTGCCTGGACGTCAGCGCCGGATGCGGCAGACGTGGGGATGTTGTAGCTCGTGGAGAAGAAGCCATTCGCGACCTCGACGGCCCCGATATCCACTGCCGAACCGACCTGACGCGCGACCCCACGCTGGTCTGTCGTGACGCCCGCGAGTGGGGTGCCGCCGGCATTGATGACTGGGCTGTCTGAGGTGGGGTACAGCACCTGTGTACTCCCGCCCTTGCTCTGGAGAATGGTCGAGAGTTTCGGGTCGAGCGGGCTGGCCACGGACCCTCGGAGATCGGACGCCGCGAGAGCGCTTGCCAACGCCGAGTCGTAAGCACCAATGAGGTTGTTACCTGTGGAGGTGAACTGACCAACGATGTCGCGCGAAGTGTTCTTGGCACTGATCGTGTTGCCGATCTGCACGCTGAACGGCGTTCCGGCCGTAGTGGTGAAGATGCCGGAGACGTTGTACGCAACGGTGGCGTTCGCAATCGTGACATAACTGCGGGCGATGATGCCGCCGCCGACCATCGACGTTGACGCTGTCACGCCCCCCACAGTCCCGGTGGATCCGTTCCCGCCGTCGCCGCCGTCGCCGCCCAGGCCGCCGCCCCCGCCCGCGGCACCGGTCCCGCCGGTCATCGTGTTGTACGCCACAGTCACGTTTGCAACGGTCGCCCGCTTCGAGGAACTTGTCGCGAAGATGTACAAGCCGCCCGCACCAGTCGCACCGCCGCCGCCGCCGTTCCCGCCGTCGCCCCCGCGGGCGTCGCTCCCGTCGTCGAAGAGCCCGTAGCCCCCGGTGCCACCGCCGCCACCCGCGCCGCCGGTACCGCCGCTTCCTGCGGTAACCGAGTTGCTCGCAATGGTCGTCGAGCGGATCGTAATCGTTTCGGAACCGGAGACGTACATGCCTCCGCCGTCGGCAGCACCGCCGCCGCCGCCGTTCCCGCCGTTCCCGCCGACAGAACCAGCGCCGCCACCCGAAAAATAGAAATTCCGACCGGCCCCATCGCCGCCCTCGCCACCCCTCCCGCCGGCCCCCCCATTCCCCCCGGTCGCAGCGTTCGACGAAATGGTGGTGTCGGTCATCGAGAGCGTGACGGCTCCGACGAATACACCGCCGCCCTGAACGCTCCCGCCGGTGCCGCCGTTTCCGGCCTTACCGCCCGGAATTGAGTTGTCAGTGTCGCTCAGGTTGATCTCGTCGTGCCCCACACTGCCCTGCCCGCCGGTACCGCCCGCTCCCCCGACAGCGATGTTGGATCGGACCTGGAGGCCGGTGATGGTGGCTGTCCCCCCGAGGATCGTCAAACCAGCGCCCGAAGCGAGGCCACCCGTGCCACCCGTTTCGGAAGTCGTCGGGCCGGGCAACCCGGCGTTCACGACGTAGCCGAGGCCCGGTGCGCCAGCGCGACCGCCCGTGCCGCCCGTGCCACCTGTCGCCGTGTTGCTCTCAATCCTGGTTGCCCCGTTGATCGTGAGCGAGGAACTCCCAGTGACGTAAACCGCGCCACGCGCCTCTCCCCCGCTCCCCGCTGCGCCGCCGCGACCCTGGTAGCCGACATAGGCTCCGCCTTCGCCGCCCGTGCCGCCCGCCCCACCGGCTCCGCCCGTCGCGGCGTTAGATGTGATCTGAACGTCGGTAATGGTCAGCGTCCCGCCGTCCGCTGCGATTCCGGCCCCGCTGGCGGCCCCGCCGGCCCCGCCGGCACCACCGTTCCCCGCGTTACCGCCCATGTCGCCAGGGATAACGTTGGGATAGCCGTTGGAAACGGCGTTCTTGTTGCCGTGGCCACCCGCACCGCCGCTGCCGCCACTCACGCCGTCCCCGGCACGAATGGTGTTGGCTGTGATCGTGGACGAGGTGACGACGGTGATTGTGTTCCGCACGTACACACCGCCGCCGGAAACGTTGCCACCCGCCGGAGCGTTTTGGCCGCTCGTGCCGTTGTAACCGACCGGGTGGCCGTCGTTCCCTCGCGCGCCGGTCGCCCCGTTCAGGTTCCCCGAATACTGTTCGATGTACCCGAGTTTGTTCGCCGAGATCATGCTGCCAGTAATCGTCAGTCTGCCGCCGTCGGAATAGATCCCGCCGCCGGCCGTGTCGGTGTAACCGGTGAGTTCGTTCCCCGTGACGGTGACCCCGGTGAGGGTGACGTTGCCCCCCTCGTTCAGAATGCCGCCGCCGTGCAGCGTGAGATGATCGGGTGTCGCTTCGATGTAGCCGCCGGTGATGGTGAGATTCTTGAACGTGACCGTGACACCCGAACCGACTACCTGGAACACGCGGTCGATCTGCTTCGCGTCGATGAACGTCACCCCGGCCCCAGCACCCTGGATGATCATCGTCTGGTTGCCGGTGATGTCGAGGTCACCGGTCGCGGCCGCGTCCTCGAACTGCCCGCCGAGGCTCAGTGAGTACGTGCCGTTGCTCAAGTTAATGGTGTTCGTCTGGTTCTGGAACGAGGTGTTCGATGAAATGATTGCCGACCGCAAGCTGCCCGAACCGAGGGCGCCATCGTTTTGATTGGTGATGTTGAACGTGGCCGGGACGCACCGCACTTCGAGCGGTTCCACAAGCAACGCGGCAGGCCGGCGGATCGTCGAAACAACGCGCGAATTCCGGTGCGATCGACACCAAGCCAGCAAAGGGTTCGACCGGAACATGGGCGGGCTCTCGGCTGGAAGAGATCGCGGGGCGAATTCGCCCCGCGTAATCCTTTCTCCCAATGTCACGAGACCTAATGTCAGAAGGCGGGAATTATGATCCTCGGCAACCGTTTCATGCAGATCTCATTGTCTTGTGAATTCCATCGCGTCCCCCGCGATGATTCGCCGCAACCGATTTTGATTGAATCTCTTATGGCACAAACGTTACTGGGACAAACGCCACCAACTCGGAAACCCGGTCATGGAAAGACGAAACACAACTCGGCTGAAGGTTGTAGGGCGAAATCGGCTCGACGTGCGTGCGGACGCGGATCGCTGAGTTGGCAGTGACAACGTGATGTCAGAGATCGTGTGACGGTTCAGGGGTCAGGCGGCTTCGCGGTGGTCGAGTTTGTTCATGCAGCCGATTCGGTTCTTGTGCTGGATTGTCCCCAAGGTGTGGACGATCAAACCCGGACTCGCGTCGAGCCACTGCCCCAACGTATCCACGACCAACAGGCTCTCCATCCTCTGGGCCATCGACCAGCCCACGATCCGACGAGACTACAAATTCACCACGAGGGCCAAGAACAACCAACCCGATCGAGTCGGGACGTAGGTGATGTCCGCGACCCACGCCGCGTCTCGATCCATAACCTTCATTCTTTCCGAACGCCCTTAATGCCGTTCCAACTTCGTTGGTACGCCCCAAAGCTTTGCGGTGCGATCGGTGCTGCTGGTAAGGATCTGTTTTCCGTCTGCTGTGAAGGAAACACCGGTGATCTCGCTGACGTGCTGACCGATGAGAATGGCCGCGTCCGGATTGGCCAGCGGCCGCAGTCGGATGCCCCAATCGCGTTCCGCGGTCACAATCCACTTGTCGTCGGGGCTGAACGCGGCAACCCGACAGTTCTTCAACTTCAACACGTCCTTGCTCGATGCAACGTCCCGAAGTGAAAGCGTTCCATCGTCCGTTACCAAAATGGCGAACTTGCCGTCTGAACTGAGGTGCCCACATCGCACTACGAGGGAGGAGGGAGCGGAGAACGGGACTCGCTGACCGGTGAGGCCGTCCAGGAGATCTCCTCCGCGGGCAATCGCAAGGATGCGGCTACCGTTAGCGCTGATGTGCATCTTGAACGCCTGCTGGCATTTCGCAGTGAACCCTTCACGCGGTAGACCGCTCGTTACGCTGCACATTTGCAGCACATTGCTGACATTGCTATCACTGTCCGTGCAATAAACGATCCATTGACTGTCCGGCGTGAATTGGATCGCGTTGACGCGATTGCCAACAAATTTCTTGTCGATCGTCAGGTTGACTTGTCCCGTCTCCGTGTCCCAGAGTTTGATGGAACTGTCGAATGTACCCGTGGCCAGCAAGCGGCCGTCCGGGCTCAGATCCATTGCTCGGAGTGCGCCGTCCGGGACCGTGATGGAATGGAGTTCTTTGCCGGTGCCCGAGTCCCAGAGTTTTACCGTGCCGTCCACAGACGCGGTCGCAACCCGCTTCCCGTCATCACTGACTCGAGCGGCGAAAACATGACTCTTATGACCCTGGAACGCACGCACCCAGCCGATTGGTGTCGTCTTGTAAATCCGCAGTCGGCCGTCCTGACCCGCAGCGAAAATGTTCCGGCCGTCGGCGCTGAAACCGGCCCCTCGCGTCCACCACGGTGCGTCCTTCATCGCGATAGCTTCCTGACCGGTCTCAGCGTCCCATAGTTTGAGTTCCCCTGTGCTGGGTCCGCCACCAGCCGAGAGGATTCGCTTGCCGTCCGGGCTGAACTGCACCGCTTGGATCCAGTTGCCCGTATGCCCGAGGAGAGTGAAGATTGCTGCACCAGTTTCGGCGTCCCAGACTCGTACAGTTCGGTCGTTTCCACCCGAAACGATGCGTTTGCCATCAGGCGAATAAGCGGCGGTGATGAGAGCATATGTGTGGCCCACAAGTGTCCGCACTTCATCGCCTGTCTCGGTGTCGAACACGACGATGATGTTGCCTGCGCTACAGAGCAGTCGCTTCCCATTCGGGTGAAATCCCAGGGGTTTGACATCCTCCCCGCGATATTTCAGCGGACGCACTTCTTTCCCAGTTTCAACCTCGAGGAGTTTGCCGTCCGTGGCGATACGCTTCCCATCAGGAGAAAGACTTGGGCGACTGAATCCGCCCGGCCAAGTAAACAACACGCGACCCGTGGAAGCTTCGTGAACGCGGATCGGCCCAGCGACCCTTCCGCTGTTCGGATTCTCTTTCCGATCCTCGTGTCCGGCAGTGATGATGCGAGTGCCGTCTGAACTGAAGGCGACGTAACGACTGAAGCCCGCCGGTACTTGAAACACAAGCCCGAGTCGTCCCGTCCGGACGTCCCAGAGTTTGATGTCACCGAGTCGATCCGCCGTGGCGACTTGGGTGCCATCCGGACTCATGGCGGCGTCGGTGATGAACTCCTTGCTGGCGTTGATGACGAGTGGATTCGCATCGGGTCGGAAGTCGGATATGGCCACGAGACCCTTGAAGGTGCTCGCGGCGATCCGGGTACGGTCGGCCGAGAAGCAGGCGCGTGTCACGCCGCCGTCGGTCATCCGGTCGAGCATGGCAACTTGTGATCCCGAACTCGCATCCCACAAGATCACAAGACCGTCTTGTGTCACTCCGCAAATCAGAGACTCTCCGGGAAGGAACGTCACACCCGCGATGCCCGTGGTCTTGACCTTGATCTCCGTACTCTGCGGCAGGTTCCGGAGATTCCAGACTCTTAACTCGCTCCCTCCGTCAGTCGCGCCGGAAATCAATCGGTCTCCGTTGCTGCTGAAACTCAGGCAACTCACCTCCGACTTGTGGCCGTTGAGCTCGGCCGTTGTTGTTTGGGTGCCAACTTGCGTCCAGATCTTGATCTTTGACCCTTCGCCGCTGGCTGCGAGTTGCCCCCCGAGCGGATTGAAACAAACGCGACTCGTGTTGTGTTCGAATAACTTCAATGTGTGAATTGGCTGCCCCGACTCGACATCCCAGATAATCACATTGCCCTGCTGGTCACCCGACGCGATATGCTTGCCATCCGGACTGAAGCACACGCAGTACACGACCGCCTTGTGACCCGTGAACGTGAACACTTCTTGCCCGGTGTCGGCATTCCAAATTTTCACGACGCCTGGGCTGTTGCGGATGTCGCCACTGCACGACGCGATGCGTGTCCCGTCCGGACTGTAACTCACACCGTTGACGGTGCCCTTGTGGCCGCTGAGCGTGAACAGTTCTCTCGCGGTTTCTACCTCGCACACCTTGAGGGTGCTGTCGTCGGATGCCGATACGACACGCTTCCCATCGTGACGGATTGCGACATCACGAATCACCCTGGTGTGGAACGGACGATCGAAGACGGAACTGAGGTACGGCGTTCGACATAACCCGAGCAGATACTCGTGTTCCCAACCGCACTGTTCGGCGTTGCACGCAGCCAAGACGGTCGAAGCATGGCCGAAATCGCCTCGCGCGAGATCGCTGGCAGCATCATTGAGCCGAAAGGCGTAGGCCACAAACTCCGCGCGAGCGAGTTGCTTCTTGACCGCAGTCGTCTGCTTCTCGACTTCCAACTTTTCCCGTTTCAATTCCCCAATGAGCACCGCTTGTTGTTTCAGAGCTTCGTCGAGCCGGCCGTTGGCTTCAGCGAGATCGACCGCCTTGCGTGCGACGATTGCTTCTTGCTCTATCGCGTCGAGGTACTTGGCGTATGTGCCGGCGAAGCCGCCCAGCACCGCAATCACCACGATCGCGAGGAGGGTCGAGATCGCGGGGTTGCGCCGCATCAATTTGTAGGTGCGTTCCGCTCTCCCAACCGGCCGAGCCTCGATCGGTTCGTTGAGCCGCCAACGGCGGAGGTCGTCGGCCAGCGACTCGGCGCTGGCGTAGCGTTTTTCTGGCTTCTTCTGGAGACACTTCAGGCAGATGGTTTCGAGGTCGGCTGGCACTCGGTGATGGTCACGAGAAGGCGGCACCGGTTCCTGTGACCGCACTTGCTGAAGCGTATCGAGGACCGATTTGCCTTTGAACGGAGGTCGCCCGGTGAGACATTCATAAAAGATCGCCCCGAGCGCGTAGATGTCCGCTGCCGGGCCAGCCGAGTTCGTTTCGCCCTCGGCCTGTTCTGGTGCCATGTAGCTGGGCGTGCCCATGATCGCACCAGCCTGGGTGTACCCGCTGTCGTCGTCGAGTCGCTTGGCAAGTCCGAAATCTGTCACCTTGGGTGTGCCGTCGGCCGAGATCAGGACGTTGGCTGGCTTCAAGTCGCGGTGGATGATGTTGCGGCTGTGAGCCATGTGCATGGCCCGCGCCAGCGATTCGACTGTTCGTGCGGCATCGGAAGGCGAGAGCGGTTTGCCGGAAATCTTGGAAGCGAGCGTGCCGCCTTCAACGTACTCGAGTGCGCAGTAAGGTTGGTTGCTGTACTCGCCGACCTCGTGAATTTGCACGATGTTCGGGTGTTGCAAGCGTGCGACGGCCTCGGTTTCCGTCCGAAACCGTTCGCGTTCCTGGAATCCCGCGTGACCGCTGGCGAGGATCATCTTGAGGGCCACAGTCCGCTTGAGAGCGACGTTTTCGGCCTTGTAGACGACTCCCATTCCGCCACGACCCAACTCGCCGTCGATTCGATAGCCGGGTATCGCTGGTGGCGTGTCCCGCGGATTCGCCTGGCTTGCAACGACCGGTACTTCTTGGCTGCCGCTTCGCGATCCCTCTGGTAGGGTGTCCGGCGGACTCGTCTGTTCTGCTACTGCAAGGTTGGGGGTCTGAGAGAGTGTGTACTGTTGACTCAGGGCAACCATCCCCGCCAGCGATCGTGTTTCAGCATCCACGGGGGCCGGTTGGTGACTAGCCACTGTGCTCGGAGGTTCGTTGGTGACATCCGGCAACCGCAGCACGGACTGACACTGAGGACAGAAGACCGTTCCGACCGTTGCTGCCTCAGTGGTGGATTGAGGCACTGTAAATGAATGGCCGCAACCGCAAGACACTGCCACCAACATGGGCGTCTCCTCGAGATCAGTTCCGGCATTCCGCATCAACGATTCATGGCTACATTACTTGCTTCGCAAGTTCCAGAGTAGATGGTGAAGACTGATGTCCAGAAGCATGTATACCGCACTCGGCCAAGAACGATGCCGGACTCCGATCCACTCTTGGCGAGCCGCCCGCGTTAACGCGCGGGTTCAACCAATCACCCGCCCGTTAACGCGGGCGACTCGCTAAACCGCCTCATTCTCCACCGCGCGGAGTCTATCTGCCGATGTCCGGGCCTGCGCAAACACCGCGAGACCCATCATGGCAACTGTGATCGCGTACTTCATGTCTTGGTCTGACTCGGAATGAAATTGCGAAGCCCCGTGCGTCGCAATTTGCGAGATATGCAAGCCATCAGCAGATCGTCATGCTGATCGCCTGGCAGGTGCGGTGGAAGTGGCCTGCTCCCACGGCACCACGTCGGCGGGGTGCACCGCGTGGTCCGCGAGGTGGCGTTCCAACTCCGACCTTTGGGGTCTGCGCCGAGACGCCAACCACCCGACTTCAACCGATGTTGCGAGGCTTCAGACTCGGTTGAAGTTCCTGAGGTGGCGTGCTACTTGACCGGCTTGAGGGACACCCCGTCGCCGAAGTCGATCACCGTTTTGCCCCAGGATGCCTTGCTCTTTTTCACGGTGATTTTGTCTGCCTCGACCGTGTATTCCAGCATGAACCCAGGGTTCTTCAGAAACTCGATTGGGGGAACCTTGATAAAGCGCTTTCCATTGAGTTCGACCAACTCGAACGACACGTCGAACGAGTCGCTGCCGGTGCTCAGCGTGATGTCCCCACCCGACTTCCCCTCCTTCGCCATGAAATAAAGACTGAAGTTCACCTTGACCTTCTTCCCGTCGACGACCGCCGGAACATCCTCGGCCGCCCACTCCTTCACCGATGCCAAGAGCTTGGCATCCGCTTGGAGCGTCCGGGTCGCAGGAGCCTTCTTCTCCTCGCCCCACGCCGACGGGTGGGTTACAGCGAGCATCGCACCAAGTAGGAGAACTGTCCGAACCATGTGTCACATCCCTCGTTGCAGTGTGCAGTGGTGAAACCGCCGCGGTTGTGCCGTGGTTGCGAAACGAAGCCACTAAGGTCAGCCCCGAATCCGTCACCAAAGGCAACGTCGGGTTCGGCATCCCGTGATCGAGTGTGGCCGACTGGAACCAGCCCAATCGGGTTTCGGAAACTCCGCGGTGCACCCCGGCGGCCTCACAATGAAATGTGGAACCATTCCACATCGCAAGTGGTTCGCTCGACGGCCACGATTCTTTCAATGCCAAAGTGTGAATTTATTTGTCCGAGCAAACCGCCTGCGAATTGCGCGGCCCGCAAATGGTGTTGGTCGGTCGCAAGGTATCGGCAACGCTCCCGGAACTCGGCGATCCGCTCGAATCAACCAACTCGTCGTCAGAATGTCGAAATCTTGCTTTTTTTGGAATCGCTCGACGGACGCCACACCACTTGAAGTTATCGTGACCGACTCGCCCGCCCCGCTGGTAATCGACCTCGACAAAAGCCTGTCAGTGACTCCGCAGTGACTCGCCTACACATGCACGCTCAGTGATCGGTTTCGGCGGCATCGACAAAAGCCTGTCAGTGACTCCGCAGTGACTCGCCCGCCCCGGCGGTGTTTGCTCAGGGGAGATTGGACCGCCAGGTGGGTGATCTTTGCGAACACTCGCGTACTGCCTTCGAGAAGGCCTCATCCATCGCCGCCCACCAGCGGCACTGGGTGTGTAGGAAGCAGTGGGTGTCGTCCCCAAGCGTGAACCGGAACGCCCGCAACTCGAAGTTCCCGGCCATGATCTCGTTCATCCGCCGCAGCCAGACGTAGCATTGAAGTTCCCCACGAGTTGCGGATACCGTGAACGGGATGATATGCTCGCCAGCGGCCGACTTGATGATTCGGCGAACGCGAGCGATCCTCTGATTCACGAGTGACTGGCATCAATCCCGCCCGAGCATCGCCGCATGCACGGCTTTCAACGCCAAAGGCCCGAACTCGACTGCGGGCGTTTGA
>PNLP01000099.1 GCA_013823135.1 Planctomycetaceae bacterium
CTGTGATGGTGTCGCCACCGTTGCGCTCAGTCGCACGTAGCCGACGCAGGCCGTAGACCAACTCGCGGCTGTGGGTGATGCCGATGGGGTGAAGCAGGCCGATGGCGTCGATGCTCTCGGCAAGTTCCGAGAGGTCGCCGAGATCCTTGCGGAACCGGTCGCCGATCGTGATGGAGCTAATGGGAACCTCAGACAGCATTGGCCTTCTCCTCGTGAAGTTGCACCCAGCTCCTCTTGTCACTTCACTCCCAGCGCATCGAGTTCCTCGGCCGCAGCTTGGGCGGCGCGGTTTCGGGCGTGGGGCGATCGCGGAAGTGGCGCGGGCTCGGTCGTGGGAGTTGCGTTTTGTGCGGCGAAGAACCGCAGGACAGCCGCTCGGCTTGTCATCAAGCGGCCGCCGACCATGATCGCCTCGAGCTTCAGGGTGCTGCCGTCAGCAAGCCGGACGCCCTTGGTGGCGTGCCTGATCGCCGTGGCCTTGTGAGTGGTGCTGGTGTAGAACTGGGCCGCTGCCTTCATGTCGATCAGCTTCTCGGAAACAAGACGCTCAATGCGGTCTGCGGTCGAGTCAACGCGGGGATTTTTTGTGAATGTGGACATGCTTGCCAATCCAAACGTGTAGCTATCTGTCTGCGTCATTGGTTGGTCAATGACACGATTGTGGCGATCTGCCACCGTGTATGCAGAACGGCGCCGGTGTCTGGAAGATCATTTGCGACGGATTTTTCGGAAAGTTGCGAAGTGTCTCGGAAGGTGGCCCGCATAATCGGACATTGCGACTTGGGGTGATGCCCAAAACGAAGTGACCCTCGTTCGAGGTGAACGAGGGTCACAGTTGGTCTGGCTTGGTTTGCAATACGTGGTCTGATTGCCACGTTCGTCGTAAGTCACGGGTGCGGGGATGGAGTAGCAGACAACTCGTCGGGCTAATCCCCCGAAGCCGTGGGTGCGAATCCCACTCCCCGCGCTGCATGCCTTTACCCCATCGCGGCCGCGATCCTCGCTGCCAGGGCGTCATCGCGTTCTGCGTATATTTCCGTGAACGACATCTTCGCATGGCCGAGCGAAGCGCCTGCGCCTTCGAGACCGAACTGGCGACGCACCGCGGTTGCCCACAGGTGCCGAAGTTGGTTCGGGTGCCAGTGAGACGTCTCGGCCTGGATAGCTGCTTGCCGAACAGCGTGAGTGATCGCGTGCGTTCGGTATTCTTCACCCGGTGCACGCTTCGGGTTCTTCTTCTTGCGGCTAACCTGACTGGGCTGCACTTTGCCTTTTCGCTTCTCCCGTTTCGCCCGATACCTCTCCTCCCTTTCCCGAGCTGGCGAGAACACCGGGGCCATCGGATCAACGACACACACCCCGACGAGTACAACCCGGCGATCGAGCTCACGGAGCAGACCAGCATCGCGATCTCGACCGGCTTCCTGAAATGCGTCCGCCATGACTAAGCGGCCCGTGTGATCGCCGACGAGGTCAACACCATCCCATCCGGTTGGAGGTGGTTTATCGCCGATCAGGAAAGTCTGCAGCACAGCGCGAGCGTTCGGGCCGAGGTGAATGGTTCGGTTACGGCCGTGGTGTGCGGTCTTGTGGTACCTGGGCCGGAACGTCCACACGTCTCCCGAGCGGTCCACCTCGCCGATCCGGAACTTGCACGCTTCCCCCGGCCTCATGCCGGTGTGCTGCATCAACTCGACCATTGCCCGGACATGGCGTGTGAGAAAGGGCTGCGTGGCGGCAACGTGAGCAGGATCGACGGGCTTGATTGGTTTCGGCTCGTGGGCTTCTGTTCGCCCGCGTCTAAGACCGGAGAGGGTGCGAAGCGACTGGTACACCGCGACGGGAACCATTTCCTCAGCGGTCGCCCACTTGAACACTCGCTTGATGCGATCAACGCTGTGGTTCACGACGGATCGGCAGAGGCCATCGTCAACCATCCGTTGTCTGACCGCCGCCAGAGCGCGAGGCCCGAACTCCGCGGCGGGCGAAGAACCATACAGCGCACGGAGCGGGGCGAGGGATTGTTTGAAGTTGGTAATCTCGCCGGTGGGTTTGCCGTCCGGAGTTCGGTAGTGGGTGAGCGCGAACCGCATGAACGCGGCCAGCACTTCGTCCACAACCGGAACGTGTACCCGCTGAATAACCGTGGGAGGACGATCCGGATTGGCTTGCAGCTCCGCCAAGATTCGCCGGTATTCGGTGTGGCTTTCTGGCGAGTCCCATCGTCCGAGGTAGACAACACGGCGTCCGCCCTCCCCATCTGGGAGGCGAACATAAGTGAGGTTGCTTGCCTTGTGATGGGAGTAGACGGGGACGCTCTTGCGAGGTCGCGGCATAGAACACCCGGAGTTGTGGTGTACGATGTACACCATTACCCGTTGTCTTTGGACCGCGTCCGAGAACACCTCAGAGTTAGCAACTGCTTCGGCTGACAGGGTTTGATTTCAGTGCGCCCGCTGGGACTTGAACCCAGGACCACAAGATTAAAAGTCTCGTGCTCTACCAACTGAGCTACAGGCGCGTTGCAGACATTCCCATCTTAGTAGCCCGGCGAGCCGTTTCCAGTGCTCTCGACCCACGTCCCCTTACTGTACTGCTCTTTCTCACCCGCAGGTGGCTCGGCTGTGTGCGGACGTCGGCTCGGGATATATAACGGCCAGAGAATCTGAATCCTGTCGCACATCACCCCAAGTCGGGCCGCCGGAGCTGCTGATGAAGATCCACGAGTATCAGGCCAAGGAACTGCTCGCCGCCGCTGGGGCCAACATCCCCAAGCACATCGTCGTCACCACCCCCGACGAGGCCGCGGCCGCGTTCGACCAACTCGGCGGCACCGGGGCCATGGTGAAGGCTCAGATTCACGCGGGCGGTCGTGGTGCCGGGCAGCTCAAAGGCTACGCCGACAAGCTCGGCGGCGTGAAGTTCTGCCCCACCCGCGAGAAGGCCAAGGCCGTCGCCACCGCGATGCTCTCGCACTCACTCGTCACCAAGCAGACCGGCCCCGAAGGCCAGCCGATCAAGACGCTCATCGTGCAGGCCGACGCCGAGCCCGCGAAGGAGTTCTACGTCGCCGTCGTGATGGACCGTGCGACCGGCGTTCCCATCCTGATGGCCAGCGCCGAGGGCGGCATGGACATCGAGGAAGTCGCGCACCACAGCCCCGAGAAGATTCTGAAGGTCGCCGTGTCGCCCGAGAACGGCTTGCAGCCGTTCCAGGCCCGCCGCGTCGCCTACGAACTCGGCTTCACCGGCGATCAGGTCGCGAAGGCCGAGAAGATCATGACGGCCCTCGTCAAGGTGCTGCTGGACAAGGACGCGAGCCTCGCCGAGATCAACCCGCTCGCCATCACCAAGAAGGGCGACGTGGTCGTGCTCGACGCGAAGATCGACTTCGACGACAATGCCCTGTTCCGCCACAAAGACGTCGAGGCACTCCGCGACCTCAACGAAGAGAACCCGGCGGAAGTGCGGGCGGCCAAGGCCAACCTCAACTTCATCCAACTGGACGGCAACATCGGCTGTCTGGTGAATGGCGCCGGCCTCGCCATGGGCACGATGGACATCGTGAAGTACCACGGTGGGAACCCCGCGAACTTTCTCGATGTGGGCGGCGGCGTGACGGCCGAGGGGGCCATCGAGGCCTTCCGCATCATCCTCTCGGACCCGAAGGTGAAGGGGATTCTCGTCAACGTGTTCGGCGGCATCGCAAGCTGCGCCACGATCGCTGATGCGCTCGTGAAAGCCGGCAAGGAAGTGGGGTTCAAGGTTCCCGTGGTCGTGCGACTGGAAGGGAACGAGGTCGAGAAGGCGCGTGGCATCCTGGCCGCGGCTGCAGCCGAGTTGCCGACCCTGAAGACCGCCTCCGACCTGACCGCGGCCGCGAAGCTGATCGTCGAACTCAGCAAGTAAAACAAACCGATGCTGGCACAACGGCTGTCGCATCTGGCAGCCGTTGTGCCAATCGATCGGGTAGCCAATTTCTCCTGTCGCGTGTCAGGCTTCCTCACTCTCCCCGGCCAGCAATCGGTCGACCTCAGACCTCCAACTACTTGAATGCTCAACCTCCGGAAAGGTGCCCGCGTCATGACGACTCCCAAGATGTGCCGCTCGATAGCCGCGCTCTCGCTCACGTTCGGTCTGTTCTTCGCCCTGCCCGGGTGTGCGCCCAAGCCCGCCGCCAACAAGGGCGACAAGAAAGATAAGGACAAGGACAAGAAGGACGGGACCAACCCCAACCCGATTGCCAACCCCAACCCGACTCCCGAAATCAAGACCCCCGAGAAGATCGACACGAAGGCGGGTGTCGGGAAGGACGCGGTCGATTTCCTCTCGGCAGTGGGAGCCCAGGCCGCCAAGGCCAGCCAGCTTTCGTCCGGGTTCGTGAAACTGATCGGGTTGCCAGTGGTGTTCGACAGTGACAAGGCGAAGGGCTACAGTTCGGACTCAGCCGAAGCCTGGCTGCGAGCGGTCGGGGCCAAGTTCAGCGGGATGGGGCCGATGGCGGAGTCGTCGCAGGCTGGTGACGTGGCCGTGTTCCGCGGGAACTTTACCGGAGGCACGTACTTCCTGCGAATGGTCAGGGAAGGCGACGGGTGGAAGGTGGACTGGCTGTCCCTGTCTTCCGTTGCAAGCACGTCGGGAACAGTGACCGTGGGCGGGGTCGCTGCCACTGCCGACGCGATGCTGCAGGTGTTCGCGGCCTCGGCGATCGTCGGGGCGATTTGCGACAAGGACGCGATGCCGCACGACCAGCGGATCGCGGCCGTTGCCGCCGGGTTGACCCCAGCGTTGCGGAAGTCGTGGGCCACCCCGTTCGACGGCGACAAGGCCAAGGGCTACGACTACAGCCCAGGGCAACTCGGACTGAAAATGGGGGAGATCGGCACTGGTGCGGAATCGGTTTCGGTGTTGCCGGCGGGCGACAGCACGTTCAAGGTGGAGGTCACCAAGAGTGGCGGCGCGAAGGCGACCTACACGCTGAAACTGGTCAAGGGTGCGAGCCTCGGCCAGTGGCTTGTCGAGAGCATCAGCCCGTGATGACGACCGTCACCGTGCGGTAACCCTGCGGTTACCGCACGACGTTCTCGCTCTGGGAGTGTTTGCACGGCTGGTGCCGGCCCTGGTCTTCAAAACCTGTGGGGGGTGTGAACAACGCCCCCAGTCGGTTCGATTCCGATACACTCCCGTTTCAAGTAAGAACGATGAAACCCCGACTGCTAGTGTGAGCAGTCGGGACAACGCGATGTCAAGCGACTTCGCGGAAGTGCTCGCATACCTGCCATCGTGGGATCCAGGTTGCGTGCCATCATCCAGTTGCTCACCCCATACTCGCACCAATCAGGCCCAGATCACGTACCCGCACACTCCAACCACGCTCCCTCGGTCCGTCAGAGCCACTGCGAGACGCGGGTGGGACGCTCCGCCCGAATCCTCGTTCAGACCGATCTTGATAAACGCGAACCCGTGCAACCCCGGTTGCCCGCGGAGCCAATCCACGAATGTCGCCGCCCCGGCTGACCCGTCGTACCAAACCGCCTCGGCGGTCAACGGCTCGACGCTGACCCCCACTTCGGGATTGATCGTCCCGTTGAACAGGGTGGTGCGGACGAACTCCTCGGAGAACGAAGCGGGCACAGGGTCGCCGGTGTTGGCGGTGCGAAAGAACGCGAGGTACGGCCCGCCCGCGTCGTGTGGTGGCACCAACGCCTTCAGCAACCGTTCGGCTTCGGTCGCCAGGGTTCGGCACCGTTCCAGTTCGCCCGAATCGTGGCGGTGTTCGACCTCCTCACCTTCGCGGGCGATCGTTCCGCACGTGTATCGCACGGTCGCGATGGACAGGTCGGTGCGCGGCCACTCGGTGCCGTCCTCGTCGCCGAGGTTGTCCAGGCATTGAAGCAGTGGGGCGAGCATTTCGTTGTTCGGGATGCAGTCGGTCACAACGCCGGCAGCCTTTGGGGATTTGCCGCGTTTTCCGGAGGGGTTCTTCTCTGCTTTCACAGTCGCTTTGCCCGAGCCAGCGGTTTCGGCCTGAAGTTCTTCATCCATGCGAGTCGTGAGTTCCACCACCACGGCAGAGTGGCCGGCTGCCTGTTGATAGAGTTCCTTCACGGACTGAAAAACTTCGAGTGTGGCCTGAAAGTCTGCCTCGCTCATGTGCGGGGCGTAGTCGGTTGCTCGCAAGTTATCGTACCGCCGACGGAACTCGGTCGCATCGATTGCGGCGAGCCGGGTCGCAACCGTGCGTGCCTCGTCGGGGTTGAGCGTGTAGCGCCACTCACCGCTTCTGTCGTTCTCCCCGAGTGGCATCCAGAAGAACGCTTGAGGGCCTGACGTGTCTTGCGCCAGCCCCCCTCTTCCGATGCAACGGTGAACGGTTCCCCACGCGGGGGAGAGAGAGAGCGTTCGCTGCGGGGTGAGTTGACGGAACGCCACCCGCCAGAACAGTGCTCGCTCCTTCGGCTTCAACTTCTTGGCGTCCGCCGCCGTTGCTTCAGCCCACGGGCCAAGTACATCTGGACCGAAGGTGCGGAGAATGACACGCGCCCGCAGTTGAGCGGTGCCGGGCTGCATCCAGACCTTCCATATACCAGGGCGGTCCATGTCCAGCATGGAGGCACGCCACTCGATCGCCGAAACTCGCGCGGCTTGCCCGAACGGTTCACCGACGTTCGCGGCCCCGACCAGACTGCCGGCCCTGGTCAGCCCGACGATCAAGCGAAGTGGTCGATAGCCCCACAGGGCGTTCTCAACAGTCACGAACCAACCGGAACCGAGGTCCGGGTGTTTCGTGTACCATTTGGTCAGCTCGGCCCAAATCTTGTTGTGCCGCTGGACGTCAGCCCTCTTGAAGCCGCACACGGACGTTTCCTGAAAGATGTCGCGGGCCGAGCAAGCACTGAGGGGTTCGATGCGGATATCGACCCACGGGTGCAGAGTGTCGCGGAACGCGGCGCGGACCACGTCGGGAGTGAGTTCCGTTGGAGCGGGATCGTTGCGGTTGGCGGGTAAGCAGAACGGTTGCATATCACCCAGGGTGAGCGATCGCACCGGGAGTTCTCGAAGCCTGGAGGCGACCTCTGCAGCGAACTGGTGGCACCGCTCCAGTTCGGCCGGGTCGTAGTCGTGAACGACCGGATCGCCCGCCCGAGCGATCCTGCCGCTTCCGAACGCGACCGCCCGCTGCGACAGCAGGTTGTAGGGCCACTCGTTGGTCGGCGAATTCGCGGGCACACCGAGCGAATCTGCCGCAGCGGCGAGAAATCCAAGACCCTCGGGGGCGATGGCGTCCGCCTGCCGGGGCGATGGAAATTGTGATGACGTGAACAACACTGGCACGGCCAAGACTCCTTCGCAGATCGGTGAAAGCTTGAACTTAACCGAGGATTCCCAGCGGTGAAATCTCGGATGGACATTCCCGCCTACACATTGTTGTGGACACAGGTGACTCTGATCTTTGGTCGCATAGAAGTTGCTTTGTGAACACAATCCAACCGTGTGCATCGTGACACAACTCCTGGTGCTGAAATGAGGGCATCGGGCTGCAAGGGTGAGCGATTGCTCACCGATGCTGTAGAACATCTCCTCTAACCTCGCCTCATGCAGGATGCCCCCATGGACAAACAGACTCGCCAGGGACTGGCGGCAATCTTGGTCGCCGCGATTGCTCTACTTTCGTGGCTCATCAACAATGAGCGGAAGCACCACCCGCCGGGCAATTCTGAGCGAGCACCATCCGAATCTGACCCAAGTATCCACCTCCTCCTGGGGAATCCCAGTCGGGCGGTTGACGATACACACGACCCCGACAACTACCTGATGCGAAAACCCTACTTCGCATTGAGCTACAACCGAACGAAGGGAACTCCGAACTGGGTCAGTTGGTGCTTGCAAAAATCCGACTTCGGCCCCGGCGACCGGGTCGAGTTCTACCCCGATGCGGCGCTCCCACAAGGCTTCCCGCGAATCGTACCGCGTGACTACACGAACAGCGGATTCGACCGAGGCCATCTGTGCCCCAGGTCCGACCGCACGGCCACCCAGGAGATGGCCAAGGCAACATTCGTGATGACGAACATCGCGCCCCAGTCGCCGCACCTCAACCAGAGAGGCTGGAACGATCTCGAGGAGTATTCGCGCGATTTGGTTCACAAGGGGAGCGTGCTCTACATCACTGCGGGAGTTCAGGGAATGGGCGGGGAAGGCACGAATGGGCCCGCCGAGAAAATCGGCGCCGGTGGGAAAGTGACTGTACCGGCGAAGTGCTGGAAGGTCATGGCAGTGATCGAGAACGGAACGGGGACCGCCGAAGACCTGGCGAAGATCGGGCAAAACACCCGCATCATCGCCATCATCATGCCCAACGATCAGAGCATTGGTCACAACTGGCCGAAGTATCGCACGAGTGTGAAGGACGTGGAGACGCTAACCGGCTACACGTTCTTCGACCGCGTTCCCGCTCCGATCGCCGACCCACTCAAAGCGAAGGTCGACGACACCAAAATCCCACCCGTGGGCAAGTCCCTCCCTGGAGATTGACCATGCCCACCACGGCAACCGTGACAGCACTGCAACAGGCCAGCGTCGGACTCACTTTCCAGAGCGAGACCGATGCCCCGTGGACCGCGTTCAACTGGCCCACGGCAACGGGCGAAGTAACCGGTGAGGCGGTGCAGAAGTTGGGCAAGCACAAGGCAGGGAGTCCCGTCAGCGAAAAGCCACTGGACGAATTCTTCGCCCCGCTGGTCGCGGATCTGGATTGGTATGGCGACGAGGAGAAGGCAATTGCCCAGCAGTATCAGGTGCTGCTCGGAGTCATCAAGGGAGTGCTGAGTGCCCCGAAGGTAGTGAAGGTCGGGGCAAAGAATGTGAGTGTGTACGTCGTGGGAAAAGCGAAGGAAGGTGGCTGGGCAGGACTGATGACAAAGGCGGTTGAGACTTGATGAAGCCACAACCGCCATCGCCTCAACCGATCAGAACACGGGTTGATGCTCACCGGCCCGCTGCCTTTAAAGCTTCTTCCAGTGTTTCGAAGCCACTTCGAAACAAACTCCCCTTTGTAAATTCCCCGTTCGTTCTCGATACGGGTATGTTGCTCCCTCTTACATCAATGATGATCCACTTACCAGCCTTCGGAGCATCGGCTTCGCCGGGTTGTTGAGGCTTCGGTTCACCTGGCACGAAGATCGTGCACGTCTTCCCTTTCTCCCCGGCTATCGTTGCCTGGAAATCCGAGGAACCCGATGTTATGGCCGGATTGCTCTTCCACGATTTCAACTGACCAACCAATCGAAGATCACGCTCCTCCTTGTTTGTATCTGCATAGAATTCGTCAACTGTCAGCACTTGTGGCTTTGGCTTGTCTTTCACTCTGGAACTCTGGGTATCCGACCCACATCCCACGAACACAATCGACACCAGAGCAGCAAGAATGCCAGCGAAGCAGCGCATGGGAAGCCTCTTGGATTCGGAGGAGTGAACTCAGCGAAGGAGGGAGATTGCACGCCGTCAAGATGTCATACAACGGCCCGCACGGGGTAACTACACCGTCTATCAGGGAACCTGACTTTCGGCGGGTTCGAGGGCTGGCACGTGATTGAATCGAGCGATGTCAATTCGTGATGACTCCACCTGCTAAACCAACTGGAGTCATCGCCCTCGGAACCCGTGCGAGTGCTGCCCGATGCCGAATCTGACGATCACACCACAAGGGCACCTCCTCCTTCGTGAAACGCCCCTCGAACCGGCCGACCCCACGCTCCCCAAATCGGTGGTCGAGGCGTATCGAACGAGCCCGGCCCATGGGATGCTGGAGTCCGCAAGCGACGCCGCAGACGCCGCTCTTCCTGCGGCGTTCGATTTCGCCCGTTCGATTGCACGGCTATACCTCGCGAACCTCTGGAACGCCGTGGCCGCGGCCCCAAGTGGAGCCGTTCCCGAACTCCCGCCCCCAACCGCCGACCTCGACAAAGCAGTCCTTCAGGCCCCACCCATGACCGGGGCGGAGTACCTGAACGCGGATGTCCTCGCGGGTTGGTGGCGAGACCTCGACACCCTCGTTCGGAGCGAAATCCAGTCGCACCCGGGCGGGGCGCAGGACTACTTGCGAGCGAGGAGCCCCCGGTGGCGATCCGTCGGCCGCGTGACGTTCCACCTGGCTGAGAACAAGCGGAACCCCGACTACCCGTTCGCCTTCCTGGCCACGTTCGCCAACGGGCTGACGCCACAAGGGAAGGTCAAGCACGAACCACTGGGGCAGGCACTCCGGGAGTACGCCGGGGCGCGGAACCGCGAGGCGATGCTGACGCTGCTCCTCCCGGTTTCGAAAGCCGCCGAGTCGTCGGACCTGATTCGCCGGCTTGTTGATTCCGGGGAGATCTATCACCCCCTCGCGTGGACTCCGCGCGATGCCTACGACTTCCTCCGGGCCGTGCCGCTGTTCGAGTCCAGCGGGTTGATCGTCCGCGTCCCCGACTGGTGGAACGCCCGGACGCCGCCCCGCCCCCGCGTCAGCGTGAAGATCGACTCGAAGAACACGGCCGGCATCAGCCTCGATGCGATGCTGAGCTTCTCGATCGATGTGAGCCTCGACGGTGAACCGCTCGGGCCGGAAGAAATCGCGGAGTTGCTCGAAGCAAGCGGCGGCCTTGTCCCGCTTCGGGGGAAGTGGGTCGAGATCGATCGCGAGAAGTTGAAGGAAGCGCTCGCCCACTGGAAGTCCGTCGAACGAGATGCCCGCCGGGAAGGGATCTCCTTCTTCGATGGCATGCGGTTGCTGTCGGGGGCGAATCTCGCCCGCAAGAACGAGGACGATTCCGCAGCGGCGATTTGCGAATGGTCGGGCCTGACGGCTGGCCCGGAACTCGATTCGATCCTGACGCGACTCCGTTCACCAGAGACCAGCCAGGAAGCGGCACCGCCCGGCCTGACGGCAACTCTTCGCACGTACCAGCGAACCGGGTACTCGTGGTTGCGGTTCGTCGCACGCCTTGGCCTCGGGGCGTGTCTGGCCGACGACATGGGCCTCGGCAAAACCGTTCAGGTGATCGCGCTGCTCCTCGATTTGAAGCGGGACAAGCAGAACTCCGCGAGCCTCCTCGTCGTGCCGGCGTCACTGATTGCGAACTGGAAGTCGGAACTCGCGCGGTTCGCACCGGGTCTCTCCTTCGCTGTGGCTCACCCATCGGAAGGGACCGCAGGCGATGTCGGGCCTGCCACTGCCGCCAAGGTCGATCTGGTCGTCACGACCTACGGAATGCTCGTTCGCACGGACTGGATGAAGGCACACCGCTGGCGTGTGGCGATCCTCGACGAGGCTCAAGCGGTCAAGAACTCCGGCACGAAGCAGACTCGCGCGGTGAAGGAACTGACCGCTGGCAGTCGGATCGCGATGACCGGCACGCCCATCGAGAACCGCCTGTCGGACCTCTGGTCGCTGTTTGACTTCCTGAACCCCGGGTTGCTGGGCACGGCCAAGGAATTCGGCACGTTCGTGAAGCGACTGGAAAGTGCCCCGGTCCCGTCGTTCGAGCCGTTGCGAACCCTCGTCCGGCCGTACATTCTCCGGCGACTGAAGACCGACAAGCGGGTGATCGCGGACCTCCCGGACAAGACCGAGGTGCGTGCCTACTGCACCTTGAGCAAGCATCAGGCGGCGCTCTACCAACACGCCGTCGATGACCTCGCCCAGCAATTGAAGTCCAGCGACGGCATCCAGCGGCGGGGAATCGTTCTGGCCCAACTGATGCGGCTCAAGCAGATCTGCAACCACCCCGCGCAGGTGGCCGGGACGAACGACTATGCGGCCGACCGCAGCGGCAAGTTTCGGCGGCTCGCGGAACTCGCCGAGGAGATCGCGGCCCGCCAGGAGAAGGTGCTCGTGTTCACGCAGTTCCGCGAGATCACCGACCCGCTTGCCGGGTTCCTCGCCCCGCTGTTCGGGCGATCCGGACTCGTGCTCCACGGCGGAACGACGGTCAAGAAGCGCAAGGATCTCGTCGATCAGTTCCAGCGCGAGGACGGTCCGCCGTTCTTCGTGCTGTCATTGAAGGCAGGCGGAACCGGGCTGAACCTGACGGCGGCGGCACACGTGATCCACTTCGACCGCTGGTGGAACCCGGCCGTCGAGAATCAGGCGACCGACCGCGCCTTCCGGATCGGCCAGACGAAGAACGTGCTGGTTCACAAGTTCGTCTGCAGGGGAACGGTCGAGGAACGGATCGACGAGATGATCGAGCGAAAGAGCCGCGTCGCTGGCGAGGCTATCGGGGGCGACGATTCCGGCGAAGCCTTGCTGACCGAAATGGACAATGACACGCTGCTAAAATTTGTTAAGCTCGACCTGAATCAGGCGACCGACAGCTAATTCCGATGGCAAGCATGCAAGGAAGGAAATCCACATGAGCTGGCACTATGGATTTCGCCCTTACGTCCCCGTGGCTCAGCGGCGGGCGGCGGCCGCGCGGGAAGTCGCGAAGCGGACCAAGAGCGGTGTCCCCGTGTTGCCGGTGCGCATCGAAGGCCGCAACATCGCCTCGACTTTCTGGGGCAAGGCGTGGTGTACGAATCTGGAGGGCTACAGCGATTTCTCGAATCGCCTCCCCCGCGGTCGAACCTACGTTCGCAACGGCTCGGTCGTGGATCTGAAGATCGAGAAGGGGCAGATCACGGCCCTCGTGAGTGGGTCGGAACTATACGAGATCAAGATCGACATCACCCCGCTCCCCAAGGAGCAGTGGCTGGCTCTGAAGAAACAGTGCGCCGGGAAGATCGGCACGCTTGTCGAACTACTTCAAGGGAAGCTGTCGAACGCGGTGATGGAGACGGTAACGGACCGCAAAGACGGGCTGTTCCCGAAGCCAACCGAGATCAAGATGCGGTGCAGTTGCCCGGACTACGCGGGGATGTGCAAGCACGTGGCCGCGACAATGTATGGCGTCGGGAATCGTTTGGATTCCTCGCCCGAGTTGCTGTTCAAACTCCGGGCGGTCGATCACCTGGAATTGATCGAGCAGACGATCCCCGCCGCTCCCACCGAGGGCAAGGGTAAGGGGAGTGCCCCGACGATCGCAACGTCCGAACTGGGGGCGATCTTCGGCATCGAGCTTGGCGACACACCCATTGCGAAAGCGGAGCCCAAGAAGCTCACCAAGCCCGCCGCGAAGAAAGCCATCACGAAGGCGACCAAGCCGAAGAAGCCAGTGGTCCCGAAGAAATCCAAGCGGGCACCCCTTCCCAAGAAGGGGTAGGCTCGCGAGGTCGATTCCAGTTCGTGCCTTGCGGGCACCGCTCCGCGAGAGGGCTCTCCGTGCTCACGTTCCACCCCACGCGCCGGAACTTCATCGCAACCGGCACACTGGCTGTCGGCGGGCTCACGTTCGCCGACGTGCTGCGTGCCCGCGCCGCCCAGGACCGACCGACGCGTGGCAAGGCCGTCATCATGGTCTACCTCAACGGTGGGCCGTCGCACATCGACATGTACGACCCCAAGCCCGAGGCACCCGAGGAGTATCGCGGCGAGTTCAAGCCGATCCGCACGAACGTCAACGGCATGCACATCTCCGAGATGCTGCCGTTGCACGCGAAGATCGCGGACAAGTTCGCCATTGTGCGAAACATGAAGTTCCAGCAAGAAGGCCACACGGCTCCCGAACTGTACACGGGCGCTCTCAAGGGGAATCGCCCGAGCATCGGGTCGATCGTGAGCCGACTCCGAACCGACGCGGGGATTCACAGCCCGCTGCCACCGTATGTGTACATCGGCGACGCGAACCACGTCGGCGGCCCTGGATTCCTGGGCAAGGCTCACGAAGCGTACATCCACGGCGAACGGGCCGTGAGTCTGGGCCGCTCGAAATCCGTGACCCTCGAACAACTCGGCGAACGCCGCACGCTGCTGAAGGCGTTCGACGAAACTCGCCGCACGCTCGACGACCCAAAGGGGAGCCGCGCGGGGATGGATGCGTTCACGGCGCAAGCCTTCGAGATGATGACGACCGACGTGGCCCGCGACGCCTTCGACATCTCGAAAGAACCGCTCGCTGTGCGTGAACGGTACGGCAAGGGCGTGGAATACCTGATGGCTCGTCGGCTGGTCGAAGCGGGCGTTCCGGTGGTGTCGATCACGCCACAGAACCACGGCATGGCGTCGAAGTGCAACGGACAGTGGGACCACCACGATCACGTTTTCGAGTGCCTGCGGGCCATCCTGCCGCAGTACGACAAGTCGGTTCACGCACTGCTCACGGACCTGCACGACCGCGGTTTGTCGAATGATGTGGTGGTGTGCATCTGGGGCGAGATGGGCCGCACGCCGCGAGTCGGCACGCAGAAGGGGACCACGGCCGGCCGCGACCACTGGCCGCAATCCGGGTTCGCGATTCTGGCCGGTGGCGGACTGGAAGTCGGGCAGGTCGTGGGCGCGACGAACGCACGCGGCGAACGCCCTGTTGGCGAGCACTACACGCCGCAGAATGTGCTGGCGACGCTGTACCGCGTGCTGGAAATCGACCCGCAAACTACGCTGAACGACCACACCGGCCGACCCGTGTATCTGCTCGACGATCCACGACCGATCAAAGAAGTGTGACACTCAGTTCAGGCTGTCTCCGATCTTCCAAGTGAGAGTGTGCATCGAGCCCGACCGGAGACCCCTGATTCTATTTCGCCTTCACGTCGAAGCAGAACCATCTGCCCTGCCCGAACCTGGAAGCCGAGATTGTTGTCTTGTCAGTCGACGGAGACGGTGTAAAAAGAATGAGGTTAGGCGGGGTAGCTCAGTGGTTAGAGCAATCGCTTCATAAGCGATGGGTCGCCGGTTCAAACCCGGCCTCCGCTACTGGATTGAGAACGACGAAAATCCCTTCTGCCGAAGCGTTTTACACGGACCCTCGTGAGTACAGGGTGTGGCTTGCGAGTGATGCGAAGTGTGAAACCATTTCACACTTCGCATCACTCGCAAGCCGCAACGTGACCGCTCATCGCAAGACCACTCCGCCCGATCTTCTCCACCGACAATCCGACTGTGCTCGGGTCATCTGGACCGACACCACCGGCACGCGACAGCAAAAACTCCTCCGCTGGTGCGTGAGGTGCGGCCGGGGAAGACGCAAAACCCAATCTGCTTCCCGCAACCCGGCGGCCTGCCCAAACTGGGCCTGCTCAGGAAGCGACGTGGCAGGCGCGGAGCATGGGGCACCGGACGAGGGCAATTC
>PNLP01000100.1 GCA_013823135.1 Planctomycetaceae bacterium
TCGGAGGCATCCACACGGCGGATCACTGCCGCAGCACCTCTGGCCGCGGGCCCGTTGGCCATTTCTGGTGTCTTCTCACTCACGGTCCATCTCCTTCAAAGTTGCCCACTGCGGGCGGGATGAAAATTGCGTCGCGGTCTCGGCACAACAACACGACACGACGCCACCGACGAATCGACCCAGCACCGACAAATAAAGCCCCTACTGGGAATCACTTCCCCTATCGAGCGAAGTTCTGGCCAACGGCACCACGGACGTAGCAATTCCCAGCACGACACCTTCGGGTGTCCCACTGGAATCCGGCAACAACACAAGCGCCAGAGATAATGGTGTGGTGCAACAGCCACAGCATTGCTGTGGCTGACAATCGAGCCGAAGAGACTTGCGAACTTCCTCGGAGACTTCGATGCCGAGCGCCCGATAAAGTTCCCGAATCCATGAACAAAGCCAAGGAGACGATTCACGGCACGGGAAGATTCGGGCCAGCAACCCCATATGATGCCGACAGACCACTACTCACAAGACGAACTGATGCTGTACTTCCGATTGAAGCCTTCCACTATTCTGGGGGCGGGTGTTGGCGTCTTCGCGACCACGGACATCGCGAAGGGAGCATACCTGGAAGGGCTGTTCGGCAACGATGACGTTCGGCGGTTGACCTGGGAAGAATTCGCAGCTCTGGATGTGCCCGCGGAGGTGAAAGAAAACTTCGTGACGCGGTATGAAACCGAATGCTTCGTGCCGCGGGACTTCAACCTGATGAGTGTCGGCTGGTATCTGAACGACGCGGACGAGCCGAACCTGGCCCACGACGTCAACTACGACTACTTCGCTCTGCGTGACATCGCCGCTGGCGAAGAGTTGTTCATCCGCTACGACGACCTCTAAAAGCGGTGGCCGTTCCGAATCGGCCGTCGAGCATCAACGACCCGGTGCGGCGCGGGACGTGGTCAGGAACAATTCGTTGCACTCCGATTCCAACACACCACCAATTACGTCGCAGACGAAGCCCGAGCTTCGCAGAGCAACCTCTTCAGCGGGGATGTCAACCTGTCGCCAGCCGATGTCGATGAGAAATCGGATGGATGTGCCGAATACAACTGTGCCGATGCCACTCCACAAGCACGCGGCCATGCACATTGGGCAAGGCTCCGCGGTTGTGTAGAGCACCAACGAACTCCCCGCTCCGCCGCGACCGGCCTTGACCAGCGAGTTCAGCGCGTCGATCTCCCCGTGCCACAGTGCGTTCTCCTCGGACTTGTTCCAACCTTCGGCAACGATGCCGCTCGTGACGCGGTCCACGATCACCGCACCGAACGGCCGATCGGGGGTGTGGCTCGTCAGCGCGATCGCACGTTGCATGTAGCGTTCGTGATCGAGTTGGCTCATTCTCGCCTCGTGTCAGTCGCGGGGTGGGTTGATTGAAGGTCTTGCAGCACGGCTTCTGCAGCGCGGCGACCCGAGACCATCGCCCCCTGGATGGAAGAGTTGTCGCGGTGATCGCCACAGACGTAGATTCCCGGTTGCCAACGTACCGCACGTTCAGGAACAGCGAGTGCTGGCGGAACCTGGCGCGGCAGTGCGTAGGGGATGCGATAGGTCCGCAGGTGCCGCCAGTTTGCCACAGGGGAACCGAACCAGTCCGTGAGTTGCTCGCGAACTTCACCCTCGAGACGATCAGCATCCGATGGCGTCCCGAGAACGGTTACCGAAACCAGACTCTCACCAGACGGCCCGTAGGAAGGAGCCACGACTGTCGGCACACAAAGGTTGTTGATCGGGCCGCGGCCATCGCCGTTGAGAACGAGGATCGGCTGATTGATCGGGGGACGCGGTGCAGCAAAGTAGAGACATGTGACGCCCTGCCCCTCGGCCGGAATGTCGTGGCCAAGCAACTCCGCCGCGGCCCTTCCCTCGACCGCCACAATGACCGCCCGCGCGTTCAATTCCTCGCCCGATTCGAGCCTGACCCGGCCAGGTTCAACCTTCACGACCCGCATATTGAGTCGAAGTCTCTCGGCCGGGATGGCGGAAGCAAGCTGGCGAGGGATCGCTTCCATCCCCTCGGCCGGCAAGCAGGCGCTGCCCAGGGAGAACATTCGGAAGACAAAGCCGAACATTCGACTCGATGTATTGAGTTCGGGGTCGAGAAAGATGCCTCCCAGAAATGGCCGGAAGAATCGGTCGATCATTGAGGTCGAGAACCCGGCGACTTGCAACGCTTCGAGGGTCGTCGTCTCGTGATCGCGAAATCGGTCTTCGAGGCTTCCCGCAAGAGAACGAGACCGCAGACGAGCCACACGCAGTTTGTCGGCGAAGGAACCGATCGGCGAGACCAGCGACCGAAGCGCCGCAAGCGGGCGTCGCCAGGGGTCGCAAAGCGAATGGAAGCGGTCACCGTGGCGCACCAACGCGCCAGGAACGAACGGCCTCAACTGGAGAGTCGTGTAATCGAGCACGGCACTCGCCTCGGGGTAACTGGTGAGGAGTACCTGGAATCCGCGGTCGAGGCGAAATCCCTCCACAATGTCGGTGCGCACCCGTCCTCCGACACCATCCGCCGCTTCGAGGAGCACCGGGGAAATGCCAGCTTGTTGAAGTCGCCGAGCACAACAGAGACCCGCCAACCCGGCACCAACAATGATCACGTCTTTGTACATGGAACAATTCGGAGAGTGCTGGGGCATCTGTAGCCCCGGATATCCACCACCAGATTGATAGTCCCGTGACATCGGCAATTTCGCGTGGTTGGTGATGGGATATCAGTCAGAATTCAAAGACAGTTACACAACTCATGCCACATAACGTCCTGAGATCTGGGCATGGGCACAGAACAGGGTACGATTGGCGATAGTACGGGTGAACTGTCGGGTTCATCGATGAACCGGAATCGAGAAGGAAAGATCATCATGATTGCGTCACCTTTCTCACTCGTGCTGGGCTACTGGCGTGGTCTCGGCGCGGTCTTGTTCGGTACCGAACCGTCACAACCCGGACTCGTGAATCAGGTGATGAGAACAGGGATCTTGCCGACGATATCTGTGGTGGCCATCGTGTTCGGTTCACAACTGGTGACCGCGGCCGATCCCGACCCGTACGAGAACTACGTCAAGACCTCCAGGGATTTCAAGCCGGTGAAGCAAGACGCTGCGTGGCTCCGCAAGGCGTTCCCGAGTTGGGTATACATGCCGTGGACTCATCAGTGGGGCATCGGCTACACCGATGAATCCGGGAAGTGGAGTGTGGCCAGCGGCTATAACGGAGCATTCGTCGATTGGGATCGCATCGACGGGAACGGTTCCAAGACCGGCCGCCTCGACTGGATCACGAAGTACGACCTGCGGTTCTACGTCGATCACCTCGCGGGGAAACGCGAACTGCACATGTGGGACGGTGCCATTCCCAAGGACAAGCTCAACGCGATCCACGGCAACGGCGTTCGCACGAACCCCGTGAACGACGCGATGAAGGATCGTCTCCAGAAGCTGATGAGCAAGCACATCGCGGCGGTGAAGTCGTCGCCGTTGCGTTCCGCGTATGCCCTCGACGACGAAATTTCGTGGGGCCACTTCGTTCACCCAAGCATGTGGTGCGTGACCGACGACAAGGCCGCGTACCCCGCGTGGCTCAAGGAAATCTACGGCCCCAACGTGCCACCACGAAAGAACTGGATCACCTACGAAGACGTTCGCCCGAAACTCGCGACATGGGCCGTGAAGGACTTCGACGCGTCGCAACTGATGGATCAGTGGAGTTTCAACGACTCGTACTGGAACAACTTCGTCGGCGATCTCGTGGAGCACTCGAACAGCGTCGATCCGCACACGCCGTGTGGCTGGGTGGGTGGGCAATCGCCGAATGCATTCGGCGGCTACGACTACGCCAAGGCCATGCGGAAAGTGCAGTTCATCGAGTCGTACAACATCGGCGGCTCGCAAGCGATCATCCGCTCGTTCAACCCGAAGAACGCGATCCCGGCCGTCACGAGTCACTTCCACCGCGAATCGGCCGACACCATCTGGCAGACGTGGTATTACCTCGCGCACGGCAATCGCGGCTTCATCGGCTGGGTCGAGAAGTGGTTCGACGGCACCACGCCGAAGGCATGGCACAAGGAAACGGCCCCGCACTTCCTCGAAGCCGGCAAGAAGATCGGCCCGCTGATGAGCGGCAGCGAGTGGCAGCACGACGGCGTCGCGATCTATTACAGCCATGCGTCGATTCAACTCGGCTGGATCATGGATGCGGCGGCGCATGGCAAAACGTGGGTCAACCGCAACAGCGACGAACGGCTCGGCGGTTCGCACCACGGCCGCAAAGCGTGGGAGAACATGCTCCGCGATTCCGGCTTGCAGCACAGCTACATCAGCTACGTCGATGTGATTCAGAACGGTGTGCCGCCCGAATACAAGGTGCTGATTCTGCCCGCGTGCCTGTGCCTCTCCGATGTCGAAGCGAAGCGAATCCGTGCGTTCGTTGAAGCGGGCGGCACCGTAATCGCGGACTTCATGCCGGGCTTGTGGGATCAGCACGGCAAGGGCCGCGCCACGGGCGGCGTGCTCGACGAGTTGTTTGGAGTGAAACACACCCAAGACCTGAAGCAGAACGGCGTGTTCGGCGGCAAACTGTGGTGCGAAGTGGATCAGGACGCGAACTTCAGTTGGAAGACTTACGACGGCTTCCTCACGAACGGGAACACCTGCATCAAGGACGCCAGCGGCTTCCACAAAGCCGTGCGCGACATGAAGACCGTGAACGTGAACAAGATCGGCAAGGGCACCGCCGTGCTGCTGAACCTTTCGCCACAATGGTACAACGCTTACCGTTCTGCCGGTGCCGAATCCGCAACCAAGCGTTCGACATTCATGGAACCCGTCGAGAAGGCCGTGGGCAAGCGCTGGGTGAGTCTCAAGCCCGCGGGCGGCAAGGAGCACGGCTACGAAATCACATATTGGAAGAAGGACGGCCGCACGATTCTGTTCGTCTGCATGAACCCGGAAATCTCCGTGTCGTCGACGGGCGGCGGCAACTCCGTAGGGCTAAATGCGAGTGTGCTGCCGGTGACGCTGTCGTTCGCACACAAAGTGTCCGGCCTTCGCGACGAACGCACGGGCATGGATCTCGGCAGCGGAGCGGAGTTCAAGTTCGACTGGCCGATGAATGAGGCGATCGTGCTGTCGTTCGAGGGGAAGAACTGACCCACTGCTACGCGAGAGATCGGTTCTGTGGTATTCTCACCGTTCTGGTTCATCTCGTTCGCACGGGTACATCCCGATGACGGCTCGCATCATCGCAATCTTTGCCGCGTATTCGGTCATTGCCCTCGGCATTCGCGCCGACGCCCCCAATGCCGATCCTCAACCCAAGGGCGAACGCGCGGAGCCGAAGCGCGTTCCGTGGACCACGTCCAAGATCACGGGTTCGCCCGAGCCGCCGCCGAATTTCAAATCAGTGCGGGTCTTCCCCGAGGCAAAGTTCACCAAGCCACTTCAGATCACGCCCTGCCCGGGTTCTGACCGCCTGTTCATCACCGAGGAACACGGCAAAATCTTCTCGCTGAAGCCCGGCGCAGGCTCGAAGCCAGAGCTGTTCTTCGACGTGACCAAGGAACTGAAGACGCTCGACAAGACGGCCGGCGCGAAGGGGCTGGACATTCTCTATGGCATCGTCTTTCACCCGAAATTCGAGCAGAACCGATACGCGTTCGTGTGCATGACCTTCAAACCCAAAGACCCGAAGACGACGCCATTCCTGCCCGATGGTTCACGCATCTCCCGATTCACGGTCACGAAGACGGACCCGCCACGGCTCGATCCGGACAGCGAAGCGATCATCATCACGTGGCAGGGCGGCGGCCACAACGGCTGCGACATGCACTTCAGCCCGACCGACGGCATGCTGTACTTCTCCACCGGGGACGGCCGTGGCCCGAACCCGCCCGACCCGCTGAACACGGGGCAGGACTGCTCTGACCTGCTGTCCAGCATTCTGCGAATCGATGTCGATAACCGCGACGCTGGCAAGAACTACGCGATCCCGAAGGACAATCCCTTTGTCGGCATGAAGGACGTGCGGCCCGAGATCTGGGCGTTCGGGTTCCGCAATCCGTATCGCATGAGCTTCGACCGGCAGGCGGGCGACCTGTGGGTCGGAGACGTTGGCTGGGAACTGTGGGAGATGGTTCACAAGATTCAGAAGGGAGGCAACTACGGCTGGAGCGTCACGGAGGGGCGACAGCCGACGAAACCGACTCAGAAGGTCGGACCAACGCCGATTCTGCCACCGACGCTGGAACTTCCGCACACGATCGCGGCGAGCGTGACGGGCGGCTACGTCTATCGCGGCAAGCGGTTCCCCGAACTCGTGGGAGCGTACATCTTCGGCGACTGGGAGACCCGGCGTATCTGGGCGGCACGCTTCGAGAATGGCCGCGTGAAGGAGATGCCGGAGATCGTAAAGCCGAACGTGAGGGTCTCGGCCTTCGGCGAAGACAACGCGGGCGAACTGTATTACCTCGACTACGACACCGGCTTCATGTACACGCTGGAACGCAACGACGCGAAGGGTGTGACCACGGCATTCCCGACGAAGCTGAGCGAAACGGGACTGTTCAAGGACGTGAAGAACCTGAAAGAAGCCGATGGTGTGAGAGCATTCACCCCCGCAGTGAAGCAATGGCAAGACGGTGCCGACGGGTCTCATCACGTCGCATTGCCGGGAACATCCTCCGTGACCATCTTTGAGAAACCCCGGCGGCTTCCCGGTCAGGTGTACTGGCACGATTTCAAGTTGCAATTCCCCAAGGATGCGGTGCTGGTCAAGACGCTGAAGCTAAACCTTGAGGGCAGAAAGTCGAGTTTCGGGGAGGGAGGGAAGAAGATCGAGACGCAAGTTCTCCACTTCGATGGCGAGGACTGGCATGGCTATACCTTCGCATGGCGAGAAGATGGGAGTGATGCCGATCTCGTGCCTGCTGAAGGGACCGAGAAGCTCCTCCACATCGCCGATGCACGAGTCCCTGACGGCAAGCGTGAGCTAACGTGGACCTTCCCCAGTCGGACCCAATGTGCGGTGTGCCACAGCGCCTGGTCGGAATACTCGCTCGCGTTCAACGTCGGCCAACTGAACGCAGGGGATCCAGTTCTTCGGATGGGGACCAATACCGGTTCACCCTGGTACTACTCCCAGGAGAACAACGAATTAATCAAACTCTCGCAACATGGTTTCGTCCGTCGTGTGGGAAGTGACGACAAAGATCTCCCCATCTTCGACGCCAAGTCTGTTGAGAAAGAGACTTCCTTTCGGAGCGGTGCCGAAACAAATTCCAAGGAGTGGACCGAGAGAGCGGCCCGAGCCTACTTGCACGTAAACTGTGCGCACTGCCACCGCTTCGGTGGGGGCGGAGGGCAGGTTGTCCTCGAAATGGACTTCTCCAAACCGCTCAAGGAAATGGGTCTTCTCGATGTGAATCCGAAGCAGGGCGATTTCAGCATCCCCGACGCTCGCATCATCAAATCGGGCGATCCACACGGCAGCGTCCTGTTCTACCGCATGGCGAAGTTCGGCCGCGGGCGAATGCCGCATCTCGGCTCAGAGATACCACATCAGTATGGTCTGCAACTGATGGCCAATTGGATCGAGGATCTCGGCGGGAAAGAACGCTCGAAGTTCGCGTTCAGTGCTGACGACGCGGAAAAGAAATTGCTGACCGTGGCAGGAGCACTGCCGCTCGCAAGTGGGATCGCTCTCTTCTTTCGCTCAAAGGAGGATATCGAAAGCGTCAAGCAAGTCGTGGCCGCTGCGGCAAAGCTCGAACCCGGTCCCGTTCGCGATCTGTTCGAGGGGTATTTGCCGCCAGACCCCAAGGGGCGCAAGCTCGGCAGCAACCCACGACCGCAGGCGATTCTCTCGCTCAAGGGCGATGTCAAGAACGGCGAAGCGATCTTCTTCAACAAAGAAATGAAGTGCGCCAACTGTCACAAGATCGGTGACAAGGGAACCGCACTCGGGCCGGAACTCACGGCGATCGGCAAGACACGCACGCGGGCCGAACTGCTCGAAAGCCTCCTGCAACCTTCGTTGCAGGTGGAGCCGCAGTTCGCGGCGTATCTCGTGCAGACCAAGGACGAGAAGACGTTCACTGGGCTGCTCGTGAAGCGCGACGAGAAGCAAGTTGTCCTTCGCGATGCCGAGAACAAGGAGATCGTGATTGTGGCCGAGAACGTGGAATCGTTGCGACCGTCGCGTCTGTCGCTGATGCCCGACGGGCAGATGGCCGGCCTACTTCCGCAAGAAGCGGCAGACCTACTCGAATACCTCGCAACGCGGCGATAACTGGTATCAGGCGGTTCGTTTTGGCCAGCGATTTCAAACTGGCGAAGAGCAGGAGTCGCAACCCGACTCACAGCGATACTAAAAAAGCACGCGGTATGATGCCAAGACCAACCACCACGTAATGGCCAACGAACGCTAAGTTCACGCTGCCAAGTAAGTGAACCTTCCGCTTATTTGCGATCGCTCCCTTCTTTGGTTCGCCGGCATGCTTTAAGCGGCGAGATCGTTTTCGTGGTTGAGTATGCCTCACTCCGCAGTAGTGGGTGGTTCATCCTCCGGAATCCCGCCTGTGAACGACTGGCGAATTTTCTTGTCGCGAATGGCCTGATCGACATTCGGGCCTCCGCGTCGGCGACGGTCGCCATCGGTGTGGCGAAACTCACCCGTTTTTGGGTTCGTGTACTTCCCCTTGTTCGCCTTCCGCGGTTTCTTGTCGGACGCCATGCGATGCTCCGGGATGGATTTCTCTCTCAGGCGACACGCAACCAGTCGGGCAGGTTCGCGCTCAAGCCGGTAAGATAGCCGCGTCATGTTCCGTTCTGGATTCGCCGAGGATTTGTTATGCCGAAGTTGACTGTCGAAGGGGTTGGGGAATTCGAAGTGCCAGCGGGGAAGCGATTGGTGCTGGCCCTGACCGATGATGCCAAGGTGGATCAGTTGCACGCGTGCGGCGGGAACGCTCGCTGCACGACATGCCGCGTCGAGTTTGTTTCGGGCGAACCCACGCAGATCGCGGAAGCGGAGAAAGCCGTGCTTGCCGCGAAGGGTGTGATCGGGGTGCGGCTCAGTTGTCAGATTGCGTGCGACGCCGACATGACAGTGAAGTGTATCAGTCGGCTCGCGGGAAGTGGTCGCGCCGACGCTGGCAAACGCCCCACCGATGCGATCGCCCCGCCGCCGGTGTGGGTCGCGAAAAGCTGACCATCAAACGCGGAGTTTGGAACGCCGAGCCCGGAACGAGGGTTTCACTCCGCGTTCCGAACTCCGCGTTCCGCGTTCCCAAACCGTGTCGCACTGAACATGCCGATGCCGTGGCGGGTGGTGCCTGTCTCCGCGAGGTCGGCCAGCACTTCGCCCACCGCCGACGCGAACTTGAACCCGTGCCCTGAGAACCCGCACGCCACGCTCACCTGCGGGTGGGCCGGGTGAACGTCGATCACGAAGTGGCGGTCGGGCGAGACCGTGTACATGCACACTTGCCCCTTCGTGAACGCACCAATCCCCGGGATGTACTCGTCGAGCAACGGGCGCATGCTGGCGACATCGGCATCAACGATGTTCCAGTCCACGCCGTCGGGGTTCGGCAACTCGGGTGCGCTGTAATGCCGGGCGATCTTCATCCCGGATGAGTCGATGGCCGGGAAACCGTAGAACATGCTGTGCGGTGTTTCGCCGATGAACAGCGGGAAGCGGTCTCGGCGAAACTCGGCGGCACGCGAACCCACACCGAACCACAGCAGCGTTTGCCGCATGACGGTGAGCCGCACACCCAGATCAGCGAGTAATCGCGTCGCCCACGCTCCGGCGGTGATGACGAGTTTGGCGGCGTGATAGGTTCCCTTGGTGGTCGTCACCGTCACACCGTCGCCCACAGCCTTCCATTCCTGCACGGGTTCTTCGCCGTGAACCTCGGCACCCAGTGACACCGCACTGTCAATGTGTGCCCGCACGCACTCCTCGACGAGCAGAAACCCGGCGTCCTGTTCCAAAATGCCAACGTAGTCCGCGGGGAATCGGAACGCGGGGAAGCGCTTTGTGATCTCGCTCGCGGAGAGTTCCTCGGCCGCGAGTTTGTGTTCGCGTACCGACGCCCGCACGCCCTCGACGTGTTCGCAGTTCGGCGGCCCGACGTTGAGGCACGGGCACTCCGTGAGCAGGTGCCGGCCGGTGAGTTGTTCGAGTTCATACCACCGCTCGAAGGCACGCCTCACCAGCGGGACGTACCCCGGATGCTCGGCATACGCCGTGCGAATGATGCGAGTGTGGCCGTGCGAACTCCCCTGCGAATGCACGAGCGGGAACTGTTCCAGACCCAGGACACGCTTGCCGCGACGTGCCAGCTCGAAGCACGCCGCGGAACCCATACCCCCGACACCCAGCACGATGACGTCGAAGTTTCGATTCATGCGTTCACCATCTGAAGGTTTACTTCCCCTGCATCAAGCCATCGCGCAAAATCTTCAGGCGTTCGGCATCGTCCTTTGCGGCGCTCGCTCGCTTTAGCAGTTCGGCGAACTCCGGGCGTTTCGTTGCGGTCGTCGCTTTCAGCAACCAGCCCGCGGGGATCGAAGGCACGTCAGGATACTTCCTCGCCATCGCGTCTGCCTGTGCGAGCAGGTCAGCCACGACGGCAGCGAGACGCTTCGGGTCGGCCCGCAATGTGTCGGTCACGGCGGTTGCGGCTTTCGCATCCTCGCCCAGTTCGAGCAATACCCCCACGAGTCGTTGTCGCGCTTCGGCGTCGCCGGGGTTCACGTCCAGTATGCGTTCCAGGTCGGCGCGAGCCTTCCGCCAGTCCTTCACGTCGTTGGCCCAACCGGAACGCAGGAACAGCACGTTACGGTTGAACGGCCCCTTCTCGACGGCCGAATCCAGTTCCGCGAGTGCTTCGGCAGACTTGCCCGTGGCTTCATGCATCAATGCCCGACACACGCGAGCCGGCACGCAGCCGGGATCGAGTGACAACACACTGTCACAGTCGCGTTTCGCATCCTCCACCCGCTTTTCCAGGCGATGTTGCTCAGCACGTTGGGCGAGTCCACGGGCGGCAGCACTCGCGAATCGTGCGGGCAGTTCCTCAATGCGAGCGAGCAATCCCGCGAGTGTTCTCGCGGGTCGATCCGTCAGTGAGACATCAAGAAACGTGGCGATCTCCTCTGCCGACACCGCGTAACCCACGAATTGTGCCGATTCGCGTGCCGACAGGATGCCGACCAGTTCGCCACGGTCGTTCATCACGGGCCCGCCTGGTGAGCCCGCTTGTGCCGCGAGCTGGCACACCATGACCACCACACGCTTGGCGTTCTCGCCGCTTGCCACGGTCAACTGTCCCCGTTGGCGAACTGGGCCGCTCGCGTAGACCCACGCAAACTCCAACCCGCCGGGATGGCTCATCGCGTGAACCGCCTCGCCCAGCCCCGGCAATATCGCTGCGAAGGTGACGGGCTTCATGAACTCGACCGGTGAATCGAGCCTGAGCAACGTGAGGTCGCGATCGCGATCGTGGGCCAGCACCGTGGCCGAGCGCCAGTTGCCCCGCTGTTGAACGCCGAGCGGGTCGCGATACCCCGCGCGATCCGCGTTCCAGTTGTCGCCGTCCCGCAGTGGCATCGCGATGCCGACACGGTCGCCGGGCGCGAACCGCTTGCCGCAGGTCAGAACCAGATCGGGTTCGATCAGTACCCCCGCGAGTTGCATGTCCGTCGCGGTCGGGCGAATCCACACGGTCGCACGAAGCAGGGCATCCGCAACCGGAGAAGCCTTCGGCTTCTCCATGGCGACGGGTTGGGGAATGCCCACGAACTGCGCGATTTCCTGGGCCGAGATGCACACGGCCGCGAGCGGGCACTGCCGGCGTAACGCGGACGCCATGCCGACCAGTTCACCACGCGAATCGAACACGGGGCCGCCGCTGTCACCTTCCTCGGTCGGCAGTTGACCGATGACCACACCCGCGTTCATCGCGAGCTTTTTGCCTCGCCAGAAGTACCCGTCCGTGAGGCGGCCGCGAACCCGCGCCGGTCCAGCGGTGATGTTCCACACAGTTTCGAGGTCGAGCCTGTTGCCGACCACGCGGAGCGGGTCGCCGGGTGCGGGTGAGTGCGCCGCGAAGGTCACGGCTCTGGTGCCGGCCGGCAGCGATTCCAGTTCGACCAGCGCGAGATCGTGAGCGTCGGACGTCTTCAGAACCTTGCCGGTGACGAGCAAGCCGAGTTCGCGGAGCCGAGCACGGTTGCGAAGGTACGCGGCACGATCCGTGAGGAGCTCGCCGTCGCGCACCCAGGGAAAGATGACATCGACCGCCTTGCGATCGGCGACGAGGTGGCGGCAGGTGACGAGCCACTTCTTCTGGGCATCGACGACGAAGCCCGCGCCGGCACCGTCGTTCTCCGCCCGCACCCAGGCAACCGAAGTACCAAACCACGGGGATGAACCCCGTGGCTCGCCGATCAACAGAGCCAGCACGAATGAGGCGATCATGCCGTCCAGATTAGCCGATCTTCGGCGTAATGGCGAACAGGCTCGCGAAGTGGGAACGGTACACCCAGATCAGCGCCACGCAGAGGATGACCAGCGGCACGCCCGGACCGCCCTGGCCGACCAGGAAGATCTCGAAGAAGAGGATGTTCACGGCAATCGGCGTGAGGAGCACGAGCCCGAGCGGCACGAGTCGGCCGGAGAGCACCAGCAAGCCGCCGATCACTTCGAGCACCTTCACGGCTCGCAGGTAATTCGAATCGAAATGCAGGGTTCTCAGGAAGGTCCGGGCGGCCTCGGAGTCCGGTGGCGGCACCGCGATGAACGGCGTCGGGAGCAGTGCGTTCAACCCGAACACAACGAACATTCCGCCGAGCAGAACCCGAGCCATCAACGCGGTCCAGAACATGACACTCTCCGAACGTGAGAAGGGATGTGGTGGTCTGATATACCGGAGTGTGGTTGCGTCCTTGCACCACCTTGTTGGCGAAGGTACGCTGGCAGCATGCACACACACATCCCCTTCGCGAACTCGCGGCGCGAGTTCCTGTTCCAGGCGGGCGGCGGGCTCGGCGGCATCGCCCTGAACTGGCTACTCGCCCAGGAAACGCGAGCGGACGCGAAACTGGCACCGTCGAAGAATCCCCTCGCGGCCAAGAAGCCTCACTTCGCGGCGAAGGCGAAGCGGGTCATCTTCATGTTCATGGTCGGCGGCCCGAGCCAGATGGACCTGTTCGACCCGAAACCCGAACTCGCGAAGTGGGCGGGCAAGCCGCTCCCCGAAAGCACGGGCCGCCCCAAGAGCCAGTTCACCACCGGTGGCGAAGTCGTCCTCCCGAGTACACGGAAGTTCGCGAAGCACGGCAAGAGCGGCCTCGAAATCTCGGACCTGCTGCCGAACCTCGCGACGTGTGCCGACGACCTCTGCTTGCTCCGTGCGTGCTGGGGAACGAGCACCATCCACGCGCCGGCGATTTACGAACTGCACAGCGGCCGCACGCTGATGGGCTTCCCGAGCCTCGGCAGTTGGGTCACGTATGGCCTTGGAAGCGTCAGCGAGAACTTGCCCGCGTACTGCGTGATGCCGCAACCCGAGGGCGTCCCCGAGGGCGGCGCTCCGTGCTGGTCGGCCGCGTTCCTTCCTGCCGTATATCAGGGAACGCTGCTGCGACGCGGAGCGAACCCGATCCAGAATCTGCGACCGCCCGCGGACGTGGGAGCCGACGAGAACCGCCGCTCGTTCGACCTCGTGAGCAAGCTGAACGCGCTGAACACCCCCGCTGGCGATTCCGAACTCGACGCCCGCGCGTCGAGCTATGAACTCGCCTTTCGGATGCAGCAACACGCCCCGGAAGCAGTCGATCTTTCCAAGGAGACCGCCGCGACGCGAACCGCGTACGGACTCGATGAAGCGAAGACCGCGGACTTCGGCACGCGGCTCTTGCTGGCTCGCCGATTGCTCGAACGCGGCGTGCGGTTCGTGACCGTGTACTCGGGCGGCGGGCCGCTGGTCACGCAGTGGGACGCGCACGACGACGTGAACGCGAACCACGAGAAGATGTGCGGGCACGTCGATAAACCGATCGCCGCGCTGCTCAAGGATCTGAAGCAACGCGACATGCTGAAGGACACGCTGGTCGTGTGGTGCAGCGAGTTCGGCCGCACGCCGAACAGCCAGGGCGGCAAGGGCCGCGACCACAATCCGCTGGGGTACACGATGTGGCTCGCGGGCGGCGGCGCGAAGGGTGGCACCGCCGTCGGCACCACCGACGACTTCGGCCTGAAGGGCGTGGACAATGTGGTCTCGGTCAACGACTTCCACGCGACGATTCTCCACCTGCTCGGGCTCGACCACGAGCAACTCACCTTCCGCCACTCGGGCCGCGACGAACGCCTGACCGACGTGGGCGGGTTGGTGATCGACGCAGCACTCGAGTGAAGAGTCACCCTCCCCACACGGAGCGGAACTGATAGGATCGATAGGAGAAAGACTAGACAGGGGAGAGGATGACCAGCAGCAGTTACAACCTGACCCATCTCAAGGCTCTCGAGGCTGAGAGCATCCACATCATCCGCGAGGTCGCCGCCGAGTTCGAGCGGCCCGTGATGCTGTACTCGATCGGCAAGGATTCCGCCGTCATGCTCCACCTGGCGCAGAAGGCGTTCTACCCCGGCCGGTTGCCGTTCCCGCTTCTGCACGTTGATACGACCTGGAAGTTTCGGGCCATGATCGAGTTCCGCGACCGGCACTGCCGCGAGCAGGGGCTCGACCTGAAAGTTTGGACGAACCAGGAAGGGCTGGCCCAGGGGATCAACCCGTTCGACAGCGGATCGAAGAAGCACACCGACATCATGAAGACGGTGGCGCTGAAGCAGGCGCTGAACCACTACCAGTACGACGCGGCATTCGGCGGTGCCCGCCGCGACGAGGAGAAGAGCCGGGCGAAGGAGCGGGTCTACAGCTTCCGCGACAAGCTGCACCAGTGGGACCCGAAGAACCAGCGGCCGGAACT
>PNLP01000101.1 GCA_013823135.1 Planctomycetaceae bacterium
CCCAGGGATGTCCTTGGTGTGGTCGGCGAAGCTGAAGTCGAGCAGCCCGCCCAACTGACCCTTATTCGCCGCGGGGACCCCCTGGTCCACGGTGAGAGTCGCGCCGCTCGACGTGGGGAGCAGGCTGCCGTCGGCGTCGAAGTAGTTCACGGCGGTCGCGACGTTAAGCAGAACACTCGCCGTCTCCAGGTTCTCGAACAGTTGGCGGAACCCCTCGGCCTGGTAGTCGACCTGCTTGGCCGCCCAGTCTTGCTGAGGGGTGTACGCTTCCCACTGCTGGAAGATGTTGGCCAGTTCCTCGTCGAACTCCATCTCCTCCGTTGAGCTGAGGAGGATGATCGCCTTGTCGTTGAGGGTCAGCTTCCCGCGGGGCCGAGGCGGGGATCCGGCCGGGCTGACCCGGGCCACCTGGCGCTGCCCCGAGAATTCGATTACCCGGGCCTTGGTGCCAGGGACGTTCTCAGTCAGCGACCAGAACGCATCGGGCAGGACGCGCGGAAGCCCGCCCTTGACGGTCTGGACCGCCTCGGTCATCGGGGCGTAGGAGAGGACGCTGTTGATGGAACCCACGGCTTACCCCTTTGGTTGGTCGGTCGGAGGCGAACAAGTCTCATGAGCCCGGAACCAATCAGGTTCCGAGCGGCGACATCAGGTGGCTGAAGCTGAATCGGCCCTGGCCCGCTGCTGTGAGTTGCGAGACGATCCACGCCTGCAGCCCCGTGTCGCTGGGCCAGTCGACGATCTGTGCGGAATCGAAGATCCCGCTGTACGGGATCTGTGGGAAGTCCACGTCAGCCGCGTTGGCGGTGACCATCTGGATCCCGGATCCCGAAGGGATGACACTGACCGGGGCCTCGCTGCCGTCGGTGGGCTGCAGGAAACTCCCCACCACAAACCGCCCATCGACACCCGTCGTGGTTCGGGTCACGTCCACGTCGCCCGCGGTCAGGCCGTCGGTGTCGACGATGATGAACTCCTGGGGTAACGCGGCGTAACCCGTTCCGCTGAACGTCGCGGCCACCGCGGTGACCACGGAGCCGGACCAGACGATCGCGTTCGTGGCCAACACCGCGTCCGTCGCGGCCTGGAGGTTCGCCAGGAGTGTTCCGATGGTTGCGGAGTACGTGATCCGCTGAGTGCTCTGCAACACGCCAGAGGAGTCTTTGATCCTCAGTCGGAACGTCCCGGCGGGCGCGTTGGTCCAGTTGAGGGTTTGGACCTCGTTCACGCCCGCTGCCGTGATCGTGATCACCCCCGTCGTGGTGTCGACTGCGCTGTAAGTGATCGTGACCGTGCGTGCGGTTCCGTTTGCCGCGGTCGGCCCAGTCAGCTTGAAGGTTCCCGAAGTGCCGACCCGACGGACCAGTTCCTTGGCCGTAGCGACCGACACGGTGATCGAGGTCCCCACGCTGGTGAGGGCGGCCGTGATCATCTTTCCCATCAGGCTTGGCCGCCACTTCTTGCCGCTCGTGACGCGGCCCATGAGCAGACCACCGCGGAGGGTGAGCGGGTCGTCGTTGCCGTAGTCCTGGCTGGCCTTGTCGATGGTTCCGCCGCCGGGGAAGTACAGCACGCTCTCGGGCTGCCGGAACACCTGGCGGTAGGTGACCGTGTTACCGCTCTGGATGCCGGGCTGGCCGATGATTGGAGTGATGCCCACGGGTGCTTCTCGCTACGGTGTTCAGTTGGTCGGGGAACGGACGCTGGTTCGGCTCAGTTGGACTTCACGCCCTGGTTCTCGGCGGCGTTCTTCCTGGCCCGGGCGATTCCCGCCGCGATGTCGTCGGCCGCGGATCCGTGCCCGTGTTCCTTCACGAGGCCGCTTGCCAGGTCGGCCGCCGCGATCTGTTCCCGGGACCGGCTCGCCGGCGTGGTCGCGTTCGCCAGACCCTTCTGTTCGCGGACGAACGCCTTTCGTTTCTCGGGGGTGAGGCCCCGCATCGCATCGATCTGGATGCTGGTCGGCTCGAAACCACTCTCCCGCACGAACTCGTCGCGAAGTGCCCAGGGCTCGGGGGCGCTCTCGGTGGTGGGTGGCTCGTCCTTCTTCGCTGCCGGGGGTGTGGCGTCGTCCACCTCGACATCGCCCTTGATGTCGCCGTGGGCCATCAGGAGCTTGACGAGCTTCTTGGCGCACGCCTTGACCTTCGCCTTGTCGCCCGGGTTGCCGATGCACTCCTTGAGGGCAGCCATGCCGGCCGAGAGGAACGCGGAGTCGATCCCGTCGTCGCCGCTGGTCTCGGCTCCATCAGCAGGTGGCGCGTCGGGCATCATCGGTGCGTCGCCGCCGTCTTCCTTGACCAGGGTCTTGAGCTTGACCAACTGTTCGAGGCTGAGCTTGGGGGCGAGTTTGGTCGCGTAGTCGGAAACCTTGATCGTCACGGCTTTGCTCCCTGGTGCTGATTCGAAGATGCCGCCGGTCGTCCCGCCGTCGCCCACCAGGTCGACGGAGTGGATGTTCTTGAACCCCTCGACGACCCGCCGGCCGTCCTTCATCCCCCACTTCACGTTCGCCTGGTGCGAGAGCATGAACCCCTTCGGGTTGTGCTTCGCGGCCCGGATCACCCGCGGGGTCATCTGGTGGTCGGGTTCGAGAACGTAATCACCCTCGGGTCGGCCGTCGGGACGGCGGCGAACGTTCTGGAACCAGCCAACCTTTTCGGACGGGAGGCGAGGGCCGTCCTTGTGGCCCTCGTAGGAACTGATCCCCTCGTATCGCTTGAGATCCTCGTCGGACCAGGCGGAAGGGAGGTAGTCGTAGCCGTGCTTCGAGGTCAGCCCGCAGATCAGGACGCCCTTGATGACGGGGTACGGCCCACCCTCGTCGACGGCCCCGCCGCTGAAGTCGAACGATTCTCGGACTAACGTGTCATCGCCCATGCCGTTGAGATGTCACCGCGCCAAACGGAACAGGCCCCGGGATTACTCCGGAGCCTGTTCCGTATCGGGTTGCCCTCGCGGCTCTTGTCAAATCCCTTTCATGCTAAGAGTGGCTCTCGCCGCCGTCGCCCCCGGCGCTTCCTGGAGGCGCTGGGACCGGATCCCTCCCCGCCGCGGGAGCAGGCAACTGCGGCAGAGTCGCGGAACCCGCCGGCGCGAACTCTTTCTCCCACGCCTTGATGTTGGCGATCACGACCTTGGGGTCGCGGCCGCGTTTCTTGATCGCCTCTTGCGGGTCGATCAGCTTGTTCCGCAGTTCCATGTCCGTGACGCTGGCCTGCTTCTGCTCGTCGGCGATCACAACCGGCTCGGCCGTCACGGTGGGCTTCACCTGCCGGCTCGTTCCGGCCGGCAGCCGTCCGCTCTTTTCGGCCAACTCGATCACCCGCTGGGCGAGCTTCTTGGTGAAGCCGGACTGCTTCTTCTGCCGCATCCCGGTCAGCCGCACGAAAGGCGAGCCGGTCACGAGCGCCGCGGCGAACGACGACTCGCCCTGGCCGCTGAACCAGCCGGGCACGCCCCAGGTGAACCCGATCCCCTTCAGCGTGCCGTCGAGGACCTGGCTGTACGACGGCACCCCTTCCGACACCGGCCCCGGAATCCAGTCCTTGTTGTTGTCGCTGTGGATGACCCGCGTTGAGCCGTAGGGCTTCGGCGCGAACGGTGCGAACCGGGCCTGTGCCGCCGCGGGCGAGCCGGCTTGGTAGACCGCCTGGCCCAGCTTGAGCTGGTTCACGACCTGGTCGGCCGTCGCGGTCGCGTACTTCTCGACCCAGGAGATCCCCGACTGTTCCTGAGACGTGGCCTCCATGTTCGCCATGATGGCGATCGCCCGCTGGAGGTGAGCCTCGATCGGGAAAAGGTCGCTCACGCCCCGCTTGATCGTGCGGTCGACGTTCGCCTTCATCCGGACGATCGACTCGCCCGGGACCTCCTCCCCACTCGCCCCGTTCGAGTTGGGATCGGCGAGGAAGTACGCGAGCGGATCCTCGGCGTCGTCGTCGGCCGTGCAGACGCCCCAGTCCCAGTTCCCCTCTGTGCGGACGTTGACCGCGGGCCGCCGGATCTGCTCGGGCTCGACGAACCGAACCCACGGCAGGTAGTCGCGCCGGCGGTCGCCGCAGTCGAGGCGAAGATTACACTCGCCGTCGCGAAGGATCCGGTTGCGGGACTCTTCTTCACGATCCTCGGTCCCCTGGCCCCAGTCGGCCGACTCGCACCACTCCTCCCACACCTGCTGGCAGGCGGCGACGAGGGGGTCGTCCGGCTCGCCGTTTCCGTCGGCGTCCTGGTTGCCCGGGTTCCGACCCCTTCGAACGAACTGAACCTGCATTGACCCCACGAACGCGTTGACGTGCTTCGCGAACCCCTTGGCGAGCATGTTCCGCTCGTCGAGCCAGCGGGACCACGAGAGCGAGGCCCAGAACTGAAACTCGCTAAAGAATCCGAGCGGGGCGTGGTTGGGGTTCTGAACGCGGTCGGCGGGCCAGTAACCACCGTAGCGAGCCGAGAAGGACGGGTCGCAATCGAGGTTGCCGGCGAACTGGCCATACCCCGAGTTGATGACGGTGCCGAGGCTGGATTCCGCGACGAGGTCGGACGGGTCGGCCGGGAGAGCCTGTTCGCTCACCAGGTCGAGGGACGTGAACGACGGCGCGAAGTATTCCCGGGACATACCCCGGTGATGTCACGCCATCGCTTCCTCAATCCGCCTCACGACGGTGGCCGCCGCGTCGGGGCCGTCGTCGTGCTGCCCGTTGGGCACGTCCCGCATCTGCTCGACCAGGAGTCGGCCTCCGGGCGTGTTCCGCACCCGAATCTGGCCCCGTGAGAGATAGCCCGTCAGCCCGCGCATCCGGGCGAGCTTCGGCAGGTGATGGTTCACCTCCTCGTACACGATCTCGATCGACCGGTTCGTAGCTCGGCGCTCCTCGACCTGTCGCATCATCTCGGGCATGATGAGCCCCATCGTGTTGTTGCTCTCAGCGACGACGATCTGGGGCCGAAAGACCGCGGCGACGTCGAGGCATCGCTCGATGTAGTTTGGCTCTCGCCTCATATCCGCGTCGAGGTACACGATCCCATCGGTGTGGAGACCGCCCATCACGTGGGCCTGGAAGTCGCCGGGATTGTCGCCAACCCCCTTGGAGGGGTCAAGGCTTTGCACCTTGAGGACCAGGTCCTCGGGCCACTGGTCGAACCAGAACCCGGGCCGGTCAAAGTACTCCGGCGGCCACTCGGCCCCTTCCGCGGCCCCCGGGTCGTCGGTGTATTCCGACCGGTAGGCCGCCTCGCCGTACTGAGCCCGGTAGGCCATGATGTCGTAGAGTGTTAGCCGGTCCGGCCACAGCACCTCGGAGCCTCGGCTCATCTCGGCCCTCTGGCCTTCGTAGAACGCCCGGGCGGTGTCGGCCCGCCGCGGGTCGGCCAGATTGCAGAGCAACTTCTCCCACTCGACCCACAGGTCGAGACGCTCCGGAAATCGGGCAAGAGCCCGATAGCTCCGGGTCCGCCACCCTGCTCGGCGGAGATCGCACACGATTGCCTCGCGGTGGATCGGCGTGCCGGCGACGACGAAGTTTGTCCCCGGCTCGCCCACGGGCAACACGTCCTTGATCATCCAGTCGAGCTTCCGCTGTCGCTTCGTTGGGCTGTACGCGTCGCCACGTTCGTTGCCGTCGTCCACCACCACGAGCGTCGGGCGGCGGTTGCGGGCGGTCGAGCCGAGGATCCGACCACCGCTCCCCCGTGCCCGGATCTCGGACCCGTTCCGCAGTCGGATTCGGTGGGCCTGCCAGACGGGTCCCTTACCGGCCGCAGCGGGGTAGTCGCGGGCGATCGCGGGGTTCCCCTCGATCTCATCCTTGATCGAGTCGAGGTAGGCGCGGGCCTGCTCGCCGGTCTCCGCCAGGAGCAGGGTGAGCGGCTCGACACCTTCGAGGGCACAGTAGAGGGGGTAGGCCTTCGAGACCCAGGTCGTCTTCGCGGAACCGCGGGGGGCGACGTAGCAGCGCTTCTGGCCCCGGACGGTGACCAGTTCGGCGAGGTCGGCCGCGAGGTCTCGGTGAAGGGAGGACAGGGACTGCAGGACGTACTGGGGGAGATACTCACGCATCCATTCAGGCCCGAACGGAGGGCGAACCACCAGCTGTCCTGCTGCCAGTGTGCGTTGAACCGCCAGCCGGGTGTAAAGGGCCTGCAAGCGCTTCGCGAACTTGTTGGGAAAGTTCTGGCGGGAGTGCGAGGAGGAGGCTTTCAAGGGGCGTTATCTCCTGCGTCAACCCGAGGTGAGCCCAGAGCTTGTCGAGGCCCTTGGGCTTGGGCCAGAGTTTGTACTCGACGATCTGCGACGTGGTTGTTGTGGTGACGTCGTGCCAGCCTTCCCGGTCGACGCTCTTCTCAACCGTTATCTTCGCCACCTTCACGGAGGCGATCATACGCCGAGTCTCGGGCGGTACCTTGCCGATGGGTCGGGGGGTGACGCCGTCGTCCTCGAAGAGGTGGAGCAGGTCGGAGAAGGTCATCTGCCGGGCGACTTCGATCACCGCATCGGCTTCCACCTGGGTGCGTGCTCGTTGGGCATTTCGCGCCGCCTGAATCTCGTTTTTGATGTTAGGGTTTGCAAGGTACTTACTCCCCTCGGTGCGGGCGGTCGCGTAGGTGCATTCAGGATGTGCGAGGCGGTAAGCTCGGGTGGCGTTCGGTTCAACGATCATCTCGTCAATGAACCGCTGCTCGGCCGGGGTGAACGTGACCGCTTTCGCCTTTCGTTTCGATGGCTTCCGCTTTGCTTTTGCCACGGCGATCCTCGGGAACGAAACAACGCGGCGGGTTAGCCCCGCCGCGTTCCCCGAGCCAACTCACGCACTGGAGAGATGTCACCCCAGGCGTGCCAGAACACCACGAATGTGTGTGAGTTGCTTCAGCGCTTCCCACCGCTCCTTGCCCGGCCGCACGTCCTCGAACGGGATGTCCTGCTCCTCGGCCAGGTCGATGATCCGGTCACGGATCGGCGACGCCATTAGTTCCCCGATCCGCTTAAACGCCACGTCGAGAGCCTTACCCGCTGCTGTCGCGAGTTCTGCCGGGGTGGGCGGTGGTTTTGGAACAATTGTTCCACCCACTGGAACAATTGTTCCACTCGCAGCTTCGATCTCACGCCGGGCCTGGGTGTGACTGACGCCGTGGCGTTCCCCGATCTGTCGCAGACTGTACCCCTTCTCCCGATCAGCGACCATTCCCGCAATGCGGTCGACCCGGAGTGCTTTCACCTCTGCGGCCGTGAAATGGCGGCGTTCGACGTTCAGCGCTTTGGCTCGATCGAGGGCGTACTCATAACTGATTTGCCCGAGGTCAGTTACGGGAACGCCGACTCCCAACTCTCCTGCCAGCTTGCCGCGATTCGCACCATCGACCACGGAAGGCCCGAAACCCAAGATGGTGGCGGTCGTCACCGTCTGCTGAACGCCATTGTCCTTGATGTCGGCGCGGAGGTTGTCGATCTCGGTGGTGGTGAGCGGCTTGAGAAGTCGCTCAAACGGCAGGGCGTAGATGGCTCCGTTTATTGCAATACGCGAAACGGGGTCAGGTCCGTATTGGTCACCGGCCGCGGCGGGGAGAGTCCCGGCGGCATCGCCCAGGGCGGTGACGGTGGGGCGGTTCTCGGGGCGGCAGGTGTTAATCGTGCCACCGGAGCGGAGGCGGTCCGCTTCACGATTGCATTTGGTCTGCACTTCGCGACGTGCCCAGCCACAGAACCAGTTCAGGGTAACGGTGTTGTCCGGTGCGATGGAGGGGTCGAATTTGGTCGCCAGATCGATGAGTGACAAGCTGGCGGTGGCGATGAGTTCGTCGGCCTCCGAGGATCGAGCGGCGAAGCCGTAGGCCTTGCGAACGCGGTTGGCGATCCGCCGGGACCATTCGAGCAGTTCGCTGAGGTGGTCGGGGTGGGAAGGCTCGAATGTCGCGCAGAGCAGTTCGAGAGCCGAGGGCGGTTTGGGCATGGACGAGGCTCCCGAGGGGATATCGGGAATTGTAGCACACCCACTGTTCAGGTGAATACCTCCCCTCTTCCCCCTTCGGGTGAGCAGTGCTGCTGGAGAGGGTGATGTCACCGGGGGCTCAGAATTGTTCAACCCGCCGGTCCATCGATTGGGCCGGCCCAATCGAACCCAGCGGAGGTGTTGGAATCGACATGCGGTGGGAGATCAGACGAGCTCAGATCTGCATCGATCGAACTCAAGACATAGCAACCCGGTGCCCCAGCACAGTCTTGTACCCGCACAATGTGCCATTCGCCACCCGGCCGACGAAGCCAATACAGACCTGGTTTAGAAGGCGGGTTCCTTTTGCCTTGCATGACCGATCTCCGAAATCATACTGTCTCGAACATTCAAAACGCCTGGGAGAACAGTTGGACCGAAACGGAAGATGTGGCTCTATCTGCGATTATAAATCGGGGAGATTTCGAATGGAACCCTGGAACAGGTGTGTTGTCAAAATCTTCACAATCGGAATAAGGATGTTCTGGCGAGTGAGGTCTATTACGGAGACTTTGGCAACGGAAGTAGCCAGTCTGCCGCGTGGCGGAGTTCCTCGTCGGTCGGGATGTGGATCGTCTTCGCATCAAATCCGTAACGCCTGAGTGCTTCCTTGAGCAGCGACTTCAAGCGGTACTCGGGTGGGCGGGGATGGTCGGCAGGATCAGCGAGTGGAATTAGCACGATGGTGACGGTGCCTACTGGGAAGATGAGTGGTGGTGGATCAATGAGCACCACCGCCACGTCCTCGGGCGGTGGATCATCGGGCTCGAAGAGGGATGGCTGGTCGCTCACGCTGCGGACTGCTCCGCGGGAAGGATGTCGTTGATCGTTAAATGGCGGCTTTCCGCGAGACTCGTGTCTGCCCAGAGTGACGGGTGTCGCTTCTTGTGCTCTCCCCTGTGCGGAATTGGTGCATCATCGCGGCAAGTTTCGGCAGAGCCTCACGCCAGAGTTGGTCACACCTCCCACGAGACACCTCAAGTCGTTCACCAACAAGCGGGAAGGGGATTCTCATGAGCCCGTGTAGGATCACAACACGCCGGACCCGGGGCTTGAACTGCGAGAGAATCGTATTCCACTCGTCGTAATCCAAGCCACTCCTCGGAGCGGCGAGCAACGCGGCGAACAGTTCCAGTTTCGCCGCGGCAGCGTGAAACGTGTTACCGTAGATCATCACGAATCCTCCGGGGCCAGAACCACGAACAGTTTGCCGGTAACCTGCTCCCGGATCGTCGTGATCTGCTTGAGGCGATCCACCTCGGAGACCGTCAACTCTCGCCCGTTCTGTGTCTCGTATCCACTGATGGTCGGGGTTCGCGGGTCGGGGCGAGTGAATCCGCCCACGAACCGTGCCAGCACGCTCCCCTCGGGAATTCGTCCGGCCTTGTCCCATGCCGCGAACTCCGACTCAACCGCACCTGGTGGCACGCTGACGAACGGACGCACCGGATCACCCTGCGGACGAGTGCGAGGTGGCGGTGTGTTTTCGGTGAAGTCCGTTGCAACGGGATCGGTAACCGGGAATGGCTTCTCGGGCTCCTTGACCTTCGCGGGCTGGGTCTCGGGCATTGGTGAGACATGAAGCATTGCCATGACCGCCGTCATTGCGGCCTTCGCCACGTCCTGGGTGAAGCCCGGGATCGAACGGAACGCGGCGTACACCCGCGAGTCCATCCCGCTGTAGCTGGTGTGCTTTGCGGCCCTCTTCTCGAGATCCGCCAGCGTGTTGCACTTGGAGGTGAGCAGATAGCCGCCAGCACCTTCGGGGAAGCCGGGCACATCCACCAGGGCGAGCGTGCCGAGCGGTTTGCAGACGATCGGGGCGGTGTCAGTTATTGCCCGCTTAATGTCAGGGTTTTTCCGGACTTTGTCAGGATTTTCGGGGCTGGTTTTGGTGCGAGGCATGGTGTTACTCGGGGATCGGGATGCTGAAAAAACTCTCTCGCGGTCTGGGTTGACGCAAGGCGTGGGGCAAGCAACGCCAGCAGTGAGGACGCCCATAAGCACGTCCGGCCACGGGTTCGGGGTAGTGAGGCTGGGATGGTTGGTCGGGTGCCAAGAGCATCCGGCCGCATCGGGCACAATCGAGGATCCGGATGTCGTCGTCTGGGTCGGTCATCGTCGTTCCTCCTTCTCCAGGCACTTCGAACAGATCGGGCACATCGTCGATATTCTTGCCCCGCACCGGCACGCCGGCGGGGCCGGGTACACCAGCGGGAAGTTCTCCCGCACCCACCCGACCAGGTACCGGCAGTGGTCCGGGCCGAGGTGGGCCGCATCGGTCATCAGCGCGATCACCGCGGACGTTCGGCGGTCGAGCGGGATCGCGGCGAGGATCTCGTTTGCGGTCACTTCATCCCCCAAAACCACCTCTTGATTCCGAGCGATTTGGTTTCTGTTTCTGTTTCTCCCCCTTAAGGGGGAGAAACAGAAACAGAAACGATCTGAGTCAGAAACCGCCGTGTTTTGGAGCTGGGTTTTGGACACGGTGATAGCGCTTCGGATCACCCCGCTTGCCCTCGCCGGTTTGCCTGATCCAGCCCTCGGCAAACCCCCTTTCGAGGGCCGCGAGAATGGTGGCCTTGGTGGGACTCTCCCCGCCCATCTCCTCGGTTAGTTGGATCTTCACCGTGTCGTAATCCCACCCCGCCTCTTCGGTGGTCAGGATCGCCCGAATGACGTCCAGCAGGGTGCGTCTCTGCACCTCCTGCTTGTCGCCGTGGGCGATGTAACCGTCGTCGGTCAGTTCCACGACCATCTCCTCGGGGGTCTCCTCGAACCGCCCCCAACCGGAGAGGACACGACGGGTGTCCTTGCGATCAGCCGCCGCATACCGCCGGAACTCGATGATGGTGTCCACGTACCCCGGCAGCACGCCCGACCCACGTGAGCCCGTGGCCTCGGTGCCGTCCGATTTGCGGAAGTGGTGCACCAGGCCGACCCCGGCCTTCTCGGTGAGGAGCGACAGAGGCATGAGTGCCTCGCCCACTGGGCCGGCCTCGTTCTCCTTCTCGACCGGCCAGAGGGTGGTGAGCGGGTCGAACACCACGAAGCCGAAGTCGTGTTTCTCGACCTGGTCACGGATGTGTTGGATGAGTGCGACCCATTCCAGCATCTTCGGCCGCATCTTGAAGGGCCGGATCTGGAAGTGGACGTGGTCACCAAAACCGATCTTGTCGCGCCGCCGAGCCCACATGCTCTCGGGCTCCTCGCTCACGTACAGCACCTTCGTCGGCTTCACCAGCCGGCCGCAGAATAGACCGCCGGTCCCGAACGCCTTGAGAAGGTGGGAGATCAGCGTTGTCTTCCCGGCCTTCCAGAGTGACGAGAAGAGGGTCGTCGTGTGGCGACCGAAATAGCCGTGCCAGAACCAGTCCCCATTCGGGTCGCCCAGCTGCAGGGCGCTGGCCGGGATCGGGTCTGGGAACAACGGCCCCAGCGGGACAGGCGGCGGCGGAACAACCGGCGGCGGAACAACCACAGCGTCCGGGGTGGTGGCGAGGGTTTTCTCGATCGCGTCTGAGATCGTTTCACGCTTGCTGACCATTTCGTTCCGCCCGGAGTTGTGTCAGTTCTTGAGCCAATAGCCTCACCGCACGCTCTAACCTCACCACCCGGTCTTCCACCGGGTTGCGACCAGATCCTGCCCGTGCCTTCGGCGTGCCATACCCACGAGCCAGCAGATCCTTGCCAGCGGCCGAGAAGTCGCCACGGTGGAAGATCCGTGCATACGCCCCGGACTTGTCGTAAGTCCGCCCGCCGTCGAGGTGGGGCCAGTTGCCACTGAAGACGTGGAGCGCGGGTGAGCCATCCCTGGCGCGATAGTGACCGATCGAGGCGCTCACCCCGCCCTTCTTGCCAGGGCGAGTGGCGTACTCGACCGACTGCCCACCTCGACCACACTGCTTCGCACCAGCGGGTGCGAGGATCTCAGTCCACCAGTCACCGCGAGCGTTGAACTGGGCGAACGGCGAGTCGCCGTCGTTGTTCGTGCGGACCGGGTCGGCGTGCCGTGGTTCAGGGTCGGGGCACATGATCGCGATCACCCACCCGGGCATCGGAGCAGCCTCAATCTCGCTTGGGCCGTGACCGGCGACCCATTCGTAACGTCGGCCCGAGTAATGCCACGACGGAGGGAGAACGCACTGGGCACCCGAGTTGCCACCCTGGAGCCGGATCGACTCGTGGCCGTCGTCGTCCTTGAAGGGGACTGTCTGCGGCTCGATTTCCAGGCTGTCCGGGATCGCGTAGAGCAGCCGACGGCCTTTGCCTGTTGTCATCGTCAGAGTTGGCGGGAGGACACCGTCCGATAGAGCCAGGAGCGCCCCCTCACCGTGTGGCGGGTCGATGTCGATCGCGACCAAGCCTGAGCCGGAGCCAGTTTTCATGCCGACGTTTGCGGTCGGGGTCCGCGACCACCAGTGCTGAATCGTGACCGGGTTGCTGGTGGCGACCTCCTGCCACTTGCTCGGCCTCGGATGTTTGCCGGCGCTGGTGCCACACTCGCGACCGCATGAGCAACGGCCGTTGGCGAGGAGTTCGTGAAGGGGGACCAGTTGCCAACCGAGCGAGGCATACAGCTCGGCGGCCGTCAGAAGTTCGGCGGCAGAGGGTTTCCGAATCACGCCCGAATCTCCGTGTCGTAACCCTCGAGTTGCAGCATCTGCTGCAACTCGGTGAGGGAATGCACCACCAGGCCGAGGCCGTTGCGGGCCACGACCGCGTCGAGGAACGACCTCTGCTTCGCCGCGAGCCTTCCACCCGACTTCTTCACCTCGATCGCCGCGAACGCCCCGTCGGGCAGGCATGCCAGGATGTCGCTGCACCCCGGCTGGTTGTTGGCCGAGAAGTACCGGTCGCCGATTTTCATGGCGGCGCTGTTGACCCGCACGGCGGTTGCCCCCCAGAGGTTCAGCCACTGGAGACAGGCCCGCTGGATGTCGGCCTCACTCTCTTTCTTCAGCGACATGACTCGCTCCTCGGTTACTCGTCGCCAAAGACGATCGTGCCCATCTGGTTGCCGATCGGGTCGCAATCCCCTGCCTGGATCGCCCCCAGTGTTCGCGGCACCTCGATGTGCAGGACGAGCATCTCGGCGGGCGTAAGGGCGCGAATGCTGTCGCCTTCCTTGTAGTGGCAGGTCTTGCACGCCCCGCAGACGTGGACCATGACTTTCGTGTTGCCACTCTCGCGGCGTAGGCGGTCGGCGTGGGCTTCGAGATTCCGCCACATCGGGGCTTTACACTTGGTGCACTTCCAGGCCCGACGCACTCTGTTGTGTCGCGACATCACATACTCCTCAGGAATCGAGCAATCGGTTGATCCACCTCAACCAGGGGGCGGAGGAAGGCGTAGGCGTGTGAGGCGAAGATCCGAACGCCTTCCACGAACCCGCGATGGAACCACCATTCCGTGCTGCGAGACTTCTTCCAGGGGATTAACTCGCCCGTCTTCTCGCACCTGTCCCGGCCGCGAAACGGGAACCAGATCTTCCGGCCGTCGCGCTGGAACATGGGCGACTGCGGTATCACCACGTGCTCCATCAGCACCGCCGGGATGAGCCTCGGCCAGTGGCCTTCGATCCACTGGTAAGCCGGGGCCGGCATCGACATCCCCGGCTTGTAGCGACTGCCACAACTCACCCGGATGAACTCGACCGTCGCGGCATCCAGATCGCCCGCCCCAAACTCCTCAAGCCAGTCGGCGTAGACAAGCCGCGGCGTGTTCTCGTGAGGGTTGGCCTTGATCGCTCCCAGGAGCGTTTCACGGTTGCTCATGAGCCGCCCCCATTCGCGAGGGACCGGAGGGACTGTTCAAACCGTGCGGCCTGGGTTCGGTGATAATCCCGGTACCATTCCGCTGACCGAAGCGCTTCGGCGAACGCGGCCTCACGGGTCGGGAAGACTTCGCGATGGTCGTACACCAGGCCGGCGTGCCAGACGTGGGCCTCACGCGACAGGACCAGGACCACGGCCGACGGGCAATGGATGATGTCCCCGGGCTCACTCCGGCGGACCAGCCAACAAGGCTGGCCTTCAATGACTGAGTTGACGTTGAGTGCGGGGGCGGATGTCACGAGCCTGCTCCTTTGGGCGGGTAAACAACCGGTAACAGTTCCTGCCGGAAGATGGGCACGTCTCGGCGTGCTTGAATGCCAAGACGGATCTTGCCACGGGCGATGTCCACGACGACGACCGTGATCGCTGTCTCCCCAGAGCCGATGACGATCTTTTCTCCGCGTTTGCGATTGAGCACGAGCATGTCACTCCTCCTTGGTGTGGTTGGTGGGGCATCAGCCCCGGTGTGATCCGTTGGCACTTGGGAACGACGGCACAGCCAGCCAGCGGTGTCGCATTGCGAACACAGCGGCGTGCTTGAGTTTCTCGGAGAGGGCGAGCAGGGCCTCGGCGGTGATGACGCCACCCTGTTTGGCCCCGTTGCCCGGGATGATGGTCACAATTTCGAACTCATCCACGTCGAGTTGGCGAACCTCCAGAACCACTCCGCGACTGCGGCGGCAGGGGATGAATGGCTCCAGGTCGGTGCTGATGGGTGGCGACATGCGCGTACTCTCCACGCGAAGACGCACGGGTTGTGCGTCCCTGGTTAAGGGGGTTTGGTCGTGTCGGTCGGCTATCGGTGCGGGCAGTCTAGCCCGCGAG
>PNLP01000102.1 GCA_013823135.1 Planctomycetaceae bacterium
AACCGCCCCATTCTGGGAGCTGGAACTTACTGCGACCGGTGGGTTCTCGATGGCGGGGTGTGGGACGAGAGTAACGAGCGAGACCGCGCTGCCGGGCGATGGCGGGACCCACACTCGGGAGGGTGTACGCGACTGCGACGCTGAACATAAGCTGGCCGTGCGACACGGCTGGCCCGATGGACCTACGCGCAACGCAACCGCTTTCCCGGTCACTGCCTGCCGGATCCTCTCCTTGCGTGTTCCAGACTTCGAGGGCGGTAGTCTTTTGTGAAGGGCAGACGAACACTCACCGCAGCAAGGTCGCACGCACACTCTGTTTCCCGCCACCCAGCCGTTCACACGGAGTGAACATTCTCGAGATTGACTCTCTTCTCTCACGAAGTGTGTTCTCGCAGTGGCCCGTTGCATTCCGTACCTCGCAGATGGTTCGTGCTCGAAAGTGTTCGGTTCAACTCCTTCCACAACGCTCGACCCTTGAAAATCAACGCGCGAAGTCTCCGCCCACATGGAGCGATGATGGTCGGCGACCGGGTGTCGACCAGATCCCGCACAGTGGAAGGCAAATGATACTTAAACACATCATCATTAGCGGCAACATGGTCCCCAACCATGGACCTTGCCCAACGACGATTCTTGAAGCATTTAGGGGACCGAATCCGCGAGCGGAGAACGGCACTCAACATGACGCAGGCGGAACTGGGTGAACGGTGCGAACTCCACCGCACGTTCATCGGCTCGGTTGAGCGGGGTGAACGCAACGTCTCGATCCTCAACCTCCGTGTGATCGCGAAGACACTTCGGACGTCACTGCCCGAACTTCTCTCTGATGAGTAGTGACGCTCACGCCCAATAAGTGAGTTGTGAACAGGCCTCACGTTCGACGATGCCGGAGAACACGCGGGTGGTGTCGACGACACTCACGACCGTGGGAGTTGGAAAGTCAAGTTCGTCGTCGCCAGGGAGTTCGGAGCGAAGCCAAAGATAAACTTGGATGACGGAGCAGCGCGAGAAGGTGCTGCCGAAGAGCGTATGGGGAGGGGCGATCGCGCGAGCAGCCCCGGCCGGGTGACCGAAGACTGCCGGCGCGGCCCAGCGTGCCAGTCCCCGACCACGAACGGCTCGTCCGGGCCGGATGGTTCTTGCGGGGCGGGGGGTGGGCCCGGTCGCCCGTCCTCGTCGTAGAAGGCCCAGGTGCTCGTGGCGGGCGGGGGGCTGTACGCCCGGACGGGGCGGCCCCGAGTGTCGTACACGACCGGCGGGTCGGGGGGGAACGAGTCGTCCGGCATGGCCGCCCTCCAGGGCGGGAAGTGAGTCGGGATCGGAGCCATGGACAGGATACCGACTCCTGCTGACTACGTCAGCCTCGCCCAAGCGACCTGTGGTTCACCGCGAGCGTGCCACTTTAGCCCGAATATTTCATGGGGGTTGTGCATCGGTTGACCACAGTCGGGTTGGCCTACGATTCAGTGGCCCTCGAAGCGTGGAGACGGTTGCTGGCGGTATCGAGCAGTACCGCCCCCTTACCCCAGCGTGAATCAACTGGGGGGTGAGGCTACCGAGTTGTCCCCTGCTCAGAGCATCATCAAACAGGCACTCCAGCAACTCCCCGAGAAGCAGCACCTCGTCGCCACCGTCGCGCGAACGCTGCACACGTACACCAACACGGTGAAGATCCTCTGCGATGCCTTCCGCATCGAGTTCGAGAATCCGCCTATCGGTGTGAAAAGCAACTCATCGAGCAAGCGTTCGCTCTGAACCACGCGGGCAAGTCGTTGACCACGATCCTCGACGATGCCCACCTGATGGACCTGGCCACTCTTCGCAAGTTGCGGTTGTTGTTCGAGGACTTCCCCAAGAACCACAACCTGATCCTGATCGGAAGGCCGAACTTGCTCGCCTCGCTCGACCTTGGCGTCAATCACGACATCAAGAGCCGCGTGACGTACTCGGTCATCACCAAGCGGCTCATCCCCGACGCCATGCGGGAGTTCATCCTGCGTGAACTCGACCGCGTCGGACTGGGCCACAACACCTTCACGACGGCGGCCATCGACCTCGTGGTTCGCTCCGCCGACGGCGTTCTGCGAGCGGCTCGCAACCTCTGCGTCGGTTGCCTGATCGAGGCCGTGCGCAGCTCCAACCGGACCATCGACATCGACAACGTGAACCGCGTGCTGATGCAACCCCACTGGCAGAAGGACGTCGACCTCAAGGACTACTGACCTCACTGACTCCACGGACTCCACTGACGGAGAAATTCATGTTCCCGGCGGACCTGCTTCGTCGACTTCGCAACGACTTGCCAATGTCCGTCACGATCTCTGCGTTGGGCCGCGAAGGCCCGCCGTCGAAGATGCGTGACGGACGCTTCGTATTCCTGTGTCCGGCGTGAGGCGAGATGCTCGTCTACGTGAACCCTCGCAACAACCTTGCCCACTGCTTCGGGTGCGGGAAGAACTGGAACAACATCGACCTGCTGCTGGCGTGCGACTACAACTTCGCCGACGCTGTCGCACTTCTCGAACTCTGGTTGCACCTGCACCAGACGAAGCGGTCCACACACTCGACAACTCCCCCGAAGTAGCCTGCAGCGTCGGGTGTCCTGTTGGTACGCGGCTTCGTTTTGCCGCAGCCGTCTGAACGGTCCGACCCGGTGTGCGGACCTCCTCCAGAATTCCGAACAATTCGGTAATCGGCCCGGTTACGCCGCCAGATTCATACAGCGCGTATTCGGCAACGGATGCGACCACAATTCGGTGCGCCACACCTCCCGGCCAACTCCTGAAATCCACACATCGGCTCACCACGCTCGAACTTAACGCTTACCCACGTCCTTTCACCGAACGCTTACGCTGATTACCAAGCATCCGGGGGCGGCCTCTTGGAACGGCTTGCCCCAGGGTATTGACGCCGATTACCTCAAGTTCGGGTTCTTCGGGTCGAGCAACGTGAACTTGTCGCCCTCGAACGACGCTTCCCGTGCGTAGAGACTCACGACGGTCTGAAGCACACTCGGTTCACGCGGGATCAGCGTCAACTCGACATCTTCGTTCGACTTCCAGATCGGGATGAAGATGAACATCCCGTTACCGCGGCCGAACTCGTTCGCCTTGTCGCTCTTGGTGAACGCCCAATTCGTGCTCAGCCACACATCCGTGAGCGTGCGGCCACTGGTGTTGCGGAGCGTGAAACGCGAGGAATCCGGCCGCGTCAGTTTCACCAGAGAGGTTTTGGATGAGGGACCGGCCGTTTTCTTCGCCTCGGCCGCGAGCGCCTTGTACGCGTCCCCGACGAGGTTCTTGTACTGATCTTCTCTGTTGTTCGTGACCCCGTCACCAAAGAAGAGATCCTCAAAGCTGTTCTGATCCCGCTGCTTCGTCGCCCACTCCTTGAGTTCTGCGTCGCTCATCTGAGCGATCCGCCGGAGCCGCTGGGCCTCGGCTTGTGCGGCCGGGTCCGGCTCGTTCCCCCGTGCGAACACCGGCTCGCCCCCCGGACCGTAACCCTTCAGCGCGCCGAAGCCGAGCGTTTTGCTTCCCAGGGTGTCCGCGTCTCGGAGCAACTGGGCACGCAGCGATTGTGGGTCGAGGGCCAGGTCGGACTTGGCCCGTGCCAGGATCGCCGAGGCGTATTTCTGCACGCCAGGGTCCGGATACTTGGCTCCGGCCTGTACGGCGTGCTTCCGCCAAAACTCCTTGCTCCATTTCGTGGTATCACGACCGGGCATCGTGTACTGGTACGACACCGTGGCGGCGAGTTGCGAGAAGACCTCCGACCGCGGCTTGTACCCCGTGCTCGGGTCCGGGAGCAGGGGATCGATTTTCACCGCCGGCTCCGTTGGCTGACCAGGGAACGGCTTGTACTGGCTCGGGTCGGGCGGCGTCGGTCTCGGAATCTCGGACAGCGGGGGCCTGGCGGGCGGGCGGTTCAACGCGACCTGGATCCGTTCCGGGTGCGGGTGCCTGATCCCGATTTGGAGCACCCCCTTCCTCTGGAACCGTTCGCTGTGCGGGTCCTTGGGAATCGACACGGGGCGCAACTGCGCCCCTTGGGGGGAGTAGTGGCCCAGCGCCCCGACCATCCCCTCGAAGCGGACCACTTGCTCCGGCGCATCGACCCGGATCGTGAGAACCAGGCTCTTCGGATCGATCTCCGCCTTGACCAACTGAACCGATGGGGTCAGAACGATCTTCGCGACAACCAGATCGAGCGTACCGTGGCGAAGGTTCCCCCGGATTTGCTCGGTCACGTCGCCAGGGGACGTTGACTGCGTCCAGTCGAACACGGGTTTCGTCGGTTCGCCCGCGGCAGGGGCCGACGATTTGGCTTTCTCAGATCCCTTTTTGGCGACGCTTTCGGGCTCGGCCGGGGAAGCGGCGGGTGCGGCCTTGTCGTCGTCGGGTTTACTCCCACACCCAGATAAGCCCAGGCAGATCGTGATTGCCGTCAGGACACCAGCGACGTGGTGCATCATGTCAAAGCACTCCCTCGGTGAATTGGACCGTGTGACCTCAAGCACCCGTTCGCAACGTGACGCCACGATGATGCCTTTGGTCCGGCCGCAAGGTGATAACTCCGGTTGAACAGTCGTAAGTACCCGAAGGATACAAGCCAAGACGGCCATGCTTCGGAATCCTCCAACACCAACAATTCGACCCGTTATTCCGCCAACGTTTCTAATACTCACCACCTCACGCTCGTCACTTCTTCGGCGCTGGCTCCGTTCGCCAGCTCAACACGCGGGCGCTCTGGTCGCTGAGTTCCATCGCTGTAAGGCCGGAGCGTGTGCCAGTGCCGTGCATGCTCCGCTCCAGGAGCTGCGCGACCGGGGACTTCGGCCCGTACCCGCGGCTCCGCACCCCCGCCTGCGCCAGGAGCCCGTAGTCGACCGGCGGGTTCGTCGGCGAGGTGACGATCGCGACCATCTGCTCGGGACCGAACGGCGGCTTGTCGCTGATCGTCCCGATCCCGGTGGTGAACGAGGTGCCGGGTTCAAGCGCCTTGTTCACCTGGTTCCGGGCAGGGTAGTACAGGTCGATCTTGTAGTCGGGGTCCACGATCAGGAGCGTGACTTCGAGCCGCTTGGTCCGACTCGTGTTCGTCACGCGGAACGAGATCCGGTCCCCTGGGCGGAACACCCACCCGGTCGCGGGCCGCTCGAGTACCACCCCCTTACCCGGGCCGTTGTGACTGAGCACCTCGATCTTGACGTCCGACTCGCCCGCGCCGCGGCTCCGATCGGCCTCCAAACTGGTGCCCACCGCGATCAGCCCCCGGGCGCGGTGAACAGCCCTGAGCTTCCGCAATAGCGCGTCGCCGAACGGTTCCGAGCCCAGCGGCGGGAGCGGGACCGGCGGCCGTGTGCCGGAGGCGACCTGCAACTCGGGCGCGGCCGGCGTCGCCCGCACGACGAGGTGCGGGGCATAGTCGACGAACTGGAACAAGCCGGTTTCTTCCTTCGGGAGGGAACGCAGGGCGGCCGCAATGCGCTGCTTCACTTCGCCGGTCGTATCGTTCTCGACCCCGATCCGTAGTTGACCCAACGAGTAGTCCACGGCAACCACTTCGCACGTCGCGGCCGCAGGCAGTTCGGTCGGCCTCGCGTTCCCCTCGTACTCGACCGGAACCACGACCGAATCGAGCGGGCGAGTCTGTTCGACGCGAACGTGCCCGAGCACCCGCGGCGGTTCCTTCCCGCCCGCGGGGGAGCGGACCCGGAGCACGCTCCCGGGGGTGATCCCGTGCAGGTCGCCGACGTTCACAACGTACTCCCCCCGGACCTTTGTCAGCGCGATGTCGGAGCGGAACGGCTTATCGGTTCCCAGGACGACGCGGTTCTGCCCGATCCCGTCAACGGTCGGGGTCGGTGCCCCCTGCGGCCGGGCCAGGTAGCTCGCCTGGACCCGGTGCATCAGCTCGCGGTAGGTGACCGGGAATGTCGACCTCGCGGACTGCTCCAGCACGCCCACCACGGTGTACGTGAGCAGGCCGTGGACCCTCGCCCCGGGCGCGTTCGAGGGCTCCGGGCCTTCCGGGGTCGTCTCGAACTCCCGGCACGCGAACGTCGCGACCAGGTACTCGTCCGCGGCCGCCGGGGCGAGCGCCGGCCGCGTCGCGGGCGGCTCCGGGGCAGGGCCGCGTGTTCGCTTCTCGGCACGCTCGCGGGCCTTCGCCAGCTCTTCGACCGGGACCATCACTCCGGCCCGGAGCTGTCGAACGCCCTTCCCTTCGCGGATCATCGAAGCCGAGTGGCAACAGTCGAAGATCGCCCAGACGTACGCCTTTTTCGCGGTAACGGCCGCGAGCCAGTCCCGCACCTGTTTGTCGCTGATCGCGTTTGGGACGCGCTCGGGGTGGCCCTGCCACGGCCTGACGTCGGCGGGGAGGAACATCTCGTCGATGCCGTCGGCCTCGGGCGCGATGGGGTCGGGAGGGTCAGACTCGGGCTGCCGGTCGCCGTGCCCAGCCATCAGTACCACGATCTGGTCCTTCGGCCGCGCGACCTCGGCGAGCCGCTTGAACTCCCGGGCAATGTTGACGCGCGTCGGACGCAGTTCGGGCTTCCCCTCATCCTCGGTGAGGCACACGACGTTCTCGGGCCGGAACCCGAACGACCGGATCAGCGTGGCCCGCATCAGCCGGACGTCGTTTCCCGGTCCGTCCAGGTAGCACGAGGCTGCGAGGTGGTCGTACTTCGTGACGCCGACGAGCAGCGCCCGCTTCCCGGAGTCGCCTGCGGTCAGGGGCGGGAGGGGGAACGGGTCGCTCTCTGGGAGTTCCTGGCGCTTCGGGACCGCGACCAGCGACCACTCGTCCGCCCCTTCAGGCGCGGGCGTGGGGGCTCCGGTCCGGTCGGGTTTGGGCCGTGAGAACAGGTAACTCGACGCGAACCCCAGCGCCAGCCCGCCGGCGACCAGGGCCGCGACCCCGAGGGTCACGTTGCGGACAAGTCGGGAACTGACCATCTCAGGCACCTCCTGGGAACAAGAACGGCTCCACCCAACGCGGTGCGGGTCACTCGAGGGCGAAGTCGTAGAGCACGTTTTCGCTCCGAGCGGTGGGGGACTGCCGCCCGCCCGTGAGCCGCCTGACCTCCTGTTCCACGAACCCCCGGAGTTCGGACACCTGCACCTTCCCGTCCTTGTTCCGGTCCGCCTCGCCCTTGAGCCCGCGGAGCACCGCGTAGGTGAACACCCCGTTCTTCCACTCGGGCGACTCCAGCGCATACTCCGCCCCGCCCGCCGAGGAGACGACCGCCGCCCCGGTCCCGCGGCGCAGGTCCGCGAACATCTCCTGCATCAACTGGAACGAGTTCTTCAGTCCGACCCTGGGGGCTACTTCCGGCGTCAGCCCGCCCCGCGTCACCACCCGGACCGCGCCGTCGGGTTGCTTCTCACCCTTCGGTAACGCCAGGTCATCCTTGTCCACCTCCCCCGAGTGGCACGTATCCATGAGCAGGAGTTTCCTCCGGGCGCGGACCCCTTCGAGTAGCCCCTCGATCGCGGCGTAGGGCAGCCCCCTGTTGGCGGGGTCCGCGAAGTCGATGTCTGCGGTCGCGAAATAGTAATCCCGCTTCGCGTCGAGCAGTCCGTGTCCGGCGAAGAACACCACGACCGCGTCGTCCACCCCGCACGGCTTGAGGAACTCGGCCGCCTTAAGCACGTTCTCCCGGGTCGCGTCCCGGTTCAGCACACGGAGTACCTTCACCTCGCCGAAGCTGGCCTTCCTGCCCGCCAACAGCTCGGCGAGGTCGCGGGCGTCCTTGTCGGCGTAGGTCAGGTTGAACCGGGCGTCTGCGTAGTTCGAGACGCCGACCGCGACCACGTAGAGGTCGGGCTTTTTCGCCGGTGCGTCGCACCTTACCGTGACGGTTTGCTTCAACGACTCGGCCCCCTTCTCATTAAGAACGGTGATGTCGATTCGGTTCTCCCCCGCGGACAGTTCGACCGCGACGTCCTGCTCCCAGGTCCGGGCCGCGGGCTTCCGCAGGTCGATGCCGCTCGCGCCGCGGAGCGGGACGCCGTTCACGTCGATGTAGACCCGCTCCAGGTTGTATTTCGCGTCCTTCGCCCGCAACCGGATCGTGACCGACTTCTCGCGGGTCGAGGGGGCCGGGGCCGACGCCAGGGCGAGTTCGGGAATGTGGAAGTCGTCTCCGAGCATGGCCTCGGTGAAGTTCATACGCTTGAGCCGCTTCTGGAACGCCTCGCGATACGCGGTGACCAGCTCGGGCGGGGCGAACTTGAAGCACTCCACGACCTTGTCCGGCCGGTTGAACCTCAGGTCGAACTGGTCGAACGTGAACGCCCGGTCGCCGACCCGGAACGCGAGTGACGGCAGCGCCCCGCGTGCCGCGGCGTAGTAGTTGTCGCCGGTGAGGAGCGCCCAGGAGTCGTTGCGGAAGCTCATGAGCTTGCATACCTCACGGCCCGTCGCGACGTCCCAGATCCGTGCGGCGGTGTCCGCGCCCGCGGTCGCCGCGAACTTCCCGTCGGGCGAGAACGCCACGCTTGTGACGGCCGCCGCGTGCGCCCCGAACTGGCGGGGGCGACTGGCCTGGAACGGTTGCGTCCACAGTTCGACGCCGCCGCTCTGACACCCGAGCAGCAGCGACTTGCCGTCCGGCGAGAACGCGAGGCAGTTCGTCTGATCAGGGTTGAATTCGCCCCCCATGACACCGGGGCGCGCCGGTCGGTACACGCGGTTGAACCCGCCCGTGATGCGCCCGGTCATTGGGTCGCGGACCTCGATCTTACTCCCGTCGATGGTCGCGAGGTTCTTCCCGTCGGCTGAGAACGCGACGCACCCCACGTTCGGGATGCCCGCACCGGGGATGAACTTGCGGTCGTAGGGGGCGAGTTTGGATTTCGTCGCGGTGTCCCAGACGGTCAACCCGGACGTGCTGCCCCCGCGAGCGATCAGCTTGCCGTCTGGCGAGAACGCGGCCGACTTCACCAGGTCCTGGCGTGAGAAATCGTTCTTCCCCAGGGTCGAGTAGGCGTGAATCTCCTTGCCGGTGGCGGCGTCCCAGACGCGGGCCATGTCGAATCCGCCCGACAGCACCGACTTCCCGTCGGGTGAGAACGCGACCGAGAAGATGATGCCGCCGCCCTTGAACCGGGTCAGTTCCTTGCCGGTGGCGGTGTCCCAAACGCGACACGTATCGTCGAAACTCCCCGTGAGGAGCCGCTCGCGGTCGGGTGAGATGGCGACGGCGGTGATCCGGGCGGTGTGTCCCCGGAGCACCAGGACCCGGGCACCGCGGGCCAGGTCCCAAAGGGCCGCCGTGCCGTCCTCGCCCCCGGTCAGCACGAGCTTGCCATCCGACGAGAAGGCGACGGCGTTAGGGGCCACACCCGTTCCGTCGAGTTTGCGGAGCACCTTCCCCGTACTCGCATCGAAGAGAAGCGGCGCGTGCCCTTGAGTCACCGCGATCAGTTTGCCGTCGGGCGACACCGACTCGGAGCGGTAGCTCATGCCCTTGGAGACGGGGAACGACGACACCAGCTTGCCGCTCTCGGCCTCGGTGACGCGGAACTCCACGTCAGTGCGTTCAAGGATCGTCTTGCCGTCCGGCGCGAGTACGGCCGAGAACCGCGACTTCGCAGGCGCCTTCGACTCGCGGACCAAGTTGCCCGTGGCCGCGTCCCAGAGTCGGCTCCCCGCGCCGTGTGTGGTGAGCACGTGCTTGCCGTCCCCGGAGTACGCTATCGTGCGGCCCCCCTCATACGTGCGGAGTTCGTTCCCGGTGGCGGCGTCCCACTCGCGGGTGATCTTGTCGTTCCCCGCGAGGACTCGCTTCCCGTCGGGCGAGAACGCCGCGCTGCCGATCGGCGTCGGGGTCTTGAACCGGAGCACCTCCTTCCCGGAGGGCACGGCCATGAGCCGGAGTGCCGGCGACCGCTCCTCGACCGGATCGTTCCCGCCGATGAGGAGTTGTTTTCCGTTCGGGGAGAAGCGAAGGACGCGGATCTGGTGCATGCGGCCGGTCTTCGGGTAGGTCGCGGACAGCTTGCCGGTGGCCGCATCCCAAAGTCGTACCTCGTACACGTCGTCGGTGGTCGCGAACAGTTTCCCGTCGGGCGAGAACCGCACCAGCCCCTTCCCGTACCGGTTCGCCTGGAGCGACGGGAAAATCTCCTTCCCACTTCCCGCGTCCCAGAGCCTGACGCCCTTCCCATCGTCGGTCACGATCCTCTTCCCGTCGGCGGAGATCAGGGCGGATTCGACGGGATCGGCGTGCCCCGCGAACCGTTGGAGTGCCTTCCCGGTCGCCGCGTCCCACAGGATCGCCGAACGGTCCTCCCCCCCCGTGAGGATCTGCTTGCCGTCGGGCGAGAACCGGACGAACCGGACCGCGTCCTGGTGGCCGAGTTGGTCCACGAGGACCGGTTTGTCCTGGGTCTGTGCGGGCGGCGCGAGGAGCAACATGCCGCCCCAGGTCGCCACAACGATCAACGCGCGCTGCGAGTTCATGGTGCCTCCACTGTGTCAGGAACAGGAATGCCGTGGCTGCTCGGCTCAGGGTGGGCCGGTCGCGGCTACTGGTGCCGGAACGCGACGCCCTCCAGAAGCGCGAACCCGCTCAACTTCTCGCGCAGCGACTCCAGCCGCCGCTTCACCTGATCGCTCCCCGGGAACTCGACTGTGGCCCCGAAGTCCCTGGGGTTCGCGCCCTCGACGGTGACCCCCTCGGGTTGCACCCGGATGAACCGCCCGGCCGGCTCCATCGATGGCCACGCGGTGTCAGTGTCCCAGGCGGCCTGGAGTTCCGCCAGGGTCGGGGGCCGGTCGGTTCGACCGCACGCGAAGAGGAACTCCGTGCCCGCGGGGGGCGTCAATTCCCGAGCCTGTCCCGGCCCGGGCCAGATCGCTTCGTGCGCCACTTCCTGCGGTGGGTAGGACTGGAGGAGCGCAAGCCGGCCGCTCCCGTTCACGTACACCAGCCCGGCGTGAACCGCGGGCGGAACCCGGAAGCGCACTTGCAGGCTGTCGCCGTTCCGCAGCGGGACGACCTCGCTCAGGGGTTTAGGATCGAACCCCGGGCGGCGCACCAGCACGACGAAGTCCGCTGGTGCGGTCGGTGCGGGAGCGGGGGCGAACCATCGCACCGAGAGTGCGCGGCCAGCCACCGCCGCGCCGCCGACCAGCGCCAGGACCGCAGCAGCGACCGCGACCCACTTCGCCCACACCGCCACGGACCGCCTCGCCGCCCCGGACACGGGCCGTCGCTCACCGATTGCAGTTAGGGCGTCGGCCACCTCTCGGGCGGTCGCGGGCCGCTCGTCCGGGTTTTTGTGGAGAAGCAGGGTGATGAGCGCCGACAGGTCTGCCGGCACCGCGGGGTTCACCTGAGCCGGGGGTGGCGGGTCGTAAGTCGCGATGGCGGTGAGCACGGCCGTCATGCTCGGGCCGGCGAACGCCGGCTGCCCCGTCGCCATCCGGTACAGGACGGCCCCGAGGCTGAACAAGTCGGCCCGCCCATCCACGGGCCGCCCGGCGGCCTGTTCCGGTGCCATGTACGCAGGGGTGCCGACAACGGCCCCGCTCATCGACAGGCCGTCCGCCCCGTCCACGGACCGGGCGAGCCCGAAGTCCAGCACCTTCACCCGCCGCACTCGGGCCGCAGGGTCGTCGGACGCCGGTTCCCCTTCAAGCCACGTATTCGCGGGCTTTACGTCGCGGTGAACGAGTCCCCGGTCGTGCGCCGCGGCCAACCCGAGTGCGACCTCGCGACCGACCTTCAGGATCAGGTCGAGCGGCGGGAGCGGATCGCGGGCCAACCGGTCCTCAAGGGACTCGCCCTTCAGGAGCGGCATCACCAGGAACGGCGTGTCGCCGTCCACGCCGACCTGGTACACCGCAACGACGTGGTCGTCCTCGACGGCCATCGCCGAGCGGGCCTCGCGGATGAACCGGGCGCGGGCGCTGGTGTCAGCCGCGTGGTGGGCCCGCATCACCTTGACCGCGACCTGCCGGTTCCCGAGCGGGTCGTCGACCAGGTACACCACGCCCATTCCACCCTGGCCGAGTCGCCGCACCACGCGGTACCCGCCCACGGTTTCGGGCAAGTCCGCGGGCCGCGGGGCGAGTGCCCCGGACAGTGGCCCGGCGGGCTTCGAGTCGCGGGCGTAGTCCCACGGCCTGGTCGCACCGAGCACCTCTTCGATGATCGGCCCGGTCCAGGGGCCGAACGCGCCGTACACCGCGAGTGCCTCCGCGGCGGACACGGGCCGCTCGTCGCGGGCGCGGTACTCCCGTTCGACGGCGAGGAGTTCCCGAAACAGGTCGGATCGCATCGATTCGGGAGCGGCCTGCACGACATCTGCCAGCGGCGTTGGGTTCCCTCCGAGCCAGCCCTTCTCGAAGTCGTCGCACAGTTGGTCGATCAGTTCACCGGCAGACATCGTTCCGGGGTCGGGTGTGTCAGACATGCCGTGCCTTACTCCGGTAGCAGATCGGGCGTCGGTTTGATCGTAGAGACAGCAAGTGACGCTTGCCACCAGTTTCACGGTTTGCTCACACTCAGGCTACGGCCAACTTTCGCACGACGAACACGGCGGCCGTGAGCCGTCGCGTCACCCTCACCCCCGCAACTTGGAGCGTACGGGCCTCACTCGAAGTGAGGTGGTAGGAATGGACGGCAACGCCCGACCGGAGTTCGCCATTGCCAACCCGTAAGAACAACTTGGATCGAGTGTCGGACGGGAGGCTATCCAGATCGAGAACGAGCAGGTCCGCCGCGACTGCTTGGTCGGCCTCCTTGAGCGACAACACCACGAGATCGAGACCGAGACGCCGAGCCATGCGGCGGACGAGGGTGCGGTTCACTTGATCGTGCGACAGGTAAGCAATCATGGCGTTCTCCTTGAGTTTCTGCGAGGCGGTTGGCTTGACACCGGACTCATCCCCAACCGGGAATCAAACCCATCATCACCCGCCAAGATTTTTCGGCGTGCTTGTTTCCCGGTAAACTGAGCGGGGAAGCGAGGAGGCACCTCAGATGAATGGACCGGGCAGCGTGACCGTTTGGCTGGACCAACTCAAAGCCGGCAAGACCCGCGACGAGGCCGTCGCACAGTTGTGGAAGCGGTACTTCACACAACTGGTCGATCAGGCTCGCAGACACCTGCGATCCCGAAGGGCCGTTGGCGACGGAGAAGATGCGGCCCTCTCGGCGTTCGATGGTTTCGTGCGAGCGGTCCAGGCCGGAAAGTTCCCGAAACTCGATGACCGGAACGATCTTTGGCAGGTGCTTTTGATGATGACGGGGAACAAAGCGAAAAACGCGATCCGTGACGAGGATCGGGCCAAGCGTGGTGGAGGAATGGTGGCTCACGGTATTGCCACAGCCGACTCCGATCCAGTTGGGGTCGTTGTCGCGTCGGAACACCCCGATCCGGCCGAGGCGGTGGTTCTGGCCGAAGGTGCGGAACGGCTTTTGTTGGCTCTCGGTGATGCGGAACTGCGGCGAGTCGCTGAGTTGGCACTGGAGGGTTACACGAATGCCGAGATCGCTGCGACACTCGGGAAAGCGGTTGCGACTGCGGAGCGGAAACGGAATCGCATCCGCGACATTTGGTTAGGATTGGGGTTCTGTTGAGGCCGCCGATTACTCACCGTAGCGACGCGATAATCGCCTCATTCTCGCACCCGGCGTGCTGAAGTGAGTCAGCGAGGATCGGCACGGTGCTCAGGTTGTCCCTTCCCACACTCCTGTCGTACTTTCCCCGTTACTTTTACCGAATTCCCATCCGAAGCAGCGATGAGTTTTGCACGGCGAATTCGGTAATCCCTCTCTTCCGATTGTGACGGCAATTCTCGATGCGCGACCTCACTTCTTCACTCTCATTTTCTTCATCGGACCCCGCCTCTTCACACCACGTCTTCGACCCCGCTACGCTCGATGTCTTCCCCGTTCCGACGAAGGCAACAGTCGTGGGCGAACGATGGTTCTACCGCTTCTACCAAGAGTGGATCGGCATCGTCGAGCGGCTCGGCACACTCTCGGGGTTTGATGACAGCAGCCCACTACGAAGAACGATCCGGGCGCGGCGGTTCTATTGCAACACGCGTCGGCAGCAACCTGGCTGTGGCCGAACCTTCAGCATTCGGCTCGCCGACAAGATCCGACGACTGAGCATCACTACCTCCAGCCTCTGGACGTTCCTCCAACTTGCTGTCGTCGTCGTCATCGCCACGGCCATCAAGGCCATCAACTGCCCGCGAAGTGAAAGAACCTTCC
>PNLP01000103.1 GCA_013823135.1 Planctomycetaceae bacterium
ACAGGACGACTGGCCAGATCGCGATCATGAAACTCATGAGGCCCACCCGTCACGACGGGTGGGCCTCATGTTTTGGGTTCCAGCGGTGAGCGTGCTCTGTTCCTCATGGGCGTGAATCAGCCGATTGTGCGGGACCAGGTTCGATGTGTTTCAGAACCTCTTCATGGCGTGTCGACCATTGTTATCGAGTCTTTTCAAATGCTGTCGCAAGAGTAGGAGTTAGACATATCCCGGTGCCGTCATGCGTCAGATGGGATTTGCAGACGATCATGGTCATCCCGTGAACGGTCACGTCTGTAGAACCGGGAGTATACGAGGGTTTTGCGAGATGTTCGCAGAACCCAAGCTGTGAGTCAGCGACCCGGCTTGAGCACATCGAGCACCATCCGGCGGAACGCATCGGCGTGCGGCAGCAGCAGCCGGCCGCGGCGTTGAGCGATCACAAGCGATTCGCTGCCGAACAACGCCGAGAGATCGCGGACGCAAAGTTCAGGCTTGCGGTGAGGCGCTTGTAACTGCTTCCGCAACGCCGGACTGATCGAGACGACGGCCACGCCGAGCTCCACTTCCACGTAACGCACGATCGTGCTGACATTGAACGACTCGATGACAATGTTCAGTGAGCGATCGGTGCCCGCCTCGCGTAGCACTCGGTCCATGAGCGCTCGGGAGTTCGTGCTGGGTCCGGGCATCACCAGCGGTTGATCGAGGATGTCGTTGAGCGTCACCCGGCGGCGACGCGCCAGTGCGTGGTCCGTTGGGCAGATAAGCACGAAGGGGTAGGTGCCGCAAGGGTGCGTCTCGATCATGGGGGACACCGCCGACTCCGCGAGCAGGCCAGCAATGGCGATGTCCGCGTCTCCCGTGTCGAGGAGAGCGAGTGCCTCGCGGGAGGGACGTTCCACGAAACTGAGCCGCACATCCGGATGCTGCTCACGATACGCCTGGACGATCAGGGGCAATTCGTTGGCCAGCAGAGAACCCGTCGTGGCGACCCGGAGTCGTCGCAGCGTCTGCTCGCGACGATCCGCGAACAGGTCCCGCACCGAGTCGAAACTCTCAACAATCGGGGATGCGATTTCGCGGAGGAGCCGGCCGTCGTCGGTGAGCAGGAGCGTCTGTCCTTCGGAAACGATGAGTTCGGTGCCCAACTCTTGTTCGAGCGCCCGCACTTGCTGCCACAGAGACGGAGCCGCGAGTCCAAGCGTTTCGGCAGCCTTTGTGAAACTCAACTGACGGGCCACCTCGCAGAACGCTCGCAGTTGCCGAAAGCGAAGCACCTTGAAGTAACGCATATTCCGCGTCACGGTTCGTGGCCGCGCCATGGGATTCTCCACGTGAGATGATGCACGAAGGGAACGGGGCTGTTTTACGGAGCAGCCTCGATGTGGTTTTCGTTTCAGACGAAAACTCTTTAGGAATTTCAGCTATGGCACCCGCTCCGGACCTGCGTTAGGTTGTTGAGACCGGTGACTGCATAAACCTGAATCCCACCAAAACTCTCCTTCCCAACCTGACAGGCCCAGCATGATTGTTCCGCTCTGCCGAAGGCCAATCACCGTGGTTCTGGGTATCGCTCTGCCGCTCGTGGCCTTGCTGGCCGCAGTCAACGGCGCTTCCCGCGTGCGTGAAGCCGTGGCGGCCGATGCTCCTGCCAATCCACCAGTCAAACCCGCAGTCGTCTGGCCGCTCGAACGCACGGCGTACTTCGTCGGCGAACGTGTGCCGCTGGCCTTCGCGGGGATCGAGGCTGGGCAGGCAGTCAAGCTCGAAGCCGTGAACCGTGACGGCACCGCACTGCTCCACGACGGCCCCGCAGCGGCGCTCATGCTCGATGCCGCCAAGCTCCTGCCGGGCGATTACACCCTCTCCATCAACGGCGTGCCGACCGGCCAGCGATTGACCATCACCGGCTTGCTCCGCAAGAGTGCCGGGTCCATGCAGGACGAGGCCACGCCGAACCCCAACCCCGCCAAGCTTGACAAGAAGATGAACGCCGAGGAACTCGCCGCTGAGTTCGAGAAACACGCGACAGAGCGAGCCTCCGTGTTCCGCGAGTCCGGCCTCACGGCGTGCGTCGGCCTCGGAGTTGCGGAAGGTCATCGCGCGAAGTACCTCGACATCATGGCCCGCGAAGGAGCGATGCTCCTCCTGAACCCGGACACCCGACCCACCAGCTTCAACCCCGTCGGGAACCACCCCGCGGAACTTGAGGGGATGAGCCAGCGAATGGTTCTGTCGGCGCAGGCCAACGGGCGTTACCCGAACTTCGGTGGCTTCTGCATCGGCTGGGACACATGCGGCTTCCAGATCGCCGGGCGCAAGGGGCTGATGACGTACTGGAGTTGGGGTAACAACACGCAACCGTTGCGGAACTACATCGAACGGATCGACAAGTTCACGCAAGAAGAGTTCACCCGCCGCACCGGCTTCCAGCCCGTGAGCGAGGCCGAGTACATCGCGTATCTGCTCTCGATCAAGCGACCGGAGTTCGCTCCCGCGATTGACTTGACCACGAAGGTCTGGCTCGCGGAAATCGCCAAGCACACGAAGCCGATGAGCGACGACGAGCGCGTGAAGTTCGAGAAGCGGCTCGATGCGTGGTCGGCCTACCTCATGGGCATGTACCACGACTCGTATGAACACTTCGCGAAGAACCTGCGGGCCGTCGATCCGACGCTTCGCAACACGTCGAGCGTACAGATCGACCACGCCGCCGTGCGGTACGGGCAGTACACACCGACGGCCTACGAGCCGCTCGACTTCCAGTATCAATCGACGTGGAACGATCAGGTCGGCGGCCCGGACTACGCCTATCAGTGGCTGCTCACGGCAGGCCTGCTCGACATGCACCGCGGCGGCAAGCCGACGTGGGTGAGCAACACCATGGGGCCAGTCCACGGTCGGGCCAACTTCCCCGGAAAATTCACGCGGTTGGCCGCGCACGGGCTGCCGTGGGGCGTGTCGGGGATCGGCTTCGCGCTCGAGGGGTTCAGCAACATCCTCGGCGGAATGAACGGGAAGCAAACGGGCTGGGAGAACGTGCGCGGGCAGGCGGGCGAAGCCGACGTGCTGGCGGGCCGCGAGTTCCTGGACCGCTTCGCCGCACTCGCGGTGAAGGGCCGTGGCGATCACGGCGTCGGCATCCTCTATTCGAAGAGCCAATTCCAGCGGCAGCACATCATGCAGGGGTTCGGCACCGCCGGGTACAAGGCGTTCGTCACCCTCACGCGGCTCGGGTATACGCCGCGGTTCGTTACGGAAGAAGATCTCGCGGCCGGCCGAACAAAGGGGCTCGCCGCAATCGTTCTCATCGGCCAGACGATCCCGCTCGTGCCCGCGGCCGGCGCTGGTCTCGAACAGTTCTCCAAGGACGGCGGGCATGTGCTCGTGGATGGCGGCACGACGCTCCCGCTGGCGTATGCCAAGAAACTCGACCTCACGATCCCATTCCTGCAACCGGGGAAGCCGCATAGCTGGAGTTCGCCGAACATCATCAGCGGCGACAACGACACGTACCTCTATGCTCGCTGGTACCCGGAGTTGGCGACCGCGTTCACCAAGGGGCTGGGCGATCTCGGCCGTGGCGTCCTCAAGTGCGATCGCGGCAACGATTCAAACATCACCCTCACTCAGATCGACGGCGGGATAGACGCCAAGTATGTCATCGCCATCAACGAGTCGCACGTGCGGACGCAGGCCGACTGGCACCAGGTGCAGGAACGAATCGTGCCGACCGGCAAGGCACCAGCCAATGCGGTTGTGTACGACTGCACGCAGGAAAAGCTCCTCGGGCCGATCGCGCCGTTCGACTGCGATCTGAAGGCAACGACGGCCCGCGTGTTCGCCGTGCTCGCCCGCCCCGCAGACAAGGTCGCGCTCACGGCACGCCAGAAACTGACGGCCGGTGAGGACGTGGCAATTGCTGCTCGCGTGCTCGACGCGGCCGGGAAGCCCATCAAGGCTGTCGTGCCGCTGCACGTGACGCTGACGAACCCGAAGGGCACGGCCGTGCAGTCGCTGTATCGCTCGACCGATCGCGAAGGAGATTTCGCACTTTCGATTCCACTCGGCGTCAATGTGCCGGCGGGTCGCTGGACGGTGCAGGTTCGCTCGCAGTTGGACGGCATGACGGCCGTGTTGCCGATCGAGATCACGGCCGCGGCACCCGGCCCCATTGCTCAATCACTCGATGGGAAAGTCTTCGTTCGCGATCGAGCCGGGATCGAAGAAGCGTTCGTGAAGGGTGCGAAGTTCGTGCTGCCGATCTTCGATTCGCCGCAGGCCGAGCAACTGCTCCCCATCGCCGAGAAGGTGAAGAGTGCGCTGGCGACCCGCGGCGTCGATGTCGAGATCCGCGTCAAACCGGAGGTCGGCACGCACTGGCTCGCCTACGATCCGGACGACACGAAGAAGGCCGAAAACGCACGCGCCGACGCCGGCGAACTGATCAGCAAAATCAAGCGTGAGACATCGAACGGGAACGACTGGTACAGCGGCATGTCGGGCTATCGCTTCGGCAAGCCGGTGATCCTGCTGGACCTGCCGAAGCCTGCGCCGGCTGTTGTGCCGCCTCCCGCGAAGGGGAAGCCGGCTCCGAAGGTCGCACCCATCGCGCCCACGAATCCGATGGTGAACGCCCTGGCGGACGAAGGGTTACTCTGGCCGCAAGCGAGCGCGGCGTTCCCCGGTGCCGGGCGTGGCGTGGTGCAAGCGGTGCGCTGGGCGTTTGCTCCGAAGACGACCGCTGTTGTCCTGCAAGCCAACGATGCGGCCGGGTTGCTCGCCGTCGTCGAATCCCTGACAAAGCTCCCCGATGACGTCCTGACGCCGGGAGTGCATGCAGTTCGCGCGGAACTGTGGAAGCAGTACCACGTCGGTGGCCAACCGGCTTCGCCGAAGCTCGATGGCTTGACGGCGACCGGTCTGCAAACGTCGCGGTCGCCACAGCCCTTCGCCATTCGTTTCGGCAACGTCGGCCCTGTGCCCGCGGATCAGGTGGTGCGACCGAAGCGCGAGCCCGTGCCCGCGGTCGAACTGCCTGCCACGTTCCTGCCCAAGCAGTACGTGCTGCACTACCGCGACGATGCCGGCCGCTTCATCGAGACTGCAACCGTCGAGTTCCTCAAGTCCGATCTGCGGTTCAGTGAGGCCGTCGTGCTGCCGCTTGAAGTCGCAAAGGCCGGGAAGGTGACAATCGTTGCCGACGGTCTATTCCGGTACTCGGATCGCAAGCCGATGTGGCAGGCGCAGTGGGAAGACATCATCGAACTCCGCGAGAAGCTGGTCCCCAAGGAGCGACGACCTCTCGAAATCGAGGTGCGACTCGGCGACAAGGTGCTCGGCAAGCTCACCCCGTCGCGGGTCGAGGAGAAGGAAGTGCGGCTCGAACTGCGTGCCCCCTCGGCAGCCGAGAAGCCGAAAACGGCGGTCGAAGAAGTCGTCACTCGGCTCAGTGGCGAAATCGAGTTGCCTGCGGGTCGGCAGGAGATCATGCTGATACACCGCAACATCGTCGATGGCCAACTCACGGCCGTGGGCGTGGGCATGATCCCCGAGCTTCCTGCACCGCAGGTGCCGAAGAAGAAGTAACCTGCCAGCCTGGGGAAATTTTGGGTTTGGGAGGGCGAGGCTCCTGCCGAGCCACAGGCCAACGGCTCGGCAGGAGCCTCGCCCTCCCGACTAACTCAAGATCATCCCCTAGAATCGCGGATAGCCAGAAGACGTAACCCGCCAGCCTTGGTCGTCCCTCCCGCCCCTGCTTCACGAGCGAGTCATGACACTAACGCGACTGATTCTGGCCCCGGTCGTGATGCTGTGCGCGGTCGCGACTTCTTCCGCCGCGGACGTCACGCTCTCGGTCACGATGGAGGACGTGGACTGGGCTCGCTGCACAGCCTGGGGCGATGGCCGCGACCTTGGCCCGGCTCCGAAGGCGGCCCTCGCCGGCTCGCTCGGGCTCGCGGCCCCCGCTGGCGAGTGGACCACGGGGCCAATCACGCGGGAGAAGCGACACTTCCGCGTTGCCTTCAGCACTCCCATTCGCATCGGCACTATCTGCACCGTGGGTTCGGCCGTGTCGATCCTCAAGCCCGACGCGGCATTCCCCGGCGATCTCGCGGACGAATCGCACTGGCAAGCTCTGCCCGCCGGCAGCGTCCTGGCCTTGCCCGCAGGAACCAAGACCCGAGCGTTGCGGTTCAGTCAGGATGTCCACAACCAGGCGTGGGAACACACCGCCCGTGTGAGCAAGTTCCCGCCCACGATCATGCTGACCGATCGGTTCTACAACCCCGAACCGCTTGGCATGCGGATGCAGAACCGCCTGCCTCCCGCGACCAAGAACGGCAAGCCGATCGAGGAGTGGATCGGTTGCTGGCCGAACGCGTTGCCGCTCGCGGGCTTCGTGCTGACGCAGCCCTTCGAGCAACCCGACGCATCGACACTCGCGGCCGAGGGCGAAGCGCACCCCCGACAAGCGAAGCCAACGGACTGGAAGCCACTGGTGACGAAGGGCGGCCCGCACGTGTTCACCGCCCAGGCAGCGACGCGAGCCGTTCGTCTTCGCACGCCGGGTGCGACGGACGTGCTGCCGTTGGTCGCTCTTGGAGACAAGGAACAGGCACCCGTTTCGTTCCTTCCAGCCGCGCCATTCGTGGTGCCGTATGAGATGCCGCTCGACGGGTTCGTCGCGGTGAACATCACGGACGCCGCGGGCAAGCACGTTCGCCGACTGGTCGCCGAGGTCGAACGGAAGCGTGGTACAGTTGCGGAAGCGTGGGATCTTCGCGACGACGAGGGCCGCCCCGTGCCACCGGGAACGTACTCGTTCCACGGCATCGCTCGACCGCCCCTGAAGCTCACTTACGAAATGACCGCGTACAACCCCGGCAAGCCCGCGTGGTCCGCTCCCGTGCCAGGTAGTGGTGGCTGGATGGCCGACCACGCTCCGCCAATGGCCGCGTGCTCGCTCGGCGATCGGCTGTTCTTCTCCGCGGCCGGGGCCGAGTTCGGTGTCGCCACCATCGCCACCGATCTCGACGGCAAGAAGGTGTGGTCCGACGAACCCGGCGCACAACGGCTCGTGTCCGACGGTCGCTTCGTCTACAGGGTGAACCGGGACGCCGTAACGCGGATCGACCCGACCAACAAGTTCGCCCAGACTTCGCTCTTGAAGATGACCTACAGCGACAAGTTGCCCGCGCCGGGCAACGAGTATATCGCAGCCGATCACGGCGGAGCCGCCGCGAAGCCCGGCACAATGTGCGTGAGTGTGAATGCCACGCCGGCCGCGTGGATCCGTTCCGCCATTTCCGCTGGCGATATCGACCTCAAGAACTGCGTCCCCGCGACGCTCATCCCCGGAAAGGTCCACGAGACGGCGTTGAACAGCTACGAGTTCGTGTACTCCACCTTCCAGGCGATGGAGAGTTCGACGGCTGCTTCTTTCGGACCGGCACCGACGAAAGGGCCACTCGCGAACACGCTCTTGCTTGCCCTGAACCGCGAACTGCCGGTCGGTGCGATCATCGTCCCGGATGGGGATGTGCAAATCTGGGCGCTCCGTGCGGGTAAGACGCTGCCGGATGCGTTCAAGCAAAAGGGGCCGGAGCTGGACCCCACCGGACCGGTGGGGAAAGGCGGCAACCTCGACCTGCTCGACGAGTTCAAAACCACCTTCGATCCCAAGACATGGGTTCGCTTCACCGGCGTACCAGGGATGCCGGGCCTTGCGGTGCCCAGCGAACCGGTGACGACAAAAACGATCGTGTTCACCAGCCCGAAGCTCAAGTCGCTCGATTATGTGTTCGTGCTCGACCGCCGCTATCGCGACCCCGGAGCAAAGACGAAGCTCATCGTTCGTGAAGGGAACGCAACATCGACGGGCGGCTGGCATGTCCGCCGCGGACCTGAACGGCCGCTGTCGTACTCCAACCCTGCGACGGCTGCGCTGGTCTGGGATAAGCCCACGAAACTCCGCGGCTTCGCGCTGGCCCGACCCATGGAGTGGGCCGGCTTCGCCGTCGATGCCTGGATCGGCCCAGCCGATGCAAGCATCACTGTTGAGGATCTCGCCGATAACACGAAGTGGGAGCAGGTGTACCTCCACCGCCAAACCAAGAACCACATCAAGTTCAACTGGCACACGCCGCGGTTCCTGTTCGCGGACCTCCCCGGTGGCCGCGAGACGAAGGCTCTCCGCGTTCGCATTGTGGAGCCGCCGTCGGGGACCGGTTCGCAGCGTCCAAGCGTCGGCGGGTTCGAACGGCTCATTCCCCTCGAACCGATTGGCGACGACCTCAAGCCCAGGGACATGGCCGAGCGGATCACCGTGCTCGATCTGCCGGAGAAAGAAGGGCAGAAGGCGGCGGTTCGCGGGCACCTGCAAATCCCCGCCCCGAAGGCACTCGCCTTCGACAAGGCCGGCGTGCTGTACGCGGCGTGCGGCAAGGGAATCGTCCGCATTCGCGACCTGACGCACTTCGATCGCGAGCCCGAGCTGGAAGTCGTGGTCGCTCCCGAGAAAGCCGGCCGGCCGCGGGCACTCGCGTTCGATGCCGATGGCTTGCTGTACGTTCTCGACGGTGCGGCCAGGCAGATCAACGTGTTCGATCCCGCCAGCGGCCAACTCGTCCGCATCATCGGCAAGGCCGGCGGCAAGCTCGGCGTGTACGACCCCGCCACGTTCACCGAGCCGGTCGCGATGACGATCGACTCAGCGGGCAAGCTATGGGTCGTCGAGCAGACATTCCAGCCCAAGCGGATCAGTCGCTGGTCACGCGCCGGCCAGTTCGAGGAGGAATGGCTTGGGCCGACGCACTACGGCGGCGGCGGCATGATGGACCCTGGTGACCGCACCGTCGTCAACCACCTTGGCATGAAGTTCCGCCTCGATTGGGAGAAGCGGACAACGCGGCTCGAAGCCCGCCTCGCTGTCTACGGTGGCGGCTACTACCTGCCAGACCGCACGACATACGTCGATGGTCGTCGCTACCTCGTCGGCGATCGTCCCGTCGTCACGCCGTTCGGAGACGCCGGCCCGCTCGCCGGGATTTACGCGGAACGCAAGGGCGTTGCGGTGCCGCTTGTCATCACTGGCATCCTCGCGGACTGGCGAGCCTTCACGCGCGATCCCGCACTGCAACAATCCGCGAAGGGGCGCAACCCGGCCGCCACCGCGTTCATCTGGTGCGACGCAGACGGCGACGGCAAGCCGAGCGTTGCGGAAGTGCAATTCCTCGCCGAGTCCTTCACCCGCGGGCCATACATTGGCGACGACCTCTCGCTCAATTTCGTCCACGGCAGCACGGGCGGCCTGCGACTCCGGCCCACCGGCTTCGGCACCGACGGCGTACCGCAGTACGCGATTGCAAAGGCGGTGAAGGTGCCCGACCTGACGAATGAAGTGATGGTCACGAACCGCGGCGAAACGCTCGTGATGGGGCACACGTTCCTGGACAAGGAAGGGAAGCCCGTCTGGCACTACCCCGACCGGTACGCGGGCGTGCAAGCGTCGTACACCTCACCCTGGGGCTTCACCGGGCGACCGCCGGGCGTGCTCGTCGGCAGTCTCGGACCCGTCGGCCACTTCGAAGTTGGCGGCGAGACTCTCGTCTGCGTGAACTCCAACAACGGAGATTACTATGCCTTCACCACCGACGGCCTACTCGCGGCCAGCATTGTCGGCGGACCACGCGGCTACGGCCTGCGGCACTTCTCGATCCCGGACTGCGAGCCGGGCGTCACGGACCTATCCGACATCCGCAAAACGGTCGAGAACTTCCACGGCCACGTCACGTCCGCGAACGGCAAGGTGTACGCCATCGCCGGGAAGAACCACATCACCGTGATGCGGGTCGATGGGCTTGAGCAGATGAAACGGTTCCGCGGTCAGGTCACGGTGGGTGCCGCCGATCTCAAGAAAGCCGAGGACTGGACCGTCGCTCGGGCGCGGATCGAGCAGTTTATTTCGCGTGAAGGGCCGAAGGTGTACGGCGTGAAGCATCTCACGAAGCCGCCAGAGATCGACGGCGACGTACTCACCGACTGGACCGGCGTGCCCGAACTGACGATCCGCACCACACGCGACCTCACTGGCAAACCCCAAGGCGCGTGGAAGACGCGACTGGCATACGATCAGAACAACCTCTATGTCGCGGCGACCGTGAACGGCGACAAGCGATTGCGAAACAGCGCGAAAGATCCGAGCGTGTTGTTCCAGAAGGGCGATGCCTTCGACCTTCAACTCGGGCTCGACCCGACAACCGACGCGACCCGCGTCGATCTCGTTCCCGGCGACGTTCGTCTGCTATTCTCCATCGTTGGCGACAAGCCGGTGGCGATGCTCTACCACTACCGCCTCCCCAAGCGACCGGCCCAGCCCACGGAGTTCAAGTCGCCCGTTGGCGAGTTGGTCATCGACGAAATCCGACCACTTGCGAACGCGAAGGTTCAGATCCTGCAGACCGCGAGTGGTTGGTCGCTGGAGGCCGCGATTCCGTGGGCCGAGCTGGGCGGCCGCCCGACCGGTGAAGGGTTCGTGATTCGCGGCGACCTGGGATTCCTCGCGGCCGATCCGCAGGGGATCTCGACCATCAGCCGCCACTATTGGGCGAACAAGTCGAACGTGATGCTGAGCGATCTCCCTTCCGAGGCTCGGGTCCACGTGCCGCAGTGGGGCGAGTTGCGATTCCAGAAGCCGTCGCTGGAATCGCTGCTGCAACCGTGATCGTCACCGCCGTCAGCAGGCTGAGTCTGCCTTCTGGCATTTGGGTCTCGCCCGGAGCCTACCCGGGCGGCACTTGCCCAGCAGATTCGGACTCGGGACGTGGCGAACGCCTCGGTAACGTCAATCAGCAAGAGTGCTGGAAAATGATTCCGGGCGATATGCACACCCACGTCTGGAACCGTTCAATTCGTCCGGAAGAAAGTTCATCAGAACAATTTCAGGCTCCACAGAACCTTATCAAGTCACTCGCCAGCAATCACTTATCAACTCGGGTTATCGTCCCCAACGGCTGTTCATCTCCGAGTCCACGTCAGAATCATACAAGACATGAACGGATTTTGACCATGAACCAGGCTGGTTGCACGTACTGAACGCGACGGATCAGGTCCGTTGTGATCTCGACCTCAACCCATAGTTAGCATGCAAATAAACTGACAGAATTGTTCTCACACAGCCTCAGCGAGTGCATCTGTCGGGTTAGCAGGACGGGCCGAGACGTGGATTCAGGTCAAGAACGTGACTGTGTTCGCCGGGCACAGGCTGGCGACCGAGCGGCGTTTGCCGCACTGGTCGATCGGTACTGGAATCCCGTGCGATCATGGCTTGCAAGCATGACAAGACAGGAACACCTCGCCGAAGACTTGACTCAGGAAGCCTTTCTCAAGGCGTGGGCGGGGCTGCCGAAACTCGCAGCCGAGATGACTTTCCGAGTTTGGCTCTTTCGGATCGCCCGAAACGAGTTTCTGGCTTTCGCGCGTTCGCCACGAACTGCGATCCGAGAGGAACTGCCCGACGTTCCGGATCAGACTCCAGGGCCTCCCCAACGGCTTGAAGAACAAGAAGCAAGGAACGCTCTGCGTGCGGCGATCGAGAAACTCCCCGAGACGTATCGCGATGCGTACCTGCTTTGGACTCACGAGCGACTTCCCTACATGGAGATCGCCGACATTCTCGATGTGACTGAGGAAACCGCCCGGTGGCGGGTGTGCGAGGCTCGACAGCGACTTGCCGCTGCGCTTCGCCGATTCCTGGGAGAGCAGTTGCGATGATATGCACGACCGCTGAACCCTGGTTGCTCGCCGCTCGGTCGCCCGACGAATTGCCGGGCGAGATTCGCCGACACTTGCCCCGGTGTTCTCACTGCGCCACTCTGTTTGCCCAACTGCGTCGAGTCGACGAAGCAACCACCCGATTGACGCCCATCGCGAGTAACTCAGCTCGGTCTCGACTGGATGCCGCCCTCGCACACACACCACAAGAACGACCAGGTGCAAGCCAGCCCCATCAAAAGTATCGCTTGTCGGTCCGAGTCGTGGTTGCACTGGCTGCTGCGTTGCTCGTTGCCGGAGGATGGGTCGTCGGGCGGGTGACTTCTTCAAGACCGGTGGCGCAGATTCCTTCGGAGCAGCCGAAAGATCAACCCAAACTGCTGCCCAAGGAGCAGTCGCCTCGCGAACAACTCCGACCCGTTCCCCTGCCACCGCAGGTGGCTCAATTGCCTGTCGCACCGCTACCGGCGATTGCTCCGGGGCTCGTGGCAAAGGTTGCTCGACAAGCCGTGAACGTCGCGACTGATCCACGGCCGACTTCGCAACTCGATGCCCTTGATCGACTCGCTGGCGAAATCCGCACGGATGCTCTCGAACGTGCCGTTGCAGGCGATCTGGAACCACTCCCCCGTCTCGCGGTCTTGCACGAGCGGATTCTCAAACTCGGTGTCAATCGACAACTGAGCAGGATAACCGGGTCTTCGCGACAGGTCGTTGCGACCCGCGTCGCTGATGAACTGAATCAATCGGCCGAAGAAATTGCTGCCGTGGCCAGTCGTTTGATTCCCGTTGCTGGGGAATTGCTCCGACCCCTGGTTGCTTCATGTCGGGAGATCGGAACCGCAATCCGCGAGAGTCAGCCGCTTTCCGTTCCGGCTGAGTGGCCCACTCAGGCCACGCCTCTGGAATCGCTTGTCGCACAAACCATCCGGATTGGCGAGGCTACCGATCCCCTCGCTCGTGCCGACGAATCCGCCGTGCTCGCGGCCAATCTTGCTCATGTTGTTACGGTGTTGTCTGTAGCGGGGCTAACTGATGACGCCTATCGCGTTGGGGAGGCAATGGACGGGGTACTCGAACATGGTGTCGCCGATAACCTCGATCGGGTCACGTTGGCCGACACCATGGGAAAGTTCCGCAAGGAAGTGACCGAGGTACGAGAGCGTGCTGGGCGAGCAACCGACGTTCTCGAACGAAATCTGGCAAAGGCTCCTCCGGCAGCCAGAGTAGGGCTCGAACGTGCGTTGGAAGCGGCCAATCCGGGCCGTGTCAAGGTGACCGGAAAGGGTTGGGGTAAGCCAGCAGGCACCGGACCGCCCTGGAAAAAGGGTGATGGCGAACATCCAGGCAAAGGGATGCCTCCTGGCTGGCAGAAGAAACCGTGACCAACATGGTCGTGGTGCGATTGCTGAGCAGGGTGACAATAGTTGCCCCGTTGAAATCAGGAGATTCTGATGCGACGAAGCCTCTTGACCGCCGCGATACTCCTCGCGTTCGCGAGCGGTGCCTCGGCAGACGAAAAAGACGGGAAGTACGCGAAACCCGGAACCCAGTCTGGTCCACCTCCAGGCAAGGGGTGGCGGAAAAACGAGCCACTTGTGTCTCCCACACAGATGGCCACACCCGCACCGAACAAGGGTCCACTGGCGGTGAAACCGCCCGCACTGGTGCCCCAGAAGAAAGCGGAGGGCATCGGTACGCAGGTTTCCACGTGGGCGAGATCAGGCATTCATGGTCGGCAACTTGCAGCGAGGATTCATAAGCTGCAAGCGACACACGCAAACACATCCCCGGTGCCTCTCCCGCCTACGGTCAAATCGAAGGAAGAGTTACCAAAAGTGCCGCCGCCACCTGTCTACTCGAAGAAGCCCAAGAAAGATGGCAAGAAGGGGAAGGACAACGAGCAAGATTGATTCTTCTTGCCGGCGACCTCCACACAATCCAATTTCGAAACTCAATCACCCTCCGGAGCCTCTCATGTTATTTCGCCTCTCTCGCACCCTGGCAACGGCACTCGCTGCTGGCGGATTATGCTTGCTCCCAGGGTCTCTGGCAGTCGCCCAGTTCGCGGGTGGCGCAAAGATCGCCGGTGCCGGGGTTGCTGCACCCAAGCCCGCTGCGGCTCCCGTGCTGCCCGTGGGTGGTGCGAAAGTACCCGTGGGCGGTGTTCCCGCCCCTGCTCCGGTTGGTGGGGTGATCGGGGCCAAACTCGGCGGCAAAGGTGGCAAGGCTCCGGCTCCCGCCGGGATGGCGAAAGCCCCTGGAGGTGGAATGGCTCCTCCGCTGGGTGGTGGTGGCATCGCCGGTGGAATGAAAGCCGGTGGTGGGCTTGTGGCGGCTGGAAACAAGGGCGGGATCGGT
>PNLP01000104.1 GCA_013823135.1 Planctomycetaceae bacterium
TGAAAACTTTCTCGGCTTCGCCATGGGATACCTCCTTCACCTCAGGTTATCCCAACTCTACCCCGCGCCCAGTTTTTGGGGCGCAGTACACGTGGGCTTGCTGACTTCAGCACAGCAGTTGGCCCGGAAGAGGTCAAGAGAACACACCTTCCTTGCTACAGTGTCCTTGTTTTTGAAGAAAGCCACGATTTGTGACGGTTGATGGCCCTCTCATAGGCGGTTTTGAAAACCCTGAAACCCACTCGGTTATCACGATCCCCTGGAAATCTCAGCGTTATCAGTGCCCATAAATTGGCATCAGTCGAGCATAAAGCGCGCACCAGAACCCACTCCGACTCATCAACCACCAACACCCCCCGCCACTGTTGTCCCTGTCAGATGACGGCGATGACGAACGGCAACCAGACCGAACAACAAAACCGATAACCGGCGCAGGATCGGCCACGACCAGGAAACCGTTTACAAAGCTTCGGGGATTGAGCAGACGAACTCAGGCCGTGATCGCCACGGGTTTGGTTCTCTCGCTTGTCGGGTTGGTTTGGGTAGGGATTACAAGGATGTCGATGCCTGCTGCGAGCAGTGAAGGCCAAGACTGGACCTACAAGGAACTACTCGAGCATTTCCGTCTACGTGGATTTCAGCCATTGAAGATGGTGCCGTGCAAGCGGGGCCAGTTCTACATGCACACCAACGACAGCGAAAGCGAAGTGGCGACACTTGCCATGTACGTGGAGATGGGAGTTCAATTTGAAATTGCCCAGATCCAGTTCGTCTGGGTGAAAAGCGAGTCGACACAGAAAGCAAAGGATCTGGCTGGTAGTAAGGAGAAAGGCACATTCGCCTGGGGTCGGTTCTATTTTGAGGGCGGCGATGAGAGCCTGCGCTTTCTGCGACAGGCGTTGACTGAACGCACCACCATGGAAATCCCGCCCCCACAGTCATGGAAGCTTGGCAACGCCATTCAATAGCGACCTGGCAGTCTGTCTGAATGTCTCGACGGGCTCCGTCGCCACCCAAACCCAGCCGTTGCGGCAGTCCGGCCCCATCGTTCGCCGTCAGTTCTCTTGACACTCACCGCTTTCGTCGTCGCTTCGGCTTCCGCGGGACAGTACATGAAGTTGTTCTGCAAGAACAACTGCCTTCTTCCCGCGTGGCCCAAGACCCCGGGGTCTTGGGCCACCTGATGATGGACGAAATCCTCGTGAACCCGACCGAGGCGAGCAAATAGGCGGCGTCAGCCGTGTCAGCCCCCGATTCCACAGGGCCTTGCGGTACGCAACCCACTTCCCCACTCCGAGAGGTCTCTCATGAAAATCGCGATTGCGTATCTGTCCGCAATAACACTCGCCCTTGGGCTCCTAACCATCACGCCTGCTGTTGGCGGCGGACCACCCGAATTAAACCCGACTCAACGATCCGGTGTACCCACCGAACGAATCGGTCTTGATACCAAGTCTCTGCAAGACGGTGACGAAGAGCTTTGCCAGCGGAAGTTCTTCCACTTGAACCTTGCCTTGCCAGCCAGAATCCGTGTCGATTCCTGCGCCGGCCTGATTGTCTTCATTTCCCTTGCCGAACTTGAGATACCGACCGTTGGTAAAGCCGAGGTTCTTACCACCGGCGGAAATGATCGGATAGTTGCGTGAGAGGTGGAAGCTGCTGGACGCCGAGCCGTGCATGGCGAACGTGTTGTCCAGCATGTTTCCTTTGCCGGTCGGCTCTTGAGTATCCTTCAGGCGCTGCACGAAACGACCGAATTCTTCGGCCTGATAGCGATTATAGGTGCCAAGGTTCTTCCAACCGTTGGGCTTCTTGACCTCGTGAGTCAGGCCATGAGCACCACCAAGCCCCACGGCGAGTGAGAGCAGATCGTGTGGACCTTCACCGTTCTCTCGACCCAACTGAAATGTCGCCACGCGGGTCGAATCGCTCAGGAAGGCGAGATAGATCAGTTCATACATCGTCTGGAAATAGAGCTTGGCTTCTTTGGGCTCAGCATTCAGATGCAGGTTGCGGGTATCGACTTTGGGAATCGGAGTATCGATCCACTTTTGGGCCTTCGCGAGTTTCAACTCGGTATCGCGCACCGCGTCGAGATACTGCTTGAGGGTCTCTTGATCTTTGCTGGAGAGCTCGCGTGCCAGTGAGCGAGTGTGGTCGGTCAGGAGATCCAGGGCACTTTTGCTTCTCGCCAGTCTTGCGGCCGCGTCTTTGCCACTCGTCACGAACAGCATATCGAAGATTTCTTTTGGCTTATTCATCGCCGGGATTGGCCGCCCTTCACGATTGAAGGACTGAGTCTGGGCGCCACGCGGACCGCCAACACCCCCGTTCGTCGACATCACCAGCGAGGAGTGTCGAGTGAAGTCGCCCGCGTACTCCGCATAGACCTGATCGAGAGAGATCGAATTCTGATACGGACCCGAACCGCCGATGGGCGCGCCCGTCAAATACTGATCGGCATTCGAATGGCCGTGGACCTGTCTCGCGGCGGGATGCGACAACCCCGAATAAATCGTGATGTCGTTGCGCAACGGTTGGAGCACATCGAGCACTTTCGTCAATTCAAAGTCCTTTTCGCCACCCCGAGGGAACCAGCACCAGTCCTTCCACGCCGGGTCGGACTTGAGCGGTATGCCCACGCCATCTGGGTGATAAACACTCAGAAACCGCTTTGGAGTCTCGTCTGAACTTGGAGCGCCTGCGGCAAACGTTTCGAACCACGGCAGTGCCAGAGCGACCCCGGTACCACGAAGAAACGTTCGCCGGCTCAGTGATTCGGATTTGATATTCATCGTCTGTTCCTGACACTTACTTCGAGTTAAAGAGGTTACTGTTAACGATCAGGTTGATCAGGTCGCGCAGGCCGTCACCACGTCGTCGGAATTGCGCGGTCAAGTTGTCGATTTCAGCGCGGTCGCCAAAAGTGAGTGGCCTGCCAAGTCCGTAGGCCGTCAACTTATGCACCATCGCTCGGGCAAATTGATCTTGTCGGTCCGTCAGCAGATATCGTTTCAACCCATCCATCCCAGCCAACGTCTGCCGATTGAACAGTTCTGATGTTGCATCGACGGGCTTGTTATTGATGTGCGTCCGGAAGACTCCGAGGGCATCGTAGTTCTCAAACGCGATTCCCCACGGGTCGATCCGAGAGTGACACGATGCGCAGGCCGCCTTGTTCCGGTGATCGGCGATCCGTTCTTTCAAAGTCATTTTGAGAATCTCAGGGTTCGTCAGGTCAACTTCCGGGACATCCGGCGGAGGTGGTGGCGGCGGATCGTGAAGGATGCGTTTCAACATCCACACACCCCGTTTCAGCGGATGAGAATCCTTGCCGTCGGAGTTCATGGCGAGGACGGCTGCCCCCGTCAAAAGGCCGCCACGATTCATTTCCGGGGCGATTGGCACTTTGCGGAAATGAGGGCCATAAACCTTCTTCATCCCATAGTGTGCCGCCAGCCGTTCGTTGACCACGGCGTAATCTGAATGGATGAAGTCCATGACGCTGTGGTTGTGCTTGAGGACTTCCTCGAAGAAGGCGATGGGCTCTTCCTGGATCGCCTCTTTCAACGGGCCCGCCGGGATATGCGTCACACTGTTCAGGCCATCCAAGCCCAGCCATTGCTCGACGAAATTCTGAGAGAATCGCCTCGCACGCGGGTCCGCCAGCATGCGTTTCACTTGATCCGACAAGATCTCTGGCTTTCGTAGTTTCCCTTGCTCCGCGAGTTTCAAGAGTTCTTCATCCGGTATGCTCGACCACAAGAAAATGGACAGGCGACTGGCCAGTTCAAACTCGCTGATCTTTGCCGGCGATTTCTTGTCGTCGGCCGTCGCTCGTTGTGTCAGATAAAGAAACTCTGGCGTGGCCAATGCAGTCGCCAGCACTTCCACCATGGCATCTTCGAAAGTTGAGAACTCCGGCCGATACTTCGCAAACAGGGCCACGAACTTGTCAACTTCCTGCGAAGTGACCGGGCGACGCCAGATGCGTCGGAGGAATCGATTCAGCACCTCTCGACCATAGACCTTCTCGTCGTGCTTGTTGTCGCTCTCGAAAAAGATGTTGGTATGTGTTTTTGGCGGCCATTGCTCGAAGAACGGTGCGCTGATTTCGATGTAGTCAATCAGGACTTTGAGACGATCCTCGCCTACAGTTGCATTGGATACATTGCGAATGTGGAGGAACTCATCCCTTCTTGGAAACGTCGTGGCGAGTTTCCGAAACGGGTTACGCTGGACATCGTTCAGTGGCACATCGAAGTGAATCCATTGGGCTTTGTCGTCCGATGCTGTCACCGGGATGTCACGCGAACTAATAACCTCCGAGAAGTCGGCATTGTTGCTGGTATGAGCACTGAGTATCAACCGCAGGCTTGCGTACTCGTCAGGGTTCATGCTCGAGCGTGCCGCTCGAATGCGAACACGCATGATGCCTTCGTCGGGAAGATAGCGGTCTAGATTCAGTTTCAGCTCTTTGCCTTCGGGAAGCACGAGAGCAACTTGTGAATCCGGAGGAATTTGCCCAGCAACTGCTTTCGCCTGAGGCATCGAATTCAAAGAGGAAAAGAGAACACCCTTGCCTGTTTCGCGATTGAATAAATGCTGTTGATTCTTGTTTTTGCGATAACTTGCTTCACTCTTATCGAAGGTCTTGGCATTCTTTGCGGACGATGCTTTATCCAACTCTTGCTGCATCGAGATGATGTAGGTGACGGCTTTCGGACGCTCACCGCTCACCGTCGCTCGTTTCAGAGCTTTGAGTGCGATCTCACGATAGGTTTCAAATTGCGTGGCCGATATCTGAAGTAGTTCCGAGTTATTCTTGAAACCGTCTTCAGTCTTGGATTCCGGTGGCAGCTTGTTTGCCAAGGCGTAGGGCAGTCCCAGCAGATCCTGCAGAGCGTAGTCATATTCGTACTTCGTCAACCGACGAAAAGACGAATGTTCTTTGCTGTTCCGACGCACGAGAGAGGCTTTATTCAGTTCCTCACTGAGCCAATCAACAATGCTCCCGAGATTCGTGGGCGAGAGTGCATAATCTGGTTCGTTTTCGGGGGGCATCTCCGATTTGCTGATCGCGTTGAAGATCTCTCGCCATTTCTCAACATCAGGGCCGGTCAGCAGGTCGGGATTCAGTTGATCGATTCGAAGTCTGCCCTTGGCCTTCTTGGGACCATGACAGTTCACGCAGCTCTTGATCAGAATTGGCTGCACGGACTTCTGAAAGGTAGCAACGTTGGCCTTTGGGATCGCATCGCTGGTATCCGCCGCGGCCTTCGTCTCTTTCAAGTATCTGGATTTGTTGCGCCCCTGCTCTTTGGCCGCCTCCAAAGTGATTGGTGTCTCTTGACTAACCGCTACCGGAATCGCGAAAGCGAGTACAAGCAAAATGGCGAACTTGAGAGTCTTCATAGGTTAGCTTTTCGTCCTTAGCGAGCTTGGACACGCTTCAGCTACCAAGCAATCGTACTGCGATCACCACAAAACCTAGGGGAGGGCGAACCATAAGAGCCTCACTTAATCCGTGATGAGAGGCGGTGTTAGTTCACAAGGGAAACGGAGAACAGATCGAACCGACCGGTGCTGTCGATGATCGCGGTGTGGAGGTCGTACTTGCGGTCGCTGTTGCAGGATAACTAACGCCAGTCGCGTGCCGTCCGGCGATCAGCACGGCTGCAGCTTCCCCTTCAACGGATCTTTCCCAAATGAACACCACAACGGACACGAATCGGCCGTAAGGTCACAGATTACCCCCGTGACGGGCAGCCTGCAACGATTTTCGCACCCCAGGAGATGTCTCAACCTCGGTCGCACGGTTCCCACAATCACTGCTCCGAGCGATTTTCGGCGCCGTGGATTGCGTTCATCTTGTCAAGCATCCAACCACCAAAGTTCCGGCCCTGGAAATGCCGTAATCGATAACCCAAGGTGCGGACATCGCCCCTGCCGCACAGCTCTTCAACTCCGCTGCTGGGGTCAATGGGCCAGGAGTGAAGGAAGTCTGTGGGACTGCTGAGCGCGTTTACGTCGTCGCTTCGGCTTCTGAGGGGTGTACCGCGACTGGTACACGAGCTTGCAGCACTTCCTGCACGCCAATCGATCGCGGTCTGCGACCAGGTACAGGTCATTGACCCGCGAAGAGCAGACGGGACACTTCCACCACCGTTCCCCACCTTGCGGCATTTTCGTGAGCATCATCTGGATCGTGTACTGGACAACCTGCCCCGTCTGTCCGAATTGCGGTTGAGTCACCCTCATACCATTCTCGAGGAGGGTCCACTCAACTTCTTCCTCACCGACTGCTTCGATCCCGTTGTTTCGCCAGATGAAAGAGATTCGTCGCGACAACCAACCAGCGGAAAGTGGATCCCCTGCGTCTTCGACGAAGTGTGGCACGTCGGAAACTACAAAAGCATCATCAGGAAATCATGTTATATGAATACATTTTAAATCAAGCAAACAACCTTTCACTATTCGTTTTTCAGCGAAATAATGGCAAAATCCCTTCAGCGGCATCGCTGGAAGGCAAATGAAGATGTTGCCGAATACACTCTGTGTTTGCGCTCATCCAGATCGCGTGGTAGTAGGGCACGGGTGCGGGGAGCGCAAACGATGGCTCTGATTTGGAAACCGAGACGGGTGGGAATTCGTTGTCATTGAAGTCCCCGTCCACATCAGCCACGTGTGGCCAGGGTTTCCACGTGACTACAAATCCCACTCGGTAACAGGACACATCTGCCGGTCCGTTTGACCCGAATGAAGCACCACCCGTAGATCCGGCGATTTCGTCGTCACCGGCGTCATCGTTGTCACCAACAGCTTATTTCCAGGGGTTTCGCCACTGGCCTGGTGACGACAGGGTGACGACGGGTCGATTCGGTTCAGAATTTGTCGTCACCCACAATTCCCTGAGTTTTCTTGGTGGGTGACGACGGTGACCACGAATCCCAGACGTTTTCGCTTGGGCATCGACAATGCCAGGAATCAACTGTGAACGGACGACTCTATTGCACCATTCGACGAAGTGTCATGTTGAGTGCTCGTGAGTTTTTTCGGACGGAATGATGTCCCCCATCGCCCCCTGTCACCCCTTGAGATGCCCAATCTGGAACACCACTCTTCGGGTGACATGGGGGCGATGGGGGACATCATTCCGGCTGGTTGAGATCGGCCAAGTGGCAGTGTTGGCAATGCTTTCACTGCTTCTCTGCCGTTTTCAGCCAGCAAGTCGGGAGCAGTTACCGGTAGCCCATCCGATGGCGTTATGGCCTCGGGCAAGGCAAGTGAGCTACTCCAGAACAGGACACGTCAACACACGTCAAGCGAACCCCGTACCTGACCAGATTTCTCGGATGCGTTTCAGTTTCCGTTCCGCTGTCGCGACTGCCTTGCCGATCCCCGCAGCTATCTCGGCGTTCGTGCATCCCTCTAACGCCAACTCAGCAACACGCCGCAGTTCCGTATCTCCAAGAGCCCGAAGAAGACGCTCGGCTCCCTCTGCCAAGATCGCGGCTTCAGCCGGATCAGGCTCATCGGATCCAGCCACCAGTCTCCCAGATTCTAAGTCGCTGGTTGCCAGCCCGTGACTCGCCATTCCACCGCCCCGCTTCACCCGGTTCTCGTCGCGCACGGCGTTCTTCGCCTTGTTCCCGGTCATCATCAACAGCACTTGCCACAGGTCGTCTCGGTCATCGAGTTTCGGGAACTTTCCAGCCTCGACCGCACGCACGAACCCATCGAACGCCGACAGTGCCGCGTCCTCGCCGTCCCCCGTTGCCCTGCGGGATCGCAGGTGACTTCGAGCCTGATTGACCAGCTGAGCGAAGTATCGCTTCCAGAGCTGCGCAACCGCCTCGTCGCGGCTCTTCCCAGCCTTGAGTTGATCCAGCCAAACGGTCACACTTACCGGTCCAGTCATTTGTTTAACCTCCGCAGTTCAAGCTCATTTTACGCCCAACGAGGCCCGTCGGAAAAATCTCACTGATGGATGAGGGGTTCGATTCCGCGATGGGGATGAGTCTTGTGTAAAAGCAACCGTCCCACTCAAACTCAAGGAGAAAATCATGATTGCCTACCTGTCCCACGATCAAGTGAACAGCACGCTCGCTCGCCGAATTGCTCAGCGGCTCGATCTTGGTCTGATGGTGCTGACCCTCAAGGATGCCGAGCAAGCAATCTCCGCAGACCTGCTGGTTCTCGATCTCGATAGCCTCCCGTCGGACACCCGATCGAAGTTGTTCTTGCGGGTTGGCAGCGGCGAACTCCGGTCGGGCGTGGCGGTTCACTCCTATCACCTGACTGCCGCCGAGGCTCGGACACTGCTCGCCGCTGGGATTCGAGTGACACGAAGGCTGACGGCCACAGTATTGGTTCAGCGAAAGTTGATTGCGGCCTGAGTGTGAGCAACCCATGAATCTGGTGGCAAGTTTCGCTTGCCGCCTTTACGATCAAACTGACGCCCACCCGCTACCGGAGTAAGGCACGACATGTCAGACACACCCGATCCCGGGACCATGTCCGCCAGGGAAGTGATCGACCAACTGTGCGACGACTTCGAGAAGGGTTGGCTCAGTGGTAACCCGGCACCACTGACGGATGTCGTCCAGGCTGCGCCGGAATCCATGCGGTCGGACCTGTTCCGCGAACTGCTCGCTGTCGAGCGAGAATACCGCACGAAGGATGGAAGACCGGTTACCGTCACCGAGGCACGAAGGCGGTTCGCGGTGTTCGGTCCCTGGACAGAGCCCATCATCCAGGAACTTCTTGCCGTCACGCAGCAATATGACGACCACCCCGCTGCGGTGTCGCTCGGCCCTCTCTCGGATGCTCTCGCGCCGCGGTCCGAAGAGCTGCCGGCAACGGTTGGCGGCTACCACGTCGTGCGGCGACTCGGTCGCGGCGGCATGGGCGTGGTGTATCTGGCTGACGACCCGCTGGGGAATCGACAGGTCGCGATCAAGATGATGCACCCGCAGCACGCGGCGGACCCGACCGCAAGGGCACGCTTTATTCGGGAAGCGCGATCGGCAATGGCCGTGGAACACGATCACGTCGTCGCTGTGTATCAGGTTGGAGTCGAGAGCGAGACGCCGTTCCTGGTCATGCCTGCTCTCAAGGGGGAATCGTTGGAAGAACGGCTCAGTCGGGAACCGCTTCCGCCGATTGGCATGATGCTGAAGATCGGCCGCGAAGTCGCATTGGGATTATCGGCGGCTCACGAAAAGGGACTGGTTCACCGCGACGTGAAGCCCGCAAACACATGGCTGGAAGGCGATCCTTCATCTTCCGAGCCGGCCGTTCAGGTACGACGCGCGAAGGTTTTGGATTTCGGCCTCGCACGGGCGATCGACGGAACAGACGGTTTATCGCTCAGTGGGTCCGTGGTTGGCACCCCAGCTTACATGGCACCCGAGCAAGCTGGTGGGCGAGCGGTGGATGAACGAGCCGATTTGTTCAGCTTGGGGGCAATTCTCTATCGAATGGCCGCCGGGCGACCCGCGTTTGCTGGACCAACCATCACCGCCGTGTTGACCGCGATTGCAACCCACCAACCGCCACCGCCGATTGAGTTGAACCCCGCGGTGCCGCCGGCCTTCTCAGCGCTCGTCATGCAACTCCTTGAGAAGGAGCCCGGCAGCCGTCCCGAGTCCGCTCACGCAGTGGCCGATGCTCTGGCCGCAATCGAAACGGCTCGGCCAACACCTGTGAAATCCCCGCGACGTCGAGCAGTCGTATTTGGGCTTTCCGCCGTCGTGTTGCTGCTGGGGTTTGGCGTGTGGGCTGCCACGAGGCCTGCGAATGCACCACTCGAAAAGCAGAAGGCTGCTGACCCCATCCCGCCGGTCACACCTCCCGTGGTGGCTGCAGTTGGCCCTGTGACTTACAAGGGGTCGGTCGATCTGCTCGTTCACCGCAAGGACACCGACGGTTCGGATCTCGCCTTTCCGCTGTCGGACGTGCGAGCCTGGCCGCTGAAGCCGGGGGACTCGGTCAAGGTGACTGCCGAGGTGGAGCCCGCTGCGTTCGTGTACCTGTTCTGGATCGACGAGACCGGAGCTACTTACCCAATCTACCCGTGGGCCCCGCTGAAGTGGGGGACACGACCCGCGTCGGAACAGAAGGCGAGTCGGCTCGAAGTGAAGGATCCGAACGGGAACTGGTTCAAAATCGGGGGGAAGGATGCGGGGATGGAAACGCTACAGATGGTCGCTCGATCCGAGCCTCTGATGGCGACTGAGGACGAGATCAAGGGGTGGTTCCGCGACCTTCGACCGCTGGCATTCGCGGGTGAGAAGGCGAAGGCGTGGTTCGAGGGGTTCGATCTCGTGAAGCACGACCCGCTGCGTGCTCCAGAATACGGTGGCGAAATCGGGCAGGACAACAGCCCGCTGGGGCTGCAGGTGACATTGGGACAGCGGATTGGGAAGCAGAGCGATTTCAACCGGGCTGTGAGCTTTTCACGACTTGGGAAGAAGGAGAGCAAGTGATGCGCGTCTTGTTACTTGCGGCGGTGGTCGGGGGCGCGTCCGCGTTTGGGCTGAGTGCTGACGATCCGCCAAAGGCCAAACTGAGTGCGTCGGAACGATTCCTCCTTGAGGGAAGGGCCAGCCGACTGCGAAACAAGGGTTTCGCTCTGTTTGAAGAGGGAAAGTACAAGGAAGCCCTCAAGGACTGCGCGGCCGCGCTGGAGTTGTCCCGCCAGTTGTTCCCCAAGGCCGAATACCCCGATGGCACCAAGGAGTTCGCGCTCGACCTGAACAACCTGGCGTTCCTGTACAAGTCGCAGGGCATGCTGGCCGAAGCCGAGCCGCTCTACAGGGAAGCCCTTGGAATGCGGAGGAGGCTCTTCAAGGGAGACCACGAAGAAGTGGCCACCAGCCTGAACAACCTCGGTACGCTTGAGGAAGCGGTAGGCAAACTCGCGGAGGCGGAGACGCACATCAGCGACGCCCTGGAGATGCGCAAACGGCTCTTCAATCGAGACCACCCACAGGTGGCCATGAGTATGAGCAACCTCGCCGTGGTGTGTGAAGCCCAGGGTCGCCTGACAGAAGCCGAGTCGCTCAAGAAGGACGCCCTGGCAATGTGGAAACGCATAATCGACGGCGACCACCCGGCGATCGCGACGGGCATCAACAACCTCGCGGCCTTGTACAAGGCGCAGGGCAAGCTCCCCGATGCCGAGGCGCTGTTCAAGGACGCCCTGGAGATGAAAAAGCGGCTCTTCAGAGGCGACCACCTCGACGTCGCCACCAGCATGTCCAACCTGGCGACCGTGTACCGAGAGCAGGGGAAGCTGGCGAGCGCCGAGGCGATGTACAAGGACGCGGTGAGCATGATGAAGCGGCTGTTCAAGGGCGACCACCCCTACCTGGCGAGCGCAATGTTCAACCTGGGGATGCTGTACCAGGCCCAGGAGAAACTGGTGGAAGCCGAGACGCTCTACAAGGACACGCTGGACATGCGAAAGCGGCTGTTCAAGGGCGACCACCCGGCCGTGGCCGCCAGCATGATCGGCCTCGCCGGTGCTCTCAAGGACAAGGGGAACCTGCCGGACGCAGTCTCGTTGGTCAAGGATGCCGTGGACATGCTGAGGCGACTCTCCAAGGACGACCACCCGGAGGTGGCCTCCAGCCTGAACAACCTCGCGAGCCTGTACGAGAGGCAGGGGAAGTGGTCGGACGCCGAGGCGATGTACAAGAACTCGCTCGAAATGGAGGAGCGGCTGTACAATGGCGACCACCTGGAACTTGCCAAAACTCAGATCAACCTTGTGGGCCTGTACTTGACGCAAAGAAAGCTCGTCGAGGCGGAGAAACTCGCACGCACGGCGTTGGGCATGTCACGCCGACTCATCGCAGAGTTCGCCCGGGACAAGCCCGAAGGGGAAATGCTCACCTACGTTGCCTCAATGCCCCAGTACCGTGACGCCTTTCTGTCCGTGGTTTTCCAGCGGAACGTGGAACCCGCGAGCGCCTATCCCGAGATCTGGGCGAGCAAGGGCACCCTCGCCCGCGCGTACGAGCAGCGACAGCAAAAGGCCCGTGCGGCCGCCCGCAATCCCATCGCCGCGGCGCTGTTCGCGGACCTCGCGGACGCCCGCCGTCGCCGGGGCGAGTTGCTCCTCGCCGCACAGAGCAACGACGCGGCCACTCAGAAGAAGCGGGAGGAGGTTCTCGCCTCGCTCGACGCGAAGATCAACGAACTCGATGGCAAAGACGGCAAGCTCCGCCCGCTGCTCCCCCGCATCGCACGGGCCGAAAAGTTGGCGGCCTCATTGCCTGCCGACCTCCAGAAGTTGTTGCCGGGAGACGCCGTCGTGGTCGACTTCCTCCGGTACGCGAGTTTCGATTTCGACGAGAAGAAACTCGGCAAGGACGGGGAGAAGCGGTTGATGCGGTACGCCGCGTTCATCGTCACGAAGGAAAGCGTAGCGTTGGTCGATCTCGGGCCAGCAGCCAAGATCGAGACCGTGGTCGGTCAGTGGCGTGAAGCCATCACGACGCCACCGTTTGCGGTTCCAGCAGACATCCCCACTCAGGTTCGCGCGCTCATCTGGGAGCCGGTCAGGAAGCACATTCCCGCTGGCACCAAGGTCGTGTACGTTTCCCCAGATGCGGACCTCACGCGAGTTCCCTGGCCTGCGCTTCCAGGTGATAAACTTGGCTCCATTCTGTTGGAAGATTACGCAATCGCGACCATCCCGCACGGTCAATTCCTGCTCGACACACTCCAACCGCCCGACACCAGAGAGAACCCGCCAACGGGGCTCCTCGCGGTCGGCGGGGTCGCATTCGGGGACGAGCCGCTCTCGCCGAAAAGCGACAATGTGATTGCCTCGGCCACTCGCGGAAGCGTGCCCGTTGATGCCAAGCAAAAACTGATCTGGTCCGAACTTGACGGTGCGAAGGCCGAGGCCGAACAGGTCGCGAAGAGAGCCGCCGACCAGAAACTCGCCAGTCGCGTCCTGAGTGGACAGGCAGCTTCCACGGACGGCGTGCTGAACGAGTTGCCGAAGGTGAGGTACGCCCACATCGCCACGCACGGGTTCTTCGCCGACAAGCAATTCCGCTCCGTGCTGCAACTCGACCCGAAGGACTATCAGCAACTGGGCGGAGAGCGGATCGGGGCGGGTGCGAACAGCCCGATGGTGATGAGCGGGCTCGTGTTCGCGGGTGCCAACTTGCCGACGACACCGGGTCGCGGAATTCTCACAGGCGAAGCCCTCATCGATCGCGACCTGTCGGGGTTGGAACTCGTCGTGCTGAGTGCATGCGAAACGGGTCTTGGCGACGTGGCCGGAGGCGAGGGCGTCTACAGTTTGCAGCGGGCCTTTCACGTTGCGGGCGCGAAGAACGTTGTTGTGTCACTGTGGAAGGTGCCGGACGCCGCGACCGCCGCACTGATGGGCGAGTTCTACTGTGCGCTGTGGGATGAGAAATTGCCGCCGATCCTGGCGCTGCAAAAGGCGCAGTTGGCAATCTATCGTGCCGACCCGAAGCAGTTCGCGGACATGGCTCGCCGTGGTCCCGGTTTGGGCGACGCTGACCTCGACAAGACCGCCAAATTGATCGGCAAGACTCCGATCAACAAGGACGGAAAGAACTCGCCAGCAGTGTGGGCTGCTTTTACTTTGTCTGGAATCGGAAGATGACAGATTTGAGGAACCGACGGCAAGATCGGCTGGGTACTCAAGACCAACGTACGTGCGGGCGACTCGTGGGACGTGCCGGATGGAGGTAAGCGAACGGTCCACAGGCCGGAGGAGATCGAGGTTCCGGCCGGTAAGTTCAAGGCCCTACGGGTAGTGTGGGAACACGACGGCGTGACCCAGACGTCGTGGTATACCCCGGGCATCGGGGAGATCAAGCGGGTGCGGAAGTTCGGCGACCAGAAGGAGACGGTGACTCGGTTGCTGAAGTCATTCCAGTCAAAGTGATGTCCCGATCCCAAAAGAGCCATGAAACGCGATCACGTGTGGTCCGGGAGCCGAATGCAGATTATTCCGCAGCCGTTCTTGAGCGGTTGAGAAAATGTGCTTTCCCGCACTCCGAGATGGCAAGTTACATGTGGGAAGGTTTAGCCCC
>PNLP01000105.1 GCA_013823135.1 Planctomycetaceae bacterium
TCAGCCTGAGATCACGCTTGGTTTAGGCCTAGGCCCGTGTGTCCCTTCTCTCATCGGACAGTGACAGGCCGTAGTGACAACTCGAATCTTGGGATCACATGGTTGGTGCCGGATGTGCGACGGCCGACAACATATACTTTAAGGGGCCAAGAATGAGGTGCTATCGAACGTCTGTCATTTGAGGGTCATCAAGGAGGCAAGGGTCTCGCGATGGTCGGTGTGGACGCGATTGAGACCGTCATCAATAGCTCCCAAGGACGTCGCGAAGTCAGGGTAATGCTTCCCCCGCAGCGCCTTCTTCTTCATGAACTTCCGCAGACGCTCGATCAGGTTCAGGTTTGGCGAGTATGAGGGCAGGAACAACTCCATCCACAACTTCTTCGCCGCTGGGCCTGTTCGACCTGACGTTGCCGGGCCTTCTGACTGCTCTGGCGTAGGCTAGAACTTTACCTTGGAAGGCGCCCGTTTGTCGGCCGGTGCCCGCGGACTGTTGGCGAGAATCGAGACGAAGGACGTACAAGAAGACTGAACTCGCCCCACGTTGGTGTTCGTGGCCGGTAAAATCGACCACGAGGAGAACCAACAGTCAGCAAACGAAGCGGAAGGACAACACGATGAAGAAGTTATTTACCAGTTTGGCACTGGGGTTGGTCGTGGTGTTGGTCGGAGAAACACCGGCTCAGACGCTGGACAAGGTGGGAGAGGCGGCGGCGAAGAAACTGTTCGATGCACAGACGATCGGAGCTGAGCTGAAGTTGCAGGGGGAATACGTCGGTAAGGACGGAGAAAAGCGAGTCGGCATTCAAGTGGTTGCACGGGGCGACAAATCGTTCCACGCGTTGATTCTGGAAGGTGGATTGCCGGGCGATGGCTGGGATGGCGGTCGGTATGGCCTACTGGAAAGCAGCCCCTTGTCGGAAGGGAGAGCGGAGTTCAGTTCCCCGAGTGATGCCGGTGTCAGCGCGGTTCTCGATGAGAATGGTCTGACACTCAAACGCGGCGAGCAGAAGATCCTGGTGAAACGGGTGGAACGCAAGAGCGAAACGTTGGGACAGCAACCTCCCGCAGGTGCAATCGTCCTCTTCGGAGGTGCGAAACCGAATGTGGACGCATTCGAGGAACGCAAGGACATCGAGGGGATGACCGCACCTCTGATGTTCGACGGAAACTTGATGGCGGGGGCCGTGACCAAGCGAAAATTCCGGGACTACACCTTACATGTAGAGTTCATGACCGGCTGGGAACCGCAGAACATCCCATGGCGCAGGGCAGATGCGGGCATCTACATGCTCTCCCGCTATGAAGTGGCGATCGGAGATAGCTTTGGATTCGATTTCGACTTGTCAGGCGCTGTCAGCCCGAATCGGCCCAAACTGGTCGACGACAAGAACAAGATGTCGAAGTTTCTCGCCGCGAAGAATAAGAGCGACCCGCGTGTTTGCGGAAGCGTTTTCACCTACCCGAGCAAGGTTCCGAATGCGTGCCTACCACCGCTCGTTTGGCAGACTCTCGACATCGACTTTAAGGCTCCGCGTTTCGATGCCAACGGGAAAAAGACGTCGAAAGCGGTGATCTCGGTGAAGCTGAATGGGCACCAGACCGTGGACAAGTTAGAAGTCAACGGTCCAACGCCGCACGGTTTCAAGGGTCCAGAGACCGCAGACGGGCCGATCTGGTTCGAAGCCTTCGGACGCCGCGTGCTGTACCGCAACATTTGGCTTGTGGAACAACCATGAAATTCAATCGGGTGTAACCGGTCAGGCTCGCGTGGCAGTTCCAGGGAAAGGTGGTTTCCCCTCACCCGCTGCTCGAAGACTCGCAGCGACCTCTCCCCGCAAAGCCGGGGCGAGGTGGGGCTCGTTGCGGTTCTCGACAGCTTCGCCCACCATTTGCCTTCAGAGGAACCCGATCACACCCACCTCGCCCCGGCTTTGCGGGGAGAGGTCGCGAGGCTTTGCGAGCGGGTGAGGGGTCTTCAGCTTTCGCTTAACAATCACAGCAGAGCCCGCCCGGTTACACCCAATTCAATCGCCACGGCCCCGGTCCACGGTCTCGACCGCGACCGGATGGCGACGTGAAGCGTCCGTCTCGAGTTTACGCGTTCATCATTTCCTTGATCCGCCCGCTGGCGATGCCGAGAGGGCGGTCCAGCGGGACGCCCATGCAACCGAGCAGGGTCGTGAGCAGGTCACCCTGGTTGCCTTTGATTCCCGTGAGGAAGCGACCCGTCCTGAGTGAGCCACCGCCGCCCCCGGCGACGATGAACGGAAGGTTCTCCCGGCTGTGCTTGTCCCCGTCCTCCAGCCCGGAACCCCACATCATGATGCAATTGTCGAGCAGCGTGCCATCGCCTTCGCGCAGGGCGGCCATCTTCTTCACCATGTTGGCGAACCGCGCGACATTGAACGCGGTGATGGCGGCGACGCGGCCCTTGGGTTCCTCCTTGTTCCCGTGGTGCGTGTAGGAGTGGTGCTCGCCGCTGAAGCCGAGTTCGGGATACGAGACGCCGTTTGGTGTCGAGCCGATGTAACTGCTGACTCGCGTGACGTCGGCCTGGAAGGCCAGCACGTTGAGATCACACATGACATCCATGTACTCGCTACGCTTATCACCCTCGGGAATTTTGATCTCAATCGGCGGCGAATCAGACGATTTGTTCTTGCTCGCGGGAACGCCAGACTTCGCCTGAGCCGCTTCCTTCTGCCGGTGTTCGATGGCGGCAATGCGGCGTTCGACCGAGCGCACGCTATCGAGGTACTCGTCGAGCTTTTCTTGATCTCCCTTCGGCAGTCGCCGTCGCAGGTCGCGGGCCCCGTCGAGGACCAAGTCCAACATCTTCCCGTCGAGCGGGTCGGCGTGAGTTGGCTGATCTGATTTACTGGTCTTGCCGAAGAGGCGGTTCAACACGGCGCGGGGGTTGATCTCCGCGGGCAATGCTTGCTTCGGGGAACTGAAGCTGCAGTGGGTGTAGTACCCCTCGTTCAGCCCCTCCTGGTTTTCCTTGTGCGTCTGCGGCATCGTGGCCAGTTCGAGCGACGGCAACGCGGTCAAGTGGCCGACGTAGTTCGCGGCAATCTGGTCCGCGGAGATGCCAATGTCGATCTTGTTGCGGTGGGTCACATTCGGCAACTTGGCGGTGAGCCAGGTGGAAAGTTCGAGTGCGTGCGGTGCCCCATTGAACGGGGCGATGGGAACCCCGGAGATCCCCTTGACCATGAGGCATCGGTTGAGCACAGGCTTCAGGGGTTCCAGCGCGGGCGGCGGCGCGGTCAGGAACGTCTCGGGCGATTTGGGCCAGAACTGGTCCATGACCACGCCGTGCGGCATGTACATGAAACCGAGTCGCACCGGCGGCTTGGCCGGCTTTGGCCCGGCATCGGCCCAGCCCATGCAATCGAACAGCGGCAGGGCGAGCGATGCACCGAGGCCCCTGAGACACGTTCGCCGATTGAGAAGGAATTTACTTGGCATTGGTGATTGCAACCTGGCGGTTCAGGAAGGGATAGCTGGTGACGATTTCCATGACGAGCGTCTGCATGCCGTACTTGTCGCGGGCGAGGCGTTCCATCAATCCATCCACGACGATCTCGTCGTAACCTTCAAGCTGGCGGCACAGCGCATAGGCGAGCAGTTTCTCAGTGAGGTTCCGGGCAAGTTCTTCCTTGCGGCCGGCGACGATGCCTTTCAGTTCCTTCGGTGATGAAAATTGCTTGCCACCGGGCAGTTCGCCGGCGGCGTCGATCGGCCCGCCCGAATCATCCTTGTCGCGCCAGCGGCCGATGGCATCGAAGTTTTCGAGTCCGAAGCCAATAGGGTCGAGAACCTTGTGGCAGTTGGCGCAGGTCGGGTTCTTGCGGTGAAGCTCCGTGCGCTGGCGGAGCGTCAGGTTTGCGACCTGCTTTTGATTCTGCTTTTCCAGTGTCGGGACGTTCGCCGGAGCCGGAGGAATGTGCTGACCCAGCACCTGTTCGAGCACCCACACGCCACGTTTCACAGGGCTCGTCCGCTCTGGGAACGACGTAACAGCCAGAACGCCTGGCATGCCGAGGATGCCTCCTCGATTGGCGTCGGCGAGTTTCACCCGCCGCATCTCAGGGCCTGTGACGGTTTTCTCCAGGCCGTAGAGAGGGGCGAGCGTCCCGTTCAGAAAGGTGTAGTCGCTATCGACGAAGCTCACGACGCTGCGGTTCTCCTGAACGATGCTGTCGAAGAACAACCGGACTTCGTCGTACATCGCCGTCCGCATCGCAGGGGTCACCTGCGGAAACTTTTTGGCATCGAACGGTTTCGCCTTGAGAGTTCCGACCCCGAGCCATTGCGACCCGAAGCCGTCGAACAATGCGCGAGAGCGTCGGTCGGCGAGCAGCCGTTTCACCTGCCCGCGGAGCACCTCCGGTTCGTGCAACTTTCCCTTGTCGGCAAGGTCGGCCAGTTCGGTATCCGGCATCGTGGCCCAGAGAAAGTACGACAGGCGGGATGCGAGTTGGTAGTCGTCCAGTGGGACTATGGACTTGTCCGCCTCGACGACCTTCGCGGGCGTGATGAAGAGAAACTGCGGCGACACGAGGATCGCCTTGAGCATGAGTCGCAGCGAAGCTGGATACGTGAGTTTGTTCGCCTGGGCCAGGTCGAAGACGCGTAGCAACGTCTCGACTTCCTCATCGGTCGCGGGCCGACGGAACGCACGGCGAGCCTGTGTGCGAGCGACGGTCTTGGCCGCATCGCGTGCTTTGCCATCTTGCGGTGTTTCGCCGAACAGCTTCTTCTGAATCTCCGTCGGCGGCCCGTCTTTCGGACCCAGAACACGATCAAGCACAGCGTTCGCGATGGCGAGGTACTGCTCCGTCTGCAATGGTGAGAACGTGTTGAGATACCCTTCACCGGGGACATCATCGGGTAACTCAGCGACGATCGCGGGATCGACGCCGAACAGGTCGTTCAGCGTGTTGCCGAACTCGACCTTGGTGAGGCGACGGATCACAAACGGCCCAGGGTCTACCGGGCTGAGATACTTGATCATCCCGACCCACTCCACGAACTCACGCCGTTCCGCGTCGGTGGGCTGTTTGCCAGCGTCCTCGGGCGGCATGCTTCGCTCCCGCACCTGGGCGAGGGAAACCTGCCAGGCGCTCCGGAATCGGCCGTCCGCGGGACGCTGAACCATCTTCGCGAAGTCGATGCCTCCCTTCCGCTTGTTGTTGTTCCCGTGACAGTCCATGCAGTAAGTCTTCAGGAAGGGAACGACTTTCTTGCGAAAGGTTTCGTTCACCTCGGTGCGTCGAACGTCCGGTTGTGCCTCTCCCGCCGAAGCTGTAAGGGAAAGCAACGGCACAAAAGACGCGATCGGCACAATGATCGCGCTCACAACCAGGCGAAAGTTTGGAGTCAGGAACATAGTTCTTCGCTGCGGGGATCAGGCGATAACACTTCGGCGCGAAGGACGTCTTCGCACGGAGCGAGAGCCACCCTTGATAACCAGGGCACGTCAGGAAGGCGGGAAGGAAGCAAACTCGCCAGTCATCGTAACCGATCTTTCCCAGTGGAACGCTACTGGGAACAACAAATCAACTTCGAGCCTCAACATTACCCCACGAAGAGGTGGCCAGCAACGATTTCATGGCTGGATCGTGTCCTGCGTGTTGGCTCCGCGAAAGCTGGTTCTCTCGACCCGGCCTAATTCCTCCGCATTCGGCTGTGCGGTGTAGGGCCGCCCCCGTCGCTAGTGCTTCCTGTGACCATGAACGGACTCGTCGCAAATGCGACTGTCCGAACCCGAACTGCTCAACACGCGTCATCTGTGTTGAAGAAGGCGACGGCAGGCCCGGTGCGTTGCATTATCGCGGAGGCGGAACGTGGGCTGGCAAGTCGTTGAACGCAAGATCGGACGCGCCGGCGGTGATAAGCAGCGTACAGCTCGGCAACGGGAGTGGGACCGCAAGTACGGAGCCGATGCCTGGGCGGTCGGGTACGTCATCGAGGGCGAGTTCATATTTCAGGACGACGCACTGGATTCGGTCTACTATCGCAGTTGCGAAGCCCACTTCCGCGACCACCCCGACGACCTGAGTGAGTTGGTGGCACTGGCGAAGGTTCTTCGCAACCCGCACGCCGAAGCCACGACGGGAGTCGATCTCCAGATCCCCGCCATCACGCGGTATCTCCGTGAGCATGGGTTGGAATTGCAGGGCAGCGAAATCGTGGACATCGGCACCTGGCAAGGCGAGCGATCGCATCCGATCAGCGTGCGACTCAGCCCTCTGCACATCCGCTGCGTTCTCGACGAGAAGTTAACTTTGGAGGAGTGGTGGCAGTCGAAGAAGTGCTTGGCGGTCTGGTCAGAAAAGGCGTGAATCGAGAGTTGCAAGCCGTGGGGGAGCTTGGGTCACCGCAGGGTGAATGTCTCCTTCGACGCTCACGCGGGGGGCCTGACACGCGGGGGGCCGCATCCTTGCAGGTCAACACTGCCTGTGTTAGCCTGCGAAAGTCGGCATGGCTTTGGCCCCGAACTCGATGTCCTGCCGCCTGAGCCAGCGAGGAATGGCAACCGATTCGTGTGAGCCGGCGCCAATCCCAATTCTGCGGCGGAGGGCTCGGCTGTGAACCCTGAAGCAATCGCGCTGCTCTCCGCCATCGCCAACTGCCATGGGAAACTGCGGGAGCACGCAATCCGGCTGCGCGAGCGGCCCACGGTCCGCGACGTTAAGCACGTTTGCGAAATACCGGTGCTCGACGGAGCATTCCGGGTTGAGGAGTTTGTCGACGCAGAGTTGGTGTCCGGGGAAGCGATCAGCTGGTTTCTGGAGGTGACCGTCGCACCGAATGGAGTTGCTGTTGAGGCCGACGTCAGGCGAATTCACAACGTGGGCCAGGACTTGGTAACTGGGATCGCCGAGGACAAATTGACGGTCGACGAGGCGGCTCGTCAGCTTCCCGAGATTGCGGAGCGGTTGTGCTCGGCGGGCACAGTCTGACGGCCGCTCAGAGCTGCGGCCGGGCAGGTGAGCTTGTAGTTCGGCCGCAAGAGGAGGGGTTGAAGTGGAAAGAACGGAAGCACGAATCCTCAATACAAGCAACATCTTGGTCGCGCCATCAGCGTTGGAAGATGATGGCTCGATCAGAGACTTTTGCGGGTCAGTAATCACTCCAGATGACCTTTCTTCTGGTTTGCCCAGCATCTCCCAGAAAACCGTTTACCTGTGCGGCGACGTATCCAAGGTCAGTGGTCACAATTTGAATGCGGCGGAGCGGGTCTTCGTGATCCGGGAGCTTTCGCACGGTTATAACGAGGCCGATGGCAAGACCTGGACACTCGTGGATCGAGGCCGGGTTCCCATCCTCGTGCACGGCGTCGGCGTGTACTATCGGCGCTTTTTCGACCTGGGCTTCGACCACTTCAACCGCATTTGCACGGAGCACAGTTTTCAGTCGCTCACGGAGTCCACCAAGCCCGGCACGGCCCATCGCACAGGAATCTATCTGACACCCGTCAAGCAGGACCGCGAAGGGCTGCACTTCCGCCTGCTCAGGTGCTCCACGAATCTCTCGGGTCCAACCGAGAACTTTCGCGCGAACGACACTCGCATCGTCGATGCCCTGAACCAGGAGGCGGCCTTTATATTCCAGAACCATGCGCCGTTGAATCACGTCCTGGCGCAGATCTACCACAACACCCCCGCTGCCGACACGCAAAAGCAGTGCAAGGCCAAGATCTCTGCGCACGCAGACAAGACCAAGGACATGCCTGCGAATAGCATCATGGCCTTCTGCACCTTCTACGACCAACTCGATAAGCTGCGCCCCCTGACCAAAGACGCCTTTGACTACGGACATAAAGGTATCAGCGGGCTTACTCGGCTCCACTTTCGTCTCAAAGAGCCGGTCGTAGAACGCACTGGAGGCAACCTCCCCGCGCAGTTCACTCTGACGTTGTACCCCAACTCGGTGTTCTTCATGCCGCTGTCCACGAACCGGCTATACACGCACGAGATCAGGTCCTCGACACTGGACGCCGAGTTGCTCCCGACCCGCCTGGGGTATGTGGTCCGCTGTTCGAGCACCGAGGCTGTTCACAAGAGCTGCCACACATTCCTCAAGAAGGACGGAAAGTTGGTGGAGTTGGTACCACCCACGCTCGAGGGCATGAATGAGTTGCGCAAGTTGTATGCAGAGGAGAACAAGTCCCAAGCCTACATCGACTACGGCGATAGGTTTCTCTTCAGCATGAACACGGGGGATTACATTGCTCCCCAAATCTAAAATCACGGACGAGGTTTGCTCGTACACCTTACATACCGAAGGCAATCTTTTTGAGGAGTTGCTCGTCTCGGTTCGGTTTGAAGACGTGGGGAAAGGGAGGCAGGGAGCTGTTCTCATAAAGATCGACGAGTCAGGCAGCATACCTCTCGTACGCACCACCACCCGATACAGAGCCCCAGCGCAACACTTCCGGTCGGTTCATGAGCGGTTGGCACAGCAGATCCAGCAAAGTGCGTCGCTTTCGGTTGGCTTCAACAACGCACTCATCGAAAACTACACGAACGCTTACACCACCATGGGCAGTCACTCTGACCATGCACTGGATCTGGCAGACGAATCGTTCATCGCTGTTTTCTCCTGCTACGAACATCCTGAGAGGGCGAACCCTTCGAGGAAGCTGCTCGTCGAATCGAAGGAGTCTGGCGGTGACAAGATCGAGATCCCCTTAACTCACAACAGTGTCGTCGTATTCTCCGTTGCAACCAATCGGCGACTCAAGCACAAGATCGTGCTGGATACCTCCACCCGAACACCGGATAACCAGTGGTTGGGCATTACTTTTCGAATGTCAAAGACCTTTGTGCGGTTTCGCGACGAATCTGCATCCTTCCTGGACGGCGCGAGCCTGACGTTGGCCAGCGACGAACAACGGCGCGAGTTTTACCATTTGAGGGGTCGAGAGAACAAGGAAACGGACTTCACCTACCCTCGGATTACGTACACCCTCAGCGAGAACGACATGATGCCACCCGAACCCGTTTTGCGGGATGAATTCGATGTCTGACGCGCAAGGTCTCACGGAAGTTGCGGTGCTTCGTGTGGGTTTGTTCCACGCACAATGTTCGCTCCACGTCACCTTTCGGGATCTGGGTTTCTCTCCGTAGCCCCAACTGCCCGAACCCTCGCATCGAGCAACTGTGTCCGGGTGACGTGCCGCAAAGTCTCGTGGTGAGCCGTGAGCCGCAACCCTCACGCAGAAATCATGACGCTAGCAGGTTCACTACGCCAACCGTTGGTTCGGGAGTTTGAAGGCGGAGGTGCGAGACGATGGCACGAGTTTCGGGAAGATCCGCCTCGAAGCTGCCACGGGCGAGGGCCACAGCCCCGTCGTGAACATCCCAAAGCAGGACAGCATCGCTGAGAGGACGTTTCAATTCGTACGGTGGCTATCCAAGAATCACCCGGTCTTGAAGCTCACCACCGACGCAGCTGCGACATTCAGCCCAGAGCAGCGAGTTCTCATTCTCGATTCCTGGCGACGCAGTGGATTGCCCGCTGGCCAAGCGGGTCAGAGCCTCTTGAGCATCGCGGCGACCTTGTCGTAGAAGCGCTGTTCCCACTCGGGGGCGAGGCGACAGTCGCTGTCTTCCTGGGCACCGCCGACGTTCTGAAGTTGCTTCGCGGTCGGGGTGTAGTAGATGTACCCGTTCGTGTAGCCCGCCACAAACGTCGTCTTGTGCGGCGACGCCTTCTTGACGTTCAGGCCGATCTCGACCGTCAATTCTCCCGGGAAGGTGATGAGCACGAAGTCGCCGACCCGCAGCGCCGTCACCTCAACTTCGAGGGGCTTCCGACCGGCCGCGAGGTTCGCCGCCTGGTGCTTGCGGAGTAGCGCCAGGTTCGTCTGCACGCGGGTGAGTTTCTCCATGACCTCGATGTTGGTAACATACGCCTTCAGGTTCTTGCGGTTCGCCTCGTCGAGCTTGAACAAATCGTCGCGGCCCTGGGCCTTCTCGGTGTGGTAGAGGTGGGAGTCGTACGACGGAAACTCACCCGAAAGCTTGTACTTTGCCGTCAGTTCGAGGAAGGTCTTGAGATTCAGTGTCGTTCCCTGCAACGACTTCGTCAGTCGGGCATGCTCGGCGAGAAGGGCGTCGATCCGCTCCGCGTGCTCGGCTCGCGGTAGGGCGAGCCGCTCGCTCAGCAACTTCAGCGGGGCGTCGGGGCTACACTTGATCTTCCGCACCGCCTGCAACACGCTCAGACCGAGCATGTTCCCCAGCGGCTCGGCGTTTCGCGGTTGGTGGACGTCCTTGTAGCGGATGGGGTTGATGTCCCCGCCGCAACCCTGGACGAACAGTGCGACCGCCCCCTCACTCAGGTTGTCCTCGATCACATTCGATGCGAAGCCGATCATGTCGGCGGTGTTCCCATCGCCCAGCACGCCCATGATGGGGTGACACGCGAAGTTGTAGACCACGGCCAGCGTCTGCCCGTCGTGCTTGTCCAGACGCAGGATGCCGATCTGCGGGTCGATGGGGCCGACGCCATCCACCTCTGCATCAGGTGGCACCGAGTAGGCGTGTCGAACGTCGGCTTCCTTGCCGTTCCGCAGTCGCAGACGGCGGTTCTCCGACACGCGGTTTTCGTGCCCGACGCCGACACCTACCCGCACCGGTATCATCCGTTCGGTGGCGGTTTTCACCGCCTCGAAGGTCTTCTCGTCCACATCGTTTGCAACGATGCCATGGCAGTGGCTCGCGTTCACCGTCACGCATTCGGGAGCGATTTTCAGTTCTTGCTGCACCTTCGCCCGCACCTTGCCCAGGTAGTCGTTGCCAATGGGGCCGATCTCGCCGACCGCGACCGCGTCCACGGTCACGAGTACGGCCGTCGTGATGTCGTTCGTGATGACGAGCGCCTTCACGAACAGTGGGCCACCGGCCGAGGGAGAAGTCTTGTTCGTGACATCAACCTTCGCAACACCGGCTCGGAGTTGCCCAACCTTGCCCAGATCGGCCGCACGCTTCGCGTGTGCTTCCGACGTGGGGGTGTCGGTCGCCGCGGGTTGCTTGAAATCACCACACCCAACAAGGACGAGAGCAAGCGTCGGGAGTAACATCAAACGCAGCATGATGAATACCTTGGAAGGAGTTCCGGTCGTGGTCAGTCCTTCAGCGGCAGGTCGCAGGCCCGAAGCAGCGTCTCTTGCACGGCGAGATCGTGTTCCGGCGGGAAGTCGTGGGGCTTCTCGCCACGGATCACGCGTACCATGTCCGCGGCGTCGTCGACATAGCGACTGTACTTCGGGAACTTCACGTCCTGCGTCCCCTTCTTGTACACGCCCGAGGGCTTCGAGAGTGACACCCGAGCCGCGGGGTTGTCGAGCGGTTGAATGTGAAAAGTGCCCTCCGTGCCGCAAACGACGAGGTGCCGACGGTCGCCTCCTTCTACCTCCAGTGCAGTCGCCTTCACACTTGCTATGGCCTTCGGGTAGCTGAGTACCGCGAGCATGTTGTCCATCAACTTGTCGTCCAGTGGCGATGAGTGCCGGTTGAACCCGGTTACGTCCGTCGGCTTCCCCAGCACCCCGACGACGAGGTCGAGGACGTGGCAACCCAGCTCGAAGAGGATACCGCCGTGGTACTCGGCCAGCCGCTTGCGTTCCGCGGCAGGGACGACCTTGCTCATCACAGCGTGAACCTCGAACACCTCCCCGAGCAACCCTCGCTTCAGAAAGTCGCGGAGGAGCACGACCGCCGGGTTGTAGCGGTACATGTACCCCATTTGCACCATGAGCTTCTTCTTGGTCGCGGTGTCGAGGATTCGCTTGAACTGTGGCAAGGACTCACCCGCGGGCTTGTCGATGTGGACGTGCATTCCGGCGTTCACACACGCCTCGGCGTTGTCGAGCAGGTCACGCACCCGCGTTTCCACCAACACCGCCTGAAGGCCCGGGGTTTCGAGGAGTTGGTCGCGTGTGAGCCGTTTCAGGCCGCGGTATGTCGGCGAATCCTCGGCCTGTTTCCAGAGTGCCGCGTCGACCTCGACCACCCCGACAACCTCGTAGTCGGGCGAGTTTCGGTAAACGGACAGCTTCGAGGCGTGGGCATGCCCCACTCCAATCTGCCCGGCCTTGATTCGGGGTGCGGTCGGCTTCGCGTCGCGTGCAAACGCAGGGCCGATCCCTGCGACCAGAACCCCGGTGCCGATGCGGGCGAGTGCGATACGTCGAGTGGGAAGAGCCACCGTGTTCCTCGGTGTGAGGGTGTACAAACCGTTCTTTCACTGATGAACGTCTGGGAGCCAGAAATTGACCTCGAGCCTCAACATTACCCCCACGGGAGGTGGCCAACAACGATTATTGTTCCGGGGTATCATCTTCCATAGTGGTCATCAGGGACGCCAGGAATTCCCTGGAGTTGAATGTGCTCGCAATCGACCGATGTCAAATTGTTTTGCAGACAACCGAGCGGATGTCCAACGGTCGGTCGCTGCCGTCGTTGTTGTGGATTTCCCGAATTGATGATCAGGGTAGCAGACAGGGGCCTGTGCAGTGATCGTGGGTTCAGGAACGAACAACAACCACTTGAGCCGAAGGTACGAAACGACTCTGAACGCGTGCGGCTTCGGCACACTGAGTGTTCTCAACTCGACTGGATGAGAAGTGTGACCTGCAATGCCTAAAGGAAAGCGGCGGGTGTGGCCCACCTCCCGGCGGGCCACACCCCAACTCACGCTCAAGTTCTGGCAAGCGAGTTGGGAGTTGGTCCACGCGTTCAATCCGCCCGAATCGCAACGAACAGCCGAGCCGCCGGTGCCGCCCAGACCGCCGGCGCCACCATCACACTCGTCGCCAGGCCGAGCAGGATTGCCGAAGGAATCGGCCCCAGCGCGAAAACCGCGAACCCGGCAACGGCTCCGGAGAGTGCGGTGAGCAGGGTGGCGGTGCGCGAGTGGACGGTCGCCCCGCCGACGAGTCGCACGACCGCCCAGCCCAGTGCGGCCCGTGCCACCACGGGTGCAGCCTGCTGCCCGGCCCACGTCTTGAGTTCGGCCAGGGCGGCCTTCACTTTCTTCCACCGGTCTGGTCTCGGCCGTGGCAACGCTGGCGTTGGTGTCGACTCTACAGGCACTGGCGGTGGTGCCGGCGGTGCTTCGCTGTTCCGCTCCTTCATTGCCTCGGCCACGGCCAGTGTTCACCGCGTCCTTGATCGCCGCGGTGAACACTGGCCCGAGGGCGTCGCGGATGCTGTCGGCGACGGCACCGGGAATGGCGGTGGCCAGTCCGTCGACCATCTCGTCGAGCTTCGTAATCGAGTCAGTCAACTGCGGGCGACGCGACCGCAGCGTTCCGTTTGGCATCATGCTCATCTCCTTGTCCCAGGAATGTTGTTTGAGTGGGTCATCACTTTGTGCCCCGGCTACCGCCTCGACGGCGTTACGGGCGCAAGCAAGCCGATCCACGATCACCGACTCAACGGGCATCGGGGGTCGGGTGCATTCAACGAAAGCTGTGTGTGGTTCTGTTCGTCAGCTTGAAGTGTCTTCACCCGCACGAGCGGCCAGTGTCGCAACGGCGGCGACCGCGCCCAGGCCGGCCGCGACGAGCCGACCACCGGGGACCGAAGCCGCGGCACCAGCCGCTACTGTCAGCGCCGTGCCCGCCATGCGTGTCGCCCTCGCCCACCCCGTTCGCGGCGCTGTCGATGCCGTTTCAGCAGAAAGCTCGTGCTCATCTACACCCGGCGGCATGGTATCGTGCTCGGCCCAGGTATCATCGACCGAACCCACTGGGAATGGTTGCTTCTGGGAGCCTCGAACAACGGCGGCAACCGCACCGATCACGGCGGCGCGTACCACCTCTCCGGCGGCGGCACCGACGGCCCGGGTCATCTGATCGGTGAGTTCTCCCGCCACCGAGGCCGACGCAGTCCGGGCTTCGCGACCGGCTTCGGCCAGGCGTTTGCCAATCGAGCCCATCTTCTGCAGCATGTCGATCATTGGTTTTTCCTTCACGATGTTCAGGTTTCGATGCCCGATTAGGCCCAATGCCCCTCAGATAAGTGTAAAGCCATTCCCTCCTTGGTATTGTACTGCGCCCC
>PNLP01000106.1 GCA_013823135.1 Planctomycetaceae bacterium
TTCTCGGCGAACTCAAGAAACTCGGCGTCCGTTCGGTGAGTCGCACGACAGTTGTCAACATTTTCAAGGAAGCCGGCCTCGATCCCGGCCCGAAGCGTGGGAAGGGAACGTGGGACGAGTTCGTGAGGCGCCACGCTTCAACGCTCTGGGCCTGCGATTTCCTGTCGGTGAAAACCGCTACACTCACGGGCTTCGTGGACCTCTACTTGCTGTTCTTCATCCACGTCGGCAGTCGCCGAGCATTCGTGGCCGGGATTACGCCCAACCCGACGGGGGAGTGGACGGCCCAGCAGGCTCGAAACGCCTCGATGCGGATGGCAGACTGGGGGTTGCCTCCGAGCTACCTGATCCTCGACCACGACACCAAATTCACGGGCAGTTTCGACGCGGTGTTCAAGGCCGACGACTGCGAGGTCAAGCGTGTTGGGCCAATGGCGCCGAACATGAACCCCTTCGCCGAACGGTTTTGCCAAACCCTACGTTGGGAGTGCCTCGACCACTTCGTGGTCCCGGGCGAGAAGCACTTGAACCACGTCACCAGGGAGTTTCTGGACCACTACAACCGGGATCGGCCCCACCAGGGTAAGGGCAACGTGCCGCTGCCCGACGCCGATCTCAAGGAGCCCCGCATCCTCCGATTCCCGTCTGGGAAGATCCGGTGCAAGGAGCGACTCGGCGGGCTCATCAAACACTACTACCGAGAAGCCGCCTGAACCCGCCTGCTCTGATTGCACAACCAGTGACATCGCACTGTCACTCACCGCTCAGTGAGCCGAGGCGGCACGCGCCGTGAGCCATTCCGGTCCTTCGGCCATAGCATTCGCATGTTCAGTTATAACCTACGTCCACTATAGCGGCTCAGTCTGCCATCTCGCTGACTGTCGTCATTCTCGTGACCCCAGTCGAACCCGCATCATGACGCCGTTCGATCGCTCCGACCGCTGCGACAGGTGCTTGACGGGTCTACTTGTCCATGAAATTGTCGAAACTCGAAACGCTATTGCAGTAATTCCGAATCGCATGGGCTCTGGTGTTCCTAGGCGACTTGATTCCAGGGCATTCGTGCGAGCAACATCCCCATGCCGCAGGTGTCGGTGATGCCAGCAAAGACAAGTCCCGCTCCCACGAACCCAGAGAGACCGAAGAGGTATTCATCGACCAAGAAGCCCAGAGCAATCCCGAGAAGAACGATTGACCCGGCCGCGATGCGAACCTGCCGTTCCAGCGATATGGCTTTCTTTCCGCGTACAACCGGAAGCCCCGCCTCCTCCCACGCATTCGTGCCACCCTCGACGCTCACGACATTCGTGTTCCCTGTGGCCTGGAACATCTCGCACGCCTTGCTTGCGCGACTGCCAGTGTGACAGATCAGGTAGATCGGCTCGTCGCCTTTCTTCTCGCGGGACAATCTGGCCGCATCGAGTCGATCCAGTGGAATGTTGCGGGCACCTTCCGCGTGAACTCCCCGGTATTCCGCTGGGGTCCGTACATCGATCAGGTCGAGTGTCTTGCCGGTACGCTTCAATTCCACGAATTCCTTCGGGCTGATGGTGACTGTCGCTTGAGACATCATGAACTCCTTCCTTTGAAAATCCTGGGCGATCAGAGCCGCTGGATTCGGCGAACGGCTTCAGCGAGGCGGTCGAGTTCCTCGCGGGTGTTGTAAATCGACAGCGAGGGCCGCACGGTCGATTCTAAACCGAACCGTCGCAACGACGGTTGTGAACAGTGATGCCCCGCCCGTACCGCGATTCCTTCCAGATCGAGTAAACGACCGACTTCCTCGTTGCGCTTGCCCGGTAGCACGAACGACAGCACGCCGACTTTCTCGCGAGCCGTTCCGACCAGTCGCAGGCCGTCAATGCGCGAGAGCCGCTCGGTCCCGTACTCCAGTAGTTCGTGTTCGTACCGCGCGATGTTCGGCAGCCCGATCCGCGTCACGTAGTCCAGCGCTGCCCCCAGACCGACCGCGTCGCCGATACTCGGTGTGCCCGCCTCGAAGCGAGCCGGCGGCCCGTTGTAGCTGGTTTCCTCGAACGTCACGTTCTTGATCATGTTTCCGCCGCCCTGCCAGGGTGGCAGCATGTCGAGCAGTTCTTCCTTGCCGTAGAGCACACCGATGCCCGTCGGCGAGAAAATCTTGTGCCCGGAGAACACGAAGAAGTCGCAGTCGATCTCTTGCACGTTGACCGCGATGTGGGCCACGGTTTGGGCGCCGTCGATCAGCACGCGGGCACCGTACCGCTTCGCCATGTGCGTCATCTCGGCGATGGGCAGCACAGTGCCGAGGCTGTTGGAAGCGTGCGTGAGCGCGACGAGCTTGGTCCGCGGCCCCAGCAGGTTCTCGTACTCACCGAGCATCACTTCGCCGTGATCGTTCACGGGAATGACGCGGATGACCGCACCCTTCTCGCGGGCGATCATCTGCCAGGGAACGATGTTCGCGTGGTGTTCCAGCGTGGAAAGAATGATCTCATCGCCGGGGAGCAGGAACTTCTTCCCGAAAGTTTGAGAGGCGAGGTTGATCGCCTCGGTTGTGCCGCGAGTGAAAACGATTTCCTTGACGTTTGAAGCCCCAAGGAAGTTCTGCACCTTCTGCCGGGCGCCTTCGTAAGCGTCGGTTGATCGAGCCGCCAGCGTGTGCGCAGCTCGGTGGATGTTGGAGTTGTCCCGCGAGTAGTAGTTCGTGATGGCGTCGATCACGGCTTGCGGTTTCTGCGTCGTCGCGGCGTTGTCGAGCCACGCGAGCGGCTTCCCGTGAATCTGTTGCTGCAAGATTGGGAAGTCGCGACGAACCGCTTCCACGTCGAACGGCCGCGAGGCGTAGCTCGATTTCGGCTCGGTCGGGCCAGCGACTTTTCGCAATCGCTCGAGAAAGCGGTCTTGCGTGCAGACTCCTGAGTTCTTCAGCGGTTCGCGGGCCTGCACACGCGAGACGAACGCACTCAACCCATCCTCCGTTGGTGTGGCGATCGGAGACGGGGTTGATGGCAATCCGAACGGGCCATTGATGGAAGAGTCCGGAACACTGAACCCTCGCGGCAACTCGCTCGGCACGCTCAGCAATGGCAATACGTTGCTCGCCGGCTTGAAGCCGTGCCCGGTTGCCGGAAGCAGCGACGGGCTTGCTGCCGCGGGCAGACTGGTTGGGGGCGTCGGCACGCTGGCTGGCACGGCGGGTAGTTCCGTGGGAACGTGTACCCCGGCCGGCGGAGCGAACCCGGGCAGCGGCGAGGAACTCGGTTGCGACGGTTCGCGGTACAGCCGCGTGGCGATGGACGCGATCAACTCTGGGGTGATTTCTTCCATTACTTCACCTTCTGCTTCTTGTTCTCGTAGTCGTGGTAGTATCCGACTTCGACGTTTTCGAGGATGCCGAGGGCGTCGTCGGTCAGGACGGCGGCGGAGAAGTAGAGCGTTAGCAGGTACGACGCGACGCCGAGGTTATCGAGCCCCATCAACCGGGCCGACAGGCTCGGCGCGATCTCGCCGGGGATGCCGGCCTGGTGAAGGCCCACGACCCCCTGATCCGCCTCGCCCACCCGCAGTAGGAGAATGCTCGTTGTGCCGGTTTGGTTCGACAGCCGCCGACTCTTCACGTCGAGCTTGTCGCACGGGACGATGGGAATGCCACGCCACATGATGACGGGTGTGCCGAACAGGTTGGTGGTGACGGGTGGCACACCACGCCACGTGCATTCACGCTCGAACGCCGCGATCGCCTTCGGGTGCGCCAGGAAGAACGACGGCTTCTTCCACACCAGCGCGAGCAACTCATCAAGATCGTCGGGAGTGGGTGCGCCGTACCGCGTGCTGATCCGCATGGCGGGATCGACGGAGTGGAGCAGCCCGAACTTGGGACTGTTGATGAGGTCCCACTCCTGCCGTTCCTTGATCCCCTCGATCGTCAACCGCATCTGTTCTTCGAGCTGGTTGTACGGGCCGTTGTACAGGTCTGATACCCGCGTGTGGACACGCACCATCGTCTGCACCGCCGACAGGGAGTACTCACGCGGGTTGGCCGAGTAGTCCACGAACGTCTCGGGAATCTCCACGTTCTCCGCGAACCCCGAGACGAGGTCGATGTTCCGCTCGCCGTAGCGGTTCACCGTCGAGGCCAACTCCAGGTGCGCATCAATCGCGTTCTGGAACTCGTCCTTGAAGCTGGGAATCTCCTTCAACAACAGATCGAGATCCTGACGCGACAGCGTGAGGAAGATGCACGGCGTCGTCGTGCGAACGGTGACATCCGAAGGCTTGTCGGAGACGATCTCGCTCTCGCCGAAGTACTCGCCGTCGGTCAGCAAGGCGATCCGGAGGTTGCTGCCGTGAACGCCCTTGCTGAGCACCTCGACCTGACCCTGAGCGATGATGAAGAACTTGCTCTGGTCCTCACCCTCCACGATGAGGCGATTGCCGAGCGAGACTTCCTCGGTTTTGAACCGCGACGCCATCTGGCCGATGATCGTGTCCGACAGCCGGGAGAACAGCGGAACCGCTCGCAGCGATTCCGGCGCAAAACTGGCTCGTCCCGCTGCGACCTCGATGCCGATGCGTTCGGCTTTCTTGAGTTCGACCTTGGTCCGGTTGACACGGTATGTGCCGCCTTCGACCTGAACCCAAGGCAGCAGGCTGAGCACCCACCGCGGGGTGATCGACATCATCTTCGGCGTCGTCTTGGTCGTGTTCGCCAAGTTCCTCGCCACCGACGTCGTCACACTCCGCTGCAACAAACCGTTCGACATTTGGGCTCCTTGATGGCGGACGAAGTCGTGACTACTTTGGCGAGCATACCAGGCTCATCAGTATTATTCATCACCATTTTTATCAGTATAGTTCGTAATGTTTCGTTCTTCCGCGTTAACGCAACGACTTTCAGTTGCATCTCAACGATAACATCGACTCAAGATACATTGGGTTAGTTGTTTACGTTCGATCACGGAAAATGTGAATTCGCTTTCAGATTCGGCGTCGATGCCGGAAGTGTGGCGAAGAAATGTGCTGATTTAGCCGCCCCACCGCCCGGACGACGCTCCTCAACGTCGTCCAGAGCAGTGATCTGCAGGGCCAGTGCAAATCACTCCCGCTTACCGAGTGCTCTCTCAACACCCGGTTTGCCAGCGGTGGGGTCGGTGGCTCGTTAGGCAAAGATTTCTTTCACGACGTTGCCCTTCACATCGGTCAGGCGGAAGTCGCGGCCGGCGTACTTGTACGTCAACTTCTCGTGGTCGAGACCCATCAGTGCGAGCAGCGTCGCGTGGAGGTCGTTCGTGTGCAATCGGCCCTCGACGGCCTTGATGCCGTATTCGTCCGTGGCACCATGGCTCACTCCCCGCTTCACTCCTGCGCCCGTCAGGAACATGGAGTAACCCGTGATGTTGTGATCGCGGCCGTCGACACCCTGCGAAGTGGGCTGCCGTCCGAACTCACTGCCGAACAGCACGAGCGTGTCTTCAAGTAAGCCGCGTTGTTCCAGATCGGCGAGCAACGCCCCCACCGGTTGATCGACGGAACCGCAACGGTCGAGCAATCCCTTGTGAAGGTTGTTGTGGTGATCCCAGCCTGGCTGGCAGATTTCCACGAACCGCACACCAGCTTCGCTGAGTCGGCGGGCCATCAGGCACTGCCGGGCGAACGACGCGGTCGGGGCGTTGTGTACGCCATACGCCTCGAGCACCTTCTTGGGTTCCTTCGAGATGTCGAGCAACTCGGGAACTTTCCCCTGCATCTTGAACGCCAACTCGAACGACTCGATCACGCCATCGACAGCTTCCGGTGCGCCGGGGGTCGCGGCGAGGTCGCGGTTCATCGACTGGATCAGGTCGAGTTGCTTCCGTTGCAGATCGGTCTCGGTCTGCGCCTTCAGGTTGGGCAAGTATCCCTGATCGTTAATGCGGGTGCCCTGGAAGTGGGCGGGCAGGAAGGCGCTCCCGTAGTTCACCGCGCCGCCGAAGTTCGGCGGCGGGTTGATCGTGACGTAGCCCGGCAAGTCCTGGTTCTCGGTGCCCAGGCCGTAGAGCAGCCACGCACCCATGCTCGGGCGTGTGAGCGCGGCGTTCGCGCTGCCGGTGTGCATCTGCACGACGGCCTGCGGGTGTGCGGGCGTGTCAGTGTAGAGCCCACGCAGCCACGCCAACTTGTCGGCGTGTTTGGCGAGGTTCGGGAGCAGTTCCGAGAACCACGAACCGGTTTCACCGTGCTGCTTGAACTTGAACTTCGAGCCGGTGAGGGTGCCGCCGCCGGGACCGGGCTTGCCGTTGTCTGCCTGGAGCTTGGGCTTGTACTCGAACGTGTCGTGCTGCGACATGGCCCCGTTCATGTGAACGAAGATGAGTCGCTTCGCCTTTGCGGGGAAGTGGGGTTGCTTGACGGAAAGCGGCTTCGACGCGGACTTCTCGGCAGCGCGAGCCTGCTCGCCGAGGATACCGGCCAGGGCGACCATTCCGAAGCCCGCACCCGCAGACTTGAGAGCTTGACGACGAGACAAAGATTGTGGGGTGAGCATTGGGTATTGTCCTTGTGTGGTAATTGTTGGTCGTGTTTAGCGGCCGCCCCTGAGGGGCGGCCAAGCGTGACCCCGCTGGGGTCGCCGCTAAACGATCACTTCACGAATCGGAACTCGGCGCTGCCGAAGAGTGCTTGCGTGAGTGCGAGCCATGCCGCGGCCTTGGCGTCGGCTGGGCGGATGAACTCCTCAACCACGGCCTCGCCCGTCTGATCGATCTGATCCGGGTCGAATGGTTCGTCCACCTTCTTCGCCGGGGCCACCACCTTCACCACACGTGGTGCCGGTGCGAGGTTATCCGGGTACAGATCGCGAACGGCCGACTCATACTCCCCCAGAAAGGCCTGTGCTCGTTCGATCTCTTTCTCGTTCGGCGTGCGGCCGAGTGCGAGCCGGTACGCGGTACGAATTCGCTCGACATCGGTCGCGTCTTTTTCCTTCAAGATCCGTTCAGCGAGAGCGAGCGATTGCTTCCGCACGAACGGCCCGTTCAGGAGGTACAACGCCTGGCTCGGAACGGTCGTCGTGTCGCGGCTACCGGTCACGAGCGTTTGCTCGACCGGGTCGAACACTTCGAGCGCGTGCGGCACGACTCCCCGCAGCAACGGCAGGTAAACGCTCCGGTGAGTGCTCGCGTCGGCTTTCTCGTTGATGGTGCGGGCCTCGGGGCCGTTGTCCCGCATCTCGATCATCCGCAAATCCTTGGCCGGGGAACCCACGGGGCGCTTCAGATCCAAGGTGCCGGCTGCTGCGAGCGTCGCGTCGCGGATTTCCTCAGCAGTTAGCCGTCGTGGGCTGTGCCGCCACACGAGTCGATTGCCCGGATCCACGCTGGTGTTCGCTGGCGTCGCTTCAGGGCTGAGTTGGTACGCACGTGTGAGAACGAGAGCCCGCACGAGTTTCTTCACCGACCAACCATCCGCGATGAAGCGGTTCGCAAGGTGATCGAGCAACTCCGTGTGCGACGGCGTGCCGCCCGTGACGCCGAAGTTATCGACCGTGTTCACGATGCCCGTGCCGAACAATTGCTGCCAGACGCGGTTCACTGCGACCCGCGGAGTCAGAGGATTCTTGGGGCTGGTGAGCCAATTTGCGAGTTCGAGCCGCCCACTTTGCTCCGGGTTCACGGTCGCCGCGCCGGGAACGGTGAACGTCGTGAGGAAGCCACGGGGAACCGTTGGCCCGAGTTTTTCGGCCTCGCCACGGATGCGAATCTCCGTGTCGGCAATCGCCTGCGCGTCTCGCACACCGTGCACAGCGTGCCCACGCGCCGCGGGGTCCGTGAGTGCAAGCAATTCGCTCTGGAGTCGGTCGTACTTCAAGCGAAATGCCCGCTGCGTCGGCTGGCCGTTCGCGGCGGGCTTCATTCCCGCTGGTGTGCCCCGGATCGCATCCCACGCTTTCTTCGCTTCCTCGACCTGTAGCCGCAATTTCTCGACGTTCTCGGTCGGAACCGGCGGGGCATCACTGGAGAGTCTCAACAGCATGTCCGGGACGTAATAGGCCAGGCCCCCACCGCCCATCTGGTTGCGTAAGCCCGCTGCATTGTCCGTGCTGGTGAAGATGCCGGCGATCGCGTAGTAGTCGGTAATCGAGATCGGGTCGAACTTGTGGTCGTGGCATCGGGCGCAACTCACCGTCAGGCCGATGGTCGATCGCGTCACGGTGTCGATCTGCTCGTCCACGTTGTCCATGATGAACCGGACCTTGAAGCGCTGGTTCACGTCCTTCACGCCAAGGGCCAGGAACCCAGTCGCGGTGAGCAGGCGGTCTTGTTCACGGAACGCGGGGTGCTGCTTGACGATGGACGACAGGAAGGCCCACCCGATTTCCGCCTTCACCGCACCGAGTTCGGCCTTCGCGATCAAGTCCCCGGCGATCTGCTCGCGAAGGAACCGATCGTAAGGGACGTCGGCGTTCACGGAGTCGATGACGTAGTCGCGATACTTCCAGGCGTGCGGGTACGGGATGTTCCGCGACGGGCCGGTGCTTTCGCCGTAACGGGCGACGTCGAGCCAGTGCCGACCCCACCGTTCGCCGAACGCCGGGCTCGCCAGCAACCGATCCACCACCTTTTCGAACGCTTGCGGGCTGCCGTCCTTCACGAAAGCATCGACTTCGGCCGGCGTCGGTGGCAACCCCGTGAGGTCGAACGTGACGCGGCGGATGAGCGTGAGCTTGTCCGCGTCGCCAACGGGCTTCAGCCCTTTCTCGTCGAGCTTCGCGAGCAGGAACCGGTCGACATCATCCCGTGCCCACGGTGCGTCCTTCACCGGAGGCACCTTCGGCTCGGTGAGCGGCTGCCAGGCCCAGTGCTCTTTCTTCAACTTCTCGTATTGTGCTTTCGGCCGACCGAGGGTCGCGGGGATCCGGATCGCGGGCCACGCGGCACCGTCCTTGATCCACTTCGCGAGAATCTCGGTCTGCTCGTCGCTCAAGTGCTTGCCCTCGAGTGGCATCCGGCGTTTGCCGTTGTCGGGGCTGGATCGCTTCAGCAGCAAGCTCTTCTCGGGATTGCCGGGCACGACGGCCGGGCCAGTGTTCCCACCGAGGATGAGGCCGTTGCGGTCATCAACGCGAAGCCCGCCAGCCGGCTTGGTGTCGGCGGAATGGCAGTGGTAGCAGTGATCGACCAGGATCGGCCGCACCTTCTTCTCGAAGAACTCGAGCTTCGCCGGGTCGTTCGAGTTCCCTTTGAGATCCGCCTTCGGACTGTCTTCCGCCGCGGCTGTGCTGACCAGCAGCACGAGTGCGAGCGATCCACTCAGTCGTCGCTTGGATAACATATGGTGTTACCCTTGTATCAAGCCGTTAAACGTATGTCGTTCAGCGGGAACGAAGTTCGAGTGTGAGATCGTTTGTCGCGGGGACCGTGAGCGACAGCCCAGAACCCTGGAACTGGAAGTACTGGTTCGCGATCGGCGGCTTCCGGAGTTTCTGACCGTTGTCGTCTTCTTCCGCACGCACGATGCGAACCTGATATTTCCCTTCACGCGCTCCCTTGAGGATTTCCCCCGCGTGCAACGTCTCCAGGGTGAAGCCACCATCAGGTCCGATGATGCCGGACGATCGCACCAGGGGGTCCGTGTCGAGCACCGCTTCCACGTAGTGCCCGGCTAGTTGTTTCACGTTGCCACCCGCCAGCGTGACCTTCCCAGTCACGGGGTGCGTCTTGGGTTGATCCGGACCGCACCCTGTGAGATTAGGCATCGCCAAAAGAGTAATGGCGAGGATTGCCCTGTGAGACCGCATAGCTCTGCTCCTCTGATGCTTGTGATTGTTCCGGTTTGATCGACCTGGCTCACCAGTTCGAGATGTTCTCCCCGCCGCTCCGCGTAGACAGACCGGCGAGGGTGTTCAGGTCGGTCGAGAGCAGGAAAGCCTTCACGCTCCCATCCGCGAGGACAAACTGGCAGATGCCTGTGTGAGGACCGCCGAAACTGGAGTTCGCGAGGACGCCAGTTTGATCCTGTGGCGGACGCAGAGGACGCGCATCCCCGTTGACGTCGAGGCCAGCCATCCGACGCTGGGAGTTTGTTTGGCCGCCGAAGATACTGCGGTCCTCGTTTTTCCCACGCAGCGAGTTCGGGCGGATGTGCTTCTCGCCGAACAGGAGCGTGTTCGAGGTTCCATCACTGATGCTCAGCAGGTTCAGTTGACCGCGCCAGCCCGGCTTCAAGACCGGGTTACCGCTCGCATCGGTCGTCACGCTTGAACCCATGTTCGCCGTCGGGATGATGGTACCGTTGGAGTTCGACCCGTTGGCACCTGTTCCGAAACTGGCGGCATAGTCCGTGAGACCGCCTCCGCCCGCAACGAAATCGCTCGTGCTCAGGACGAAGTCTGGGCGGCTCGGGCAGTGATACGCTTTCACTTGCTGCTGGTATGCTGCCGCCGGTTGCTTCGAGGCTGGGTAGTTCAGATTCCAGAGTTGGTAGATGTTGTTCTGTTCGAGATACGGCAGTAGCAGCACGCCCCACGACGCCCACCCGTCTGGATCGAGCGAATTGCCTCCGAGCCACGCGGGCGGCAACGTCTGGAGGTTGTCGTGGTAGTTGTGTGAGGCAAGTCCCAGTTGTTTCAGGTTGTTACTGCACTGAACCCGGGCAGCGGCTTCACGCACCTTCTGAACCGCAGGGAGCAAGAGCCCGATCAAGACCGCGATGATGGCGATCACCACCAATAACTCAATCAATGTGAAAGCCGCTCGGCGGCGTGAAACGAACATTGGCCAATCTCCTCAGAGGGATCACATCGATCGGCTCAGGACGTACCGCTCCAGGGCACCAACCGATGGATGGCGCTTGGGAACCGGTACACACCGGAGTAGACCGACAGAGTCGGTGAAATATCGCTGAGAGAGATTGTGCCTGCAGCCCCGATGAGGAGTCGGGGTTTTCAACTTGTGACCCAGAACCGAGGAGTTGTTCTTCCAGTGGTTTAATCACTGGGAGAACCGGTTCTGAGTCGCCGACCAAACTGTTCTTGCGTGACTGATTTCGACAATGCAGGAAGCGAACCTGCACCAAATATCACATCATTTATCAAATCACTTCTTGCCGGGAAGTTTCAGCTCGATGATTGCCTTCTTGTCCTTGTCCACCGTGATCTCAAACTTGGCTCCTTCCTTGGCCTTCTCTTCGAAGAACTTCAGGATGTTCGGGAGTTTGGCGTCCTTGTCACCTCGCTTCACTTTTGTGTCGTCGGTGATTTTGTAGGTCGCTTCCTTACCGTCCTCCTTGACCGTCAGTTCCTTCTTTTCCTTGTCGTACTTCAGGAACTCTACCTCTCCCGCGAGCGTTAATCCGAAGGTGACTACGAGCGCGAAACCCGCAAGCATAAACTTTCTCATCCCACGCGTCTCCTTGATGTTGTCGAGCCGTTGCGGTTAGCTGAGCCAATCCCGCAAGCTCCTCGCACCCCACGTTCCCAAGTCAGCAATCGCTGTGTCGTGGAGTAAATATGACCATAACGATAGATTTTGTCAAGATCGCATTGGAAGCGATAAATGATTTCGTTGGTCGAAATAGTAAACTTTGTCAACTCGGAGTCGGAGTTGGAGGACAATTCTCAGGATGTTGAGGACAAAATCCGCTCGAGATGTGTGAGCAGCGGATCAGCGAATTAGCAGTGATTTGGCTGTGACAACATGATGTCTGAGTTTGTGGGGCGGCTCGGGCGGCTTCGCGCAGCCATCGAGTCGTTGCTTACACCGGACCTTGCCCGATGGACGCCGGTTTTCCTCGGCATGTCGATGATTTGAAGCGTGACCTGCAAGGGCTAAAGGAAAGCGGCCAGGGTGGCCCACCTCCCAGTGGCCACCCAACTCATGCTCAAAATCTGGCATGCGAGTTATGAACCCGTACACTTGGTCAATCTGCCCGCAAACCCCGCAACGGCCCCAGTCAGTGCGGTGAGCAGGGTGGCGGTGCGCGAGTGGACGGTCGCCCCGCCGACGAGTCGCACGACCGCCCAGCCCAGTGCGGCCCGTGCCACCACGGGTGCGGCTTGCTGACCGGCCCACGTCTTGAGTTCGGCCAGTGCTGCCTTCACTTTTTTCCAGCGGTCGTTTCGCGGTCGTGGCATCGCGGGTGGTGCCGGCGGCACCTCAGGTTGTGGAACCGGCGTCGGCTTCGCTTCCTCGCTGTTTCGTTCCTTCAGAACCTCGGCCACGGCTTCCTTCACGGCGTCCTTGATGGCCGCCGTGAACACCGGCCCGAGGACCTCGCGGATGCTGTCGGCGACGGCACCGGGAATTGCGTGGTCAGCCCGTCGACCATTTCGTCGAGCTTCGAGATCGAGTCGGTCAAGTGCGGACGACGTGACCGCAGCGTTCCGTTTGGCATCATGCTGATCTTGTTCTCCCAGGAATGTTGTTTGGGTTTTGACTCTGTGCCCCGGCTACCGCCTCGAAGGCGTCCACGGGCGCGAGCAACCCGACCCTCCCCGAGAAGAACACTCCTCGAAATTACTCGATGGTGTCGGTGAGAGTATTTTAGGGCTGACAGCGATCATCTCCAGGGATTTCAAGAGTTTCGTGATGGTTGCTGCCGAGCGTATCGGGGTGCTCGGCGGTGGTTTCGGATCTCACTCGGTGTGCGAGAAGGACACTCCTCGAACTGAAAATACTCTCGCCGCTGTTAACCCAATTGTCAAAGAGCAGTGTCGGCAAAACTGACAATACAGTCCGGTTGATAATCGAGAGCAAAAGACAGCATTTCCAGGTCACTTTCCCGATTCCAGGCCCACCACAAACGCCTCGATATCGGGGCAGGTCGCGGCCTGGCGGAGCAATGCCCGAAGACGGGTATCATCCGTTACGGTGTTGAGAGTCGCGATCCGATCCGCAGAGACCGAGCCGAATCGCGTCTCAAGGACCGCGACCACGTTCTCGCGGATGGCACGAACCCGAATCAGTTGCTTCACTTCGTCGAGTACGGGTGATTCGATCATCGCTTGTGCTCCTCCGAACAGGTCCAGGAATCGCTTGTCTGGGAACGCTAACCCCGCCAGGATCTGGGTCACCGCCATCAACCCCGCACGGTCCGATGGGTCTTGCACACTCGCCAACCGATCTCGACACCGCGTCATCAGGACTTCCGGCGTCTGGGTCGTGCGGGCCAGCGGCACCCAGGGAATCAGGCCGGCGTCGCCCGCTGCGAACAACTCCTCGGCGTCCAACTCCCACATCCGCACCACAGGCCACGATCCGCCGATCCGAGTTCCACCCCGCCGGCTCACAGACTCCGCCGAACCCGTCACCGCCACGTTCCCCTTCGGCTTCAGGACCAGCGACACCACGTCGGGCATCACCTTGCGGTCCACGGCGATCAGCATCAACTCATCGAGAACCTGCCGATCGACGTCGCTTGCGGGGTACGACTCGATCTCCACCAGCACCAGCGTTGGTTCTGTCTCGCCGGGATACCGCACCTCGATCAACCCATCGGGCAGGCGACGCGGTGCGATGGTCTCGGGCTGGATCGCCTTCCAACTGGTGAACCCCGTGATGCCACCGAGTTTGAGGATCGCGTCGGCGTGGTGAGACAGCAACCACTTGCTGCTGCGATCCTTGTCCTGCCGCATCCCTGCTCCCCAAACACGGGTTCGCTTCCCTTCATCAGGATAAGCACAGCCTCTGCTCCGCACCACCTGAACCGCGCGAAATCCAACCGCCACAACCTCGTGCTGATCGGTCGGCCCAACCTGCTTGCCTCGCTCGACCTTGGTGTCAATTACGACATCTGTACTGCGCCCCAAAAACTGGGCGCGGGGTAGAGTTGGGATAACCTGAGGTGAAGGAGGTATCCCATGGCGAAGCCGAGAAAGTTTTCAGCGGAGTTCAAGGCGAAGA
>PNLP01000107.1 GCA_013823135.1 Planctomycetaceae bacterium
CAGACGAAGCATTAACAAGGTGTCCGCAAGCTACAATCCAGCGTGGCTCTGGAGCGATTACGCACCAGTAACCCGATCCGGCCAACTACAAGACAACGTTAAGACGGATGAATATTCCTGAGTGTACACGCAGGGAATTGCTGAGTACCGGAGGAGGTCAATTCCACCACCAATTTTCCGCCAATAAGCGGACAACATCCCCTATAGGGCACAACCATATCCTCGTCGGACAAAACGGACGCATGCTCCGTTCCATCACCGGCGAATACTCATCACATTGATTGCGGAGGCGTACATCCTGTGATAGGGTCTGGGTCGAAACTCTAGCCCGCCAAGCCGCATTTCTCATCCACCTGGAGAACAACATGATGGCCTACAAGTTTCTTTTCGTTATGGTCGCGTTCATGCTGGTACCCTTTGGTGGTGGACAGGCACAAGACAAAAAGGATGCCGACAAGAAGCCTGCGGTTCCGGCGATCCCGCCAACCGAATCGAACGTCGCGTACGGCAAACTCGACCGCCAGGTACTCGATGTGTACGCACCCAAAGGCGCGAAGAACCTTCCGGTCGTCTTCTGGATTCACGGCGGGGGTTGGCAAACGGGGGACAAGAAGGATATCCAGATCAAGCCACAGGTGTTCAACGACAAGGGGTTCGTCTTCGTCTCCACGAACTACAGACTCCTGCCCAGCGTCGATATGGCGACCATCGTGCAGGACGTTGCCAGGTCCGTGCGCTGGGTGCATGACCACATTGCCGAGTACGGAGGGGATCCGAAGCGTCTGTTCATCATGGGCCACTCCGCCGGTGCGCAACTCGCCGCGTTAATCTGCACCGACGACCGCTACCTGAAGGCCGAGAAGCTCTCACTGGACATCGTCAAGGGCTGCGTGCCGGTCGATGGGGACACCTACGACGTGCCAGCCATCATCGAGACCGCAGAAGCCCGTTGGAAGGCGCACGGAATGGCGCCGGCGAAGTTTGGTCACCGGGAGAAGTTCGGCAACGACCCGGCGAAGCACAAGGATTTCTCGGCCGTCACACATGTGGCGAAGGACAAGGGGATCCCGCCGTTCCTGATCCTGCACGTGGCCGGGCACCCGGACGTGACCGCGCAGGCACAGCGATTGGGCAGCGTTTTGAAGGACGCCGGCCTTCCCGTTACTGTCTTTGGTACCCGAGAGACAACCCACACCAAAATCAACGCGGACCTCGGCTTGCCAGACGATCCGGCCACGAAGGCAATGTTCGAGTTCCTCGGCAACGCACTGAAGAAGTGATGTTGCCGGAGGTCCGGTGTCACTTCCCGGCGGGTAGTGACACTTGCGTCTTCGACCCCAGATAGGCGATCAAGTCACGGACCTGTTCCTTGGTCAGCGAATCGAGTTGTCCCTCGGGCATGATCGACAGGGGCGAATCCTTGACGCTGTCCACATCATCCGGCGACAGCACGACCTTATCCGTCGCGGTCTGAACCACGACACGAGCCGCGGTGCGTTCGACGATGATGCCGGTTATCACGCGGTCGTCGGCCGTTCGCACCACGGACATGCGGTAATCGCGGCCCACTTCCGCACTCGGGTCGATGATGTTGCCGAGGATGTATTCGAGGTCGGACCGGTTCGAGCCGCTCAGGTCGGGGCCGATGGTGCCGCCCTCGCCGAAAAGTTTGTGGCACTGCTGGCACGACTTCGTGAACAGCGCACGACCATTCTTCACGTCGGCTGACTTCAGGGAAGCGGGTGTCAGCATCGCCTTGTACTTCGCCATCAACTCGGCCCGTTTCGGGTTGGTGTCGCGAATCTCACCCCAAACATCCTTCAACCGGGCATTCAACTTCGCATCGCCCAGCGAGAAGATTTGCCGGGCCGCGAACGCTGACACGTCGACCCGCGGAATCGCCTTGGATTCCACCGCATCGAGCAGGGCGAACGCGGACTCTTTACGCGAGGCCAGTGCCGCGACCGCGTCCTGTTTCTCGTCCGGAGTCAGGGTCGAATACACCGCCAGGATGCGCTTCGGCGTGTCGGGGTGAGCGTATGCCGCCAGCCCGCGAATTGCGACACGCCGAGTAGCCTTATCGGCCAGTTGATCGTGAAGAACCGGCGCGAGGTCTGGCACGCGCTTGGTGATGAGCGTTTCAAGCGCAGCGACACGCTCTGCGGCCGGGGCGGTTGCGGTCAGCGCGACCTTGCGAAGATCAGTTAGCGCTTGCGGATCGCCGAACAGCACTGCGAGCGAAATGGCGTGTTCGCGTGCAATGGGATCGGTGCTCTCTCGCAGTTTCGCGTATAGTGCCGGCCAGCCGTCGGGCATCTTCATGCTTTTGCGGCCACGCAACCCTTCCCGGGCTCCCGCGAGCAGATCGAGTTGTTCCGCCGCGTTCGCCTTCGCCAGTGTGGCCACAAGCGGCGAGAGGTCGCCTTTCTCACCCTGCACGGAAGCGTGATCCGCTAGCCGGCGGGCCACGAACTGCCGCACGAGTGGCACCTCGGCTGCCAGGGCGAGTTCGAGAGCCCGCGCCGGGTTCTCGGGAACCAGTGGCTCTATGGCGTACCAGTACATCAGCGGCAGGTTCTGGTCAGTGGCGTCTTCCTTGTGGCGAACCAACTCAGTCGCGGTCTCCCACCGCTGGGCGGGCAGAAGGCGCTGAAGTGCGGATGCGATGGCGAGTCGCACGACCTGCGAGGGATCGCTCTTCGCCAGTTCGCGGAACTTGGCGAGTACGTTCTCCGCTGGGGTTCCGACTTCGCAGAGAAGTTGCACCGCCCACGCTCGGATGTGCGCGTCGCGGTCTTCGAGCAACGGTGTGGCATCGAAACCGCCGATCGCGTGCAGCGTCCACAGGGCTCGGAGCCGCCGCGTCACATCGGGGTTCTTGTTGAGGATTTCGGTGAGTTGCTTGCGGCCTTCCTCGCCTCCCTTCGCGTCGCGGCTACGCTCCTGAAGGATGCGACGAGCGTGGCGAACGTACCAATCGTTGCGATGCAAGTGCAGTTCGACCAACTCCGCATCACTCATCTTGCCGAGATCGACGGGCTTCGATTTGGTGTCGCCGTTCGAAATCTTGTAAATGCGGCCCGTGCTGCGGTCGGGCTTCAGCGTGTGGCACTCGCCCGTGTCGGACCAGTCGGAAACGAACACGCTGCCATCGGGACCAGTGCGGAGCGTCACGCCCATGAACCACGGATCGGCCGAGAGCATGAAATCCTTGCCGTGGCTCGCGGCGTAACCCGACCCCTTCGGCTTCAGGATGTCGTTGTTGATCCGGCGACCGTGGACATTGCACATGAACACCGTGTTGCGGTACGCGGCCGGGAAGGAATCCCCCAGGTAGATCATCGTGCCGCAGTGAGCGTGCCCGCCGCCCAGTGAGAGAGTGTCGGGGCTTCCCAGTGTCTTCCGCAGGTCGCCGCCAGGATAGTGCAGGTGATCGGCGATCGTCGGAATGCGTTCGTAGGCGTACAGGCTGGACGGACGATTCCGCCACGGCTCGTAGTGGCCGCCGGGGATCATGTGGAACAGGTGCGGGTTCACACAGTTCGAGACGAAGCACTGCCCGTAATCGTCGAAGTCCACACCCCACGGGTTCGTGGTGCCGTCCGCGAAGTTCTCGAACACGCGACGGGTCGGGTGGATGCGATACACGCCGCCGTCGCAGTGGATTCGCTTGTCGGCTGGCGTGCCGGGCTTCCCCACCATCGAAGGGCTCGTGCGACCGTGCCCGCCGTACAACCAGCCGTCCGGTCCCCAGGTGAAGCCGTTGGCGAGGTTGTGTCGGCTCTCCTTGAAGCCGAAGCCATCGAAGACCACTTCCGGGTCGCCATCGGGTTTGTCGTCGCCGTTGGCGTCGGGGATGAAGTACAGGCTCGGCGGCGACATTACCCACACGCCGCCAAAACCGACCTCGATGCCCGTGGCGTAGTTCAACCCGTCAAAGAAGACCGTCCGCTTGTCGGCACGACCGTCACCATCGGTATCTTCGAGAATAACGACACGATCCTTACCCGTGGGTTGCCACGCTCCGTAGTTCAGTGCTTCGACAACCCAAATTCGGCCACGTGCATCGGTGGTAAACGAAATCGGCTGTATGACGTCCGGCTCCGCCGCAAACACACTCATGCGGAAGCCATCGGGAATAACCGCGCTCTTGGCAGCTTTATCAGGCGGCAACGGGGCCGGGGCGCGATCGACCGCGAAAGCTGTCATTGGGGCGAGGAGGAGAGCTGGCAGCCACCGATTCATGTCGAGACCCTGACTGAATGTGGGAAAGGCGGGCCATCGCTGATGGGACTATGATATTTCGCAATCAACAGCTGAGTCGGGTGAAAGGAGAGAAGCGATCGCCCTCGGGTGTGCCACTGGTTTCCGGAGTCAACGCTTGCTGGTATGCGATTGGATGTGTGCTTCTGATCGGTTCCAGGCGAAATGCCCACCCATCCGTGGAACCGTTCTGGAAGCGTTGACCTGTCCGGAAGAAAGAATATCAGAATCAACACATTCACCGCATCACTCGACATCTCAATCGGTTGCGACTTGCCACTGCAATTCACGCCACACGAAACCGTCAAGCACACCCCGGAAACCAATGGCACACTCATCGCCCTCAGATGATTCAGGGATTTTTTGCTTCAACGAAAAGGTCATGCATAATTACAAAGAGTGAGAACCTATTCACATCACTGACGGGAAATCGGACACCTTCCCTGAAATTTACACAAACCGCGTAGTAGCAGAGAGAACGGCACGATTCGCGCCTGAGTTGAATTTGGCCCCGAATTCCCTGTGCACAAGGTGTTTTTTTTGTGAGAAGCACCCCAACATCCATGTGCATGAAGTAGTATGAGACAGAGTTCAGAGTTATTGCATGAGGCAGCGGTGCCTCACCCTTCCGACTCAACTCCATACTGGAGGATAGCGATGATCCGCCAACAAAAGGCCTCGCGACGTGCTGTCGCCGCGATTGAGTTGGCGCTGGTCACGGCTGGAATTCTCATCCCGCTACTTTTTGGAGTGTGGGAGATCGGGCGACTCATCCAGGTGAAACAAATCGTTGCCAACGGTGCCCGAGAGGCAGCACGACTTGCCGCCCAGGGGTACACGATCACCGCGGACGGGACTCCCATCCAGGTGTATGCGACAACTACCAGCATCAACGTCAAGGATACGGTTTACCAATACCTCTACGCGATGGGGCTGAACAAACTGGCAAGGACCGACGTGGCGGTAACTTTCGCCTTCACGGCACCAGGTGCAGTCGGTGGAGCCACTCCGACAGAACCCTACCTTGGCGAAAAGGGGCAACCCTTGTCGGTCACCGTCACGGTCCCTTGGAACAAAGTCCGGTGGATCAACGCGGGGATACTCAATCCGAGCACTGTGTCAGCAAGCGTGAGCTGGGAGATGTTGCGAGACGACGCCTTCGAGGTCAACACAAACCTCCCGAAACCCGGCGGTACGACGAAGTACAACTGGTAATGCACTCAAACACATACACAGTCGTTTCTCGACACATAACACTCACGATCTAACCCCAAAGGGTTCGTCAATGTTGCTTTGCCAAATTCAACGAGGCCGGGGTCGCCGAGGGTCCGCCATCGTCGAGGCGGCACTCACCCTCACCGTTTTCTCTCTTCTACTCTTCGGAATCTTTGAATACTGCCGTTACTTGTTCGTTCTCCACGTCACCAATCTCGCAGCACGTGAAGGCGTTCGCTACGCAGCCGTGAATACGGACAAGCCCACGAACTTCGACACGGTCGATTACACGGACGCGGCCGGTAGGACATATACAAACATCTTGGCATACACAAAAAATCGGTTGGCGGGGACGGACAATCAGATCGTCGGGTATCAAGCAGCCGTCTACGCGGTTGACAGTGTCGGATTGACGCTCGCAACCCCGGTGATACGCCCGAAATCGAAGAGCGCATCGACCTATCCCGACCCGTTCAACGCTAGCGACACCAACAAAGTAAGCTGGAATGCCGCGGGGTTCCCGGACCGGCTCGCCGTGCAGATTCGGGGCACGTTCAGACCGTTCCTCCCCAACGTCACGCTGATGCCGAACCTTCCCGTGAACGTCATCAGCCTTACCGGGGTCGAAGGGTAAGTAGTTGACCCGTCAGCGTCAGACTGGTTTTCTTCAATCTCGGTGTGAACTTTTCGGGAATCGCACAAACCGTGGTTCCCTCTCCATCTTCGCAGTGCCGGGTTCGGCAGTCTTCAAGGGAGAATGACATGGTCAGTCGGAATACCGATCGACGACGGCGGGGGACGATCTTGCCGCTCCTTGCGGTCTGCATGATCGGCCTCTTCGGATTCTGTGGTCTGGCAATCGACCTCGGATTGCTCGCCGTGTCGCGGACGCAATGCCAGAACGCGGCCGACACAGCTGCTTTGAGCGCGTGTCGTTTGTTGAACACCAAAGTTGGGTCCGTGAACAGCAACCTCGCTCCAGCCATCGCTGACGGCAAGACACGAATTACGTCGAACTCCAACCTGAATCAGGCGTTCACGAACGCCGCCATTCAGAAGATCGAAGCGGGTCAGTACCTCTACGACACCACCTCTCAGATCTTCCGTGTGGTGACCTGGACGGATGTCACAAACAACCAGTCAATAACCCCTGCGGGCGGCGGTTCATGGACGGCGATTCGCGTCACCGTTAGCGTACCCCAGCGGACGTACTTCATGAGGGCATTCGGGGTCAACTCGATGCCAACAGGAGCCAAGGCTACAGCCGTGTTCCGTCCTCGCGACGTGGCGTTCGCCCTCGACATGACCGGGTCCATGGCCTTTGGAAGCACGTTCAACCTGAACGGCAAATCCATGAACCCGGACAACCTCGTGCCGTCCTTCGGCCATTACGCGAACATCCCCGCAGGCAACGGCACAGGCTCAACGGCCATCCGGTGTATCGTGAACCAGGCGAACGGCAGCGGTGAAGCAATCGCCCAGAACAATTACACAGTGGAAGGCACCGCTGGGCCGCCCATCGTCCGGAACTTCTACTTCGACCCGGCGAACATCAACTCGCCAGCGACACCTGCTTTCCCACTCACCACCACTGGTGGTACGCCAAACCTGATCAATGCGTTCCATCGTTGGAGCCCACCAGAATCGGGCGCCAACCCCGATACCTACACCCCGCCTGTATACAACTTCACGGGTTACAATGCGTTCCACAAGGGGAACGAGGCACCTGCGATGGGTCCCACACCAGCACCGGGCTCATTCGGAACGATGACGGATGACGGTGCCATCACCTACGTCGGCGACCGCTGGCGTCGTGCTGACGGTTCACTTAATAAGACCGACACGACCTGGCTCGTGGGGGCACCCGCAACAAAGGCGGCGATCAGCGCGATTGATCTCCTTGGTTACAACGTGAACACGGGGAACGTCCGAACAGGCACCTCTGACACGACCATCATCGCACCCGTAACCCAGTTCCGCGACCTTGTCTGGGAAACTCACGGCTACGATCTCGACATCGTGAAATATCGCACAACTCGCGGCAACGCTGCTCCGATGCGCACGGACGACTACACACTACTCGTCCCCCTTGCCGAACAACTCGTCCCAGAGGAAGATCGTTTCAAGGGTTACTCGATGGGGCCAGGCTACTGGGGCAAGACGTTCTTCATCTGGCCGCCCGACCCCCGCGCTCCTGTGGGTAATCCAGGCGATGCGAACTACGTCCCTGGGGACTGGCGTCGGCGTTACTTCGATCAACCAGGTGGAACCGCGTTCAATCCGCAAAACGACAACATGAGCGGCGGCACTGTTGAAGGGATCAACGAGGCGTTGCTCAACACGGGCAGCGGTCCAGTTCTGGCAACCGGCACCACAAAGTGGATCCCCGACTACGCTGCCATCCTGAAGTGGATCAAGAGCGGTCCACTCGTTCTGCCCCCGAACCTGCGGGCGGGTCACGTCCTATATTACTCGTCGATCCCGGACGACGTGAACACCGCGACTGGAGGCACGCAGGAGGTGCTGGATAAGGTGTGGTGGAAGCGGTACATCGACTACGTTCTTTCGTACAACCGTAACACCACGGGCGACCTGTACGGCTCGGCGGATAGCTGGTCCTTGACCGGTGCGGGCCGGAGCGTTGGAACCGCAGACCTCGTGAACTGGACTGGCCCGTTACCCTTGACCAAACCTTGGCCGAACGCCAAGCCGTACATGCCGTACAACGACAGCCCGAACCGCCCTCGCCTTCACTTCTGGTTCGGTCCTCTCACCATGATGGATTTCATGGGAATCAGTGCAAACTGGCTGCCTGGCACCAGCAACGAGGCCCAGTGCTGGCAGCTCAAGGCGGGTATGAACTCAGTGCTCGATGACATCAAGAACAACCACCCCAACAACTATGTCGGGTTGTCGCTGTTCTCCTACTCGCACCACAACGGGATTCGCAGCCCGATGGGGCAGAATTTCAAGGCATTGAAGAACGCTCTGTTCTTCCCGAAGTCGTTGCTGAACACGATCAACCTCGAGAACTCGACAACCTCCGTAACCTGCGAGATTCGGCCATACAACACGAGTTTCTCCGGTGTGAGCAACAACGAGATTCCGAACGCCATCGGTAGCACGGACCCGAACACCGGGCTTGGCTACGCGTTCAACCTGCTCTCCCCGTCCGCCACGCTCCCCACGGGAACATATGGAACGACCAAGGCTCGCCGTGGTGCTTCCAAGATGGTGATCTTCGAGACGGATGGTGTCCCCAACTCGTATCGAAACTTTACCTTCAACAAGGCGGGGTATGACTCCTATTACTCTGACTCCACAGGTGGTGTGAGCGGGAGCAACGGCGACGCGACATCGATTAGCAGTGCGATCGCGATCATCACCCAGATGAAAGTCCAGATGGCGACGACCAATGGAGCAGGAACGGATAGCGGCTTGAGCCTGCCGAACGCCCCTGTTCGGGTGTACCCAATCGCGTTCGGTGACTTGTTCGACGTGGCACTTGCTCCGGCAGCAACGTTCCGACCCACCGCCCTCAAGTTCATGGCAGACGTTGGGGCGGCGGGGAACACGAATGCGGCAGGACTCTCGAGCCCTCCGGCCAATCAGATCATCACTGGGGTTTACCAGAACCGTATCGACACGTTGAAGACCTGCATGGAAAACATCTTCCAGAGCGGCGTCGGCGTCACGCTCGTCGAGTGACGCGAAAACCCTGGGCTCCTTGAGCCCACCCGTCACGACGGGTGGGCTCTTTTCGTTGACATGCTCCTTGCCACTCACATGCGAGTTCCCTTCGTTGACGGCAAGTGCTGAGATTTCACCCCAAACCGAGGCGAGCCGGTGACTCACGCCGCAGTGTTCGATCAGGTCGTCAAAACGTACCCCACCGGGGTATTCGGCATGGGTGTGGGGGTGCCCGCGTTGCGTGGCGTCTCGCTCACGATCCCGACGGGGGGCGTATTTGGATTGCTAGGGCCAAACCGGGCGGGGAAAACGACCCTGGTGAAACTCTTGCTCTCACTTTCCGCCCCGACAGCCGGGACGATCACGCGGCTCGGAGCTCCGCTGTCCGACCGGCGAACCCTCGCCCGCATTGGCTACATGCACGAGAATCACGCGTTCCCACGGTACCTGTCCGCGACAGAGTTGCTCACGTTCTACGGCGGGTTGTCAGGGTTACGGACCGATTCCCTGTCCGCGAAGGTCGATCAACTGCTGACTCGGGTGGGTCTGGCGGATCGCAAGAGTGAACCGATCGCCCGCTTCAGCAAGGGTATGGTGCAACGGTTGGGGTTGGCTCAGGCACTCATCAACGACCCGGAACTACTCATTCTCGACGAGCCCACTGAGGGGCTCGACCTCTCGGGTCGGCAACTGTTGCGGGCAGTCGTGCGAGAATTGAAAGCCGCGAAGAAGACGGTGCTATTAGTGTCGCACGTGCTACCTGAGGTCGAGGAGTTGTGCGATTCACTGGCCATCTTGGTGGCGGGAAAGGTTGTTCACACCGGGACAATGGCAACGCTACTCGGCAGCTCCGGTTCAGGGGCGAAGCGTCTGGAAACGGCCCTGAAGCCGATCTACGAGAAAGAGGGTGTGGCATGAACTCGCTTCCCGTCGCGATCCGGACGATTCGATGGATGGTACGGGACACGTTCCGCCAGTCACTCGCGTCCAAGTTGTTCTGGGTCATGCTGGGCATGACCGCCTTCTGCACGGTGTTCTGCCTGGGTATGACAGTCGATACACCCGGTGAGCGTGAGCGGCATCCACACGAAATTCGCGACTTGCTTCCGAAGGGTGCCGACCCGAAGGCACGTGAGGAGGGAATTCCCGAGGCCGGTGGCAAGATGACGCTTGGGTTCGGTCTGTTCGAACTGGACGTTCCACGCTTCCGCGCCGACGCGGTGAAATTCTTCCAACTCCGACTTGCGGGGATTTTGGCCGATACCGCGGGAGTACTCCTGGCACTCTTGTGGACTGGCGGATTCCTCCCGACGTTCCTCGATCCACAGGCAATCACCGTTCTTCTGGCGAAGCCAGCCGCAAGGTGGTCCCTGCTGATCGGGAAATATCTCGGTGTTGTGCTGTTCGTGACCTTGCATGCGGTCTTGTTTGTGGCGGGAACTTGGATCGGAATCGGCATCAGTACAGGAGTGTGGGACGCGACCTACTGGTATGCTGTTCCACTCCTCGTGATCAACTTCGCGGTGTTTTATGCGTTCAGTGCGTTTCTGGCGGTGTGGACGAGAAGCACAGTTGTCGCCGTGTTCGGAACGCTCTTGTTCTGGGTGATGTGCTGGGCAATGAACTTCGCCCACCATCACATGGTGGGCTTCGAGATGCAGGGCGTCACACCATCATCGTCCTTCCTGGTGGAAGCGGGCTACTGGGTATTACCGAAGCCACTGGACATGAGTGGGATCTTCTTCGATGCGATGAACGCGGGCACGCACATCGATCCCGTTCGCGAGTTGGAGGCAGTTAAGGAGAAGGGAAAGTTCTTGCCGGAGTTGTCTGTGCTCACATCATTGGTGTTCGCCGCGGGCATCCTCGGCATTGCGGTGTACGAGTTCCGGAAAATGGATTACTGAGCCCATGCTTGCAGCACGTGTCATTGCTGGGGAATAAGTCAAGTCATGCGGGTTGTGAGGACGATTCCGGATATGTGGAATCTCGCACTGCCATCACATGGCGACCGGAGGGTGAAAGCCTTCCGTGCTTGAAGGCGATCGGAAGGCGTTGGCCTCCGATTCGCTTGATTCCGCTGTTCGCGCTATTTTGCGTGGGCTGCGCTGACTGCAAATTCCTTCGCAAGACCTGCCCAACGCCATCCGATCCTATTGTCGCTGCCCAGACCCCCGCGCCGGACACAGCTTACCGCGTCGGGTTCCCCGATGTACTCGAACTCGCATTCGCAGACTACCCGGAATGGGATGTCTACGCCTCCGTGGACCTCGATGGACGTGTGGCATTGGCCCACCCAGGTTCACCGCGAGTCGAAGGGCGAACACTCGAAGACATTCGGCACGAATTGGCTCGTCTCGCCAGGATCGACCCCGAGCGGGTCACGGTCCGCCTGGCTGCCGCACGGAGTTCACGGATCTACTTGCATGGCCCCATTCGCGGACGCTGCAGAGTTGTCCCTTATCAGGGACCGGAGCCTGTGATCGAGTTCCTGAAGCGTGTCGGCGGGTTGCCACCGGGTTCCAAACTGAATCAGGTTTACATCGTGCGACCAAACGTCGCAACCGGTGCCCGGCCAGAGGTATTCCAGGTCGATGTTCAGGATGTCCTTGTGGATAACAACCACGCGACGAACGTGCCCCTAAAACCTTCCGATGAAGTATACATCGGTGAGACGAAGCGGTCCGTGCTTGCACGTATCCTGCCGGACTGGCTCGGCCCACTTTACCGCCGCGTGGCCGGCCTACTACCAGACGATTGGTGGCCGCTCTCCCGCCCGCGCACCCCTTGACCATTGGGGCAATTCACACCAGCGGCAGCGAGAAGCGGTTCGGCTTCTCGGGTTGCTGATACTCTGGCTTTGACAAATCAACCCCCACGAGATCGTCGGTCAGCACGTTACCGTAGATGGTGAACGGGCTGGAGTCGGTCACGGCGACCCGAACCGTTTGCCCGATGAGCCGCGACGGGCCGTCGAATATCACGATGTGGTCCGTCATGCTGTGGCCAGTCAGTTGCTTGATGCCACCCGGTGACTCCCGCCCGGCGTTTGTGGCAGACTGCTCCCGGCGACTTGGGCCTTCCACCAGCACCTCGACGACCTTCCCCACCTGCGCCCGGTGGTCGGCGCGACAGTTCTCGTTCTGCACCAGTAGCAGGTCGTTGTTGCGGCGTTTCTTCACCTCTTCGGGCACATCGTCCGGGTAGCGGTCGGCGGCCTTCGTGCCCGAGCGTTCGCTGTACTTGAAGATGAACGAGTTCTTGAACTTGGCGTCTCGCACAAGATCCATTGTCTTGGCGAAGCTCTCCTCGGTCTCGCCGCAGAAGCCGACGATGAAGTCCGAACTCACCGCGACACCCGGCACCTTCTCGCGGCAACGGGCGAGCATCTCCATGTAGTAGCCGGCGGTGTAGTTCCGCTTCATCCGCTTCAGCACTTCATCGCAGCCGGATTGCACCGGCACGTGCAGATACTTCACGACCTTTGGCAATTCCCGCACCGCGTCGAGGAGGTCGTCGGTCATGTCCTTGGGGTAGTTCGTGACGAACTTGATTCGTTCGAGGCCGGCCACGTCGTGCATCCCCGCGATGAGATCGCTGAGGCGGGTCTGGCGGTCGCCGTGGTCGTAGACGTAGCTGTTCACCGTCTGCCCGATGAGCGTGACTTCCTTGCAGCCCTGATCGACGAGTTGCTTAACTTCTTGCCAGATGTGTGCCGGCGGACGGCTCTGTTCCGGGCCGCGTGTGCTGGGCACCACACAATATGTGCAGAACTTGTCGCAGCCGATCTGAATGCGGACATACGCCTGGAACGGCGTCGGTCGCATGGTCGGATCGCGTGTCGGGTCGTAGCTCACGAAGCTGGCTTCGACCTCATCGCGGCTCGCGGCGGTACGCGCAAGGCTGACGGCGAGTTGCGGTTCGCGGGTGGCCTTCACCTTCTCCACGAGCATGGGCACTTCCGCGAGTTGCCCGGTGCCGACGACCATATCGACATACGGGGCACGCTTGCGGATCAGTTCCTGATCCTTCTGCGCCATGCAGCCGAGCACACCGATGACGATTTCGGGGTTGTCTTTCTTCATTAGCCGAACGCGGCCGAGCGAGGAGTAGGTCTTTTCCTCCGCGTGTTCGCGGACGGAGCATGTGTTGAATAACATCACGTCGGCGTCGGCGGGCGTGTCGGTCAGGTCGTAGCCTTGCTTGCGAAGTGCGCCGATGACCAACTCGCTATCGAGCACGTTCATCTGGCAACCAACAGTTTCGATGTAGACTTTCTTCGTCATGGTCGGGATCACCGTTATAAGACGGGGCCGATTGGGAATATCAGGATGAGAATACAGGATGATGTGATTGTGACAAAGCCCACCCATTGCAAGGGTGCCCCTGGGGATTTTGGCACTGGGAGGGCGAGGCTCCTGCCGAGCCGTGATTTCTCCCACGAAAACGGCT
>PNLP01000108.1 GCA_013823135.1 Planctomycetaceae bacterium
CCGACCAACTTGACGAACGTGAACGGCACGCTGTTCTTCAGTGCCTCCGACGTCACGAACGGGCGGGAGTTGTGGAGGAGCGACGGCACGGCCGCGGGCACCGTTCTCGTCACGGACGTCAACACCTCTGGCAACGCGGATCCGACCAACTTGACGAACGTGAACGGCACGCTGTTCTTCCGTGCCAACGGCGCGAACGGGCAGGAGTTGTGGAGTAGCGACGGCACGGCCGCGGGCACCGTTCTCGTCACGGACATCAGACCTGGCGGCGGCAGCGCGATTCCGGATGACTTGACGAACGTGAACGGCACGCTGTTCTTCAGTGCCAACGACGGCGCGAACGGGCGGGAGTTGTGGATGGCGACGGCGCGGGCCGACGACTTCGACCGGGCCGACTCGACGAACCTGGGGGCGAACTGGACCGAGTCCGGCGGCAACCTCGCGGTCAGCAGCAACCAACTGCTGGCCATCGCGGCCACGGGCGGCAACGCACTCCTCAACGGCGTTTCCCTGGCCAATGTGCGTGTCACCGCCGAGGTCGCGCTGCTCACCACCGGCAATTCCCGGGTCGACCTGTTCGCCCGCGCTACCAGCGTCAGCAATGCCTACGTCGGCACACTGATCGGCAATAATGGTGTCGTCACTGCACGCATCCGCAGGGTCGTGGGTGGGGTCAGCACCACGCTCGCCTCCGTTTCGGTCAACCTTCCCCTCGGCGAAGGGGTTCTCCGTTTCGAGGTCGCCGGCAGCCTGCTGAAACTTTTCGTTGGTGATGTTCTGGTCGCCTCGGTTCTTGACACGACATTCTCGGCGGCGGGCAAAGTCGGCGTCGGCGGCACGCAGTTCGTGAGCTTCGAGAACTTCTATGTCAGCCCGCTCGACCCGGCGGTCCCCTTTGGCGACAGCTTCACTCGCAACGCCGACAGCACCTCGCTGGGGAGCCAGTGGCGAGAGACGGCCGGCGACCTGATCGTGAAGAATAACCAAATCGAGGCCAAGGGGACCGGCACCAACCATGCCGTGTTCCAGGGCGCTGCGTTAAGCGACGTGAGCGTTCAGGCCACGGTCAACGTGTTCGCGCCAGCAGGGACTGGCCTGTCGGGAAGTGCGGGGTTGGTTGCCAGGTACATCGGAACCGGGGACAAGAACTACTACCTGGGTGCGATCACGGGCGTGAACGGGGTCTTCACAGCCAAGATTTTCGCGAACGTCAACGGCACCCTCACGCAACTGGCCAGCACCGCGGTGGCCTCGGGCACGGGCCTGCTGCGGTTCGAGGTGGTGGGCAACTCGCTGAAGCTGTTCCTCAACGACACGCTGGTGGCCCGCGTGACCGACACCCGACTGACCCGGCCGGGTTTGGCCGGCGTCCGCGGCACACCGAAGTCGACGTTCGACACGTTCAATGTCGAGGCCCGCACACCTGTGCTGTTCCAGGATGGCTTCAACCGCGCGGACAACCCCGACATCGGGCCGAACCTACTCAAATCGGTCGGGAACTTCGGCATCGCCACCAACCAGTTGCAAGCGTTGAACGCGGGGACGAACCTGGCGTTCCGCGACGGCATCAAGCTGAACAACGTCACGCTGGAAGGCGTGGTGACGGTTCAGAATACGGGGATCTCGGAAGCCGGTCTGGTGGCGCGAGCAGTGAATAGCAGCAACTATTATTACGCCGCTCTGGAGGGGAACGCGGGCAACTATACTGTCGCGATCTACAAGGTGGTGAACAACGTGAAGACGCGGCTGGACTTCGCGGCGGCCAGCTCGAACACGGGGACGCTGCGGTTCGAAGTGGTGGGCACCACGCTGAATTTATTCTTCGACGGTGTTTTCCTGGTGAGCGTCACGGACAAGACGTTCCTGGCACCGGGCCTGACCGGCCTCCGTGGCACTCAGAACACCTTCTTCGACAACTTCACGGTCGCATAATCTGAAGAGTTGCGGGCCACAGAATTGTCCTTTTGAAGTGAATCTGGAACGCAGATTTCTGATCGGAACTCTCGTGGGAGCCAGACATAAAAGCTAAGTGTTCAGCGGAATAATGAGGATACGGACTTGACCCGCCAATGTGTGCTTGACGTGTGCGGGCTCGTCTCAATGATGCCAACCTGCGCGGAGTTTGAATAGGCCTGGGTGCATTCCGTGAAGTTCGAGATTTTCTCGGGGTCCGAGACGAACCCCCGGTTAACCCGTTTGGTGTTGTTAACCCGAGACTCTGAGAGTTTTGGGGCGAGATTTTCGGGGTCCGAGACGAACCCTATGGGTTACGCTTGGACCCCGAGTTGTCTCTTTCGAACCCGAGAGTTTTGCGGACGTGCGAACGACGCGAAAATGCTTGGAAATCAGGGGTAAACGCCGCAAGCCGAGAGGGGATTCTCTCGGCCTGTACAGTCAACCAGTGTGGTCCGGAAGTTCGTACCTTTCGAGCAAGCTCCCCGAACAGAACACTCCTCGAACTTTTGCAATCATGTCGGTGAGAGTATTTTTGGCAGCCACTGCGATCATCACCAGGGATTTCAAGCGTTTCGTGAGATGTTGGGTGGAGCGTGAAGAGGCGAACAGCAGGAGATTCGGATCTTTCTCGGTGGTCCGAGAAGAACACTCCTCGAACTCAGTTAACACTCGCGCGTGTTAACTGAGACTGTCAAAGAGCAGTGTCGGCGGGCTCATCAAGCACTACTACCGCGAAGCCGCCTGAATCAGCCCGGACTGCTCGCACACCCAGTGACATCGCGTTGTCACCGTTTGCTCGGTGAGCCGAACTCTCACGTCTCGAGAGCCGTTCCGAACCTTCAGCGATAGATTTCGGATGTTCATTTATATACCTACGTTCACTTAGCCAACGCCGCCGGCCGCCTCTGATCACCCCAAATCCGGGACATCCACCAGAACGATGCCCTCAACCGACCCCTGAAAATCCCAGCGGTTCCCGAGACAATAAAATTTGCACAGGACGTGTGGCGAAGTTCACTTCCGGGCCGGCGTGTTCAGGTCAACGAGTAAATCGGTCACCTCCGCTAGGTGAGTCTGAAAGTACTTGCGCATCAGGTCGAGGATCTGGCCGAGAATCTTGTCACGGAGTCGGTAGAACACCTGGTTGCCCTCCTTTCGAGTGAGCACGATGTTCTTGCTCCGCAGAACCGCCAGGTGCTGGGAGGCGTTCGCCTGTTCGATCCCGAGCGACTCGATGACTCGCGCGACCGGGATCTCGCCCTCGTCCCGGAGCAGTTCGACAATGGCGACTCGAGTCGGGTTGGCGAGGGCTTGGAAAATGCCCGCCTTGAACTCGCGGAGTTGATCACCCAATGCATCGCCTCCGAAACCAAATCTAGATCGATATTGAAAATTCACGACTTCGAATATACTATATTATAGTCTTATCTGAACACCAAGTGCAGTCTTAACGATTCCGGAGATCACGAGTGTCGAATGCGAGTCAGGCAGCGGTCGTACGCCCGTACCGTGAGGTTGATGAGAAGACGGTGATCACTCTATGGAGCCGGTGTGGGCTGCTTCGCCTGCGGAACGACCCACGGAAGGACATCGCACGCAAGATCGCGGTCTCCCCGAACCTCTTCCTTGTCGCAGTCGTTGCCTGGGAACCGGTCGGCACAGTCATGGCCGGGTACGAGGGGCACCGCGGGTGGATCAACTACCTTGCCGTCCCTCCCAGTCACCGCCGCCAGGGCATCGGCCGGCTACTGATGGCGGAGTCCGAGCGACTACATCGGGCTGCTGGGTGCCCAAATGTGAACCTCCAGGTGAGGTCCGAGAACACTGAGGTGCTGACGTTTTACCGCCGCCTCGGTTACGCAGTTGACGACGTGCTGAGTTTGGGCAAGCGGATCGTCGAGGACAACTGCGATCAGTAGACACAAGACAGGAACGTGTGATCGAGATGACAACGCACCCTGAACCATTCGCAAAGACGCTCGTCCGTGACCTCACGGCTGGCCTTGTGGTATTTCTAGTCGCGTTGCCGCTTTGTCTCGGCGTGGCTCTCGCTTCGAACGCACCGCTGTTCTCGGGTCTCCTGGCGGGCATCATCGGGGGGATTCTGGTTGGTGCGCTGAGTGGATCACATTCCAGTGTCAGCGGCCCGGCAGCGGGGTTGACGGCTGTCGTCGCAATCCAGATCCAGACCCTCGGGTCGTTTCAGGCGTTCTTGCTGGTGGTCGTGATTGCAGGGGTGCTTCAGATCATCCTGGGAGTGGCTCGACTGGGGTTGATTGCCGAGTTCATCCCCACGAGCGTGATTAAGGGGTTGCTCGCAGCGATCGGGATCATCCTGATCATGAAGCAAGCTCCCGTTGTCGTGGGATACCGGGCCAACCTCGTGGCAGAGGCTGCCGGGGCGTGGGATGTATCGCAATTCTTTGCCCGCTTCCATGTTGGCTCTGCAATCATCGGAGTCGCATCGGTTCTGATTCTGGAAGTTTGGGGGCAAGTGAGGTTCCTGAAGAAGTCAGTGGTCCCGGCACCGCTCGTCGTGGTGCTATTCGGCGTCGGGTTGGGTGCTGCCTTTCAAGACCTCGGTGGATCCTTCGCGATCGACGCGGCTCGACTCGTTCAGGTTCCCGTTGCCCAGAGTTTGGGCGATTTTCTCGGCTTTCTCCAGTGGCCGGACTTCTCACAACTCGGAAACTCGGTTGTGTACACCTCGGCTGTCACGGTCGCTGCGGTGGCGTCTCTCGAAACGTTGCTGAACCTCGAAGCCGTGGACAAGCTCGACCCCCGTAAGCGGGCATCGCCGCCAAACCGTGAGTTGATCGCGCAGGGGATCGGGAACACGGTGAGCGGATTGATCGGTGGGTTACCCATCACTTCGGTGATCGTCCGCAGTTCGGTGAACTTGAACGCAGGCGGGCGGACGAAGCTTGCCGCGATCGTTCACGGGTTATTGCTCTTCGTGTGCGTCCTGCTGCTGCCCATCTGGCTCAATCTGATCCCGCTCTCATGTCTGGCCGCGATTCTCGTGGTCACGGGTCTCAAACTGGCCAGCCCCAAGTTGATCAAGCAGAAGTGGAGCAAAGGGAAATACCAGTTCATCCCCTTTGCCGTGACGGTCGTCGCCATCGTGCTGACCGATCTGCTGATCGGTGTGCTCATTGGCCTGGCTGTCGCGATCTACTTCATTCTTGAAAGCAATCTCCGGCGGCCGATCTGCTGCATCGTCGAACGGACCCCATCTGGTGAGGTGGTGCGGATCGAACTGCCGAACCAGGTCACATTCCTGAACCGTGCGGCATTGGCGCGGGTGCTTCACGCAGCCCCCCGCGGCAGTCATGTGCTTCTGGACGCCCGGGCGACTCATTACATCGACCCGGACGTCATCGAGATGATTCGCGATTTCAAAGAGTTAACTGACCCGCCATACGACGTGAACGTGAGTTTCATCGGGTTCAACGGTAGGTACGGCTTCGAGGATCAACTTCAGTACGACAGCGAGCCTGTCAACAAGTAACTAAGCAGTCTGATCCTTGTGAATGGAGCCTGCGATACATGGACTTCATGCTGATCGGTTTGTTGGTGTTCGTGCTCGGGAGCGTGCTCGCACTGTCCGTGCCGAGCAATCGCGCCCGTGTCATCGCCAACCTCGTATGCCAGACGGTGGCGTGTGTGTGTGTCTTGTCCCAGACGATCCCAGTACTGTTCGGCGGCGAGAGTTTGACGGGCGTCGTCCAGTGGTCTTATCCGGTGGAGCGAATCGACCTTCGCCTCGACGCACTGGGCGCGTTCTTTCTGACTTTCTCGTTGCCGATGACCTTCCTCGGTTCCGTCTACGCCGTCGGTTATCTGGCCACTGATATCCGCAGCACTCGTCACGTCGGGAGTCACTTCGCTTTGCTGTCGTCCGTGCAGATTTCCTACATGATTGTGTACACCGTCCAGAACGCATTCGCCTTCCTCGTGGGGTGGGAGATCGCGGCCCTATCGGCGTGGTTACTGGTCATCTGGAATCATCGAGACCAGAAGATCCGGTTCGCAGGGTTCAACTATCTCGTCTCGACCCACCTGAGTCTTCTGTTTTTGGTTGCGGCCGTGATGATCATGCACGGGGAGACCAACAGTTTTCAATTCGCGGACTACCAACGGTTCCTGGCCACCCCCGGCATCAGACGGGGACTTGCGTTCGTCCTGCTCATGACCGCATTCGGCCTGAAGTCGGCGTTCTTCCCGTTCCACACCTGGCTACCACGGGCGCACTCGGCCGCCCCGGCCCATGTGTCTGCGCTCATGTCGGGGGTCATCCACAAGGCGGGGCTGTTCGGCATGTTGAAGTTCATCCTGTTGATCGGCAAACCCGACCCCTGGATGGGCTGGTACCTCCTGGCCGTGTCGGCCGCGTCTGCCTTCGTTGGTGTGCTGTACACAATCACTCAGCGTGACATCAAGCGTCTGCTCGGGTACTCGTCTACCGAGAACGTGGGGATCGCCGGGATGGGATTTGGGATGGGGTGCATCGGCCTCTCGCTCGATCAGCCGATCCTCGTGGCGTTCGGGTTCGGTGGTGGCATCCTCCACATTCTGAACCACGCGATGTTCAAGTGCTTGCTCTTCTATGGGGCCGGGGCCGTCTATCGGTTCACCCACACAATCGACCTGGAGAAACTCGGCGGTCTGGTCAAAGTCATGCGGTGGACAGCCCCGCTGTTCCTGCTGGGGAGTTTGGCGAGTGCCGCCATGCCGGCTCTGAACGGGTTCGTCAGCGAGTTCCTGATCTACTTTGGGTTACTGCAGCCAAGCCCGACGCTTGGAGCCGCCCGGCTACCATTGTTACTCGCTGCCGCGGTGTTGGCTCTGGTCGGCGGGTTGTCAGCCTTGTCGATCACGCGATCGTTCGGCCTGATTTTTCTGGGTGTGCCGCGTGATCCCCACCATGTTGACCCGACCGCGAAGGAGCACCCGCTCATGGTGGTACCCATGGTGATCCACCTCGTCGGGATCTTACTCATTGGCCTCTTACCATGGGTTGGACTCACCATCGTGTCCGAACCGACCGCCATGCTGTTGAAACTATCCAGTTCGTCGACGTATCTGCTGAGTGATTTCGTTCCCACCGCTCTGATCAAGTCGCTCACCTGGATCGGTGCAATCCTGTTGGGCCTGTTCGTGCTACTTTCGAGTCTACGCTTCCTCTTCCTGCCACGGTGTGATCGCCGGCATGTGACGTGGGGCTGCGGGTACACGAAGCCAAACACTCGGATGCAGTATTCCGGCTCATCGTTTTCGGATCCGATGACGCAGGTGTTCCGTGACCTGTTGCGATACTTGCGGAGCGAAACGTTGCCGAAAGGACCGTTCCCATCAGACGGGAAGCTCGAAACGCACTGCGTGGACGCTGTGGAGCATTCCGTCTTCAACGTGTTGCACAGGGGTGAACGATTTGTGGCGACGGTGCTCCGCTGGATTCCAGAAACTTCGCGGGCTTCGATCGGGTTCGGCCTCGTCGTGCTCGTCGTGCTGTTCACCATCGTGGTCATGAAGTCAAGGAGTGGGATGTGAATGTCGCGCTTCTGATCTTTCACCTCACCGTCATGTTGGTGGCCCCCATCTTCATGGTCGGGATCATTAACCGGGTCAAGTCGATCTGGGCCGGGCGACGTGGCCCGAGACTCGTTCAGTCGTGGTACGACATCGCCCGACTGTTACGGAAGACGCCCGTGTACAGTCAGGCCACAAGCTGGATATTCCCTTATGCACCGTACTTCGTCCTGGCCACAACGATCACTGCAGGACTGATCGCGCCGGTCGTGCCTGGGTTTGCCATCCTCGCATTCCCCGGCGATCTGATCGCGTTCGCCTATCTGCTGGCATTCGGCCGCGTCCCGCTGATGCTCAGTGCACTCGATACCGCCAGTGCTTTCGAGGGGATGGGAGCCAGCCGTGAGGCCACGTACTCCGCACTTCTGGAACCCGTCCTCCTGCTATCGCTGGGAACGCTCGGCTGTTTGAACAATGTCATGTCGTTCCAGGACATCGTGTCGGCGGGCACGCGAACTGAGTTCGACGTGACGGTCCTTGCTGCCATCGTCTTTGCCCTGTTTGTGCTCCTGGTGATCGAATCATCACGGGTTCCAGCCGATGACCCAACAACACACCTTGAACTGACGATGGTGCACGAGGTGATGGTGCTCGACCACAGCGGACCGGAACTGGGTGTGATCCAGTACACCGCGGCAATGAAGATGACGGTGTTCGCGATGGTGATTGCCGCGGTCGTCAATCCATTCTCCGTCGCCGAGGGCGGGGTGATCGCGATGCTCTCAATGGCAACCTCCCTCGTATTGCTTGGCGTGGTGGCGATCGTTGTCGGATTGCTTGAGTCGCTCACCGCGCGACTCCGGTTCCGTGCATTGCCGTTGTTCATCCTGGCCGCGTTCATCGCTGTCGTGATCGCCCTCGTGGCCGTCGTCGCTCGCCAGGGAGGGCTGAGATGACAAATCAGTTACTTCTTTACATGGCCGCAGTCGTGGTTCCGGTTTTCTTCCCGTCGTGGCGGGTCGCCGTTCTTGGTTTGGGCGTTCAGGGTCTGATGTTGTCGCTCACTCTTCTCGCGAGCCACGAGATCGATTCGGCTGCGGTCGTGATCGAATTCGTCTGTCTCCTGCTGATCCGGGCCGTGTTCGTTCCATGGTATCTCCTCCGAAAGTCTGGCCCGAAGACCACCTCTGCCGATTTCTCACTGGTCGGTACGACCCTGGGTGAGCGGTCGCTGGTGTTGCTGCTACTGGCCTGCGGGTTCGGTGCGGGGCTCGTGATGGGGCGTGGTGACGCCCGGGAGATCGCCCAGATCAGCACCGCAGTATCGAGCCTGCTCATCGGGATGCTGATGATCGCCAACCAACGGCATCCAGCGGCTCAACTCGTCGGCTTGTTCACATTTGAAGGTGGGGTGACTTTGGTGGAGATGCTGTCTCCGCACGCGATGCCGTTTCCGGTACAACTCGGCGTCTCTGCGATCGACGTGTTCTTTGTCCTCACATGTGGGCAATACTTCACTCGGTTCTCGGAGATGGCCCCGCCACCCGGCACCACCGAGCGGGAGGGAACCTGATGTTCGCCCTGGCTTGTGCCGCTGTGCCCGTTCTCGGTGCGATCATCCTGTTGATCGCGCCGCGACAACGAGACGCTGCTGCGAAACCCATCTTGATACTGTGTGCTGCGATCGTACTCGTGGTAGCCGTCGCGACGACGGCCACCCGCCCCGCCGGTTCGGTCACTTACCTGGGCGGACAGTATTTCGTGCTGGACGCGACCTCGGCTCTCTTCCTCAGCCTGATCGCAATTGTGTTCTTCGGGATTTCCATCTACGCCCGGAAGCAACTCTCGAACGGATCCTCCAAGTCGCGAGACGGTATGGTTGTCGTCCGGGCGCTTTTCTTCTTCGCGTCGTGTGTCCTTACAGTGCTGTGCAACCACCTGGTAGCGATGTGGGTCTTACTGGAAGTGGGTACGCTCACGATCGCTCCGCTCATCTTCTTCAATCGTGGCCCAGTTGCGCTTCGGGCATCCTGGAAGTACTTGAAGTTCTCTGTGCTCGGCCTCGGGTTCAACCTGGTCGGTCTGATGTGCCTTGCCCGGGGGATGGGTGGGGCTCACGGAGAGCACACGGTCACGTTTTTCCTCGACGAATTGCAGACACTGTTCACGCTGGGCGAACAAATCTGGTGGGAGCTGGGACTGGCCCTCATGGTGTTCGGCCTGGGCACCAAGCTGGGCTTGGCCCCGATGTACGCCTGGCTTCCCGACGCCTACGACGAGGCCCCACCCGTCGTGACCACGATGCTCGCGGCCGTCCAGTTCAACTGCGTGCTACTGTTCCTGTTCCGTCAGGTGGGGTTGCTGCGGTCATTCGATCCGGACCTGGTCAGCTTTGAGTTGATCGCGATGGGGGTGTTGTCGATCGCGATTTCCAGCTTTCACATCGTCCGGGTCGACAACTACAAGCGACTGATCGCCTACGCCTCGATCAACCACGCGGGGACGATCGCGGTTGGCCTGGGTATGGGCAAGAACGCGGCATACGGGGTCATTCTCTACGTCGTCAGCAACGCGCTGGTCAAGTCAGTCCTGTTCCTCACCTGCGGAAACATCAAGGACCATTACGGCACGAAACAGATTGCGTCCCTCCGCGGTCTGATCCGGGTCATGCCATTCAGCGGCTGGGTGTTCATGCTTGGGACGTTTGCACTGTTGGGATTCGCCCCATTTGGTAGCTTTCTGGGCGAGATTATCATCCTGAGCAACATGGCTGAAGGCGGCTATCTGTTCCTGTTCCTGTTCCTGTGCGTGATGTTGACGATCAATCTGGTGGCCACTGGGCGAGCGCTATTCCCGATGATCTGGGGCGACACGCCGGGAGACGAGGTCGAGGTAAAAGAGCCGGTCTGGTCCATTGCCTCGAGCGCGTTCTACATCCTCGTGCTGGTATCGCTCGGTATTTACACCCCCGAGCCGGTAACTTCCCTGTTTCGCGAGGTCGCTGCAACGTTGGACGGCAAATGAGTCTCGAGTGACCGCCTGTGTGAGATGCCCACGGAGTGAATCCAATGGTGCCGAGGACCGTTCTCCTCCGGGCGAACGACGAGATTGAGACGCTGAATTATTCCGGCTTCCGGGACCGTCTCGCCAGCCATCTGGCTGACGGCAGGCGGGTGCTGAGTTGTTTTGGAACTCCACAGACTGAAGCGCCGACGGGGCCACCAGTACTTCACGCGATCGTGCTGGGTCTGACGGGCCTGGAACAGTTCTGCGGACGGGGAACTCCAGGCGATGAGTTCCCCTCGCTTTCGGCTCTGTACCCACAGATGCACTGTTTCGAGCGGGAAATCCACGAGCAGTTCGGGCTCTCATTCCCCGGTCACCCGTGGCTGAAACCGATTCGGTACGAGGGGCGAAACCTCGGCCGAATGGACGACTATCCGTTCTACCAGCTCGCAGGCAAGGAAGTTCATGAGGTCGGCGTGGGCCCGATCCACGCAGGCGTCATCGAACCCGGGCATTTTCGGTTCATGTGTTACGGGGAGACCGTCCACCATCTGGAGATTCAACTCGGTTACCAGCACCGCGGGGTCGAGACACTCCTGACCAAGACGCCTCCTCGCAAGCTCCCTCCACTCGTTGAGAGCATTGCCGGTGATACGGCAGTACCCAACGTTGTTGCGTTTTGTCGAGCGTGGGAATCGCTATGTGGAGTTCCGACCCGCCCGGGGGTGGAAGCCGTCCGCGGCATCGCCATCGAACTGGAACGAATCGCGATGCATCTGGTCGGGGTCGGCGGATTGGCGACCGACGTAGCGTTTCTGCCCGGCAGTTCCACCTACGGCCGTCTGCGAACAGCGATCATCAATCTCAGCATGCGACTCTGCGGCAGCCGTTTTGGGCGAAGCTGGTTCCGACCGGGCGAGCTTCGCTACCCCTTCGGACCCAAGGAAAAAGACGACGTCCGCGCCACACTTCAACTCGTCCGCCGTGACCTCGCACTGATCAACGACCTGTTCGGGAAATCCCAGTCGGTTCGCCATCGACTGGAAACCACCGGCACCGTCCCCACTGCGCTGGCGCGTGACATCGGCATGGTCGGGATGGCGGCTCGAGCCTCAGGCCTGACGTGTGATCTTCGCAACGAATTACCGGCCGGCGTTTACCAGCAGCATGCGATGCCACTCGTCACCGAACCGGCGGGCGATTGTCAGGCTCGGGCAGTCGTTAGACTCCGCGAGATGGATGAATCATTGAGCTGGTTGTTGCGGGTCATCGAGGATTTACCCGATGTGGGTGCCGACCCGCCCGCGCTGTTGAAACCAAGAGCGAATTCCACGGCAGTCTCGTTCGAGGAGGGGTGGCGTGGCGAAGTGATGCACGCGATCCGGACCGACGCTCAGGGGCAAATCGCACATTACAAGGTTCAAGACCCGTCGTTGCGAAACTGGTTCGGCCTCGCACAAGCCGTCCGCGACAACGCGATCTACGACTTCCCGATTTGCAACAAGAGTTTCGACCTGTCGTACTGCGGCAACGATCTGTGACATCGGGCAACGGTGCGTGCCCTATCAATGTGATCTGCCGTCACCGTGTGAGGATGACACATGATTCCAATTCTTGAAGCGTTACAAGTCCGGTCCTCACAAGGCCGGCAATTCGTTCCCGATGTTCGAGCTGCGAACCCGGTGGGATTTCGTGGTCTACCAGTGATCGACATGAACCCCTGTGCGGACGGTTGCACGGCGTGCGTGGACGACTGCCCAACCAATGCGATCCGGTTGACCCCATTCGCACTCGATCTTGGCAGCTGTGTGTTTTGCGACCAGTGCGCTCGCGTCTGTCCTCAGCAAAAGGTCAAGTTTACGGGGGGTTACCGGATGGCAGCCCGTACTCGGGACGGGCTGGTGATGAAGGAGGGCGTGGCCACGTTGTCCGCCGTCGAGGCATCGGACCGCATCCGCCAGATGTTCGGGCGATCGCTGAAGCTTCGCTCGGTGTCGGCAGGGGGGTGCAACGGGTGCGAGCTGGAAATTAACGCCACGACGAACGTGAACTTCGACGCCGGGCGGTACGGCATCGACATCGTTGCCTCGCCCCGCCATGCCGATGGTCTGATCCTGAGCGGGCCGATCACCGTGAATATGGCAGCGGCCCTGGAGTTGTGTTACGCAGGCATGCCTGACCCAAAGTTCGTGATCGCGGTGGGGTCATGTGCCATTTCTGGCGGGGTGTTCGAGCATTCGTCGGTTCTCGATCGCTCGTTCCTGGGGAGATTTACTCCGGAACTTTATGTCGCGGGATGTCCTCCGCACCCTCTGGCAATCGTAAACGGCCTCCTCGACCTGATCGGGCACGCAGACGGAAAGTGGTAACCGGCTGCATCTGGTTCTCGTGGCGGAGTATCCGATCTGCACGATATAGCACAGCAAACCGAATCGGGAACTGTCATGAAAGAAAAGCTCGAACTCTTGGAAGAGATCTTCCAGTTGCTGCTCGTTCTGGCTGCGATTGTGTTGGTCTGCTTCCTAATTCTTGAAGGCATGTGGAATGAAATCGCCCGTCTGCGGCATTGAGCAAGATATGCCGTTCACACGAACCAATCGTATGTTGCGGGGACATCATGAGTCTAAGAATGCGAATCTACGACCGAGAGCCGATCGGGGTCGCCCTTCGGCGGTTCAAGAACCTGATCCAGCGAACCGGGTTGAAGGACGAACTCCGCGCCCACAGATACAACGAAAAGCCGTCCGAAGTCCGGAGCCGGAAAGAGCGAGAACGACTGAGAGCAATCCGCAAAGCCGACCGCAAGAAGAAGGAAAATCGACGATAGGACTTCCCGAGAATCAGTCAGGCAGCGGGTGGTTGTACTCCTGCTTTTACAAGATTACAGGAGTACTGCGGGCGTCTTGGATGACTCACCAGATCACGTTGAGTGAAGGCACGACTACCGTACTGTCACCGGACACCAGTAAGCGTTCGGTGAGTCTTTCAA
>PNLP01000109.1 GCA_013823135.1 Planctomycetaceae bacterium
AAGTACAGGAAGAACGGCTTCTCCTTGTTCGCGGTGATGAACCGGATCGCCTCGGCGGTCAGCACCTCGGGGAGAAACTCGCCGGCCTTTCCCGCTGACAGCGTCGGGATCTTCTCCGGGGAAAAGTATCCCGGCGGACTGCCCACGTTGGTGCCTGCGACGTTGAGGTCGAAGCCGTGCTTCTCCGGGTACGAGTCGGCCATGCCGAGGTGCCACTTCCCGACGCTCGCGGTGGTGTACCCGGCTGCCTTGAACGCCTCCGCCAGCGAGTGCGTTTCGGGCGGCAACTGCATCGTCCAGTCGGGGACCTTGAGTTTGGCGAACGGCCGCTTGTGGCCGGCGATCCAGTCGGTGACGTGGAGCCGGGCTGGGTACTGACCCGTGAGGAGCGAGGCCCGGGTCGGCGAGCAGACGGTGCAGGCGGAGTACCCGTTGGTGAACCGCACGCCGTCCTTCGCAAGCCGGTCGATGTGCGGGGTCTCGTGGAACGTATTCCCGTAGCACCCGGGGTCGGTCCATCCGAGGTCGTCGATCAGGAACACCACCACGTTGGGCCGATCGACCGCGCCGGCCGAGGCGGCAAGTGTCAGTACGGCCGCGAGGGCAAGAGCCGAGCGAAGAGAGGTCATGGCGTTCTCCGGGGTCAATCCTTTTTCGGCTTACCGAACTGCTTTCAGTCGAGTTCCTTGAACGGGCTATGCTTCGGCCCGCCGGCGTCCTCATTCATAAGGACATAAGGAACGGCGGGGTGAGAATCGAGACACTACTTGCCGCGTCTGTCCCAAATCACGTCCACATCGTTCTTCTGCTTCGGTCCCGGGGTGCTCCGCCCCTCGGTCACATAACGCTCCAGCAACGCGGCCAGTTCCTTCACCTTCGCCGGTTCGGATGCGCAGCGGTTGCGTTTCTGCGTCGGGTCGGCAGCGAGGTCGTACAGTTCACCGGCCTCAGTGTGCGGTTCGTACCCGCGATCTTTCTGAAGCCACGCGGGTTCGCCCTTCTTGCCGTTGTCGTCGCCGGTGGGCGCGCAGATCAGCACCCAATCGCCCTTGCGGATCGCGAACTTGCCCTGCGCGCTGTGGTGCACCGTGGCTTCGCGGAGCGGGGCTTGCCGCTTCTCACCGACCAGCGCGGGCAGCACGCTCACGCTGTCCACACCCGCGTCGGCGGGCAACTTCACGTTCAGCACATCGGCCAGCGTCGCCATGAGATCGACATGGCACACGGTCTCGGCGGAGGTGGTGCCCGGCTCGACCTTCCCGGGCCACCTCGCGATGAACGGCACGCGGTGACCGCCCTCCCAGGCGTCCCGCTTGGTGCCGCGCAGCGGACCCATGCTCGCGTGCCCGAACTCCTTCAGCCGGTCGTAGGCTCCCGGGTTCACCTCGCCGGTAATCTCCGGTCCGTTGTCGCTCGTGAAAATCACGAGCGTGTTCTCCGCGGCCCCAATGCGCTTCAGCGCGTCCAGCAGCGTGCCCACCACGGCGTCGGTCTGCATCACAAAGTCGCCGTAGTCGCCGACCTTACTCTTCCCCTTGAACGCCGCAGACGGCACCACCGGGTAGTGTGGCGAGGTGAGTGGCAGGTACAGGAAGAACGGCTTGTCGTCCTTTGCGGCCTTCTCGATGTACTCGACCGCTCGCTTCTCCAAACCCGGCAGCACGTCCACGAGTTTCCAGCCGGGGACCATCGGCCCGGCGATGTTGAAAGCGTCGCGGCCGACCGGGGCCGCCTCCGACGGGATTCCGACAGTGCGGTCGTTCTCGATGAAGCAGTACGGCGGGTAGTTCGGAACGTCGGTGCCGAAGTAGACATCGAAGCCGCGGGTGGTCGGTCCATCGGGGATCGGCTTTCTGAAGTCGCGAGTGCCGCCCTCATCGGGCTTGGACCAACCCCAGCCCAGGTGCCACTTGCCGACACACGCCGTGGCGTACCCCTGCTCGCGGAGCATCGCGGGGACCGTGAGCAACTTCTCGGCGATGAGGGGTTGTGCGAACGGGCCGATCACGTTCCGCTGCAACCGCGTGCGCCACGCATACCGCCCGGTGAGCAGCGCGTAGCGGGTCGGCGTGCAGACCGACGACGGCGAGTGCGCATCGGTGAACCGCACCCCCTCTTTCGCCAAACGGTCCATGTTCGGCGTGGGGATCTTCGACGCCGGGTTGTAGCAGCCAAGGTCGCCGTACCCGAGATCGTCGGCGAGGATCAGCACGACGTTCGGCTTCTTCGCGGGCTCTGCGGCGCACGCGACACCACACGCAGTAACAGCAACGACAACGACGCTGACAAACCCTCGCATCACGTTCCCTCCCGTGCCCACGTCTTGTTGATGTCGATGTTCCGCTTCAACTCCGTCGTTCCCCGGGAGTGTTGGCGGAAGATCGGTCCTGGTCGGTCGAGTGTTGGAGTATCGTAGCCCGGAAGCCCGGTCGGTCCCACGGAATCCGCCGAGTTCACCAGCTCAAGCGCGGAGCGACACGTTGTCATTGTGCGACCACAGGGTGACTTGCTTGAGACGCGAGAAGAACCCCAGCGAATTGGAACAGCGGATTTACTTCTTCACTGCCACGCGGGTGAGCGTACCCGATCCGTGCACGTTCAGGTTCTCAATGGTGATCGTGTCCGCAACGCGATCCGGGCCGACGCGGAAGGTCACCGCGCTGAGCCCCGCCGACATCTCGCCCTCTGGCTGGTACGTGAACGTATCGCGGTCGAAGTGGGTGAGCGAAAATGCCCGCAGTTTCGGTCCGAGTTTCAACACGAGTTTGCCGTCCTCCTCAGCGACGACAGCGTCCCCGACGAAGTCGTTGTGGTATGTGCCCGCGTAGCTTCCTGCCGGCAACGGCGGAGACTTGCCGACCGGTTCCTTCTTGTAATTCACCCGCGTGCCGTAGTTCGGCTTCGCCAGCTCCTCGAAGCTGGGTGTCACGGTCGCGAACCAATCGCGTTCCAGTTTCCCGGCGTGAACGAGATCCAGGAAGCTGAACGCAACTGCCTCGGGAACGCCGATCGGGGCACTGTTTGTGAGGACAACGATGCCGAGTCTCTCGCTGGGCACGAGTACGACGCACGTCGCGGCCCCGAGGTCGAACGCGCCGGAGTGGCTGAGCGTGAGCCGCCCGGCGGGGTCTTGGCCGACGTTCCAGCCAAGGCCATAGAAGCTGGTGCGGTCGGTTGGTTTCTTCGCGGGCACGCTCACGACTTGCGGCTTGTGTGTCTCGGCGAGGGCGTCGGCCGCGATCACTTGCTTGCCATTGAACTTGCCGTCTGCGAGGAGAAGTCGCATCCACCCTGCGAGATCCCGAACGGTCGAACTCGCCCCACCGGCTGGAGCCTGAGCGTCCGGTTGACGTGAGAACTTCGCAGCCCACTTCCCGTCGATTCGAGCGTGGAGCCGAGCCCGGTTGGCCGCAGCAACATAATCCGCGTGCCGGTAACTCGTGTGATCCATGCGAAGCGGCTTGAAGAGGCGATCGGCCGCGAGGTCTTCCCACGATTTGCCCGCCGCCTTGGCCGTCGCGACGCCGGCCTCCGTGAACCCGAAGTTGGTGTAGGCGTAGCTCGACCGGAACAGCCCAGCGGGCCTCTGGAACCGCAGGCGGTGCAGAACCTCGCTCCGGGAATAGCCGAGGTCTTCGAGCAGATCGCCTGCATGTTCGGGCAACCCCGTTCGATGGCAAAGCAGATCGCGGAGCGTGACCTCACTTGAGACGAAGTCGCCCGCCAGTCGGAAGGTGGGGTCGAGGTCCGACGCCTTCGAGTCCCACTTCACGGTCCCGTCGCCAACGACGCCCCCGATCACGGTCGCGGCCAGCGGCTTCGAGAGTGACGCGAGTTGAAACACCGTGTCCGCGTCGATGGCGTCTGGCGTCCCGAGTTCGCGGACGCCGAAACCTTTCAGGTACACGATCTTGTCCGCGTGGACGACGGCGATCGCGACGCCCGGTACGCCGGTCTTCTCGCGGAGTTCATCCGTGTATTTTTCAATCAGCGGCAACGCAGCCGTCACCTTTCCCGCAGGCAGATCATTGGCCGGAGCAGAGGGAACAGGCATGGCGAGTGCGAGAACCGTGATCAGAAATGGAAATCGTCGGACAAGCAGCATGTTGGCTCCGTGTTGGGTTCGACTGCGTCAGAGTACGGAGCGTGCGTCCTGCGGCAGCTCGCGTTCGAGTGGCCGACATCGGGGTCTCGTTCATTTCTGTTTCGCCAGCTTCAGGAGCCTTTCGAGCAGATTGTTTGTGCTGATCGCGGAAGCGCGGTTACTTCACGAACTGCATCGCGAACAAGTCCGCTTCCAGCATCACGAATCGGAGCCGAACGGTTTGGCCGGCAAGCGCCGAGACATCACTGTTCTTCGCCCAGGTCACTTTCTGTTCGATCGCGTCGCCCACCATATTTCGACAGTCGGCCAGTGCGAAGCCGGGTATCGCTTTCCCATCAGCGTTCTGGATCTCCACGCGCAGACTCCCTCCCGCGCTGGTCGCGTAATTGACAGCCAGTTCTTTGCCGGTGAACCGAAGCGGTCGCGTCAGCATCTCGCCGACATCGGCTCCGGCGTGAACCGAGGCGAAGCCGTCGGTGCGTAGGACAAACCGGCGGAATGGCGTGGTGTAGATCGACATCTCGTTCGGTCCCGTGGGGACGACGTTCAACGCCGCGTAGTTCGAGCGGTTACCCCATCGTGCCTGGTCAAGACCGGGACGGATGAATGCCTCGCGGAAGGTGCGGTCGAAGGGGCCGTCACCACGAGCGGTCATGAACAGGATGTCGGTGCTCTCGCCCCTGTCGGGGTGAAACCGCGTCGGCAAGGCAACGTAGATGTGCGGGGCACGGAAGTATGGATGCGTCTGCGTTGTGTAGAGGTGCTCGCCCGGGAAGTTCGGCTTCAACGGCACGGGTTCGGCCCACTTCAGATAGTCCGGCGATGTCGTGCGGCAGACCGACCGTAGTTTCTTGTCGAGGAAGTGCCGGAAGTAGCAGACGTAACACTGTTCACTTTCGGACCAGAACGAGACGTTTTGCGAGTCGAAGGCATACTCCTTCGTGTAGGTGATGACCGGGGCAGCTCGCAGTTTCTTCCAGTGGATGCCGTCCCTGGAGTCGAACGCGACCAAGCCCGACTTCACGGTGCCAGCCAGAGCCTTGAACCGCTCCTCCTTCGCGACGCCGGGGCGAGCGTCGATCATCGGACAGAAGTTATGGCAGAACGGAGCTTCGTGCAGGATGACGTTGTTGTCCTTGCTGCCGTCAAGTTCATGCAGACCGAGCTTGGGTTTCGTCCAGCGGATGCCATCGCGGCTCTCGCAATACCGTGTGACCTCTGGTTCGGTGCCATCGGCTTTCGCGCCCCGACCATCTCGGGTGTAGAGGCGGAACAGGTCACCATCCTTGATCACCGTGCCGTATTCCATGTTGTCGGCCGGCTCGGTCATTGCCGCCGCGAGTTGCGGCTCGTGCAACTTGAGCTGCGTCCCTTTTTCCTGCTCGATCAGGAACCGATCGACGAACAACTCGCGGCGCGAGCCAATGTCACGCACCACGGCGGGACCGTCCGCCGTGAACGCTCGGCGGGTGCTTGTCAGTGCTGTCCCGGTAGCCAATGCAGATGACAGAAAAGATCGACGGGTGGTTATCACAGCGAGAATCCCTGAGTGGAACGGAATCGTGATCGCGCCATCCTTGTCGGCGTTGTGCACGACATTGCTGAGCCACAAAGACGCAGCCATCTCCTCATACACAACATGCCTGGCACACAACGACCCCCCGTAAGGAATCCCGAGGGTTCGGCGTGTGGCCTTCCCGGGGATGTCCCCGAGGAGGAGTTATCAGCCGGGTGACCGGCGGTGACGTGACAAACTCAATCGCCTTCACTACTGGGATACCCCACGGGGCTACCTGTCCTTCTTCGGGGCATACCCCTTCCACACCCACTCGATGGCGTGCGGAAGGAACTGTGCCTGCGCGTTGCCGATGCCGTGGCCGGCCCCGCGACAGAACAGGTACTGGTACTCATAGCCCTTGTCCTTCAGCACCTTGGCCATGCGGTGGTTGGCTTCCACCCAGTCGTGCATGTCGTCGCGCATGATGTTCGGGTTGAGCGAATCCTTGTCGCCGACGGAGATGAACAGCCGGATGGGCTTCTTGTCGCTCTTGGGGATGAGCGTCTCGTGGAAGCCCCAAGCTCCGTCAGGGTACTTCTCATCGAACGGCCACGCCTGGTTCACGAACGTGCCCGACGTGGTCAGCACGCGGTGGTACAGGTCGGTGCGAAACCAGGCCATGATGAGCGCGGCCGAGCCGCCGGAACTGGAACCCATTGCCGCGCGGCCGTCGGGGTCCTTGGTCAGCTTCACCTTGTAGTTCTTCTCCACGCGTGGCAGCACTTCGGTTTCGATGTACTCAGCGTAGTCGCCGTTCATGTTGTCGTATTCTTTGCCACGCTCGTGCCCCTGGGCGTCGCCGCCACCGTTGGCGATGGAGATTACGATGATGGGGGGAATTCGCTTCTGGGCGATCAGGTTATCGAGGATGGTCTTCATCCCGAGCCCGGGGCCGTCGTGAACGACCATGAACGGTGCTTCGGTGCCTTCCTTGTATTGAGCGGGAATGTAGACTCCGACCTTGCGCTTGTAGTCGATGTTGTGCGTCTCGACGATCAGCGTCTTCGGGTTCTTCGGGTCCACCTTCCCGAACACCTTGCGGGCGATGCCGGGGTTGAACAGCTTGGTGTCCTTCGAGTCGATCTCGAACTGCTGCACCTTCCCCTCGGGAACGCCTTCGACCTTATTGCGTTCCGGCGCGGGCGCGTACTTCGGCCCGATGACGAAATTGTCGTAGGCGTCGAGCGGGGGATTCTCGCCCTCTTTCAGCAGCTTGAAGGGCGGGGCACCCTTGTCGTCGTAGTTGCGCACCGGCTGTGCTATCGCCGAGCCGGAGCAGGCGAAAACTGTCATCAAAACGGCAATCCGCAACTTGAACATGAAACCCCTCGTTTCTTTCGTTTGGCGGGTGCGCTGGCGGTCCTCGGGTGAGTGCCGGGACGCATTGTATTTACCCGATTCTGCTTCTCTCTGCGATGACGCTGCAATCCCTGACGGCTTGGGGCTGCGTCACCCGACCTCGATCACCCGTTGAACTGTCGGTTGCCCGTACCGCGCGCCGCCGGTCAGCACGCGGAGGTTCGGCAGGATCACGGCTTCTCCACCGCCGTGTGTGTGCCCACACAGCACCGTCATCTTCCGATCCGGTGCCATCGCCTCGACCAGCGCATCGCCAACAGCCTTGCACGAGAAGAACGGCAGCCAATCGTCACCGGAGACCTTCCCCTCGTGCCAGCACGCTTCGCGAAACGGCGGGACGTGCGTCACCGCGATAACGTGACTGAACCGCGTCAGCGCATCAGGCAGCACCGCTCGGAAGTGAGCCGCGGCCTCGTCCCCGAGTGCATGCAGTTTGGCCAGACGCTCGCCCGGATCTTCGTCAAACCCGCCGAACTCCTCGATCAGGCCGAAGTCGTTCAGCAACACGTCGGAGCCGTGGTAATCCCCGAACCTGCCGTCGCCCCATCCGTCGTGACCGACGAGACAGGCATCTTCAGCCAGTGATACGACGCCCGCGTCGGGCAGGTAATGCAGGTTCGGAGTGGCCGCGCAGATTGCCCGAACCTTCTCTCGGACGCCAGCGATGCTGCCCTTGTAGAAATCGTGGTTGCCCAGCACGAAGTACACCGGACGCCTCGCCTTCCCGGCGATAGCCTCCAGGTACTCGGTCACGTCATCAGCTTCCCCGATGTCACCAGAAATGACGAAGGTGTCAGCCTTGGTCTCCGCGAGCATGTCGAAGAACCCATCCAGCGCGGGAGGGCGGTGGAAGTTCAGGTGGATATCGGTCAGCCAGGCGAGTTTCATTCGATGGTTAAGGCAGATTCATGGGTCGAAAGAAATCGGAGCCGGGGATGAACTTCGGATCAGTTATCGCTGTACAAGGCGCGAAGCAGAGTGAGTAATTGGAGTACACGGCAAGATGCCGCTTGAACGGCGGATTCCTCGTGCCGCGATTCCGAGGGAAGTCCCGCGGTGCGGGACTCCGATCTTCCCTCACTTCACCGAGAATCGGCGCACGATCTCGGTCAGATTGCCCTGCCGGTCTTTCACGGAGACGGTCACCGTTCCACTGGCCAGATTCTTGATCGGGCGAGCCAACGTCAATTCCCAGATGCTCGCGGGCATCGTCTTGAATTTCGCCGCGAGGTTCTCACCAGCCGGTACGCCATCGACCGCGAAATCGGCCACGACGCGGAAACTGTCCGTGTCCAGTCCCGAATCGTAGTCGTGCATCCCGACCAGAACTCGCGTCAGTTCCGCATTGGCTCCGGCACGCGGATAGGTAAGCGTGAGCGTCGGGCGGCTGTCATCCTGCAACCACCCGTTGCCCCGTGCGGTTGGCTGGGCAGCGTCGAAATCGAGGTCGATTGGACAACCCAGGTCGATCCAGCGAACCAGGGTGCGGCGGTCCTCGTCGCTCAACGGCGGCACCTTGCCGGCCTTCACCGCTTCCGGTGGCGGCATGATGCTGCCGCTGTACGCGAGGTTGACCAGCCGGCGATTCTCCGGCTTGTTTGCGAATGGCTGTCCCTTGTACCGCAGCGAATCCGGGTCACCCGGAATCGTCTCGCAGGCGAAGTCTTCGTTGCTCCAACCGTCGAGACGTTCACCGTAGAGTTTCCAGACGAGCAAGCTGCGGCGGGCCTGGAAGAGCCGGACATAACGCGATGCCTGCGGGTGCGCCCAGTTGCTGACCGGCGACTTGTGGCCGAACTGTCCCGCGTGGTCGAGTGCCAGACGGAAGTACGTTCCCGGCACCTTGCCCGGCGGTCCAGATACGAGGCCACCCAAACTTCCCGGCCCTTGCATGAGCGTGTCATCGTCGAGTACAAGATTGCCGGCGGGCTTCTCGCTGGTTCGCGTGTGGCACGCGACGCAACTTCGGTCGAGGATCGGCTTCACATCGCGGTAATACTCGACGTTCTTCACACCCTTCTCGAACCGCAGCCCGGTTTCATTCTTCGCGTCCCACTGCTTGCTCGATTCATCGGCCTTCTTGCTCGTGAGCAGCGGCGTCTGTTTGGTCAGGTCGAATGGTTGATACTCCGGCTTGGCGGCAGCGGTGAGGTTGAAGTCGGTCGGCTTCTGGCTGTGGGAATGGCAACCACCGCAATCATTGCGGATCTCGCCGGGGCGAACCTGATGCCAGGTTTGCGCCATGTTCAGCACCATGCCATTCTTGTCGAGTGTCTGGAACGTGAACGGCAGGTCGGCAGGAATCTTCGCGAGGAAACTCGTGTCGGGGTTGCCGTCGGGGTCGAGCGGTTGTGATTCTCCCGCGAACTTGCGGAGTGGGAATTCGCCGAGGATGCGCAATCGTTCGTTGGCGGCGTTCCACCAGAGTCGCTTCCCCTTGCCGGTGTGGCGTGGGTCGGTTGTTGGCTCCGTCACCAGAACCCGCACGGCGTGGATTTCGCTGTTCTCGTAACGGCAAGCGTCCGCCCCTTGCACGAACCAGTTGCCCGAGATGCCGGTGTAGGCGAGTGTGCCCAGACCCTGGAACGGGTCGTTGCCGCCCGCGTAAGCGGCTGTCACCTTGCCGTTCGGGACGGTGCCGTGCGGATAACTTTCTCGCTTGTAGAAACTGCTGGTCCCGACGAGGCCGAACGGCGTGCCCGCCGGCAGATGGGGAGAAGCCTTGCCGTCGTTGGGCAATGCTGCGAGCGGCTTCGGTTGGTCCACCCCGTAGATGCGTTTGTAGGGCACGAGCGCACGCGGCCACTGCTCGTTGTAATTCGGGTCGTTCTTGATGGTCAGCATCTGACCGGGTTCGTCGATCGCCTTCCCCGATTTGATGAGGTAGATGCCGCTGTCGATGGCGGGCTTCTTGATGCCGTTGTTGCTGTTCACCGGCCCCGGCGACCAGACCGCGAGCAAGTGATTGTCGGGTGCGCCGGACGGGTGCGTCACCTTCCCGACTCGCGGCGACTTCTGATCTGCGGGATCGGCAAGACGAGCTGGGGCATCGAAGGCTGTCACGAAGGTGGTGAGCCGTTCCAGACCCTGCGGCGTGAAGGGAATGCGGCTGTACTCGGTCCCGTTGTACGGAAGGTTTCGTGCATCCTTGGGAAACGCGGAACCAAAGAAAGGCTGCCCGACGGGTGCATTCGCCGCCATCTTGTAGAAGGTGCCGAAGCCAAGGTTGTTGAGGTTGTAATACTCCTCGACCACGATCTGCTCGTCGGAGAGTTGCGTCATGAAGTGATAGGCCGTGTCGCCCGACGGACCGAAGGCGCTGACGAGCGGTGCCCAGTTGGTGCCGTCTGGGTGGATGGTCCACACTGCCCACAGCCGGAGATCGCGAAGCCCCTGCGACTCGTAGCTGGTGAACATCACCCGACCGTCCTTGAGGATCGTTGGGTGAAGCGCGGAGTTGACGTTCATGTGGCCGATCAGTTCGACATTGCTCCGCGAGTCGGCCGCTGCCTGCCCGGCAGACTCGCTTGGCTGCGGGGCGTCGTCCATGACGAAAAGCTGCAATGTGGTCGGCGTGTAGCCTTTGGTGGGGTGGTAGCCGTTGCGGTTGCTCGTGAACATGACCTTGCCGCCAGGCAGCGGGCACGGGCCGATGTTGAACACGCCCGGCGGCTTCAGACCCTTGGCCGTCACGCCGGTATTTGGGGTGAAAGTCTGCTGCGTCAACTGCACGATCTTCTTCGTCTTGACGTGCAACTTGAAAATGTCGGCACTCTCGGCGGTCGGTTTCTCGCTCCCGGGTTTGGTGATGTTGTGGAACCGAGCGAAGTAAACCGATTCCCCGTCGAAGGAGACGAACGGATCGGCGATCGCATCGTCGCCGGCCGCAACGAGGACTTCCTCGGTGCCGTCGGGGTGGAGCAGCATCAGGTCGGAGCCGGGTTCGCCGCGCAGCGGTGCGAAGACTTCGGCCCAGGCAATTTGTTTGTCGTCCCCCTTGCGCGGCGCACGCACGTAAACGATGTCGTAGTCGTATTTCACCGCGGCATCCTTCGAGATGTGCTGCGGACTGACGTTCGAGGGACGTGATTTCTTCTCCTGCCCAACCAGCCCAGGCACCGCGACAGTGAGAAGACTCAGCAGGAGTAAGCAAATAGCCCGCTTCATGGGTGTGTTCTCCTGTCCGAAGACGATCGAGGTCTTCACAGCTTCCCTGATCGGGGTTCCAACTGCAACACTCGACCTTCAATCAGCAACAACGCCGTGATGACGAATGGAGGTCACTTGCCCTTGCTTGCCTCAGCGGGTGCCGGTTTGGAGTGGACCAGGAAGTCGAACAGTTCTCCGTGATGTTTGTCGTCGAGTGTGATGTCAAACGGGATCATTTGAAGCCCTGTCGCGGTCTGGGCAGAGGTTGCTTTCAATTCGACCTTGAACTGTTTACGAGACTTCGCTGGGACTGTTCCTTCCAGGATCGAAGGGGTGGCGGTGATGTTTGGTGGAAGGCGTAAGCGGATGCTGTGCCGTTGGGGCTGATCGCGAAAGTTGCGGACGGTGATGGTCACTTCCTGCGTGGGTTGCTCTCGCAAGTCAACGCGATACGGGTAGGCAGAGACCCAGAACGGATCGAACTGGTACTCGTAATTCCGATCGGGGAGCAGCTCCTGATAGCGGGCGACAATTCTCTTGGACCAGTCGTGGTAACGCTCGACGAACGCGGTCGGGTTGGTCATCAGGACGTTGTGAGCCCCCATGATGATGTCGGGCTTGAGATCGCGTAGATATTTGCTGCCGTGGATGTAGCCTTCCTCGAAGATCGCGCTATTGCGGGCGACGACGGCTTCATGGCCGTTCTGTTCGCGATCGGACGGGTCGCCAAAGAGATTGTCGCCCGTGAAGGCAATCTTTTTGCCGTCGAGTTCCAGCCACAGGCAGTTGCCGAACTCGGTCTGTCCCGGCATCCAGTCGAAGTGAAGTTTCAGGCCCTCCCACTCGACAACCTCGCCGTCACGCAACGGCAGGTCAACAGGCAATCCTTCGTAACGCGGGTTGTAGGACGTAATCAGGGCACAGTAGTCGTACCGGAGCGGGTTGCGGACCTTATCGACGATCCGGTCGAGCGTCCAAATCTGGACGTCGTAGTGCTTCTTCAGGGCCGCACCGAGCGTGAAGTGATCCCCGTGCATGTGGTTGATCCACAATGCGTCGATCCGTTTCAGGCCCAGGTGTTTCCTCATTTCGGGTATCAACTCGTGCAGCAGCTTTTCGGGAAAGACCCCGCAGTCGAGCAGCAAGCCGCGGCCCTTGTCCGAGATGATGATCGCGAAGTTCTTTCCGGCCAGCATGTCGCTGAACTTGTACAGGTGCGGGGTGACCTGCACGATCTGCGGGATGGCGGTCGGCTTGATGATGGGATCGACCTTCGTGCGCTGCGTCAGGTTGTTTACCGGGTATCCGCGCAGATAGTCGGGACGAAATGCTGTGAGCCGCGCGTGGTATGTGTCCAGTTGCTTGGCGGCGTTACGAATCACCGGCCCCTGAGATGGGAACGCCAGGGTGAGTTTCAGGTCGCGTAACCGCTGGACGGAGTCAATCAGCGTGTCGAGCCCCTTGCCGAAACCGTAGTCCCACTCGGTATCGTACCAGTTGGTCATGCGCGCGCCGTCGTGGATGACTCCACCTGTGAAAGCGAGCACACGGTCGCCGCGTTTGAAGACGTAGCTCATCCCGCCCGGCGACGTTCCGGGTGTGTTGACGCAGGTGATCTCGAAACCGTGCCAGCGGAAGACGTCGCCGGCTTCGAGCAAGCGATCGAGCTTGATGGCGTTCGCCGGAGGGCGGACGTAACTGGCCCCGTGAACGGTGTACTGGTCCTTCAGTGTCGGACGCCATTTGCGAAATTGCAGCGGCGACTCGAACAACTCTTGCTCGACCTTCGGAGCCGCAACTTTCGTCTTCGCTCGGTCGATGACGCCGATTCCCTGGCAAAGTTCCCGGTGGTGATCCGTGAACAGAACCCATTCGACGTTCTTGACGCCTCGCCTCTTCAATTCTTCGAGGATGCCGCCATCGCCAAGATTGACGAGCAACGCCGCGTCGCCGTCTCGCAGCACGTAGACGTTGCAGGTGTCGCGGTAAACGAACACGTTCGGGACGTCATCTGCGGCCAACGGGAGTCGCTCCGGCTCAGATGCGGGCAACGTCGCAGGAGACATCACCAACACAGTGACAAACGCGAGAAGGGACCGCAGTTTCATGGGAGATCTCGGTGCGA
>PNLP01000110.1 GCA_013823135.1 Planctomycetaceae bacterium
TCACACAACAAGAACGACGTGGTGATGATTCTCTGACGGAGTTCGCCCGATGAGCAAGATCGACTTCGACACGGCCTTCAAGGTTCTGACCGGGAACGACCCATTCCCTTGGCAGAAGGCGCTCTATGAGCGGTTCATTTCGGACCGCTCGGACAACATCCCGTCGTCGTGCAATTTGCCGACGGGCCTCGGCAAGACGTCCGTGATCGCGGTGTGGCTTATCTCGCTGACGAACCACCCGGACAAGATGCCTCGCCGCCTGGTGTACGTGGTGAACCGCCGCACGGTGGTTGACCAGACCACCGACGAGGTGGAGAAGTATCGGAACAACCGCGAGAAGGCGGGCATTCCGGAAGAGTTGGCAATCAGCACGCTTCGCGGACAGTTCGCGGACAACCGTGAGTGGAGCGCCGATCCGTCGCGCCCGGCGGTGATTTGCGGCACCGTGGACATGATTGGCAGCCGCCTGCTGTTCTCGGGCTACGGTTGCGGCTTCAAATCGCGACCGCTTCACGCCGGGTTTCTTGGGCAAGATGTGCTTCTGATCCACGATGAGGCTCATTTGGAGCCTGCGTTTCAGAAGTTGATCGAAGCGATTGAACACGAGCAGAAGCGCTGCAAAGACATCGGCACGTTCCGCGTGATGGAATTAACAGCAACTTCACGCGGACAAGTTGATGTGTTCTCACTGTCAGCAGCGGACAAGGAAGATGCTGAGGTGAAGCGTCGGATCAACGCCGAGAAATCGCTCGTATTCCACACGGTCGCAGACGAGAAGAAACCGCTCGCCGACAAACTTCTTAGCCTCTGCAATGCTCACAAAGATTCAAAGCAAGCAATCCTTGTTTTCGTGCGGACGGTCGACACCCTCAACGCGGTTGTATCGGGACTTCGCCAAGCCAAGCACAAAGTCCAACAATTGACGGGCACGCTGCGAGGGTTGGAACGGAACGATATGGCTGACCCGCGCGATCCGAAGGGATGCCCAATCTTCGCTCGGTTCCTGCCGAAACCGCGTGACGATGCCGACGAACGTGAACGTTGGAAAATCGAACCGGAGGCTGGAACGGTATTCCTCGTTTGTACGAGTGCTGGTGAAGTCGGCGTGAACATCTCTGCCGATCACCTCGTTTGCGATTTGTCACCGTTCGAGAGCATGGCCCAGCGGTTTGGCCGCGTGAACCGTTTCGGCAGATGCGTGGAAACGCGAATTGATATCGTTGTTCCAGCGAAGTTCGACGGGAAGGACTACGACAACCGCAGAGAAGCAACGCTCGCTTTGCTTCGCTCGTTGGATGGCAATGGAAGCCCGGCCGCGCTCGGCGGGTTGGATGCCGATGCTCGGATTGAAGCGTTCTCTCCGCCGCCAACCATCCTCCCCGTCTCAGATTTCCTATTCGATTCGTGGGCGCTCACCACAATTCGCGATCGGCTCCCAGGTCGCCCAAACATTGAACCGTACTTGCACGGTCTCAGCACTTGGGAACCGCCACAGACGAAAGTGGCTTGGCGCGAAGAAGTGTGGGAACTGCGCCAAACAGGTGAAACTCAACGCGAGTTGAAGCGGTTCCAAAAGTACGCGACTGAGCTGCTTGAAGACTATCCACTGAAGAACCACGAACTCCTCAGGGATCGCACGGATCGCGTCCTCAACGCACTCAAAAAACTCAACGCCCCACCCGAAACACCGGTCTGGATTCTCGATGACGAGGATCGCGTCGAAGTGACGACTCTCGGTGAAGTGATTGAGGGCGACAAAGACGACCAGAAAGACAAAACGATCCTGTTGCCCCCGCAAGCCGGAGGGCTGGAAAAGGGATTGCTCGACGGAGCGTCGAAATACGATCCGCTGCGTAAAGACTACGACGTCGCCGATGAGTGGTTCGGAAAGGATGGCCAAAGGCTCCGAAAACGAATCTGGGACGACGACGATGTGCCAGAGGGAATGTCAATCGTTGACACCATCGATACCCGACCAAACACCGACGATTCCGAGCAGGCGAGTGGAAGGCGATACTGGCACCGATGCGCACTTGATGTCGAAGAGAACAAGAACAGCAAGCGACCTGTAGCCTGGACGGTTCACGTCGCCAATGTGCTGGAGCACGCGGAAGCCATTGTCAAACGCTTGAAGTTGTCGGACCAATTCACACAAGCTGTCAAGATGGCGGCTCGTTTCCACGACCACGGGAAACGGCGTGCTGCGTTCCAAAAGGTGTTGGGGAATTTCAAGAATGCCGAACCTTTGTTGGCAAAGTCGGGCACCAAGAACCGCAACAACCAACTGAAAGAAGATTACCGCCACGAGTTCGGTTCGCTCGTTGATCTGGAGCGCGAACCCGACTTTCAGAATCTGCCCGACGAGGACACGAAGGAACTGATCCGACACTTGATTGCCGTTCACCACGGCTACGGGCGTCCGCACTTCCCGAAACCATTCGACCCCGAGCATTCCGACACTGCCGCAATTGCCTGCGAAGTCCCACGACGGTTCGCTCGCTTACAGCGCAAGTACGGTCGCTGGGGACTGGCGTATCTCGAATCACTTCTTCGCGCCGCTGACTGGGCTGCGAGTGGGAGCCCGTCCGAGTTTTTGAAGGAGGGCGTGAAATGAGCATCGCCGTGAACGTTGACCCAACGAACCCCGGACAGTTCTTCGCGTGCTGTGGCCTGCTGGAACTCGCCGACCGCGTTTGGCCTGGTGCGGAGGGATGGTTCTGTGACGGACGGTTTCACGTCGACTGCCACGGAACCCTGGATTACTTGCTCGCCGTACTTGTGATGGACCCGCCAACCCAGATTGAGCGGTTGGAGTGCAATGGATTGGTAATTCAACCGATCATCGCCCCGCTTGCGTTCACCTTCGATGGCGGATCAACAACCGGACTCATCCTCGACGCTTGGACGCGAATTGCGCTCGTTAAGAATGTGTCGCAGGTCATTTCAAATGTGCCGTGGAACTTCTGGTCGGGTCAACAGACTTCCCTGCGGATTTGGTCCGCCTTACGTTTTGAACTCGCTCGCCAATTGCGGGTCTTTACCAACCAAGATTTCGAGACGATCTTCACGAAACGATTGTTTCAGAAAGGGCGATTCGGCTTTGATCCTGGCCCTGCCTGGAACCCTCTGGATGTCGGGTTCTCCCCGAACGAACACAACATGGAAGTGGAATCGTCCCCGGCTGTCGAATTACTGGCGGTTGTGGGCCTTCAGCGGTTCCGCCCGTTGATGAACGCCAACCGCGACGCATTCGATTACTTCACTTGGCACGCTCCGTATTCGCCCGCCGTCGCTGCCGCCGCGATGGCAGGAGCAATGCCAGAAGCGTCTGCCGTCCGCTATCGCTGTTCCGTGGTGAGTCGCGGTCAATATGCCGCGCTCGCCTTTTCTTACCCAGTTCGACAAGGAGTTTCTGATGAGTGAGTTGACCAAGTTCGACGATTGGTTCAGCGACAAAGGCCCAGCAGCCCTCGTCATCCGCGAATATCTGATTCCGGTTGAAGGGGGAGACGGCGTTTTCTTCCCGGCGACTTACGCTGCTCAGCAAGGGGCCGACAGGGACAAGGAGAAATTCCAGGGTGGTTACAACCTCGACATTTTTCCTGACGGCTCGAATGTCTGCCTGATCGACAGTGTTGGATCGCAAGCGAACCGGATCGAACCGCTGTTCGCTGCGGGTGAGTATGCCGACCTCGTACCGCAAATCGTCGTGACTTTCCCGGCGCAGGGGATTCGGCTGAATCTGCTGCACGCCAATCATCGCGCCGCCGATGCGATCATTCGCTGTTCGCCCTTCGAGAAAGAACTTCGGGCTGCATTTCAGGAAGTGTTGCGTGGAAACGCTGAGAAGCTTGCGCAGTTCGCGCCGACCTCGCTTGTTTTCGGTGTTTGGGACTCGCGCGACACGTCCGCAAAGGTGCCGCGGCTCCTGGCATCTACCATTCGCGCATTCAACGTCCGTGGTCACACCCGCTCTGCGAACTTCCTGACGCAGATGACCGTTGACCTTGCCAAACTCGATATCCTGCCCGGCGCGGAATCGAAAGACGGATTCGCGAATGCTCTGGCGTCGAGAGCACCGGGGGGCATTCAACTCATGCCGAACGGCTCAATTCGGCGAGATGTCACAATCGGCTTGGCCGCACTCCGGCGACTGGCTGTTTTGGAAGCAGACGGTACGTTGTCAGTGGATCGAACGAAGTCTCTTCGGCGATATATTCTGGGTCTGTCGCTGGTCGCGCTCACTGCCCCACAAGACCCGTATCTGAGGCAGGGATGCAACCTCGTGCCGGACACCGACAAGCCTCGCGAATTCAAGGTCGTGAATCTGGATGGCACTCGACCGGACGCCAAGCTCAGTCACGAAGAGGCGTTGAAGTATGCACGAGCGGCGGCGAAGGAGTTCAAGATTGGGAAGAACCGCGAAGAGAAGTTCGACGCCTCACTCGCTGAGAAAGCCGGTGAAGTCAAGATGGAGACGGTGAAGGTTGAAGTCACCTCGATCGATGTGGCGGGTAACAAGTTCAAGGCGAAAAAGGGAAGTAAAAAACTCGAATTCTCTATGACTTCAGCAACCGCCATCACAAAGGGCGACGAGGCTGCGACATTCGACTCGGTTGTGAAAGTCGGAACGAAACTCGACATTGAGCACACCGGCGGTGTCGCATCCAAAATCACTGGTCAGAACTAACGGGGGATGTCATGTCGAAAGTCCTCTGTGTGACTGTTCAGTTTCTCGATCCTGTAGCATCGTTCCACGGGCGAGCGGACGGAGGGGAACCGGAGTGGCCACCATCGCCACTCCGTGTGTTCCAAGCGCTCACTGATGCCGCAGCAAGCCGGTGGCGAATGCGTCAGTTTGACGATTATGCCAAGCCGATGCTGTCGTGGCTTGAGGGATTGGGAACGCCCACCATCATCGCCCCGACATGCCATGCTGGTGTGCCAGTTCGCATCGCTGTTCCGAACAACGATTTGGATGTTTGGGCTGGTCCGGTTTCGAGAGGATTGGTTCCGAAAAAACAGCAGAACGAACTGAAGACAATGAAGACTGTTCGTCCGACGCACATTCTTCGTGGCCATGCCGTTCATTACTTGTGGACCGTGACCGACTCGTTGGAGATCGAGAGTTTTACGTGCAACCTCCAAGCGGCAGCGCGAAGCATTACGCACCTCGGATGGGGTGTCGATATGGTCGCCGGGAATGCTACCGTCATCTCCCAAGAGGAGGCAACGAAATTCGTCGGTGAGCGATGGCAACCCACCAAGGATGCGTCCGGAACGAAACTTCGCGTGCCGAAATCCGGAACGCTTCAAGCCCTCATGACGAAGCACACGGCCTTCCTCGAAAGGCTTCAACCTGACGGCTTCCGCCCCGTGCCGCCGCTCACCGTCTTCGACACCGTCAGCTATCGTCGCGCCACCGATCCAACTGCTCGACCGTGGGTCGCGTTCCGCATCAACTCCGTCGATCCCGATGATCGACCCCCGGCGTTCGACACCACCCGCCGCTGTCGCGATGTCGCTGCGTGGGTCCGCCACGCAACCGCGAAAGTGTGCGACGGCTGGCCCTCCGAGTACGGCGACATCGCCGCGTTCGTTCACGGTCACGACCCACTGGACAACAAGAAGCCGTTGACCGGTGTGCGTGCCGACGAGCGATTCATGTATCTGCCGTTGCCGAGTATCGAACGACGCGGCGAGAAGGGCGAACACGTCGGGGCAATCCGTCGAGTGTTGATCGCCGCGCCGGCTGGTTTTCAGGATCGGCTCGACTGGCTTCGTCGGCGACTTCCCGGGCAAGAACTCGTGGCGGAGGGTGGCGAGTTGAAAGGGATGCTCAACGAGTTGCCCGATTCGGATTGGGTGCTGCAACGATATACGGACAGCGGACGAGCGTGGTCCACGGTCACGCCGGTGATTCGACCTGGACACGACGATGGCGACGCGACCAAAGCCGAGCAACTCCTTCGCACAGTGTTTGTGCAAGCGGGTTTGTCGCGAGAGTTGGCAGAGGCGGCCGAGTTGGATTGGCGATATGTCGGGTTCCGGGCTGGGGTCGAGTTGGTGCGGCAGTATTGTTTGCCGGACTCGATGCAGCGTCTGCCAGCATATCATGTGCGGGTTCGATTCCCGGTGGCTGTCTGTGGTCCACTTGCGGTTGGTGCCGGACGGTATCGCGGGTTCGGCCTGTTCGCACTGGAATGAGCCTGACCGGTCTCTCAAATCGAACCGGTGAGCGGTGTCGTGATCGAGGCCGAGCGTTCGCACTGGAATGAGCCTGACCGGTCTCTCAAAAGCGGATGACTGCTGAACACTCCCACGGGTTGGTGTATGATGCCATAACGATAGCGAGCGGTTGCGCCAGAAAACACCCGCGAGCGGCGATGTGGTGAAACTCGGGTGGTCGGCGAACTGCTCCGCAAGTTCTTTGACAACTCAACCTTGAGCCGCGAGGAAGCTCGGTCCACGCTCGCGGCTCGGAACTGGCAGGAGGGAGAGGATTTATGACTCGCTGTACTGGAGACCAGAATGCCTCAGCATCCCCGATTCCCCAACCGCTCGCGGACGGATTCCGGGGACGTTCTCCAGACTGGACTTGCAACCCACCCGGTGACCCACGGCTCACCGCCGTGGCCGAATTGAAGCAACCAGCTCAGCAGACCGTGACCGAACGAAAGACGGTCGTGACCCACGGCTCACCGCCGTGGCCGAATTGAAGCTTCCCCGTCGATAGCGACGTAGAGATTGCCGATATCGTGACCCACGGCTCACCGCCGTGGCCGAATTGAAGCCTCGCCCGTTGGTTCCGGTCCACACCGCACCGTAGAAGTGACCCACGGCTCACCGCCGTGGCCGAATTGAAGCGCACTCGTGGCAGAGGACGCACTCCCCGGCGTGTCGCGTGACCCACGGCTCACCGCCGTGGCCGAATTGAAGCGTCTGCTGCGTGACACAGAGAACTACGACTACAGCAGTGACCCACGGCTCACCGCCGTGGCCGAATTGAAGCAGTTGTCGTCTACGGTATTACGCGGCATCTCCAAGACGGTGACCCACGGCTCACCGCCGTGGCCGAATTGAAGCGTGCCGGCCGTCGTCCTGGCTCCCGCCCTGGCTCTGTGACCCACGGCTCACCGCCGTGGCCGAATTGAAGCGCCCGAACTGTGCCTGCGCCACCTCGCACGCGGGCGACGGGTGACCCACGGCTCACCGCCGTGGCCGAATTGAAGCGTTTTCTGGCCCGGTCTTCGCTGCGTCATACGACGCAGGTGACCCACGGCTCACCGCCGTGGCCGAATTGAAGCATTGGGTTCCGTTCCGCGAACGCAAAAGGGTAGCAGTGACCCACGGCTCACCGCCGTGGCCGAATTGAAGCGTTCCAATGGTGCAGGCTTATCAGTCGCATTTTGCCGTGACCCACGGCTCACCGCCGTGGCCGAATTGAAGCTTTGATCGAATCTAATCGCATAGCTACACTCCTGTAGTGACCCACGGCTCACCGCCGTGGCCGAATTGAAGCGGTGGAATATTCGGATACTTGTTTTCTAGCACTACGCGTGACCCACGGCTCACCGCCGTGGCCGAATTGAAGCGTGGGGTTCTTCGCACTACTGGGACAGGGGGACCGGGGTGACCCACGGCTCACCGCCGTGGCCGAATTGAAGCCTGAAACACTTCGGGAACTGCGGTAAACGTCTGTCCGCTGTGACCCACGGCTCACCGCCGTGGCCGAATTGAAGCGCCGTTCCTTGCAGCTTTAGCCATCGGGTCACGGGGGTGACCCACGGCTCACCGCCGTGGCCGAATTGAAGCCCGGGTTTCGCAGACGTACAACCTTTTAACTCCGGAAGTGACCCACGGCTCACCGCCGTGGCCGAATTGAAGCCACGGGCTTCCCTTTCCGCCCCCTCCAGATTCGAAGGTGACCCACGGCTCACCGCCGTGGCCGAATTGAAGCATTAAGACCGCAGTCCACGAAAAACTGTGTACTAAGGTGACCCACGGCTCACCGCCGTGGCCGAATTGAAGCACGTTACGCTGAAGAAAATCAAGGATGGCCTAGCTTCGGTGACCCACGGCTCACCGCCGTGGCCGAATTGAAGCGATATACGGCTAGTGCATGTAGTTCGGTCTTAATAGCGGGTGACCCACGGCTCACCGCCGTGGCCGAATTGAAGCCTCCGGACTAACTGGGGCACTGCGACCCATGAACTTGGTGACCCACGGCTCACCGCCGTGGCCGAATTGAAGCTTGAACCCTTCGCTCTTTGGGTCATAGAAGCTCACAGGTGACCCACGGCTCACCGCCGTGGCCGAATTGAAGCTATTGTCATAGCTTTATCCTTTACCCCAAGACTTGGCGTGACCCACGGCTCACCGCCGTGGCCGAATTGAAGCTTGAGTGTCCGAGTGTTACGCCCGAACAGACCCCACGTGACCCACGGCTCACCGCCGTGGCCGAATTGAAGCTCGTTCAAGTGGTGAAAGATATGTTGCGAGTCTACTGTGACCCACGGCTCACCGCCGTGGCCGAATTGAAGCGTCATACATTCGCCCATTTAGAACTCCATATTGCAGAGTGACCCACGGCTCACCGCCGTGGCCGAATTGAAGCTCTGACATCTCTGGGGTGATCCTACCGGCGTTGTACTCGTGACCCACGGCTCACCGCCGTGGCCGAATTGAAGCTGAACCCAATCGCCCCATTGCTCGCACCCAAACAGGTGACCCACGGCTCACCGCCGTGGCCGAATTGAAGCCACGTCGGTGATGCGTAGGTTCCGGAGTTGATGTAAGTGACCCACGGCTCACCGCCGTGGCCGAATTGAAGCATGCCTGCTCGGTGTACATGTACCCTTGCAGCAGAAAGTGACCCACGGCTCACCGCCGTGGCCGAATTGAAGCATGAGGCTGAGGTCATGGAAGTGCTGGTCTTCCATAGTGACCCACGGCTCACCGCCGTGGCCGAATTGAAGCGAGGCGGGACAGGTCTTCTATCTCCGCGGTTTCGGACGTGACCCACGGCTCACCGCCGTGGCCGAATTGAAGCCCTAATGGTGGGAGGCTCATGCTACTAGGTCTCCCTCGTGACCCACGGCTCACCGCCGTGGCCGAATTGAAGCTTGAGTGCCTCGATCTTCATGATGGGGTCACGGATGTGACCCACGGCTCACCGCCGTGGCCGAATTGAAGCCCCTCGATAGCATTAGCCGAGAGATTATATACCGTTGTGACCCACGGCTCACCGCCGTGGCCGAATTGAAGCTCCCCGACGGCTGGGCCTGCTGGTTCCTCAGGCTCAGGTGACCCACGGCTCACCGCCGTGGCCGAATTGAAGCATGATGCTCGCCCGCACCCGCGCTCGCAAGATGGGCGTGACCCACGGCTCACCGCCGTGGCCGAATTGAAGCCGAGCGAGATCTGCGAGGAACTCAGATGTCCCATCGAGTGACCCACGGCTCACCGCCGTGGCCGAATTGAAGCCGCCCGGCCGACGTCCACGGCCGCCAATTGATCGTCGTGACCCACGGCTCACCGCCGTGGCCGAATTGAAGCGCGTGTGCGCTCCACGCTCCGGGGAAGGTGAGCTATGTGACCCACGGCTCACCGCCGTGGCCGAATTGAAGCCGAATGCCCTCGGTCACGGCAATCGGCGACCACGTTGTGACCCACGGCTCACCGCCGTGGCCGAATTGAAGCCGGGACCAACCCGTTTGCGTTTCGAAACCGGCCGCAGTGACCCACGGCTCACCGCCGTGGCCGAATTGAAGCGACATCGCCCGTGGAATGATTACGGGACTGGCCAGGTGACCCACGGCTCACCGCCGTGGCCGAATTGAAGCGGATCGCACCCCGGAGCCGTGTCGCGGAGCTTGTCGTGACCCACGGCTCACCGCCGTGGCCGAATTGAAGCCTCGCGATGTTCTGGGCAGTCGCGATGCTGCACGACGTGACCCACGGCTCACCGCCGTGGCCGAATTGAAGCAGCGTACTTGTGAGCCGTATCCTTGTCCAATGAACCGTGACCCACGGCTCACCGCCGTGGCCGAATTGAAGCTACCCTTCGGTCGCATCACCATCTCTCAGCCCTCCAGGTGACCCACGGCTCACCGCCGTGGCCGAATTGAAGCCGGCGACGTTGACAGAACGGGAGCAGGTTCGGTAGTCGTGACCCACGGCTCACCGCCGTGGCCGAATTGAAGCCGAGTGGTTAGGCGGTGAACGAAAACCCGGCTACCGCGTGACCCACGGCTCACCGCCGTGGCCGAATTGAAGCTAGATCATCTGCCGCCCCATCCTCTCGCACGTCGCGAGTGACCCACGGCTCACCGCCGTGGCCGAATTGAAGCATTGGACGGGCGGGGCGGATTGCATGCCTCACCAAGTGACCCACGGCTCACCGCCGTGGCCGAATTGAAGCGAGATCGCACCCGACACCCACGACTGAGCCGCAGACAGTGACCCACGGCTCACCGCCGTGGCCGAATTGAAGCCTTGAACGCCGTGATGAGCTGCGCGCGCTGCTCCTTGTGACCCACGGCTCACCGCCGTGGCCGAATTGAAGCGTGTGTGCGATAAACGCGGCCGGACGACGTGTCCGGGTGACCCACGGCTCACCGCCGTGGCCGAATTGAAGCGGCCGGATCATGATGCGGAAGGTGCGGGACACTTGCCGTGACCCACGGCTCACCGCCGTGGCCGAATTGAAGCATGCTCAAACCAGCGGACCCCAACCATATCACCAGCGCGTGACCCACGGCTCACCGCCGTGGCCGAATTGAAGCAAGGTGTGCAAAGGGCTGCTCAGTCTGGGAAGTATGCCGCCGTGACCCACGGCTCACCGCCGTGGCCGAATTGAAGCCATCGGCTTCCGAGAGCATTGGCGAAGCTACGGCCGGAGGTGACCCACGGCTCACCGCCGTGGCCGAATTGAAGCGGGACCGATTGGGGACTCTACGAGGCGCCTTTTGACGTGACCCACGGCTCACCGCCGTGGCCGAATTGAAGCCAGCTCCTTGTGCATGGCCTCGCCGGCCGCGTACTGGTGACCCACGGCTCACCGCCGTGGCCGAATTGAAGCACCGCGTGGAAAGCTCCGTCGCGGCCGCCCTGGCCCGAGTGACCCACGGCTCACCGCCGTGGCCGAATTGAAGCGGGACCGCGTGCGGCGCGGAGTCCGACCCCAGGAAGGTGACCCACGGCTCACCGCCGTGGCCGAATTGAAGCACGACCTGGTAGAGCGACCCGGTGTAGTCGTTGACGGTGACCCACGGCTCACCGCCGTGGCCGAATTGAAGCTCGGCCCCGGTGGCTGGTCCCGAAGATCCTCGTCCGGTGACCCACGGCTCACCGCCGTGGCCGAATTGAAGCCCGTACCCCCATCCGGCCTCCGCGACCGGAACTGCGGTGACCCACGGCTCACCGCCGTGGCCGAATTGAAGCCGGTGTCGGCTTTCGTCTCCGCGGGCAAATGTGGGTTGGTGACCCACGGCTCACCGCCGTGGCCGAATTGAAGCGAGAATCTTGCGCGCCTCGCTCGCGAGCTCTTCGGCGTGACCCACGGCTCACCGCCGTGGCCGAATTGAAGCTGGTCGTGCTGAACCCACTCGAAGATCACCTCCTGGTGACCCACGGCTCACCGCCGTGGCCGAATTGAAGCTCCAGGTCGATCCGCCATCAACAGAGGATTGCCAGAGGTGACCCACGGCTCACCGCCGTGGCCGAATTGAAGCAACCTGTTCGACTACGTCGTCCCCAACGTCCGCGAGGTGACCCACGGCTCACCGCCGTGGCCGAATTGAAGCCCGCTTTCTTCTTCGTCATTTGCCGCCCTTTCGTGGTGACCCACGGCTCACCGCCGTGGCCGAATTGAAGCGAGGTGCTCGTTGACGCGTTCGCGGATTTGTTTGGGTGACCCACGGCTCACCGCCGTGGCCGAATTGAAGCCCGAACGTCAACGTGGTGGACGTCTCGCGCGGTCGCCGTGACCCACGGCTCACCGCCGTGGCCGAATTGAAGCTATGGTACCTCAGCATACCCACTCCACCCGTCTGGGTGACCCACGGCTCACCGCCGTGGCCGAATTGAAGCTCATGTGTGCGCTCGTCGATACCTGACGCTTCATCGCTGTGACCCACGGCTCACCGCCGTGGCCGAATTGAAGCGTGATTCCTGATCCGCGTGGACTCGACCCGCACGCGGTGACCCACGGCTCACCGCCGTGGCCGAATTGAAGCTGAATCTGATTGTGTAGTCGCAATCGGCGGTTCCGTGACCCACGGCTCACCGCCGTGGCCGAATTGAAGCCTTCTGCTTCAGGTCGAGGATCCGCTGTTCCTGCTCGTGACCCACGGCTCACCGCCGTGGCCGAATTGAAGCATCCACTCCGCGGTGAACTCCGTCGGCTTGCCGTCTTGTGACCCACGGCTCACCGCCGTGGCCGAATTGAAGCCAGGCCGGGCAAATCGCTTTGCGCGTAATAATCCAGTGACCCACGGCTCACCGCCGTGGCCGAATTGAAGCTGGGTCGCAGCGCCAGGGTGCGAGGTCTTCGCTGTTGTGACCCACGGCTCACCGCCGTGGCCGAATTGAAGCGTGAATCCGTGCTTCCGGTCGTTCCGCGGCCGCGTCGAGTGACCCACGGCTCACCGCCGTGGCCGAATTGAAGCGTAACCATCGTCATTCCCCCCATCAGTCACCCTCGCTGTGACCCACGGCTCACCGCCGTGGCCGAATTGAAGCGCGACGTCGGCACCGCGTTCGTCTGCACGATTGTTGGTGACCCACGGCTCACCGCCGTGGCCGAATTGAAGCGCTCACGCCGCGTGGGTAGTACCACACGACGCGGCCGGTGACCCACGGCTCACCGCCGTGGCCGAATTGAAGCGGCTCGCCGTCGCGTTTCTCGGCTCGTGTGATGCCAAGTGACCCACGGCTCACCGCCGTGGCCGAATTGAAGCGAGAAGCCACGCCACTGCTCTTGCCGATCTCGTCTCGAAGTGACCCACGGCTCACCGCCGTGGCCGAATTGAAGCTGCTTCGCGCTGGGCAGTCCGCTCGGGTTGCCCTT
>PNLP01000111.1 GCA_013823135.1 Planctomycetaceae bacterium
CAAGAGCGTTCGACCCACGCGGTTCCACCGATCGTCGCATCCGTACCGACGGCGCGGCCGCGGTCCTGCTTAAAGTGTGGGAAGTTGTTCAAGTCGACAGGTCCAGGCCATCGGATCTGCACACACCTCGAAGCACACTCTCGACGCAACCACAGTGTTCCGCTTGCACCAGCAGCCGAATCTCTCCACCGGGCCAATCCGTCGAGCCTTCACAGATTCGCCGTCGAGGAAGCGGCGCAAGTCTTCGGCCAGTTCGCCTCACGATGCGTAACGCCCCGAATGCTCCTTCTCCAGACACTTCAGGATCATCGTGTCCAGCTCACGCGGCACATCCCGACGCATCTTCCGCGACGTCGGCACAGGCTGCGTCTTGTGCAGGAAGATTTGTTGAACGGGGCAACCCGCAAAAGGAGTCTGCCCCGTTACCAGTTCATAAAGCGCACAGCCAAGGCCGTACTGGCGCACGACGATGAGTCGGGAAAACAGTCTGACTTTGGCGAATCATGTAGGCTAGATTTCGAGGAATCACTTGGGGTCCAAGCGGAACGGTACTGTTAACCGAAGTGGGGTGCTCAGGGAGAGACTCAGAGACTTTTCGTAGAGATCACTCGGGGTCCGAGTGTAACCTTATGGGTTGCGCTTGGACCCCGAGTGATCTCTTTCGAAACAGAGACTTTGACGAACGTGCCAGATGTCGCGAAATGGCTTGGATTCTTGGGGGAAAATGGAGCACCCCGGGAGGGTCCGCCCGGGGTGCGCAGTCAACCGATGTGTACCGAAATTCCGTAGAGGTACATCAAGTTCCCCGAGTAAGACTCGAATCGAAAACAAACCGATTAACACCTCTCACCAACAAACGCGACGAATTCAGGTGGCCTTGACTAGAAGCCGGAATACGATTTTAGAAAACCGCTGTTGAACACTTCCTCACTAAACACGCCACCAAGTGAAATCTTCGCGACAACCCGATCAAAGAATGCCATCCATCCTCGGACGAAAACGGCCGCTATTCTTTCATCACGTTGTCAGTCCGTAAATATTGAACACCACATGGTTTCCGACGAAATATGCAACTGCGTTTCGAGGTCTCCGCCGCCACTTCGGTGGCCTGGCGGACTCAACCCCGGGCGTTCGTGAGAGGGGCGACTCGCTCGGAAGTTACACAGCCGTCTCAGCGACCGGACAACCAAAGGTTGAGTGCAGCGACGACAGCCGCTCGCTGGCCGGGGGTCGTCGCTGTTGTGTCCACCCGATACTTCACCGTCGCTGTCCCATCGGTGTAGATGCCTTCCACCTCGTCGCCCTTCACCCGGAACCGCGCGGGTTCCGGCAAGTCAGGGTTGCAATAGGTTGTTTCGCACCCCGTCACTTGCGGAACGGCGTTGGCCAGATCCACGAAGAGCCGGGTCAGTTCGGCCTTAAGCCGGTTGATGACACCGTGATCCCCGAGTTTCGGTGACCGCTTGGCGAGCGCTGGTGGGGGGAGAACCTGGTCTCGTGCGGTGCGAAATCGTTCGCGAAACGTGTCGTGGAAGATCTGCCCGGTCGCGGAGAGTTCGAGGTACTCGACGCCATCAATGTCGGTGGCATCGACGAGACTTTCGTACCTCTCGTCCCAGTCCTCAGCAACGGTTTTCCGTGGATGCGGACCCTTCTCCAGAGCCGCGAGCAAGCCGCTGGCCCGCATCCACACCTCGAAGTCGAACGCGACCGGCATCGGCGGGAACGCGATGATCTCACTGAACCGCTCGTGCATGTAGTAAACCGGGACGCCGACAGCCTGCCCGATCATCACGGCGATGGCGATCTGGGCCTTGTAGCCGCCGGTGGCGTTCATCCCACATGCGCCAGGGCCGTATTCGCGAACCTTCGTGGAGAGCAGCTTGGCGAGGTTGCGGAGTCCCTTGGTGCGGAACCGCTTCGGGTCGGTGTCTTGCAGATCCGGCACGCAGATGGCCTCGGCCGGGGCGTGCCCTCGGGCGTGGAAGTACGCGGCCAGGACGCTCGAGATGGCCCGCCCATCGTCGGTATCGGAGTGGAAGAGGAAGACGCTGGCATTGGCTGGCGCGTACCCGTTGGCAACGAGGCTGGCGACCGAGTTGACCTCGGCCCCACAAAGTCGTTCGGTCGGGGGCAATTCCGCGAGATGCCGGGCGACGGCGCTCCAGTCCTTCACCTCGAGAGCAGAGGCAAGGATTTCGGCGGTCGAGCGGAGAGCCGGCTTGATCGCCTTCGTGTCGTCGGGCTTCGACTCGTCGTCCTTCAACGTTCGCCGCAAGTTGGCGAGGTTCGGGTAGAACAAGCTGGTGCCGACGGTACACAGCAAAATCGGACGGGCCATGAGAAACCTCGGTTAGCGCCGCGGGCGGTTGCCCGGTCGAGGCGGCGGTGGTGGCGGGGACGCGTCCCAGCGGTATTGCGGGTTGTTGAGTTCGTTATTGTTCCAGTACACCTGGATCGTGTCGCCGATATTTGGGAGCGTCGCGGGTGGCGTCCCATATTGCAGCCACCCGGGCTTCGGCCGCCCGACCTCCTGCACCTTGAAGGTCGCCTTGCCGCTCACGTCGCGGCGTTCCAGAACGGTGACCGTTGCCTTATCGTAGAGTTTCGGTGCCGGTGGCGGCGGAGGCGGTGGCGGAACGACAAGCCGACCGTACCCACTGCTCGTCTTCCCACCGATGCCCCATTCCTTGAGCGACTCTTTCAGAAGGTTGAAGGTCAACTCGGTCCAGTTCTTAGCTTGCGGGTGAGCCGCGGGGCCGGCCCACGACACGCCAACGCGAAACCTCCCGGTCACGGACAGAAACGATACGGGCACAGGGCTGTCGAAGTCCGTGGGCGCGGCCTCATTGTTTTGCCACTTGGGGTGGTGCGGGGTCATCACATCCTGACACAGACAGCCCTGCACCGAGTCCGGGGTGATCCAGGCGTCGTGGAAGACGATCGCCCCGGCATCTGCTTTCGCGTCCCGGCTGAACCCGAACAGCAGGTTGTGGTACGCTTCGTCACGACGAAACGACTTGTTGTCGTTCGGCGCAGCCTCACCGAGGTGCTTCTGCCCCCAGACGTGGTCGCAGTAGTGGTTCGCCAGTCCTTTGAGGGCCGACCCCGGGATCACGGGTAGGCCGTAAGTGTGGTGTAAGCGGAGACCCGTTTCGAGGACGTTCTCGGCTCCCAACCCGATGACCATGCGGCCCTCCGTGGCGAGGCCATCGAACCGTTGCGGCACGTCGGCATCCGGGGCATGCGGGAATTCGCGTTCCCACCGCTCGAATGCCAGCTTGTACACCGCCTGAACGCTCGTGTCGTCCGCGGCCTCCCGTGCCGCCTCGAAGAGTGCCTGACGGTCGGCGATGGCGGCCTCTTTCTGCTGACGCGCACCGGGCGACGTGTCCCCTGGTGGCGGCGGTTGAACGGCCAACCACCGTTGGAGTAGCAACCCGGGGTGCTGCCCCCGGTTCCGCTTCGCGGCGAGGTCAATGATCGGCTCACGCATGTGGGTTCTCCTCCACCTTCGTATTGTCCGGCTCGTCCGTGTTCACCGCCTCGACGTACCGCTTGAGCCAGACGGCCGCATCGAGGGTGTCGCGGGTGAGCCGCAGATACCCCGAGACAGGTACGGTGCGAGTCAGAGCCGCGAGAGCATCGGGGTTCGGCACGTTCTGGTGCCCGCCAGCCGTGAGCACTGCCGCGAGGTCCGCGAGGTAATCCGTTTCCTTCTTGGCGACCGCGAACGCGACGGCCTGCGCGAGTCCGCAGGCGTGGACCAGCGCCGGGAACTTACGGGCGAACGTGGAGTATTCCTTCTTCAGCGTACGACCGTCGATGCACGCGTACGCTTTCTGCGCGAGCCGTTGGCTCCTCGTGTTGACGCTCACTTCGCACCCCCGTTCGGGTTCGTGAACACGCACCGCATTTGTCCCCGCCCGACGGTCGCTTTCCCACCGATCTGAAGGGTCAGCGGCTCCGAGGCGAACTTCGTCAGCAACCCCGTTTCGGTAACTCCGGTGGTCTTCGGGTAGACGCGGTCGCACGCTACGACCCCGGCGAAGATCGTCTCGGCAGGCACCGACTCCTCGGTCCACAGCGCACCATCCACAACGGTCTTGGTGTCGTTGTCGATCCGCACTCGGGTGTTCACCTCCGTGCCCGTTTCGGTCAGGAAATCGAAGACAGTGTCGGGGAGCACGACGAACCGCTTCTCGAACTCGCCCTGCCACGCGGCGTCGCCGGGGAAGACGTGTTCCGCGATCCACTTTGCCCACGCAACGACGAGCGGTTTCTCGACCGCGACCAAATCCAGATCCTCAAGGCAAACCCGGCTGTCCTCAATGAGGAGCGTGATGGCCGTGACGTGGGCTTGCCCGGGGTTATTGCCGAACGCCTCGGGCACCGCGTCCGGCACCCCCGGCAAGTTCGTCGCACCCGCGAGGTTCAGCGTGCGGTGTAGCATCCGCAGGGCGAGCGAAGACGTACACCATGCGAACGTCCCGCGGAAACTGCGTACCGGCAGGCATACCAGTCGGGCGTCGGTCGGGATCAGCGAACCGGAGTTCGCGTTGTTGTCCTTGTCCGAACTGAGCCCAAACGCCGCCTTCAATTCCGGGTTGTTCTTCCGGTTTTCGTCGTCCGCCTTGTACCGGTCGGCCCAGACGCCCTTGAAGGCGGAGCCGCGGATGACCGGCCAGTCGGTGATCGCTTCTCGGTCGATCGGCAGATCGATGTAGCCGACGCCCCGACCCACCCCAACGTGCGTCGGAGAGAGCGCGTGCAACCAGTAGACTCGTGTATTCGGCACGTATCGTTCTCCGTTCGTGGTTCGTTTACCAGGTGCCCCAGACCGCCAACCCGAACCCGTCCCGTCGGGCTTGTTCGTTGTCGCTCACCGGTTCCAGCCACCGCTTTTCGAGCGACAACGCGGTGTCACTACCGACCATCTCGAAGAAATACGCACCACCGGCCGGTACGAGTCGCCGCACCGGCTTCGGGCCACGCGGTTCGGCCAGCGACCACCCGGACACGGCCTTCCACCGCGGAATGCACACCCCGACCAATCGCAGTTTCAGCTCGCATCCCGGCGGCGTGCCCTCGAGTTGGTCGTTGAGCCAACCCGGTCGCCAGCCGTGCTCGAAGATCGCTGGCGTCGCCAGAACCATCCGCACGCGATTCGCTTTCGCAAGCGATGTTGCGACGGCACCCGGGCACTTCCACAGCTCCGCGTCGGCGCAGTTCGCCCAGTGGATGAGTCGCCGTTCACCGCCGAGCGGGTGCCACGTGTCGAACTTCTCCATCGCCGGCCACCCGTCAGCCCGGACCCGGGCCGCGAGAGTGACCTCGGCCATGCGGTCGTGAAACGACGGTTTGTGGCCCGTTTCCGGTTTGGCTTGATGCCGCGGCAAGTGCGTGACACTCAGTCCCGATGTGGCGAATAGGCGACTCTCGGCAGCCGCTCCGCTGTCGGCGTCGAGTTGGACGTGGTCGCGGGTTTCCATTTTCGCCGCGAGGAGGAACGACTCGTCGAACTTGACCGAAACGCACGTGAGCCATTCCGCGAACCTCTCGACCGGCCACCACGCCGGGGTGTCCTTCGGTTTGAAGTCGTCCTCCTTGGCAATGACCACGGGCCGCAGGGCGGCTCCTTCCGGCCAGTCGCAACCTTCATCGGCGGCGTCGGTGGCTGGTGGCATTGCGCGGTGTGCGACGAGTCGCTTCTCCGGCTTCCCGTCCACTTGCTCAATCACCTCCTCAGCGACGCAGTCGGCCGGGGCGGGAAGGTACAGCGTCTTTCCGTCCACGACGGGGAAGACACCGGCGACCTCCACATCGAACAACCGCTTGGAGTCTGCGGGCGTGAACTGAAGATCCGCTGCCTTGCCAAGAGCGGTGCGGAGCGACCCTGCGACGACGGAAGGATACGGCCAGCCGAGGCCGCGCATTCGGTTCCCCTGGCCGATTCCGAACGGTCGGCCGTCGCGTGCCACGATCGGGTCGTGGGCGGTCAGTGTCAGTGTGGTATTCATCGCGAATCCCTTCCTTCCCCGGCTTGTCGGCATGCGGTGGCGATCTGTCGGGCGATCAGCAGTTCTGCGGCGAATTCACGCAGCGAAGCAGCGTCGTTCACGCGGGCTCGCACGGTCTCCGCGACCCGGTTCAGTTGCGCCCTGTCGCCTGCTTTGGCCGCGATCAATCGCAGCACATCCCGTCGGATCGCGACTGCAACGCTCGTCGGTGGCCATCCGTCGTAGACGTCGGCCATCCGCGACAGGTTGTAGGGTAGGCGGCTTGGGATGGCTTGCGTCAGGAGCAGGTGGGCGTCCTCCTGAATTCGACCGTCAGGGTTGTCGGTCCACCTCGCTCGGACTCTGATCGGCCCACCACCCCGCTTGTGGAGGTGAACCGCGAGCGCGTCTTTGACCCCGTTCTCGTCCGGTTGCTTGGCGTGTTTCTCGGCGGCCTTCCCATACTCGCGGAGGTCTTCGAGGTTCTCCATGAAGTGCCCGATGGCGACGCCGACGGACAGGGTCATGTTCGAGAGGAGATGGTCGATCGGTGGTCGTTTCGCGTTCAGCTCTTCGACCAACTCGGCCAGGAGAGTCCCGAACTTCTCGTGGAGGGCACGGGCACACTTGAGGCACTTATCCACGGGAGCGAAGGCAAGCACGTCGTCGCCACCGGCGTACACAAGAACGCCGCGATGCTCGTTCACGATCTTTCCGGCCTCGACCGCGAACTGCGCCAGTTTGGAGGAGAATCGGCGGTGTTCCTCCGGACTGAGCAATTTCGAGATAGTGGACCCCATGTTGTCGCCGTCCGCGACGATCACCGCGAGGTACGGATTTGGCTCCCCACCGAGTTTCGAGACCGCATCCGCCAGTGGGAGGAGTGCACCTTCGGCCAACTCCGTTTCCTCCACAAGCTCGTGGTGGCGGTTGCGGAACACCGCTGTACCCTCGAATGGGAAGTCCGCGAAGTGCGGGTGTCCGGCGTCGGTGTTCAACCGGCGAATCACCTGATTCCCGAGTTGCTGGCACGCTGCGATCAGTGGCCCGAGTCGCCCGCCGTGTCCCCGCAGCCATGGATCGGCGGCGACCCTCGACACGGATGGGTACGGCTGGGTCCCTCCGGCAACTCGTTTGGTCAGCCCGACCACGTCGAGTTGCTCACCTTCGCGGACCCGTAACCGTGCCCGGAACCTCTGCGGCCACCGCTCCACCGCGGGATCTTTCAGGACGCTTTCCCGCAGACCGTCGAGGGACGACTTCGGAACGCCGGGGCGGCCCCTCGCAGCGAGGAAGTCTCTGCAGTTCTTGCGACCCGCGAGCAATCGCATCACGCGGGCGCGGCTCGCCCGGTAGTCGTCTCCGAGGGGACTCCACGCGGCGGAGAACTCCACCACATCGCCAACCTGGTCGGCCCAGATCTCGGGACGGATGACGCCCGAGGCTTCGTGGTGGGCTTCGTTCGCGAACGACTCCCACCGCTTCTTGGCGGCATCCTTCGCCTTCCCGGCAACCTCCCTCGCGTCAATGCCGGCGGGAAGTTCGGCCAGGATGACATTGGCGACGTTCAGTTCCGACTCAGATTCGAGGTCGGTGGCGGTATTCGGGTTTGGGAAGATCAGTTTCCCGCCCGCGCTGCGGACGGCTTTCGCGGTCGCCTTGCTCACCTCGGACAGGAGGAACGAACCGAACCACAGGTCGCGTGTACGGCGGGCGGCGGCGATAAACTCTTGCACCGGCCCGACGGCGATCGCCAGTAAATGGGCGGGCATGGTCAGCACCTCGTGAATCCGTTGGTGGTGTTCTGCGTGAATGCCAGGAACGCCTCGATGGCCGAGCCCGCTGTCGAACCTGCCAGCGGCGAATTCGGGTAGGTCGCCAGGTTTGGTCGGCGGACGGCGGTTGGCGGCCGGGGAACGCCGACGACGTTACGCCGGCCGTTGCAAGTCAGTTCAACAGCGGTGAACGGAGGGATGGCCAACCGCACGATCACGGGCACGGCCTTCCCGTTCGCCAGACACAGAGACTTCAGGATGAGCGGACTCGCCATCCGTTCAGGTTGCTCACCCCCCACTCGCGGGTAGAGCACCGTCGGATCTACCTCGCCGCCTTGAAATTGGAAGACAATCGGTAGCCCGAACTCCGCTCGTGGAAAGGCGTCGTTCGGGATCTGCGGCAGTCGAGGGTGTTTGGGACTTCTTCGTTTGAGGGCTTCGCGGATCGTCTCAGGTTCTGGAAACCGGGATCGTCCCGGGCGGTTGGAACCGGCGCCGCGCCGGTTTCGGCCGACGTCTTCACCTTGCCGGAAGTCCCGGAACAACCTCATCGCACGCAACCACGCGTCCACCGAGGTTGCCTCGGTTGGGTGGTAGACGAGTTGGTCGTGGAGAACCGGCCAGAGGACAGGGCTGACCGTCGGCGATCCGAACCGAGCTGTCGCGGCCCGGAACCAATCGGGGATGTCTGCAGCGGTCCCGGGAGCCAGGCGTGCACACCGCAGGGAGCCGCACCCACGCCGGGTTCGCCCCCCGATCCCGCCGAAATTGACCCACGCCCAGACCGCGTCACGGAGGTCGTCGGTGATGTCCGCGATCTCGGTTGGCAGTTGGGGTCGTTTCGCCTTCACCAGCGATGCGTTCTGAGCCGCACGCTGCAGCCTGAGTTGCTCGACCGGGAGCCAGCTCAGTTTCACCCGGAACTTCAACCCCTCGCGAATGACCCGGTCGCCTTGTTGGAGCGCGAACAACGCGTACCCTTCGGGCGTGCCCTGACGGAAGTCGCCTGCGGGTGCGAACTGGGGCGGTTTCTCGCCGGCCCGGTCAACATCGACACGAAGCGGGCTCGGGAACTCTGTGCTGCCGAACACCTCCTCCTCTCGCTGCCACAACGCCTCCAGACTGGGACACGAGCGGCCACGGGTCGCCCGCCACCAGAACCGCAACTGCCCGCGAATCGACGACTCCCGGATCGGGTGGGCTTCATCGTTTTGCCGCGCTTGCACACCGCCTCCGAACAGCGGAGTGGCGAGTTCCAACTCGTAAACTTCCGACCGCGTCACCAATCGAGGCGGGTTGAACTCCTTCGGGCAAACGGGGATGTCTTCACGTTTCGGCATCATTGCTCCTCCCTGTGGTCCGCCCGTATTTCGCACCGGGACATCGGCTCGTGACAGAGTTCACAGATTTTTCCCGCTCTGGCGCCCGAATGCGACCGTTTTCCCAAATCTTGTCACGAACCGACAAGGTCGGACGAATTCATCGAAGACGGGCGAAACCCGGGGAGGAAAGCAAGATGGATCGAGATCGAGAACCCGGTTGCTTTTTCGTTTGTCCAATTCGCGGTCATAGCGGTACAGTGGGCGACGCATCTCGGCGTCCAACCACGCAGCGTCCCGCGAACGGCCACGCCATGAACTCCGTCCCGCCCAGCGAACTCGGCCACACCCAGGGCTTGCTCGATGCGATCACCACTGCGGCGGATGGCTGCGATCCGTACACCTGGGCGGCTGATGTTGCATCAACCGTGTCGGCGTGCCGACCCCGCCATCTGCGAGAGAAACTGGCGGAACGTGCGTTTGAGTTCCTCGAGCACGCGTTCCACACATATGACCGGTCGCGGCCTCTGGAACCGTGGGCGCGGAGTGTACTGCGGCGTCGGCTAATCGACCTGTACCGGCACGGCCGGCGGACCGCCGGGCTCACTGATCACCACCGCGACCCCGGCCGCCAAGCCGTCTCACTCAACGAATGGCAGACCGTGTTCGAGACCATCCGCAAGGCAGTCACGGTCGCACACTTCTACCCGCTCACTGCGGAAGGCCCAGACCATTACGCCGTCTTCTCGTTCGACCTTCGTGTCCGGCGCGGGACGAGGTTCTCAACCGCGCCGCAGCATACTCCGGAACGGTCCTCGGCAACCCGAACGAGGCGGCCCATCTCCTCACCCCGCCCCGGCTGCCCCACGGAATGTTGGGGGTTCTATTCGTTGCCGACCCGCCTGACCATTATCCGTTGCTCCGCGACGCGATTGCCCTACCGGTTCGGTGGGAACGGGCGGATGGTCCTGCTGCGGGCGTGGACCTCCCTCCGGGGTTGGGCGACGAGGCGAGCCGCGTCCTCGAACTGCTTGACACCGCGCGAGACCGCGGGGAACCGATGACGGGCCGGTGGCGATTACGGCTGGCAGCTGATATGTACGCCGACCGCTACAACCTGTCCGGGTGGGTCGGTGTGGGTGGCGGTTCGGCGTGGGGCATCCTGGCAACGGGGCTGCTGACCGTGGGCTACGGAGTCGCTACCGACCCGACTGTGTGGGCATCCGTTGGATGGGACGCGGAACACCGCCGCCTTGGCCCGGTCACTGGGTTCGAGGCCAAGAGTCTTGCCGCCCGCCACTTCGGGGCGAAGACGATGTTCGTCTCACGGAACCAGCCAGAGGAGCTCCGGGAGTTAGGCGAAGGGCTTGAACTCCGTCGGCTCGACGACCGGGACGGTCGCCCGGCGACCGCTCTCCTCCCGCTCCGGGTGGCGCTGGCCGCTCGACCGGGCTCGATGACCGACTTCCTCGCTGCGGATGTCGAGAACACGGAGTCGGCCTGCAATCGGTTCTTCGACGATGCCAACGGGTATCACAGGCTGTTGACTGCGCTTGGGGAGAAGGGACTTGCCTCGGCCTATTACCGAGAGGAATTGCTTGGTCCGATCGCGGACCGCTGCCGAAAGCAGTTGCCTGCCGACTGGCCAGATTGCTCACGATTGGTGACGTTCATCAGTGGTGCCTCGGAACTTGTCGAGCTGGCCGCCCGCATCCACCGCCCGAAAAAAATTCTGATCCTGTATACACGGGAAACCGAACCGAACCGGAAAGAGGAAATGGAGCGGGTTCGGAAGGTGGCCGGGAACGCGTGTGAAGTCTCGTTCCTCTCGGTGGAAAGCGACACGCGACCCGGCGGACTGCCGACAGAGGCTGTCGAGTTCGCCCTGAGGTGCCCACCCGGAGGACTGATCCTCGACCTGACACCAGGGACCAAAGCGATCACGCTCGCCATCTACGCCGATCTGGCCGTAGCGGGGAATCTCCCGGTGTACGTCCACACATCCACGAGAGGTTGTCGAATATGTCTTGGCTCAACTGCCACGCGCTTCAATTCGGCCACGGCGGTGAGCCGTGGGTCACTCCACGACAGCTTGATTCTTTCTGTTCACCCAAAGGAAGCTTCAATTCGGCCACGGCGGTGAGCCGTGGGTCACCTAAAGATTGTGCTTAAAAGCATGGACAATGACCAGCTTCAATTCGGCCACGGCGGTGAGCCGTGGGTCACCGCCGTTCCCGTTCTTTGTCGGTGTATCTTGTGCAAGGCTTCAATTCGGCCACGGCGGTGAGCCGTGGGTCACCGCCGGCGCGGCGAGAACCGGGTGCCCGTGAGGCACGAGCTTCAATTCGGCCACGGCGGTGAGCCGTGGGTCACCGCGAGCAATATATTGTGCCGCCCGCGTCGATGCCCGGCTTCAATTCGGCCACGGCGGTGAGCCGTGGGTCACCCCCGGTTGCGGTCTCGGTCGTCTTGGGAACGCCTCCGGCTTCAATTCGGCCACGGCGGTGAGCCGTGGGTCACCCCCCGCCGAAGGTGCAGACATGGCGAAGGCTAACAAGACGCTTCAATTCGGCCACGGCGGTGAGCCGTGGGTCACCTCCTACCACACCAGACCCCACAGGACTCAGCTCATGGCTTCAATTCGGCCACGGCGGTGAGCCGTGGGTCACCATACGCAGGTGGCGATCGGAAGCGGACAAGGAATCTTGCTTCAATTCGGCCACGGCGGTGAGCCGTGGGTCACCGGTGCCGTCTTCGCATTGGCATCGGCAAACCATCGTCTTGCTTCAATTCGGCCACGGCGGTGAGCCGTGGGTCACCCTTGATTGCCAAGAACGCTACCAAACTGGTGGGAGCATGCTTCAATTCGGCCACGGCGGTGAGCCGTGGGTCACCATCCGTCCGGTCGCAAGGTTGTGGCGATGCCGTTCCCGCTTCAATTCGGCCACGGCGGTGAGCCGTGGGTCACCATGAAGCCGTTGTGGAAGACAAGGCCCGGAGCACGCGGGCTTCAATTCGGCCACGGCGGTGAGCCGTGGGTCACCCTGCATGGACTGAACAACAATGGCTTCCGGAATCGAGCTTCAATTCGGCCACGGCGGTGAGCCGTGGGTCACGGCTCACCCGGATCGGGTCCGTGAGTTGCACAGCCAGGCTTCAATTCGGCCACGGCGGTGAGCCGTGGGTCACCGGCTCTGTGATTGTGGTTGTGATCGAGGAGATCGACCGGCTTCAATTCGGCCACGGCGGTGAGCCGTGGGTCACGCGTTGGGTTCTCGCCGCGAACGCTCAGGGCGTAAACGTGCTTCAATTCGGCCACGGCGGTGAGCCGTGGGTCACTCGCGGCGGTGAAGTACGTCAAGGCAGACTACATCGGGCTTCAATTCGGCCACGGCGGTGAGCCGTGGGTCACCTGAACGTGAGTGGAAACGGCCGGCAGGTCTTTGGCGCTTCAATTCGGCCACGGCGGTGAGCCGTGGGTCACAACCCACTACTTGATTTTCGCGGACTGGCTAGAGGAGCTTCAATTCGGCCACGGCGGTGAGCCGTGGGTCACCTCGACCGCTCAGGTGCGCCAAGTAAAACGCGCACTGGGCTTCAATTCGGCCACGGCGGTGAGCCGTGGGTCACACTACTCGCCCAATGATGTTGTGGCGGTGGGTTGGTAGCTTCAATTCGGCCACGGCGGTGAGCCGTGGGTCACCGATCAATGGACTACTACGATCGGGCCGAACTGACC
>PNLP01000112.1 GCA_013823135.1 Planctomycetaceae bacterium
CTTGGAATGCTGCCGCGAACGAACGCCGCCAGCATTCGTGCCTGCACTTCCAGCATCCGCGAATAGCTCATGCGATAGCCGTAAACCGGGTGCGTGATCTCCGTCGCCTTCCGCTGTTCGTATGCCGCGAAGAACGACTTCCGCCCCGCTTCCGTGAGTTGACACGAGTCACGCCACATCACGAAATCCGTCTTCGTCACCATCTCGTTGTTGATGAGCGTCAGCACCACGCTGTCCGCGATCACCGGGCGAAACTCCTCCATCAAGTCGAGCGCCAGCGATGGCTTCCCATGTCGGCCCTGGTGGAAGAAACCCTTGTATGGGTCGAAGCCCACCGTGCAAACGGCCGAGAAGCAATCCTTCGCCAGCATCGCGTATGCGAACGACAAGAGCGCATTCACGGGGTCACGCGGTGGTCGGCGATTCCGCGTCGTGAAGTCGAAACCCTTGCCGGTTGGCGGTTGCTTCAAGAAGCGGCCGAACTCAGCGAAGTACAGCGCCGCACCCTGTCCCTCGACGCCCAACACCGACTCAACGGAAGTGTGGCGGTCGAGGGTGCCGAGCAGGTCGTGAAGTCCGCGTGCGCCGTACTCCTTGCTGCCACGACTATCGTCGTCACGCAGGTTTCGCATCAAAAGCGTGCGCTGGTTCGACAGCTTCGCACGCACCACGGCCTTCGCCAGTTCGAGGCACACCGCTGGCTCGCTGAACTTCTTGAATTGAGCCTCACGCAGTGACACGTTCTTTGCGGGCGCCGGCACGAACGAGCCGATGAAGCGGCCGTGCCCCGTGACATACGAGACCGGGATTTCGTTCGCCGCAAGCGTCTCCAGTGCCTGCGTGGACACCTGTACGTTGCCGACAACGACCATTTGCCGCACGGCGTGCATCGGTACCCGCGATAGTTCCTTGCCGTCCTTCTTCACGATGAGATGCTCGCTCCGTTTGCCGACGGATGAGCCGGGTTCCTGCACATACAGCACGGCACCGTCGTCGGATTGCGGAATGACGCGAGTGATGCCAACTGGCTTTGTGTCCTCCTCGGCAGCGGGCGGATGACCGATCTGGTAGAGCGTTTCTTCTGGCAAGCACACGGGAGCAAGTGAACAACCGAAGCAGCGGTGCCGCAACTCGGAAGGCAGCGGTTCGGGCGGCGAATCGAGAACGCTGAGTTCGCGACAGCGGCTGATCGCGGCGTGGGTCTTCTCTCGTAGTTCGGGAGTGAACTTCAGTTCGACACGCTCTTTGCTGCCGACGTGATACTGGAACCCGTGAGGCACCGGCTTGCCGAAGGCTTCTTCCATGAGCAGTGCCTGAGCGCACAACTGCACAGCGTCGTTGTCCCACACTGTGGGTTTGCCGTCATCATCGTGCGGGGCGGAACCATGCTTCGTTTCAACGGGGTACTGCTCGCCGTTCTTCTCTTCGATGACGTCGAGGATGCCGCTGATGCCGAGTGTTTCGGACGACAGGGCGATGCCGCGACTGGTGGCCGTGCCGCGATCGTTGCGTGTCTTGTTCTTGAGGTCGGGGTCATCGACGCGACGATGGTCGAACAGTCCAGCCTCGACGTGTTCGTTGGTGGGCATCACGCAATCGACGTACTGGAGGTAGTACAGTCGCGGGCAGTATGTGACCTGGTTCAGGGCGCGCACCGGGATCGGGTCCGTCGCAATCGCGGACATGGGAAGCTCCTGGGGTTATGAACTGAAAGCGTCAGATGGTGCGGCTGCACCACGCGATCCAGAACTCGTCGTCACCAACCCATTCGCAGTCGTTCAGCGGCATGGATTCACGCACGCCGTCGGCACGGACGAAGTGCAGGCTTTGATTGTTCCAGCCGGCAACATGATGAGTGTGAGCCACGGCACACTCACCGTTCCTGGAGATGTTCTCGCACGCACGAGTGACACCGGTCCCCATGCCGTAGTGTCCGAGATCGAGAGCGAGCTCCAACTCGAGTTCTGCGAACGACTGCCTCGCCCACCAACTGAACAACTCGCCGCAGATCAGCACACCGACCCGCGAGCCCGCTACCGAAACGACTCTGTTTGCGCCGGGGACATCGCCTTCGGCCACATCAGCGGCGTTCTCTCCGGTGCTGCTTGTTTGTCGCCACGGCCCGCCCGATGTGGTTCCGCACACGAAGCCGAAGTACGGCAACTGCGGCGACCGGATGGCTTTCCCGCTCGTGGGTTCTGGAAGATCGACGCCAACAGCGATGGTGAGTTTCGCGACGTCGGCCAGTTCCGTGAGTTGGGCAACGAGGCTCGGGAGTTCACGTTCGGTTCGTGCCGTGAGGAATCCGCCCGGCAACAACAGCAGATCGGCACGTTGGTCCAGTGCTGCGTCGAGCAATGTTCGGAGCGTTTTCAAGCGCGTCGGGTTGTATTCTGGTTCACGGAAGCCTTGACCTGCAGCGATCGTCTGAATTAGTTTCATCGGGTGAACCTCCGACACTATCTTGGCCGCACATGGCGGGTCGTTACACGGAACTGCACCTGATTCGCGAATGGCTTGTCTCAGATGCTTGCCGGAGTCGCTTCGTCGCGACGTGGGAGTTTGCTCTTCTTGCGGAGGTTGTTCAACCCGTGAAGGATGTCGGCTTCCTGGCCGTTTGGCACCGAGGTACGCACTTGCGCGAGGAACTCGGAACGCAACTGAGGCTCTTCGAGGATGCGATCGACTGAACAACGAGCGTGGGCGTTCAGCATCTGTTGATACGCCGCGATCAGCACTGGTTCCATGACGGCTCTCCTGTATCTGTTGGCTGTTCGGAAATGATTCCCGTCCGACCGGTGTTTCTCGACAGGAATCTTGAACTTCACTTCAGCGGGACAGGAGAGATCGGCTTTCAGTCCGCCATCCGCAGTTTCGCCTGGGTCGGGTCGATGCTCACCAACAGCGGTCGCGTGATGTGCGGGAAGCTCACCACGGCCTGACCCTGGGCCAGATTCGGCAAGCGATCCCAAAGCCCCTCATCGACACCGCCCACCGTGCGACGCAGCAGCGAGATCACGCCCGGGTCGTTCAGCTTGTGAAGGATGAAGCTGTTGCACAGGCTCAGCACCTGCTTCGGCAAGTGGGCCGGGAGCTGCGTCACGAAACACAGTCCGAGCCAGCGCTTTCGGCCTCGCTTCGCGATACGTGCCACCTGTTCGAACAGCGTTTTCGTTTTCTCGATTCGTTCTTCGCTCAAGAATTCGTGTGCTTCCTCGATCACGATCAGCACACGCGGCGGGAGCGTGTGGTATTTGCCCTCGCGGATCGCGGCCTCATATTTGGCGTAGCTGTCTTCCTGAGCTTCCTGAACACCGTGCAGAAGGTCGGCAATCACAAGATTGTTCATTGCCGAGTAGCCCGTGTCCGAGAGGTCGATGATCGAGACGTTCCCGGGTCTAAGCAGCGCCGAATAGCTCATCGGACGCGGCGCGTTTTTGTCTTGTGGCTTGTCCTTGTCCTTGTTTGGATCGGTTTCGGCACAGTACACCTTCAATCGATTGAGCCGCCCGAGCCGTCCGAGCACGCCCTTCCACGAGATTGCGTTTCCAGGCGGGTTCGCGGCGTTGATCCGCTTCGCCAACGCGGATTTGCCTTCGCTCGTGTGCAACTCGGCCGTCTGGAACGCGAAGGTCAGCGCGACTTCATCCTCATCGTCACTGTCCTTCGACTTCCCGCGTGCCTGCTTCGGCACTTTCTCCGCGCGGGCGAGGCAAGCACCGACGACATCCATCAGCAGTGGAAGCGTCATCCGTGGATAGCCGCGCTCGAACTCATCGTATTCGAGCAGGAACTGTTCTTCGGCCTGGTTCTGCTTCCGCGGGAAGATGCCGAGGTCACGCATCACATCCTTCGCGATGTCGTATGCCTTGTGGAAGCGTTCTTGCTGAGCGTCGCTGAGGTCGAGAATTTCCATCGCGGCGTATGGCGACAGCCGCCCGAACTGGAGCGAGAACGGTCTGCGATTGGGGTGATTCGGGTTCGCCGTGTCGCGTCCCACGAGATGGTAAACGGTCATGTCTTTCGCAGGCAAGCCAGCGGGAACCATGCCGCGTTCATGCAACCGGCCCAGCATCGGCTTGTGGTCGGTCGGCTCGTTCATCTGCGTATATTCTCCTTCGACATCGAGCACGATCACGGCCATGCCCGCGGCACGAGCACGCGCGATCAAGCCCGACACCGTTGTGGACTTCCCGCCGCCCGTCGTGCCGAGAATCGCGGTGTGTCGCGGGAACACGGACTTCAACTGCGACGGAACGCCGACTGCCACATTCTCGTGTCCCACAGCCAGACCGAGCCGCACGTCGCCACTGCACTTCAGCACCTTCGCGGCTTCCTCATCGTCGAGCACGAACACCGGGCTGTTTGGCAGCGGTCGCAGGCGTGGCGGCGTAAGCGAGCTGTCCTCGGTTTCTTCGCCGAGAATCGTGACCTGCACGCGGCCGTGATACGGAGGCAGATACTCGCCGCCGTGCGTTGCGACGGCCGTGAGCATGGGTGAATCGCCACGAAGTCCGTCGGGTTCCGCGAACGGGCCGGCCGTCACGACACCAAGATACTTCCGCTTGTCGTGCCTGCTCACGATGCGGACGAGCGATTGAGCCGGGACTGTGTGCAGTTGATTCTTGGGAATCACGACCGTCACGGAGAGATCGGTGCTTCCGGGTAAATCGAAGAGCGTCTTGCCGACGGAATTCTCGTCGTCTCGATGCCGAACGGCGGGTCCTCCTGCAGCAGCCGTCTCGGCCGCGAGTTGCTGACGAAAGTCATTGCCGTTCTTGGTCTCGATCATGGGCTTCTCCTGGTTGCGTTAACTGGGTCGGTGTGTGCGTTCGCTTGTGGAACGGAAGCCTGCGCCATGGCGAGCGTAAGCCGCGTCGATCATGTCGTTCAGGCTGCCGCCGCCGTACACGGACTTACACGCACGGTCGGCGAGGTCGATGAGCATGGGGAAGCCGCGATCTGGCAGTAAGATGCTGTCGGCGATGGCGATGGCGGCCGCGACCTCGAAGTGATCGCGGTGTGCGTAGAACACCTGTGGCGCGGCGAGGGCCGATGCCCGATAGACGCCGACGAGCACCTGCGAGGCCACTTCATCGCGAAACCGCCGCACCCATTCCTCGGGCCGCGACGGCTTGCTCGATTCGTCCCAGCGAGTGTCAACGGAGATCTTGCCGGAGAACTCCAGCCCCTTCACGAAGTCCTCGATTCGCTCGTTCAGCGTCCCGAGGATCAGGTATTCGAGCGGCCGCAGTGCTTGCCCGAACGTGAGGTAATCGCGGTCGCCCGACTCGCTCGACACATACACGAACTTGCGATGCCCGTCGATCAGCCGCCGCAGAACCTTGATCGACTCGATCGCCAGGTCGGGGTTTCCCGCACCCGCGAGAAGCTGATACGGAGCCGGGCTGCCGTGGCCCATTCGCCAGACCGAGTCGCAGTGATCGAGCAACGCGACGGCTTCGCCCCAACTCATCACCGCCCGCTGGGCCAGTTCGCTTAACCCGTCGCGACGATCGGGTTGGTTCAACCCCGCCCGCTTGCCACGGCTTTCGAGCCAGTCGTTCAGCACTTGCGTGGGGTCGCCCTTGTCTTCCCGCAGATCGCGACGAAAGAGTCGCGTGCTCCAACTCCCCAGGTTGCCGGTGTACGACACGAGGCACACGCCGATTTGGTGAACCGCGAGCGCCAGCGTGTCGTGAAGTTGCGTGGTGCCATCGCATGCGGTCACTCCGCCGTTGAAAAGCAGCCCGCGATGAACCTCGGCGATGTCTTCAATCGTCAACTTGTCGTAAAGCCCGGCTTCGAGTGGCGCTCCCGGAGCAAAGCCAACGCGGGGGAAGACGTATTCTCGGACACGCGCTTCCTGCACCCCCTCGAACTCGACGGCCTCCGCAACTTCCCTTTCGATGCGAGCATACTCGCGAACCAGATCGACGCCCGCATGCCACGTCTTGAGGTTGATCGCATCGAGCAGCGGCTCGCCGAACGACTTGCGGAATGCGTCTTCCGTGACCGCCTCCACGCGGGAGACGGGCAACACCGGCTCGGCAGTGCGGGCTCGAAACTCGGTCATTGAATCTGCCTCCGAAGTATCTTCCCGAGTATTCGCTGGAGTTCGACAGACTTATCTCACTGAATCAAGAATCGTGCGACGCGGCCGGCATCCCGGCCCTCAGGCAGCAACAGTGCTGCGTACTGCGTGGCTTGGAGCAGCGGCAGGCCGAACTCACTCACCAACCGCGTGATGAGTTCCGCTCTGTCGCGTGGATCGTTCAATTCCGCGGCCGGGGCCAGCAATTCAAACGCAAGGCGGTCGGCGGCGAGTTCCGATTCACGCTCCGCGGCGCTGAGGGGAACTCCCGAGTCGTCGCGTCGCAAAAGATGCGTGAACGGCCCGATCGGAACGTTCCGCAACACGGCTTGGAATCGCTCGATTGGCGTTGGCGGTCGCCGGCCATCGAGCACTTCGAGGGCGCTTGCCCCGAGTCGCCGAGCCACGGTTTCGCGAGGTTTCAGGTAATCGCGGAGGAAGTGCCCCAGCTCGTGAGCAATTGAGAACCGCTGTTCACCGGCGTCATCAAGAGCATCGACGAAGGCGAATCCGTCGCCGAGCCACGCGACCAAGCACGCCCGCAATGGCCGATCCGGTTCGTCAAGCGGAATTGGCAGCGAGATTCTCTCGAACCAGTGTCGAACTCCGTCAACGCTGACTCCCCGCAGTTCGATCACGGATAGCGGAACCGCGCTGGCGATCACATGGCGAAGATCACGAGGGAAGGGAAGCGACTCGCCGACTCGTGCCCAGAAGTTCGCGGCAAGATCGGCACACCAAACGGGGACGCTCATGTGTCGGCCCCCTCGACTGGAGGCGGTTCGCGAGCGTCATCCCGTGCCGCGAGCAAAAAACCCGGTTCACCCGCCACTCGTGCCTCGCGTAACCGAGCAAGCGATTGACCCCGGCGTACGATCCCCGCGAGCGTCACCGCATCGATCCCAAATCGCTTGGCAATCGTGGCGACATCCCCCCGAAAGTGTTCTGGCTCCGAGCGGGGCATTCCACACAATCGTAGTTTCGCCAACTCCGTGACAGGGCACCCCAACGCAGCCGCCAACCCTGGATCGTCGAGAGACGCGGAGCGAGCGTATTCCGCAAGTGCGTGCGACAGGAACGACGGATCGGTTGCCACTCGTGCCGCGAAGTGATCAAGTGCCTCATTCATGCTTTCCCTCCCGCCCGTTTGAGTCGCTGCTTGATCCGGTCTTTCAGTCGCTTGATGTGCCGCTCTTGTGATTCCAGAGGCTCGTTCCCAAGCCCGAGCGCGGCAGCGAACACTTCGGTTCGTCGCTCCCCTGTTCGCATCAGTTCAAACACAATGCGTTCGGCCTCGGTGAACGCGGCAATCACTTCCGCAAGTGCCGGATCGTCGAAGGAAGCCAATTCGGTGGCGTCCTCCGCTGAACTGTTCCCGTCGTCATCAGGAAGTTCGACACAATCTCGATGTTCGTGATGTTTTCGGCGCCGCCATTCTTTGTCGCGGAGGTTCTTGAGGTCCGCACTCGCCGCCATTCGCAGGAACGCGGCCAAGTCGGTGCCCCGCGTTGGGTCGAAGACACTGGGCTTGTTCATGACGGACAAGAGTGCGTCTTCCGCCGCAGTGAAGAGCGCGTGGTCGTCTTCGTGGGGATGGGTCGCACGGAGGAACGCGACGAGCAGATCGAGGAACGCCACCGCGAAATCCGATTTCGCGACGGGATCGCCACCAGCGAGAAGTCGCTGAAAGATCGCAGCCGCGTCGGCGGGGGCTGGCCAGGTGTTCGACATTGCAAGCCTCCCGAACGCCACGAGTGCGGCAACGCCCTTCGCGATTTTTCTGTCCGCTACTCGTCAACGGAATACTATGATTGCTGTCCAATCCAGGACAGTTGCATGCAAACGGTCTCGTCAACTACTGAATCACTCCAACGGCACCAAGGTCGACGAATTCAAGGCGTGCCGACGATCACCACGTTCGTCGGGCCAGCAGGTCTGGCTGGCCTCCTGACCGACGGCAAGATCGAGGTCGATATCCTGAAGGTTCCGCACCACGGGAGCGACCGCAACGTGAGCACCGACTTCTTCCGGTCGGTGATCGCCAAGCACTACGTCTTCTCAGGCGACGGGAGCCACAATAACCCGGACAAGGCGACCCTGGCGATGCTCACCGAGGCCCGCAAGACCAAGAAGTACACGATGTGGTTCACCTTCCGCTTACCCCACATCACGAATTTCTTCGAGTTGGATCGGGCGAACCATACGCGGAACTACGTCGTCGAGTTTCGGGAAAGCAACTCCGCAAGTCTGTGGGTGGATCTGGAAGAGGAACTGAACTTCTGACGCGATCCACGCTGGCCGGCTGGGGGTTTGGTGCCACGACCCGGGGCACGCAAGTGCGTCACGCCTGCCGGCGCAGGAACGGCCAACCAACGAGCGTCTGCCACGACGCACTGGGCGAACTGAGGAGCACGATCTGCTGATTCTTGCGCGCTGAAGGTAGAGCGTTGTGTGCATTGGTCACATCGACCGGAAGATCATAGCAGGTGAAATCGAGTCTCTCGGCAATGCCCCTGGACGGTGCGGATCCGGTTTGGGTCTTGTGGCGGTTTTGTGGCAGTGTGGATTGCGACAACCGAGAACCTGCCTACCGACTCGTCTTGATGCGGGCAGACACCGGCACGATCGCGGAGTGCGAAGGAGCGGTTGCTGAGGAAGCCGGATGTTCTCAAAGTCAGTGCAAGTGCAAAGTGGTTGTTCGGCTCCGGCGTACGGGATCTTGTTGCATCCTGAAAGGATGCAGACAGCGGATGTTTCGACGCTGCGCGGAACGCACACGATAACATAAGCACGAAGCCGGCACCTTTGTCGACGGTGTTGGCCGTCTCAGACATGGACTCGTCATGGCATCGCATCAGCAGACCCCATGCACCTCGCTCGAAACCGGTGATCGTTTCGAAGTCTCACTGACGCCCGACGGCCGAACCCTGATCCTGCCCCAGAGCTTTTCGGAACTCGAACAACCGATCGACGAATTGCTGGGACCGGACGGCAACGCCAGACCCTTCCGCCTTGCTCACGCACTTTCCTCGCTCGAACTCGCCGAGCCGCTGGGATCGCTACCGAGCGGGACCGAGTCACTGTGGCTGGAATACCGTGAACCCGGCCGCTTCCACTTACTCGCCCACGCGGAGGCTCCCGAGGCAGCGCCGCAACTCCCCGCCGAACACGGAGTCCAGTTCACACTGAACCCCGAAGACGAGGCGTTCCTCCGGTCGGCCGCACGGCAGCGAGCCTCGTTGCCGCTGTTCGCGCTGGCCCGCGAAGCCGCCCAACTCAGCACCAACGCCGGTTTCGACCGACTTATTTGTCTGCCGCAGGTGCGCGACATGGAGTTGCTCGACCACCAGATTCGGACGGCCAAGACGGTGCTCCAACGCTTCCACGGCAAGGCGATGCTCTGCGACGAGGTTGGCCTGGGGAAGACCATCGAGGCCGGGTTGATCGCGGCCGAGTTGCGGCTCCGCGGTCTGATCCGCTCCATCCTCGTGCTGGTGCCGCCGTCGCTGATCGAACAGTGGCAAGGCGAGATGCGCCGCAAGTTCTCGCTCGAACTGACGAGCCACGACGACCCGGTGTTTCGCGATCGCGGTCCCGCGGCCTGGAACGAGTTCGATTACGTCATCGCTTCCATCCACACGGCGAAGCGCGACCCGCACCGCACGGCGATCACGGCCCGGCACTGGGATCTGGTCATCGTGGACGAGGCCCACCACCTCCGCAATCGCAACACGCTGACGTGGCGACTGGCGAGTGAGTTGCAGAAGCAGTACGCCCTGCTGTTGACCGCCACACCCGTTCAGAACAACCTCGAAGAACTGTTCAATCTGGTCACGCTCCTGGAACCGGGGCTGTTGCGTACCGCCAAGCAGTTCCAGAAACGCTTCGTGGACAAGAAGGACAAACTGACCCCATTGCACCTCGACGAGTTGCACCAATTGCTCGCCGAGGTGATGGTTCGGAACCGACGGTCGAACGTCGGCCTCCAGTTCACGCGTCGCTGGGCCAGAACGGAACGGATCGCGTCGGCGGCACCCGAACAGCAGCTCTACGACGCGGTGGCCACGTTCATCCGGCCGCACTTGAGGAAGGACAGCAAGAGCGTGATTTCACGAATGGCGCTGTTGTCGCTCCAGATGGCGCTGGGGAGTTCCAGTCAGGCTGCGGCGAGTACGCTGGCCAAACTCGCGGACACGCCGAAGCTGCCTGCCACGGAGCGGGAAACGCTGCTGGCCCTCGCCGCGCAGGCGAGCGCCCAGAAGGAGAGCGCGAAGGTCGATCGCCTGCTCCAATTGCTGAAGGAATTCCCGGACAAGTTGGTATTGTTCACGCAGTTCCGGGCGACGCAGGAGATGCTGCAGAAACGCCTGACCGAAGCGGGTCACACGGTCGCGGTCTTTCACGGCGGCTTGTCGCGACTGGGCAAGGAAGCGAGTATCAACGAGTTTCGCGGCGTGGCCCGCCTCCTGATCGCAACGGAGTCCGGCAGCGAAGGACGGAACTTGCAGTTCGCGCACGCTCTGTGCAACTTCGATTTGCCGTGGAACCCCATGCGAATCGAACAGCGAGTCGGGCGGCTCAGTCGCATCGGCCAGACGCGGGATATCGAGATCTTCAACTTCGTGACGATGAGCACCGTCGAGGAAGCGGTGCTGCATCTGCTTCAGGCCAAGCTGAACCTGTTCGAGTTGGTGATTGGCGAGATCGACATGATCCTCGGCAATCTGGAAGAGGAACGCGAGTTCGAGGATGTCGTCGCCGATCTGTGGGCCGAGTCCGACGACATGGGCGACTTCCGCAAGCGAATGGAAGACCTGGGCGATCGGCTGTTGCAGGCCAAGGGTGAGTACCAGCAGCAGCAGGTAACCGACAACAAGATCTTCGGCGATCGGTTTGCTCCGGATCAGTAGCCGGGAGTCGGGAATCGGGAGTCAGGAGTCAGGAATCGGGAATCGCAGCGGGTTCTTCGTCTTCTCTGATTCCTGACTCCGGTCTCCCGACTCCCGACCAGGAGGCATGGTTGTGGAAAGCACGGTGTCACCGCTGGAATCGTTCCTGCGCGAGTACCTCGACAAGACCGGCGGTGTCTGGGACGAAATCGAACCGCAGGTCTACGACGTGGCGCTGCCAGCCGGGACGGAGTTGCCCACGGGTCGTTGCAGCGACAGCGGCGTCGTACGGCTCACATTCGATCCGGAGGCGCTGCCGGAACACCCATCGGCACAGCTGGCAAGCTTCGGCACGCCGCTCGTCGATCGCTTGCTGAGTGACGCTCTCCAGCGTGGCCGGGCCGGACAGTTCTGCGTCGTCGGCCTGAACCTTCAACCACACGATCTGCTGACGCGGCTTCGCCGTAGCATTCACGTCGCCCCGGCAACGATTCAGATCGAACGTGTGCGGGCGTTGCATTTCCCGCAGGTGGTGTTCTGGTTCCAGGCCGCGTTTGTCAGCGATCAGAAGGAACAGATCATCCTGCCGGTTGCGGTCGATCTCCACCAGGGTCGCGAGGTGCGGCACGCCGAGGAGTTGCTGAAGCCTACTCGCCTCGCTGAACAGCCGTCGCCACCGCTTCCGCCGGCGCGGGCGTCGAGCCTGACATGTGGCTACCGACTGGCTCGAGCGCAGATTTTGCGAAGCGTCACGGCTCTGGCCAACAACCGTGGCCGCGAACTGACCGAGCGATGCGACATTCAGATTGCTCGGCTCGAACGCTACTACGCGGACCTTCGTGCGGAACTGACCGAGCAGAAACGTCGCGCTCGAAATGCTGACGAAGCCACGGCTCGCCATGCCGAGCGGATAGCTGCTCTCGAACGCGAGCAGCAGGTGCGGGCGGCGGAGTTGCGGAAGAAGAGCATCCTGCATGTCGATCTACGCTTGCTGCAACTACTGCGGATTGAGCAGCCGAAGTTGCTCGTGCAGACGGTGCTCACCGCGGCCGATCACGCCGCGGGACAGTTGGAGGTGGTGTGGGATCCGCTGCTCGAGGCGGTCGAAGCGGTGTCGTGTCCGCTGTGCGGCAAGCCGAGTTACGACTTCACGCTGAGCCGCTTTGGGCAGGTTGGTTGCGAGGCGTGTAAACCGACGCTGGCGAGCGCGAAACCGCCGCGACGCTGAGAGCCAGAAGCCCGGCCGGTCACGGATTGGGAACGACGGCGACCACGAATCGCTGTTCTGAGAGAGTCGTCAGGAGTGGTTGGCAAAAACAGATCGGCAAACCTTGCTTGCTGTTCTTTCTTCCTCAAGCGTTCCCCTAGACCTAAACCAAGCGTGATCTCAGGC
>PNLP01000113.1 GCA_013823135.1 Planctomycetaceae bacterium
TCTGGCAGGCCATCAAGCAGAAAACCTATGACCGGCAGTATTTCGCGCTGGATTCGAACTGGAGCGATGCGCTCGATAGTTTCCTGATGCGGGCGTTGACCTACCACGACTCCGGGGCGCCAAAGGAGCTAGCGGACGATCTGTTCACCGAGGGCTACAAGCTCACACGTTACCGTTACTGGAGCGAGGATTTTGCTCCGGGTTTGAGTTGGCATTTCTGGGGCCGCAAGGGCATTCTGCCGGTCCTGTTGTCGTTCAAGTACGGCAGAACGATCGGCAGCCACCTTGCTGGGCCGTTCGATGTGCTGGCAGCAGCCCTGACGCGCGGGCAGGGAAAGGGGTATCCACTGCGCCGACTGTTTCTTCTGGCATGGCAGACCTACCTGCCGCCGGTAACGCGGACTCAAGCCATCACCCTAAAGCGGTTCATGGACTACCTGGACGACGGTACGACATATGATTGTCAGTACGATCCGTTTGTCTCGATCTTGCTACCTGAAACCCGGCATTTGCTGAGAAAGGGGAGAAGCTGAAGTTTGTGTTTTTGAAGAACTGGAATCGCTGGTTTTCACGCAAGAGCGTAGAAACCCTCCCCGCCGGCAGAAAAATTTAACCGTTCCTCGAACGAGAATGAAGTGTCCGACGTTTTCCCCTTGCCGATGAAATCAAAATGACAGATTTTCAACCCTTTGACGACACCCTCGTCTATTCATCCTACATCCGCGAGTACCATCCTATCGAAAAAGACTTGCTCTACAACGATCTCTGCCGGAACAGCTTCAATGAGTTCCACCGGAAGGAGACCACGCTTTACATGATCGTGAAGACTGATCGGATCGAGTTCGTGCCCGAATCGTTCTGCATCGGGGGCGGCTTTCGCGTTCAGGGAAACGTAAGGGTTGGCGGCCGCGTGGAAGCGGTAGTCTTCAATGTCGCGAAATTCCTCTTCGCGAGGTCGGGAGTAACGGACCGTTATTCGTGCTGGGAAGAGTGGGCCGAGCAGGTGATGTCGGACTGGCAGATTGATGGGGATGCCGAAGTCACTGCTGCCCAAACATACCGGCAGTTCAGCAAAATCGACCTGAAATTGTCCACAGGGGAGCTCCTTTACATCGACTGCAAGCTGAGCCAAGCAATAAAGCAGGGCAACATGGCGTCTCGCACTATTGTCTCCCCCGTACAGCTTGCTCAATCGTTTGACTGGAACCTTCTCGGACAGCTCGAGGTTCTATACATCGGGAAGAGTACGGACGGCGTGCTCAGTCGCGCCCGCAACCACAACAAATGGGGAGCAATAACCACCGATCTGTCGCCCGAGGAGGTCGCCATTGTGTACTTTATGGACATCGAGACGAAATCTACAGCGAGAGAGCAGACCGGGCCATTCGTCACATTCCGGGAGTTCAAAGACAAAGGGATTGATCGCGAATCGCATGCCCTGATAACCGAAGCCGCGCTGATCAAGCACTTTTTCAGTGAAAAACGCTACAACGAAAGGATCGTCGGGCAGGACTTTGAGAAAGTCAAACGTGTGAAGGAGAAGCTCTTGCACCGCGGCTACACGTCTGTTTTTGCGGAATTGCGCCTTGATGGGGTGTTCGGAAACGTGGGTACACCGAAGACGGGCTACCGTGCTGAGCACGAGTACATCCGGTCATTGCGCGAGCTGTAGGTGCGGTGGTTCCAAATCGATCTGATGGTCGGTCTCGGATGAGTTCAAGTGACGCTTGGCGCACATTGGCCGTCTCGGTTGCAAGTCGGCCACGAGGGTAATTCAGCACAATTGCCGTTTCTGCCAGATTTTTTCTCCAGATCGCCATCTACAGACCATTGAATATCGGATTCCAGTTGTTAAGTGGACGCGGCAATTTGAATTGGCACATCATTTAACTTATGATGTCTCGATATACGAAATATCGTATGATACGAAAAACAATGTTATGCGAGACTTGGAATGCGCTTGAAGAACGACAGCCTGCAGCAGCGCGATACGCTTCTCTCGTGCCTTGCCATCTGGGAGGGGCGACTGACGAACAAACGCTTGCGTGAGCTCTTTGGGATCAGTTCTGTTCGGGCTAGCGAGTGGATTCGTGAATTCCGCGAGGTGCACCCCGGTTGGCTGGAGCAAGACACCAAGTCGAAGAGCTTCATCACCACGACGGCGCCGTACAAATTGCCATCGAATGTGGTTGCCCAGCAGGAGTTGTCTTCTTCGTTGTCGCACTACCTGAATCTCGTTGGTCTGCCTCCGGCGCCAGGTGCCGACTCAGGGGATCGTGCCCTGTGGTCGGCCTTCCCTGACCTCTCACCGCCGCCTCCGCAGATCTTCGCAGTACTGACAGACGCCATCCGGAATGGACGTGGAGTTTCAATTTCCTACCGCTCGATGCGTGAGCCGATGCCGCATACCCGTACTTTGTCTCCCCACAGCCTTGTCCGTGCTGGCCGGCGCTGGCATGCGCGAGCGTATTGCAGCGAGAGCGAAGGGTTTCGCGATTATGCGCTGCGGCGGATCGTCGCCGTGACGCCGCTCAACTCGCCGGCTGAGCAAGGGCAGGAAGAGGACGAGGCATGGATGACACAGGTGCCGGTGCGGCTGATTGCCCATCCACTGTTAAGTATTGAGCAGCAGGAACTGATTCGCTTTGAGTATTTCAATAAGACGGCGGCCCGCGTCGACACCTGTCGCGGAGCTTTGGTCGCCTACTTTATTCAGGATGTGCGTGCCGCACTTGATCCAGAAGCTCAACGTCCTCCGGATTACCAGTTGGCCATCGAGAACATCAATGTCGTCCGGCCATGGGTATTCCCGTCATGAACCCGGCCTCCATCGCGCTGTTCGAGCGCCTCCCCGACAAGATTTTCAGCCCCCTCGGTTCCCTCAACCGGCACGGATATTGGAGTGTGCTGTGCGCCCTTCACCGCCATCGCTTCGGGCCGGACGCGCCGATGCCCCCCAGCCACGGCTACCTGCTGCGGGACATCCACAAGTTCATCGAAGAGCACATCACCTATGACGATACCTGGGTCGAAGAGGAGGGAGAGGCACCTGCTGACACCCCGTTGAATATCCGCGCCATCGGCATCTTCAATCGGCTGCTCGATACCGGCTGGTTCCGCACAGAACGTTACGGGATGGAGCGGACAGTGTCGATGCGTCCGACGGTGAGCCAGTTCCTGAGCGTACTGATCAGCTTTGCTGAGACCGGCCCCGTGTTCGTATCTGGCAAGATCCGCTCGATTGACGCAAATCTCAGCCTCGTCGCCAAAGGTGACGCCGGCGGCGACGGCCTCCGTGAAGCAGCGGAACAGGCTCGGCATCTGCTCGAGCACATCCGGAATACTGGTACCAACGTGCGCGACCTGATGGAGTCACTCGACCCCAACATGTCGACGGCACAGTACGTCAGGGGTTTCTTCCGCGATTACATCGAGCAAGTATTCATCGGCGATTACCGGGAATTGCGGACGCGCGAACACCCGTTATCCCGCCGCCCGCAGATTCTCCGCTCTGTCGAACATCTGTCCACCGACATCGCCGAACGCGCCCGTCTGCTCGCGTGGTACGAGCAGCGCCCCGCCGCCGGCGACCGGAAGAAGGCCGAATTGATGTTCGAGCGCGACCTGCAGCGCCTCTTCGAGCTCAATCGCATCGACGAATACCTCGACCGACTGGACGACGAAATCCGCCGGGCGAACCGAAAGGCGATCGCGGTCCTGGATTACCACCTGCGCTCGGTGCGCCCGCTTGACGATCTGATTCGAAAAGCCATCTCGCACCTCGTGTCTGGAGCCGACGGCGACATGGTGCCCATCTTCGGCCCGGAAGGGTTGATGAGCGGCGCACGGCTGACTGAACCGCGCATCACGGCGGAGCGGCCGCCGCCGGCACCGCTGCGCCAGCCGACCTTTTCTCCGTACGAGATGGCTCGGGCGCGTTTGATGAAGCGGGCTCGCGAGGCGCGTTCCATGACTGCACCAAAGCTCTCGGCCTACGTCAGCCGGGTGCTCGCGGGAGCTTCCGAGGCGGCGAGCGAGACGCTGCCGCTTGAGACGATCGAGCAGTTGCGGGCCTATCAGGTGCTCCAGTCCGTGGCGATGGCGATGGATTCTGGGAGTGTCCGGCTCGCGGCTGACAGCCGGCGGCTGGCTCACGGCTTTGAGGTGCATGCGACCGGAGAAGAGGAGTTACAGCATGCCTACCTTTCGGGTCGTCCTTTCGTAATCCAACGCCGTCCGCGACGGACAGCCAACAACCCGAACACGAGCGAGCAGCCATGAGCGATTATTGGGACACCCTTTCCGCGCGCAGCGACGGGGCCTATGCCTCCGAGGATTTCGAGGCCGCCGCGTACCGGTTGATTTCCGAGCAGAGCCTCTACCATGCCGATAAGTTAAGCCGGAACGCCTACAACCTAGTCGAGCGCTACGAACGTGAATTCGACAAGGTGTTGTCTCCCTTCGGCGTGCAGCTGAAGGTGAACCGGGTCCTGCGTTATGTCGTGGCGCTGCCCACCCATGCCAAAGCGACGCCCGCCAACAAGGCCCAAACCCTATTCGCGCTGGTGCTGCGCGGCATATACGAGGAATCGGCGAGGGTCGGCTACCTCAGCGAGGACGGCGAAGTGCTGTGCGATCTGATCGAACTCGGCGAGAAGTATCGTCTGATGACCGCCAAGGAACTGCCGGCAAAGGGCGAGTTCGATAGCCTGATGAAAATGGCGCGCCGCTGGGGAATCGCACGCCGGCTGGATGACGCGGAGACGGGTAGTCAAGTGCCCGGTGCGGATGGGCAGATGGGCGGTATCGCCATTCGGCCGGCTATCGTCGATGTGTTGGGCGAGACGGCTCTGCGCCGCCTTGTCCACTGGCAGGAAGTGATTGCCAAGTCCGATGAATCGGTTGGTCCGATTCAAGAAACCGAGGAGGACGCCGATGAAGCGGCTTGAGAGCATCAAGGTGGTCCAGTTCTTCCTTTTCGAAAAGGAAGAACTGCAGATTCGCGACATCACCGGCATCTTCGGTCGCAACGGGAGCGGCAAGAGCGCTTTTCTCGACGCTGTCCAGATCGCCATGCTGGGAGCCAACTCGAACCTGATGGCCTTCAATGCACAGGCAGACGAGCGAACGACGCGTTCAATCAGTGCATACTGTCTTGGTCAGTACGGTCCGGGAGATCAGCGTGTCCGTGACCGTGCAACGACTTACATCACGCTCGTCTGGCGGGATACCGTAACCGGCGAACCGATTTCCATGGGGGTCTGCTTATCCGCTTCGGACGACAACGACACCCACATCGTACTCGGCCGCTATTTGGCACACGGCGTGGAACTCTCGATGGGCGATCATCTGGAGACAGTCGACGGCGCAGAGCGGCCGCGCGACTGGCGGGTCTTTCGGGTGCATTTGGCGGAGCGCTCGGCACGTATCAGCGGTGAGGCAGATCCTTTCTTCGACGACGCGCGGCGTTACATTACGGCAGCCATGATCGCTCTGCGTGGTGGCGGCGGCGTACCTGCCTATGAGGCCTACACCCGCGCTTTCCGGTTTGCGCTTCGTATGCGCTTTGATAAGTCAGTCGACCACATCGTCCGACACGACGTGCTGGAGAACCGCCCGACGAACGTGAGCAAGTTTCGGCAGCTGACAGATACCTTCAGCAAGCTGAACAGCATGGTTGCCTACGTCGAGAAGAAGGTAGAGGACGGCGGAAAAGTCATGGAAGGTTTTACCGCCGCCCTGATGGAGACGCGCCGGTCGGTGACGTGGAATGCTCTCGGCTTGACTGCCCAGCGGGCGAAAACCAGTGATGCCGTCAATGCTGCGGCGGACAAGAGCGAAATGGCTGATGCGTCGCTGGTGACCTTGAAGCAGGCCTACGAAGCCGCCTCCCTGACCGTGAAGGATCTGGAGAAGGACCTCGAACATCACCGAGCACTCATGGAGGCGCACGCCGCCCACAAGGATCATGCCGATGCGCAGAGTAACCGGGAAACTGCAGAGGGCAGGGTCGTGGCAAAGCAGTGCGAAGTCGACAAGCACTTCGGGGATGTCCGGCGCCTGCTCGTCGGTACGGCTGATAATCCGTACCTGTTCGATTTCCGCCCAGAGATGTTGGCAACGGCCGAGACCGTAAAGCAGACCATCGGTGATCCTGAAGCCATGAGCACGTCGGCAACGGACAAAGTGATGCGGTCGGTGATGAAGCTTGCTTCGCGGATATCAAGCAGTCTCTTTGGCGCGATGCGCACCATCGAGAGCCAGCTTGGCGATGTTGAGAATGACATCGACAGCACTAAGAAAGCCATTGAACGGGTGCGCTCCGGGAAAGCTCCACTGAGCGATCCGGCCCAACGCTTACTATCCGAGTTGCGCGACAACGGATTGTTGCCGACACCGGTGTGCGATGTGGTTCGGATTGCCGACCCGGACTGGCAGCCGGTGATCGAGGCTTTCCTTGGACGGAACGTAGAAGCGCTGCTGGTCGATGGCACAGAAGAAGCGAAGGCCTTTGGCATCTACCGGGAGATGGGGGGACGTCGCGGCATCCATGGCGTGAAAATCGCCATGTCCAGCCGACAGAAACTCGGCGAGGCCGTTCGCCCTGGCTCAGTGGCGGAGCTGATCGAAGGCAGCAATTCTGCTGCAGTGGCGTATCTGCGCCGTCTGCTCGGCGACATCATGCGCGCTGACACCAATGCCGACGCACTGGCCGGCGGTCGGACGCTGACGAAGGATGGCATGCTGGTCGGACCCGGCTCTTTCGAGCGGTTAGAACGCATTAGTGTGGACCGGTTGAAGATTGGTGCAGTCAGCGACGGCCAGCTTGGTCACTTAAAGGAAAGTCTGCGTGTGCTTGATGAGCGTAAGCAGTCCATGACTGGAGAGAAGAACAAGCTGCAGGTATTGATGAGCGGCATGGCAACACTTTCCCATGAGTCGACCTTACAGCTGATTCTTGCAAGCGTATCTGCCATGCAGGAGGCTCGGGGCGATCTGGAGAGGGCGCTTGCCCGGATCACAGAGACGAGTGACTCCGAGTATCAGGCGCTTTGCGACAAGGTGTTGAGCTTCAAAACGGCATTGCCGGGCGCAAGGACCGCTGAGCAGGAGGCCTTCGGCGAAGTCATCAAGGCCGAGGGTTTGGCCAATTATGCGCGCAAGGATCTAGAGGAGAAAAAACAGGCTCTCACCAAGGTCGGCAACGAAGCTGATGCAGCTCGCAATCACCTCGACTTCGACAAGACGTTCGCGAGCGAGCAGTGGGATCGCCTCCTATCCCGTTTCGACGAGGACTACGCCGGTATGGCGTCCCTCTGCGCCGAACATTTGATCTCGTGCGCGCAACAGGCACACAAAGCTTCGCTCAAGGCTGCTGGCAGCTTCGCGACGTACCTTTCGGATTATCGCGAGTCTCCCGGGCCGGAAATCTGCGAGGACTGGCGCAAGTCGGCCGAATGGATTTCGGCACAGGTCGAGCGGCTGCGCGGAACGGAACTGCTCGAACACAAGGAACGGGCGGCGGAGGCATACCGGGCATCGCAAGACGCGTTTCGTACCGATGTGGCGATTGCGCTCAATGAGCGCTTTGAGCACCTCGACCAGACCGTCGACCGGCTGAATGCCGCGCTCAAGGACTGCCCGGTCTTCTCGAACGGCGAGCGGTACCAATTCTTGCGAACCATTCGGCCTGATTTGAAGGGCTTGATGAAGTTCGTTAAGGATGTTGCCGCCTTCGGCGCGGTCGACGACCTGCTCGGCGGGCCAGGTGAGACCCCTCCCGAGTTCGAGGCACTGCTGCGTGAAAAAGTGGCGCCGGGCGCCAGCGGTCAGAAAAGCCCCCTCGACGACTACCGCGAATTCTTTGAATTCGACATCGAGATCAAGCGCGAAGACCCGACGACCCGTCAATTAAAGTCAGTCGGCATGCTGAGCAAACGGCTTGGTGCCGGGTCTGGTGGTGAGCATCGGTCTCCCCTCTACGTGATCGCCGGGGCAGCTCTGGCGTCGGCGTACCGCCTGGACAAGAACCATCGCGACGGCATCAGCCTCATCCTGCTCGACGAGGCCTTCGACAAGATGGACATGACTAACCTGATCGCGACGATGCGCTACCTTGAGGATCTGGGCCTGCAGGTTCTGCTCGCAAGCCCAGGGGAGAACCAGGGCGCCCTCAACGCCTTCATGCACCGTTATTACGAGGTACAGCGAGATTCGTTTAGCAACAAGGTGCTGTTCGAGGGGCATGATGTGAGTGCAACGATGCGCGAGGCGTATCGTGACGATCTTCCTGAGTTCAACCCGGATCTCATAGAGCACGAGCTTGAGGCGATGCGCCAGCCGGTACCGGAGGCCGTCTGATCATGGATGCGCTCGCACGCGGCCTGCTGGAAAAACTGCTGACCTCTGGCAACCGGTCGGCAGCGGGTGTGCGCTCCAGGCAGCCTTCGCTGACTGCATCCCAGTTGGGGGCTTATCGGGCGTTACCATCGTTCCAGAAGAAGCGGGCGTGTGAGGACACGTTACTCGCCGCGCGCAGTGTTGGCGCCATCGAGATCATTCGCGACCGTGACAACCCGGAGGATGGATTCATCGAGCGGATCAACCTGGCAGATGTCGGCGCGTTGGCCCGGTTCCTCGGAGAGATACCGCTGGCCGATCAGGTGGCCGCTGCAGACGATGCACTGTCTGGATTGACCGCAGCGTATCCGGTAGTCACGGATATCCTGCAGAGGTGGTCGCAGACCGGCAAGGTGCGTGGGCTCGGCCCGCGGAGTCTCGCCGACTGGCGCGACTCCGCGGCGGTGATTGATTTCGCCCGGTCGCGCATGGAGGGCGGCGCGATTTCCCTGCCGATCCGTGAGGCCAGTGCAGCCCTCTTTCGAGACAGCAAACGGATCGAGCGATTGGCAGCTCCTGTCGACGTGCTGCTTTCCGGTGCTATTGACTCGCCGCCTCGCCCGCAACGCGAGGTGTGGCAGGAAATCGGCCTGTTCCGCGAGGAGCAGCCAGTGCTTCTCGCCGGAAAAGTCGTGGTGGTGCGTGAGCGAGTGACAGCGCTACTGGATGCCCCTTACGCGGCCTTTCCGGCCGCTACGATACTGCAGCTTGCAACGATGCCGCAGATGGTCTTGAGTATCGAAAACCTTACCACCTTTCACAGCGAGGCAAAGCGGCGCTGCGATGACTCGCTCCTATTGCTCTACACCGGCGGGATGCCGTCACCGGCATGGCGGGCTATGTACCGTCGGCTACTCCGCAGCCTCCCGGGCATTCTGCCCGTGCACCACTGGGGCGATGTTGATGAAGGAGGCTTCAGAATTGCGTCCGCTCTGGCAGCAGAAGCACTGAATGTTGGCCACCAACTTCGACCTTGGTCTATGCACCCGGACGATGTTCCGGAAGATCAGCGTCGCGATGCAGCCGACTACACCATAGAGCGTATGCAGCGCTTTGCTAGACAAGCAGGCTGGGAAACATTGGCGGATGCTATCGGACAAGCACGTTTTACAGTCGAGCAGGAGAGCCTCTAAGCTATTCGGCTCAGGAATTCGGCGGCTGCTTTGTCCGAATTCGGTATGCGTCAACAGCTGATGCTCTCCCACAACATGCAATCCATGCGTTTGAGGGCTTGAGTTCGATCCCTCAAAACGGGATCAAACTAATTTAATGAGTCAGTCTTCTCGATCGACCCTTTTCAATCAATGCCTAGCAACCAAAAGCTGCGAAAAATGCGATGACTCGAATTCCAAGCCTCCGCTACTCCTCATTCCACGCGCGAGTCATACTGCGCGCACGATTCGCAGCCTTGCCTGTGATGCGCGGTCCTCACGTCGGCTTTGTGTCGTCCGATCAGGGGGCTCCTCGTGACGCAGATCTGCTCCAGCTTGTGCTAGACACAACATCGAGCCGAAACGACGATGAAGCGGTGGCTCGACAGGAGTACATGCGCATTCAGTCCGCGTCGAGTACCGGGTTGCCTGACTATGACGAAGCACTGGTCCGGGGCTGGTTCCGAACCATATGGGGACGGGTGACGACTGCTACCGGGCTGCGCGACTACTACCGTCGAGGTGATGTGCCCTACGCGGAGGAGTTGCGCGGCTTTGTGTGGTGGCTGGACGAAGTTCGGTATCACATCACGCAGTCCCGGGGGCATGCCAGTGCGGGCGCCTTCGAGGACTATATTTCTGGCGGTGCAGCGTCTGGGCAGAAGCCGCCCATACAGACGCCAAGCTGGATTGCGGCGCGACTCTGGGATTATTCGCCAACGGTCGACCTGGCTACGTGGACGATGCGGTGGGAACTGCTCGATTGGGTGCTGTTCGTTCCCTCGACCGTATGGTCGCAGCAGGACGCTCAGCGGTTCAGGGAGGCAGCACTACTTGTACTGCTCAATGCCAATCTTCCGGAATGGGATCACGTCTCCATGACTGCGAGTCTGCGGGCCGCTGGGGACATTCGAGAGGATACGCCCTTAGAGGTACCGCCGGACCTCCTGGGACGCGTTCTCGGACGCTCGCCGTCTCACTACGGAACCGACCTCTTCGAGCCGCATGCGCTCTGTGCACTCCTGCGGGTATTGGCGCTTGAATTGCCGCACGTCGAAGCAGGTCCGGTACCTTCTGTGATCGCGCAAGAACTGGTGGAGCTTGCGTTGCGCCACCCCGACCTTTGTGAGACGTTGGTCGATTGTTGCTTACAGTCCCCCCAGGTGCTGGCTGACCTCATCCTCTGCCCGCCGGCAGCGAGTTTGGTCTGCTACCTTGCTGCCACCTGGCACGGACAGTTCCAGGTCGACCGGGACTGTCGCAACGAGGCCGCGGATACCGTGCAGTCCTCCTTGCTGGCAGACTGTCTCGAGGTACTTCGGCACCACCTTGTTCAGGACGCGGTATCCCCGGTTGAATACGCTCGCCTTCTGATCGTGATGCAGCAGCACGACTGCGGGGGGAATGATGGATTGCCTTTGCTTCCCATTGGCCTTGAGCAACTGCGTGGGCTGCCCAAAGAGATCAAGCAACGGGTCCGTCATGCGCTTGTGCAAGCAGCCAACACCAAGGCCAACTCCCCGGAGTTCGCCGTGATGTTGAAGGCTTCGGCCGCCATCAGCGAGCCGTTCACCCCGGCCGAAGCGGATACCGTGGCCTCAGCCTACCAGCAGGCCTTCAACGCGAAGGAACGAGCCGACACGCGATGGGTGGATGCGGCGGGTGCCGCTGTGCTGGCCCGGCTTGCGATGAATCACGACGGCTTTAAATCCCGCATCCTCTGTCCGCTCGACTTGAAAGCTGAACTTGCGCACCGGCCAGACGACATCGTGGGTCTTGGCTTGGTGATGCGAGAGCAGATTCGTATGTTGAGCCGCGCTGTCGTGGGGTACCCCGAGTCCGTGCCTGACGAACTCGTGGCGGCGTTGGCCGAGACGATTCAGTCGGGGGCGTGTAATCGCCCGGACAAATGCCGGGTCGACGCATTCACGTTCCAACTCGATGCCACCGCACGAGGGAGGCGAGAGCCACGCCTGGAGGCGGATTTGATCGAGGCGGTGAATCGGCTGGAGGCGCCTGCTCAGCAGGAGCAACTCGTGAAAGCGCTCCTGACGGTTGAGGAACCCCTGGTGTTGGCCCTGTTGTTGCCTCGCGCGCCAGCGGTTCACCGCGAGGCCATCCGTGCACGACTGAAGGTGCTGACACCCGAGGAGGCCAGCCAGCCCGCGTTTATCACGCAGGTACAGGAACGAATTCAGGTGCTTCTGGATGCGGGCCTTCCCGATATCGCCAAGGCGTACCTGCAGGATGGAGAGGGGAAGCTGCGCGGAAAAAACCTTCCCGCCTTAGCCGTGGAGACCCTGAATCAACAATTGCAGCTTCACTACATGAGCGGTACATTCGAGTCGATCGAGTCCGCCACGATCCCCGAGGATCTCCCTCCAGAGCACAAAGCCCAAGCTCAGAGAACGCTCGATTTCTTTCGCGCGCTGGTATGCCTTAAAAAGGTGCCGCCTGCAGCCAACCAAGCCGCGGCTATCTTCCGCCGCCTTTACCAGGAACATCCACTCCCAGCATACGCCATCAACTTGCTTGCGGCACGCATTGCCAAATTACTTGGGGAGAACCTGTTTCGCTCCTTGGCAGGAGAGGAAGCCGCGATGGCGCGCATTGCGATCGAAGAGGCGGATCGGGCCATTCCTTCGGCTGGCGCGCTCAGCGACATGTCCCGCGCCATCCATATGCCCAATTGCGCAGCTGCGTATTTCGCGGCAT
>PNLP01000114.1 GCA_013823135.1 Planctomycetaceae bacterium
CCCCCTTCGTGTGCGTGTTGAGGTTGTCACTGATCAGAGTCACCGTCTCGCAGTCGGCGTACCGGGTGTCCAGTAGTCCAGCCACCTCCACGGCCCAGTCCGCTTTGGTTCGTTGAGGTCGTGCCGTGGCCTGTCGGAAGGCCGCCAACGGTTCGGCGAACATAAAAATGCTCGCGGTTCCTCGGCGTTCATACTCATAATCGACGCGTTGCGGATGTTCCTTCGTGGCCGGTATCGGCACGCGGGTTTCCCCAATCAACTGCACTGGTTGCTCGTCCATGCAAACCACCGGATTCTTCGGGTCATACGGTTTTGCGTAGATTTCCAGCACTTCTTCCATGTTGGCGACGAACTCCGCGTCGGCTTTGGGAGGAATTACCCAGTACTCGATTTTCCACTTCGTCATGCCGTTTTTTTAACGTCTGACGCACGGTTTCGTGACTGATCGATTCGACGATTTCCAGTTCCACCACCTGGTCGGCCAGCAGTCGTAATGTCCATCGGCCGTATCCCGCCGGAGGTTTGCCCAATCGTAACGCGATGACTTTCGCTTCGGCTTCCCCATCGAGTTTGCAAGGTGTCGGAGGCTCTTGCCGCTTCTTGCCATCCAAAGCCAACGCAAAGCCCTCGGTGACAAGACGTTTGCGAACGTTCTCGATTGTCTGCACACGGCAGTTGAAGGCCTCGGCAATCTTCACGTCCGGCCATCCGGACCCATCCGCGTCTGCCTTGAGGAGAATCTGAGCGCGGCGGAACTTCTGCGACGATCCTTTGAGATTCTTGATGATGCCCTCACAGACGCCACGCTCGTCCTCAGACAACCGGACCACGTACTTCTTGTTCATGGGAACCTCCTTGTTGACCAAAGGCTCCCAGATTTCCCCCAATCATCGCAACCCCAATTTCAGGAGTTGACCGGGCACTAGGACCACAGTGCATTATTACCTGACGAGTTCCACCGGGGACGGCCAAGGAGATCGCCGAGTGGATTCGTGGCCATTGGGAAATCGAGAACGGGCTCCATTACGTTCGTGATGTGACGTTGGGTGAGGATGCGTGACAAGTACGTTCGGGTACTGCTCCACAGGTTTGGCGGCGTTACCGGAACGCGGCCATTCACTTGCTAACCGAGGTTAAGGCCAAGAGTCGCCCGGAGGCTATCGGGATTCTTCAACTCCACCTGAACGAGCCATGAGGCTTATCGGCATCCAACAGTGTGAATAATGGAATGGCCCTGACGGTGAGACGTTGACAATTCGCAGGAGACGAATAAAGTAAAAATTATGCCGTAAAATCGGGCTGTAGCTCAGCTTGGTAGAGCGCTTGGTTCGGGACCAAGAGGTCGCAGGTTCGAATCCTGTCAGCCCGACTGAATGACCCCCGGTGACACCAGATGTCACCGGGGGTTTTTCGTTGACTACACAACCACTTACGTCGGGCACGCTTTCTTTATTGCATCGATCGCTCGACAAACCAATTGTGCCAGCAGATGCCACCGAATGACTCTCGTTGCACCGAGTTGGTGCAACCAGTGGTGCAACCAGATTCGGAACGCCCAAGGGAAGCTCATCCGTTCCGGTCATTCGTGCCGATACTGAACCGTTCGTCGTCGCCATCAGCGGGAGCGATGGCAACCGCTCCACGGCACCGCGAACATCGAGCAACCGCGGGTCGGTGTAAACGCCCATCGTGAGTTTGATGTCACTGTGACGCATCGCTGCTTGTGCCGTTCGTGGCGATGTACCCGTTGTGCTCAACATTGTGCCAAACGTCGTCCGCATGGCGTGAACGTCCACAGTACGACCACGGTCGTCGCGTTTGGGAATTCCGGCCGCTTTCAGATCGCGATCCAAAATCCGCAACAATCCCGCTGGCACGTCAAACACCAACGTGTCACCCGGAATGCGGAGCGGGATCGGTTCGCGAGGAGGTTGTGCTGCTGCTTGCAACTTCGCCAATTTGCTGGCGAGCCATTCGCGGAGATCCGCGGCCAGATCGTCGCGGATGGCGATGGAATTCCCTTCACGACTTTTCTCGTCGGCCGCGTCAAGTTGCAAGAAGGCACCCCCCAGAGTCAGGTCTAACTGCCCGACCGCAAGTGTTCGCAGTTCGTTTGCACGCAGCCCAGTCAGTAGAAGCGTCTTGTAGATCAGTGCTCGTTCCCGTCCGACCGCTTGCATCCGCGCAACGGTGTCACCCCGCAGATCAGCAACCGGTTCGCCTTTTCGCTTGCCCCGTCTGATAGTTCGAGCGTCGATTAACGGGCGGGTTGCTGCCACCGTCAAGACTTGTTTCAGTTCAGATTCGGTGAGCGCTCGACGTTGCCGACGTGGGTCAGATTTTTGATCGGCTTTTGGCACTCTTTCAAGGTCATGGTCCTTCAAACGACCGTTTGCTACTGCCCAGTTTGCGAATGCGATCACGGATTCCCGATAGTAGTTCCGACTGCGGGCACTCATGTCTTCACTAATCCGGTCAGAAATCCATCGGTCGATGACTTCACAATTGAACTGTGCGGGGGAAGCAACCCCGCAGTCCACTGCCAGCCGACGAACTGCCCGTAGGACGTTTGCCCGGTACATTTCGGAGACTTCCGCCGCGATCAAGGAACGCTCGTATGCGGTCAAGTGTTCTTCTAGCGGCGCGGCACCCTGTCGCGCTGCGTCAAGTGTTTTGCGGTCGAGAGTACCGGCTTTCATTTGATCGACTTCGCGTTCCCATTTTTTCAACATCTGCTCCGCGGCTTGCCGATCCCGGCAACGGGTCGTTTTGGTCAGCACGACCCCATCCGCGTCTCGGTACTTGGCGAAGTAAGTAGTGGATTCGGTCACGATTCGGTCAACGCCACCGATGCCCGTGGTCACGGGCGCTGTACGCAGTTTCCCGCGAACCCGCCAACGGGCGAAACGTTCCCCGCTCTTGGTTAGGGTCTCGGCTCCCGGCGGGACCGGTCGTGTCGTCTGCTTCTTGAACACGGTACCCATCATTCACCCCTTCTCTGTGTCCTTTGCGGCTCTCAACGTTAACCCGAAATACGTGGCCAGTCTGTCAGCAATGTCCAAGCGCAGTGAATGCATTCCACGGACAAATCGACTGATGGATGCCCGCCGAACACCCGTGTCCCGTTCGATTCGAATAAAAGGCAAATCACTATCAAGGATCGCTTGCCGTAATACAGTTGTAATTGAAGGATTGTCATGCATGTGTCAATTATCTCAGACCGTTAAACAATATGCAAGATCCATAATCGATATAATATCTTCTACCGAAACACTCACTAACCACTCGATCGAAACTACTACCCAACCAAACCAATCCACCCATACAAACCAGCTGCACCCACCCCAACCAAACCCACACGAACCCACCAACTCAACCCACCGCCTATTACGGGCGTAAAAGATCTACACAAATGGTTATTTAGCAATGCGTTGCGGCGAATAGCCGCTGCAATATTTACTCATCGGCAGAGTTATGGATGTAGCGGTCTTGGTGAAGCAAACGATGCCGACTTCGCTCCCGGAGAAGTGCCGGATGTAGACTGCAAGACCCCAAATCCGGATTTGAACCAGACCCATGGCAGCCCAGTCGTTCCTCTGTGGCATCAACCGATACGGTGATGCAATCGCTTGGGTAATTTGGATAGCGTCACCACTTGGTATCTCCTTTCGATACGTCATTGAATACCATCTCGTACTAACATGTTTTCAGACTTGGAACGACTTGTATATTTCTGAGCTCGGACATAATCAACGCGGTCAGATAATCCGCATGCTCTTCACTTGTGAAAAGGCAATCATGCACGGAATACACGGGCAAATTCCGGTGATCGAGACTCAGTTTCCGACAAACTCCATGAATCATGATGGTTGCTTCGAGATTCTGGAGAAGCCATGCAGCGCGGGCATGTGCCTTTCGTCGAACCGTGGAAAGCATGTCTGCGAGAGTTGGGTACTTCGCAGTGAATTCGGCTTTGACCGGCCCCTGATAGCGATTGGGTCCCATCAGGATCGACATGAACCCCTTTTTGACCTGCTCCCGGTCCGTGCCGAACGACTCGTATAACCGACCGGATTCACAAATCTGGATGTACTCTCTCACATCGTCCGGAACCCCCGGATGATCACAGTATTCCATGAGAGCCCGATAGCAGTACGGGTTCCCATTCTCCGAGAATTCGGTGGTGCCCATCCGTGACCGGATCCATGGCGATCGGCAAAAACGGCGGGCCAACAACCCGGCCATGAGCGGCTGCGAATTGGCGATGTCGAAACCGAGCAGCGGCTTACCTTCCACCGAGAGACAGCTTCGCAGTTCTCGGTGCAGCGATGTGAACGACGTGTGAACCCGTCCGAATCGATCACAGCACAGCCTGCGTTCTCCATCAGCGATCCGTTGGCACAACCCGCTCACGATCCCCCGGTATTCAGCAGTCTCCATCCTACAGTCAGGATCTGGGTACAACGTCGCGATGATTTCGCTCGCTCGCTCCGCGTTGAACTCAATGCGGTTCAAATTCTCCTGTAGGTGGTCGTGAACTGGGAGTCGGTTTGGTTTCCCGTCGTACAGCTTTCGGATTTTTCTGTTCAGTCGATCGTCGGAACAGAGAACCCGATGGACGCGCCGAAACCCCGGTGCCAGTCGGTACCCCAAAGCTTTCTCGCCCGGGGCATAGCAGTTGTCCCTTTCAATGACCGCACCCCCGTCACGCCGATCGTCAAGTAGTACACGCCATACGCGAAACCAGACCTGTCGGGGCATGATCCTCGTCAAGTAATCCCACCGCAGTTGGACGAACCCGGCCGCATTGGCTCGCCAGCAGACGTACCGCCAGTGGAGCAGATTTAGAAAGTAACAAGCGTAGTTCCGCTCGTCGGGTGGGAAAACTTCCGAATTGAAGTTGACCGGTATGTAAAACGCGGCCGGTTTTGCTGCCAAAGTCGTCGCCAAGCCCGACGGGTGTGGTTTGCGTCGCGCCATGCGCATACCCCGAGCGCGGCCAGCGGACGGGTCCGCCAGCAACAACGATGGTGAAAGTGTGATGGTGATGTGCGACCGACACCGTGTCGGTCGCTCGGAGGGGTCAGGATTTCCTTGAGTTCGATAGGTTTTCGATCGTCGTGCTGATTAACTCACATAACTTGTCGAGCTCGTGGTCGGTCACGATTGCCTTCCAGATCGCGACCGGGCCTAGGTGCCGACCTACCCTGCTAGACACTTGCCATCCCAGTTTCTTGATCACTCCCTCTGCGGCGAGTCCCTGAGGGATCTCCCCACGCCACATGCCCCAGTCCGAGAAGTGGAGACTCAGTTCGTCACAGATGTCGTCGGTGGCGGCGATCCGAACTCGATCGGCACGGATGGCTCGGAGAAATGCTAGCTGACCGATAAGTATGCGTCTCAACCGCTCGTTGTGCGACATCTCCCCGACTATCGCGCAACGTTCGGCTTCGGCGCTCGTTGATACCGCGAAGCAAATAGACTTGCCTTCACGGTTGCCGACGCGGGCCTGGTTGTCGTTGAGTTCAGAATTTGAGTTATTCATGGGGTTCTCAATGGTTCGAGATTGTTCTAATAGTTCCTAACTCCAGATCGGGTTGCACCCCCATCTGTCGGTGTTTCAGCAGCCCTCTTTGGCTATTCGAATTACCTCTACATCCGGTATCAGACGGCGGTGACCTATCCTGATGGTTTTTAGCTTGCCCGCGTCTGCTAGTCGCATCAGATGCCGGGCCGAGACGGTAAGAAATTCTGCCGCTGCATCGAACGACCACGGTGAACCAGTCGACCGGGCTTTGATTGTGAACGCCTCTGCTGATTCACATCCGGATGCGTCATCCAATCCCCGTCCTACGATCACTGGCTTCGTTATTGCTTCGGGCATGTCACCACTCTCTTGACCGAACTGCCGGTCATACTTGTGAGTCACAGTGGAAGGCGAAGTTGCCTACCATCTATATCGGCAAAGGCGCAAAGTGCTCGGGGACGATCATCATGTTTTCGCCCGTCATCGACATATTGAGATCGACGTAAATTATTTCCCTGTAATTGGTTAATCAGATCGTATCGCGGTGTTCCTGAACCCGCTTCTTGAACGTTGGAAGCGGTCATATCGACTTCCCCCAAGAGTTCGGAGTGCATGCTCATGATGGCCGGGTGTGCTGTCCATGCGTGCCTACAACGGCTGGTGAATCGCCTGCTCGGGGGGTAGTTGGTCTGCTCGACTGCTGAGCGAGTGTCGTAAGCAAAACAACGAGGCGCTCCTTCAAATTTCGTCGGTAAATGGTCAAGTCGGTGTCGGATGCATTGGCTCGCCAGATGGCAACCGGCCCACCATGCCTGCACACCCGACTCGACGCCCGCCAACCGTCTTGGCGGATCATTTTGGCTTTAGCTAGACCCTTCGGGATGGAACCACGCCAGCGACCACCATCAGGGAAGCGGGCGAACAAATCTTCGGCGATGTCGTCTGTTGTCGCTCCCCGGTCGGGGTCTTCGCGGAGAATATCGAGAAACGCAATCTGCCCCGTGAGAATCAGTATCTTGCGATGGGTGCGGGCAGCGGCCCGAGTCATGCCAGCGGTTTTAAGGCGTTCTCCGGCAGCACGGGCATCCGGCTCATCGCCAGCGTTGTTGCGAGCGGGATTCGGTTGTGGAATAATCATGGTTGTTACTCGTTGGTAATGCATCAGTAGGAATCGACGGGTCGGGGTTTCAGCCCGACCCGTTGTCATTTCAAACTCCCGGAACACTGACCACACTTCTGGTGGCCTGCAGTGAAGAGCGTGGTGATCTCCGACGTGTCGGAGTCGGCGGCTGCAATCGTCTCGGGTGTCTGCGGCGACCATCGCACAAATACACCACAGGATCGGCATGTCTCCCGAATGTGGCGTGTCCCGTTTGTGAACGCTTGCCATGCGTAGCAGCGAGTCGTGGCCCCGCAGCGGTGGCATGGGGTATGGCGTGTCTGGTGCATGTTCAGTCCCCATTGCCGGCTAGCTTGCGGACTTCGGAATCGGGCACTAGAACACGTCGGCCGATTCGGGTGACGCGGACGCGGCCCGCGTCGATGAGTCGATGCAAGTGGCGACGACTTACCCCCAGATAGGTCGCAGCGTCGATGAGCGACCACGGCGAACCGACTGGGTGCGTGGGGGATGGGGTGGGGATGGGAGTAGGAGCGGACATGTATCCTCCGCATGAGTGTTTTGCAGCTGCCCAATGCAACCGCTCACAAACCACGGAGTGGACAAAGCGGACACTTGCTGACCGTCGTGAAATGGCAGAAATGGTCGGGAAATGCGTGGAAGCGCCCGGATTCCTTTTTTCCAGATTGTCCGCTTTGTCCGCTTTTGGTTTTCAGATTTGGTCTGCGCGGACAACGGAACCGGAACTCCCGCCGGCCGGCCGGCCATCTTTACGCTTCACGCCAATGTACTTAAATGCTCGCCTCAAAGATCGACTCCATGCATCGAATGTATCGTTTATCTTACCCTCATCTGTCAACCACTTGTGGAGGTGTTTGTCCGTCGGTACTTCGCCTGTGTTTCTGAAAGCAGCACTTGCTTCAAGGTATGTTCTGAAAGCCTGCCGTGGAGCGTCCGTCAAGTTTTGTGCTTCGCTGATGAGCCGTTGCAAGTCTTCCGTGTTCATTATGGCGTCCGGTTGCTGCTCGTCCTCGGTTGACGGGGGCGCTGTTGCCCGTCCCACCTTACTCTTGTTGGCGGCTGACGTGTCCGTTCGTTCCCCGAGAACTTCAAGGACACCCTCAATCCGCCTGCGGAACTTCCGGGCAACCCCTTGTTGTGTGACAAGATTGCGCGGTCCAAACGGGGAAACGAGTACATCACGGACATCAAGCAGTTCAACCTGTTGATCGAATTCGAGTTCTGACTCAGTTATGTCGGGGCATTCCTTAGCGTCGCGGATTCTGTATCCGACGGGATTTTCGTCTGTCGCAGCGCTTGGCATCAGACGCGCCAGCACCAGTTCGATCACGCCGTGCTTGAGCCAATCGGGATAGGGGTTCGTTGGGATCGAGTCCCACACGTCCGCAATAGTCTACCCACCACGGTGGGGGAGTATCCCACCACGGTGGCAGTGGGGATGTCTTGCGATCTCTTTTCGGACAGGCGTTCTCGCCATCGGTCGTAGACCAGGGCGGTCGCGATGGTATCCACTTCTTAGGTGTGGATAAATGCGATAGGTCACATTCCGGGTTTTCCAGCACCCGGTACAGGGCATCGATCGCTTCGTGAATTAGCGGAAGATCGAGACGGGAAATCGGCATGTAGGAATCCTCAGATGTCACTCAGGATGTTCCCACATTCTACCGTTGTCTGCGAGTGACAGTGAAGCCCTTTATGCGACTCAGTATGTCCGGAGTGGACCCCGAGAGTGTTGCATGATTTCGGTCATTCGATTGTCTTGACGGCTCTGGTTACGGCGTAAACGTTCTTGATTCAATCTCGGTGTTCGGATAACCTTTTAGAATACGATCTTGCCAACAGAACTCCGTCCGGAGTCCGGCGGCATCGGGGGTCAGCACCCGAAATCATCCCCCCTAAACCATCGAACGACATGATGGGTTCTCGAACGAAGATCATCCTCTCCCTCATCTCCGCTTGTCTTGGTGTGATCGCCTGCATTTTTCTGATTATCACCCGCTATCACGAAACGCGAAAGGCTGCGGCGGAAGCAGACATTGCGGAAAAGTTGGCCAACAAGTCAGATACCCAGACCGATACCAGTCGAACGCCGGTTACCGCTTCGACGAAGACCGGGGACAACGCGGTACTCGGTACGAAGCCCAAAGATCTCAAGGCGTCTGGCAATCGAATGGGTCGGGGGTCACTCCGCGCATTTGTCTACCCGGACTATGTCGCACACGGGGGTCACCTTGGTTTGCTTAACTCCTTCTCGAAGGTGACGTCCACAGTTGACGAACGGGCAAATGCAACGTTTGAAATCGTACCCGGACTTGCGAAACCTACTTACGTGTCGCTCCAAGCAGTCAATCTTCCCAGACACTACCTGTGCCACGGCGACTACGTGATACGCCTTCAACCGATGGACAATACCCCCGGTTTCCGTCTAAACGCAACATTCGCAATGGTACCCGGATTGGCCGGCGGTGATTCCGTGTCGTTCCGGTCAATCAATTACTCCCAACGGTACATCCACCACCGCAGTAACCAGTTGTATTTGGACACCGACGACAGATCCCCAAGATTCGGGGAAGATGCGTCGTTTTACGTCGTCAAGCCGCTAGCGGAATGAATTGTTGGATCCGACAAGACGGCAACAGCACGAAACGCATGATTCAGTTCAATCAGAAGCAGACTCGAAAGCCGATGTGGTCTTTACGGCTCGTGAACGGGATCCACTTCAAACATAGGTCTGCGAAAAGTAGCTCCCACATGCGTGGTCAGTAGTGCTGATCAGCTTAACGGGGCGAAAGACAGATACGTAGGCCGATGATGTAACCTAGGCTCCCGGGTGTATGTTCGCACCGCATGGCAGCACGGCAAAATAGACCTACGTCATTCCAAGAGCCGCCGCGGGTTTTGCGATAGTTCGTTTTTTCATCTAGGTTATCGCACCAATTCCAAACGTTCCCGTGCATGTCGCATAAACCCCAAGGATGAGGGACTCTCGTTTCGTAGGTTCCCACAGGCGTGGGACAACCCAGAATAGGCCCTTTCACCGCAGTGCCAAATGGGGCGCTGCCGATGATATTTGCTTGGGTTCCATTCAATTCGTTCCCCCAATAGAAGGCCCGTTGGTTCCCCAACCCTCCTCGACAAGCATATTCCCATGCATCTTCGTGTGGTAACGCAAATGTACCTACGATTCCGAACACTCGCTCCACATCACACACCGCGTTCAACTTCTCCAAAAATCGCGGAACATCATTCCAATTGACACTCTCAACTGGAAATCGACTCGTATCCAAACCCTTCACTTTGCTTGCGCCTGCCCCACCTGGCTTGAAGTAGCTTGGGTTATTGCCGGTCAGTGACTCCCACTCTGCCTGGGTGAGCGAGTATTTGCCAAGCCAGAACCCTTTCGTGGTAAACCGCCCACGTTTCTCTTCTCCTTCTTCGGCGACCCACTCCGGTTTTGCACCGGCCCGCATCGCAGCGTCACGTTCGGCTTTCGGTGAACCAAGCTGCGCGGTGCCTGCCGGAATCCAGCAGAACGTCATCTTCAAGCCACCCGGTATGGGGAACTGGACCTCATCGCCGGCTTTTGGAGCAATTTTAGTAACACGATGCTCTGACTGTTTTGGCGTGTTGATTATCGGTGCCTTATCTGGTCCTGTGAATTTGTGCACGTCAGTCTTGGCCAATCTCTCTGCGACATCTGCTTCGGCCCGGGCTTTGCGAATCTCGTAGTATTTGGCCACCGCCAACAACATCCCACCCACCAGACTGACCACGCCAGTTGCAATCAGTATCCACTTGGGGGTTCCCGGCTTAGTACCGCTTTCCACTTTCCACCTCTGTTTTCGATGCCCGATCTGCATAATGCTTCAATCTGATTGCTGACTGTCTGAAGGGATGTTACTCAATTCGCTCCACCGCTTTGATCGAAGCGTTTCGGATCACGTCTTTTGACGAAGTCTTCAACTTCTTCAACTGCGGTAGGGCCGGTGCTGCGTCTTTCCCGAAACCTTCCAGTGGCGAAATGACTTCAAGAATCCCAACTTCATCTTCCATCGCTGCGATCAACGCTTTCACTTTGTCTGCGTTGTCTGCTTCGATCATGTTTAGTTGGCCTATCGCGGCCAGTCGTCTGGCTAGCAGCGGTCCGTTCTTCAGCCCCGGCCGTGAGTCGCCCGGAGGTATTGGAACTGCAATGGTTGCAAGTACAACCGCATCTTTCCCGTATTGTTCAAGCGCCGCAAGCACTTCTGGAGCACCTACGATTTCCCGATGAAAGCCAAACCCTTCGGAGTGGTGCGAATGTCCTGATAATCAATCGACACCATCAATAAACCTGCCTGTTTACACTCGTCTGCGACACTGACGCCAGACTTCCATTGCTGATCCTCGTCCCCACCGTACAACTCCTGAGCAATTTCTGAGAGCGTAGCCGGGCGACCCTTTCGCACAACCGCTTCGATGAAACCTCTGCACACTGCCGGGCGAGTCATCTTTTCTTCTCCATCAGGTTACGGATTATTCCATAGACTTGAGCCACTCTTGAACAATTGTTTTAAGTTTATTGCTCTTGAGATCATCAAATTTGACATTGTGAATCTCATATGAGTCACCGTAGTTGGTGTTGTGGTGTATTTTTGAATACGCCTCTTCGAGGTAATTCTGTTTGCCTTCAAGATCAGTTGTGGCACTCACAATGCATGATCTTGGTATTGTTGTATAGACGATGGTGATGCGTATGTAACCTCTGGAATCGTTCCTAACTGCATTGTAGCTCACAATGACCCCGTCCGGGACAGCCGAGGCTTGTCCCCATTCAGCATCCGATTTCTTACTTGGATTTTCAACGAATCTTCGAGTGTATTCACTGAACCCGGCATTTCCTACTGTGCAGGTGAATGTCTCGGAACCATACACCTCTTTCCATCCACGTTTTTCTGCATAATCACTCACACGCTTGAGCAACTCATAGCCCCGTTTGTCATTTGCGGCGAGCTTTTTGTAGATCAACGGTTTTTGCTCCTCCAACAACTGTTGTTGCTTCTGTTCGTCCACTTGCTTTTTCTGTTCAGTTTTCGCATCGGAAAGTTTCATCTGGACTTGTAACACGGTCCCACCTCCCCCAACGAGGAGCAATGCAACGACCGGAACCCCCCACGGGTAAGCCGCACCCATTGTGGCTTTCGCTGTAAAAAGCAGCGACACAACCGAGCCGCCTAAAATCGAGAACATTGGCACTGTCATCGCGTTTTGGTTCGGTGGTCCGAAAATTGAAAAAACGACCCAGAAGAGTCCGGTGAAAAAGAGGAAGAGCAACAAAAATACCCCCGCGAATCCATGCGGATCGTCCAACTTACTGTGTTGAATGAACAGGTCTGGCGTACCATCGTTGTTCAGGTCGTGTCCTGTCCAGATTCCCATTTGCAGCCTCACTAAAAACCGGGTTCCGCCGATTCGCTCGATGCACCAAGCAAGTGTAATCCCTGCGAGCGTCGGTCGCAAAGGATCACCCCCCGGTTGTGT
>PNLP01000115.1 GCA_013823135.1 Planctomycetaceae bacterium
GAAAACTTTCTCGGCTTCGCCATGGGATACCTCCTTCACCTCAGGTTATCCCAACTCTACCCCGCGCCCAGTTTTTGGGGCGCAGTACACACACCATCGGCAAAATTCTGATTCCACGAGTGGCGGAGTATTCGTCGATACTCTTCGTCGCGGGCGGGGCAAGACTGGTCATTGGATCGGCCCGCGGGATCACGGTGAGCGATGCCGCCAGTGCCAAAGTGATTCTCCAACGCGGGAAGGACAGCCTCGCGGGCGCGATCGTTGCGGAAGGTGAGCGGGGGTTGATCGCCGCCACGGTTCAAGGTTTACGCGACCTCTCGATCCATTCAGACGCATCCGGCACGTTTCTCGACGAGTCCGCGCGACCGCTCCAGAGTCGGGCACAGTTGATTGCGCTCTCCCCCTGCGCACGCTGGGGTTTGGGCGTGTATGGCCGAGTGCGGCCCGCGTTGCTCGACATCGGTACCGGTCGTGTCTCGATGACGCTCGACCACTCCTATCGCGACGAATCGAGCCACGTTTACGACAGACCAACGGTAACCTTCGCCCCGAACGGCGAACGGTTCGCCGTATGCGACGGCGACGATGTCACGGTGTTCGACACAACCAACGCACCAGACGATGATGACGATGATGACGACCCCTCGCTTGTCCAGCGGGCGGGCGTACCCATAGCACCGAAGCCACGCGGTATTCTGAGTCCGGTTTTACGACTTGGCAAACCGGAGGGAGGTCGTGCGACGGAACGTTGGCGGCCCCAGGTCGCGTTCACGCCCGACGCACGAGGGTTGCTCATTCGACGCCCCCGAAACCGTGTGCAACTCTGGGACGTGTCTTCTGGCGGGCACATCGGTGAATGGAGCTGGCGACTCGACAGCCTGACATGCTTGGCAATCGCCCCCGACGGATTGACAGCCATCGCGGGTGCGAGATTCGGCCGCGTGGTAGTGTGGGATTTGGAGTAAGCCCTATCGGAGCCCGAGCGCCAAGCGAGGATGAGCGTTCACCACTCGCTTGGCGCTCGGGCTCGGATGGACTGCTCGTCACGGTCGGGCCGTGGTGATCGCGTCTCGTGCCGGCCCCTGGATGGGCGATAACGCCCGGCTGATCACTCGCGTGGGGACGTTCGAGGCCGCTTCGCGAGCAGCCCCCTGGCGAATGTCGTCCTTACCCTGGTCTGTCGTACCGAGGGCCAGTTTCGACGCACCCAGGAAGTACCACGCCACGGCATCGGTTGCGTCGGCCTTGGTGGATTCCGTGAACGCCGCGACAGCGTCCTTGAACCGACCTTCGTTGTAAGCCTTCACGCCCGTGTCGAGGAAGCGAGCTGCTAGAGCGTGATCACGATTCGGCAACACAGGTGGGCGACGATAAGCCGCCAGCGGATCGGTCACCGATTCCAGCCCGATCTCCGCCGCAGTGGCCCACAGTTTCTTCTCTGCAAGGGCGGCCTCGAATTTCGGGTTCGACTTCGCAGACAGGAATCTGGCCTTGGCTTCCGGAAATTTGTTTTGGAACAGCAACGCCAAACCAGCGACAGTCTGAGCTTTCCCCACGTCCTCGGAATCAGGTTGAGAAGTCGTCAGTGACTTGCCAGCGGCGGCCAATGCGCCCTCGGAGTCGGCCGGCCGGCGGAGTTCAACCAGTAGCGGCAGCCACAGGTCGATCGCCTGGGCAGGCGTGACTGCATTACCAAGATCTGTCTTGAACTTCGCAGCGATTTCCTCGGTCCGTTTCTTCTCGGCGGCGACGGCATCATCGAGAGCCTTGATCTTCGCTTCGAACCCGTCGGTCAGTTTCTTGGCTTCGGCCGCGTACTTGTCAGTAGCTTTCTTCAGTTCGGCGATCTGGTCGTCCTTGAGTTTGGCGACGTCGGTCGCGTGGGCATCAGCAAGTTTTTTCATTGCCTCGGAGTGTTCAGTCGTCAGCCGCTTGACCTCGCTTGAGAGCTTATCGGTGGCGATCTTCGACGTCCGCTCGGCCTTCGCGAGTCGTTCGGCTATATCGACGAGTTGCCCCGCACTGAGGCCGAAACCACCAACGGCCATCATCTCAGGCGAGAGGAGAGCGCCGAGGCTCGGCCCAGTCGCACGGTCAAGGGCACGTTTCTGGGCTGCGAGCAACTCGGCACTGTCGTACTTCTCGGGAAGCAGTTTCGCAGCCTGGAGTTCCTTGACGACCGCCATCACGATTTCGTCGGCACCCTTGCGGGCCTTCTCCTCGGCGTCGAGCTTCTTCTCGGTCGCGACCTTCGCCTCCTCAGCTTCCTTGAAGTCTTTTTCGAGCTTGGCGACGAGATCCTTGGAGTCCTTAAGGTCCTTCGCAGCGGTCGTGAGTTTCTCGGTAGCATCCTTCAGATCAGTCATGAGTTTGACGGCTCCCGCGGCCTTCTTTTCAAGCTCCGCGAGTGCCTTCATGGCCCCGTCCTTCTTGAACGCCTCCGAGAGAGTCTTGTTCTCGGAGATCGCGTACTGAAGTTCCCAGAACGCCTTCAGGTCGTCGCAACTGCGTGGGAAGATTTGTTCCAGTGGGTCGGAAAGCGGGTTCAGGCCGCGACCCGCCATCGCCTTTGCTTGCTTGACGTGGGCGATCTTCGCCTTCTTGATCAGCTCAACAGCCTCAGTGTAGTTTTCCGCTTTCGCCAGTTTTACGGCTTTCCAGAAGAACACCCCAGCCTCGGAATCATCCGCTTTCGCCGGCGGCTCGTCCTGAAGTAGAACCGTGGTGGCGAGTAGGAGTTGGAAGGCGTCTGCTGGAGCGAGACCGCGTGAGCTCCCATCGGGCATCGGTGTTTCTGGAGCGGTTGCTTCAATCCGATCTAGCGCTGCGTCGAACGTGCTTGCATAATCCGGATATCGTTCCTTGGCGCGAATGTAGAGGTCGCGAGCCCTCTTGTCATCTCCGGCGAGTTGATAGGTAACACCGAGCTGGATCGTAGCCTTGACCGCAGCTTTGGTGCTCTCGGGAGTTTTCGAGGTATTCACATCGTCGTGAACCGCTTTTAGCTTGCTCTGGATCGCGGTCAAATCTGGGTGATCCACCGCAATCTTTCCAGTGTCCTTACGATCCTGCACCAGAGCAAAGAACTCGGCTTCGCCCTGAGCCGCTAGCCCGACCGATGTGGCATCCTTGATGGTGGCTGCGAGTTGTTTGGCTTTCGCAGCGTCTCCGGCTCGCACCGCAGCAGCCACATCTGCTGCTGTTGGGGGTTTCGCACCCGTACCGGGTTTGACTTCCGGATCGGTTTGTTTGCCGGGCGGCACCTGGCCCGTCTGCGGCGAAGCGTTAGGGAGAAAACCACCGAAGTATGCCCCGGCGCATGCACCACCCGCAAGCACTGCCCCGACGAGCGTGCCGCCGAGCCAACCGCCCTTGCCCGAGCGTCGCGGTTCAGGGCGAACCGACATGTCGGGCTTTGTCTGCCGGTCGTGGATCGGGTCGTCATGCTCGGCAACTGGTTCTTCAACAATCTCCTCGGCAACAGGTTCCGGCATAGCCCTGGGTGCTGGGTCTTTCTGAACGAACGATTCCGTACCCCAGTTGCTCACTTCCACAGGCCCGACCCGGGAAGCGGAGGCAGAGGAAATGGGCTGCTGAGCCATCGACCCCGACATCCAGTCGATCTCGACGGACGGGCTTGAGGACTCACCCGACCGGGAACCGGCCTTCAGCTTGGTCTTGCCCAGATCAGTCTTCTCAAGCGACGGCACGGGGCCAGTTTTGCCGCTCTCGCTCAGTTCGACATTCTCTTTAGAAGGCCGTTTAATCGGCATCCCCGCCAAGTCGCCAACCGAACCCTTGGAGCCTTTCTCGGCACGAATCGGAGGATTCGCTTCTGTGGGTGGTTGTTCGGTGTGCGGCAGTTCGAGGTCTGCCTCGCTCACGGAGAGATCCCAGTCTGTCGGCGCAAGGTCGTCGTCCGTCTGAGCCTTGACTTCCGGCTTCGGGTTTGGCACCGTTGGGTTGGACTTTGCGGCAAGCAACGCGTCGAACACCTGCGAGGCAGTCGATTCGTCGTCGGCATCGGGAAAGTCCGAGAACTCGACTGAGGAATCGCCTTCGATTGCGTCTTCTGTCCGCTGGACGGGGGGGGTCTTCTCCGTCCGGTCGGAGAGTTTCTTGGGCGATGCGGGATGCACATCCTCGAGGCTCACTTCCGGAACAGTGCCAGCATCATGAGAGACATCACCTTCGGGCTGAACGTTCCACACGATTGAGGCAGAATCGGCCCCCTCGGCAGCAACGTGATCCTCCGGGAATCCCAGACCAAACTCGGTTCCATCGTTGGCATCACCACCAATGGTGCGACCGAACTCCGGCGAGTCGAGGCGAACTTCTGAGGCGCTCTCTTGATAGCGAGGTGGAGTTCCCATCACGGAGAGATCTGCCAGGATGCTCGAGGCGTCGACGGAGCGGGGTGGGGTCGCACCAAAGTCCGGGGTGATGCCGAGACCGCGGAGTTCCGAATCCCCAGACGGCCCACCCAACAGAGGACTATCCGAGTCCCCAGATGGACCACCGAACAGTGGGCTATCCGAATCGCCAGACGAACCTCCGATGAGGTGGCTATCAGTTGCTTTCGCTGGCGGAGGGGTCGCAGGTTTCGTGGGCGGGAGTGGGGTGCTGAGCAACGAGGAATCGTCGCCTGCGGAAAAGTGGTCGCCCGGAGACTCTGAGCCGAGCCCATCGAACAAACTGTCGTTGTCGTCGAAGACTCGCTCGGGTATTTCTTCCGCGTATTCCTCAGCTTCGAGCAGAGTACCCGGAGGGAGTTCGGGCTCTGGTTCCGGTTCGGGCATCACACCAAGCGGAAGTTCTGAGGGTGACCCAACGGCGGGGGTCTCTCCAGGCTTCGGAGGCAAGAAATCGGTTGTCGCGTAGTCCAGAGCCGCACCGAGGAGAACGTCGGATGTGGCAGCGAGATCGGCATCAGGGATCGGACCGCCGGAGAAAATATCCGAGCTCTCGATCATGTTCATCAGTTCGCCGGCCTTGGCAGGCGGACCGCCAAACAGGTCGGAATCACCGAAGTCCCTTTCCCTTTGGGCGCTCAACTTGGCATCGGCTGGCTTGTTCAACTCGCTCGCATCAAACCACCCAGAAACTGGCGCGACAGGTGCAATTGGCTCGAGATTATCGACCAGGCCAACTGGTTCGGCAGCACCCGGGATCGGGTTGGCGGGCGGCTTGAAGAGTTGTGCCGAATCGTTCTCGACGGCATCGGGCAAATCTGGCAAATCAACAAGCCCCGCTTCAGCAAACGACGATGGATCCTTCAATGAAACAGGGATATCGAGCCTACCTTCCACATTAGCGGGATTCGGTTCCGGCAATGCGTGTGGACCCGGAACCCGCTCGGACCAGATTTCGCCTTCATGGGCGGGATCATCCACCGGCAGATCTCCGGAGAGTTCAGCCAGGTCTACCGGACCCAGGTCGGGTAAGTCCTCAATCCGAACCTCATCGAGGTTCTCTGCTTCCGGGGTCGGCGAGACGGCCGCCGGGTCAATCGGAGGAAGAGGCTTCGGGTCGTTGTCGTTCGAGTTGTTCGCCATGAGATCCGCTCCGCGACTCGCGGGAAAAGGACCAATTCACAGTTTTGGGGGCAATGACTGCCACATTCAGAAATGGTAACCCGTTTTGCCCCCCTTCGCGACTCTCCGTCAACATCTTTCTTGCATTTCTCGGTACAGGCGTCGGAACCGTCGGAACCCGTCACTTCAACCCGTCTTCTCGGTACAATCCATTCCTCGCTTCCAAACCAACCTCAAAAGGAAAGAAGTCGGAAAACTGGCACCCTTGCCCGTTCCATAACACCGCGTGCCATGTATTTGGGCAGAATAATTCAACTCCCGCCAAATCACGCGAATTCCATAACACATAAGTCCATCAAAAATAACCGTTTACTGCAAATGAGACGCGAAATTTCGAGTCGGCACTCGTGTTGCATTTACAATTGCGACCTGTGAATCCCGCGCTTTGGATATCCCTTCCGAAATACACTGGTCCCTCAGGATGGTGAGTCGAGACTGAGTTCGGAAGGCTGTGTTGGGCGATTTGCGGTCGTTCAGATGACAATTAAATTTGAACGATTCGGAATACGGTTCTTGTTGACAGCCCTGAGTCGGGGTACGATGCCGAGCGCACGGGGTTGACTGGCCCTACTTGAGATGTGGTCAGAACGCAGGAATGTTCGTCGGCCCTCGACAACTCTATACCGGATTGTCGTTTACGTAATCCACGGCAGGTGATAACGTGCAACCATTATTCGACGGAATCTCATCCGACGTGGCCCGGATTGACCAGGAAGTCGTGGAACTGCCACTTTTGCTACCCCGTTGGCAGGCGATGGAATTGGAAGCCGCTGCCAGTCGTCGCGGCATGACAACTGGCCAGATGCTTCGCCGGTTCATTGGCGAACTCCTCGCCGCTCAGCCTGCACCAACCGCTCGCGCGTGATTCGACTCACTCCGCTCAGTTCTGCGCACCGACACCCGGCTCCCAGCCGCGTCGGTGCTCCGGGTTCATTCACTTCTCAGCATTCCCCAATACTGTAAGCCCCGCTGCATTTCCCTCTTCCTACCTGACTGGCTGGTTGACCCATGTTTCTCGCCTCATTCCTGCTGGCGTTTGCCACACAACCTGCGAAGCCGATCATCCCACTTTGGGACGGCAAAGTTCCCCATGCTGTCGGCGAAACGGAAACCGACAAGCCCACACTCAGCGTCCACCTGGCTACCAAGGAGAAGGCAAACGGTGCTGCTGTCGTGGTGTGTCCGGGGGGCGGCTACGGCGGACTTGCCAACGACCACGAGGGGAAACAGATCGCGGAGTTTCTCAACAACCTGGGTGTTCACGCCTTCGTGTTGAAATACCGCACGGCGAACAAGGAGCGGCCCGGTCCGCTCCACCCTGCTCCGCTCACAGATGCACAACGTGCAATCCGGACGGTCCGCGCGAAGGCTGCGGATTACGGCGTTGACCCGAAGCGAATCGGCATCTGGGGTTTCTCGGCTGGCGGGCACCTCGCGAGTACCGCGGGCACCCACTTTGATTCCGGACTCACGGAAGGCGATGCGATTGACAAGACGAGTTGCCGACCGGACTTCCTGATCCTGGCTTACCCCGTCATCACGATGGAAGCAGGCGTGACACACAATGGCACACGGAACAACCTCCTCGGGCCAAAAGCCGACGACAAACTGATCGAGCTCTACTCGAACGAGAAGCAGGTCACAAAGGAGACGCCGCCAACGTTCATCTTCCACACCAACGCCGACACGGCCGTGGTTCCCGAGAACGCGGTGCGATTCTACCTGGCGTGCAAGAAGGTTGGCGTCCCGGTGGAGTTGCACATTTACGAAAAGGGCGGGCACGGCGTGGGGTTAGCTCGCGGTCAGAAATCGCTGGAGACGTGGCCCGACCGGCTCGCGGACTGGATGAAGGCGCGTGCGATTCTCGAAGCGAAGAAGTGAGTCCCATCCAGCAGTCGCACCGCTCGGGCGACTGCTACACCAGGCCCGCCGCGTTCAACAATTCCCGCCCGCGAACGAGCGCGAACGCCTTTTCGAGATCCTCGCGGAACAGGTAATCGGCCTCGTGATGCGGACACGCAGTCCGCACCACGCGATGTGCCGCTTCAACGCCACGCCCCGGTCGCAGAGGTAGCCGGTAGTCGAGGGCCTGAGATGCGGTCAGAACTTCGATCGCCAGAACAGTTTCCACGTTCTCGAACACTCGCAGCAACTTCACCGCCGAGATACTCCCCATACTGACGTGATCCTCCTGACCAAGGCTCGTGGGGATCGAGTCCACACTCGCAGGATGACACAGCACCTTGTTCTCGCTGATGAGCGCCGCAGCGGTGTATTGCGGAATCATGAATCCAGAGTTCAGCCCCGTCTCGCGCATCAGGAGCTTTGGCAAGCCGTCGTGACCTTCCAGAAGCAGGTAGATACGGCGTTCGGAGATACTGGCGAGTTCCGCAAGTGCAATAGCAGCGAAGTCCATCGCGAACGCGAGCGGTTGACCGTGGAAGTTGCCACCACTGACGATGGCGCCTTCCTCGAACACCAGCGGGTTATCGGTGACGCCGTTCATCTCGGTTTCGAGCACGCCGTTCGCGTAGTTGAGCACATCGTGACTCGCGCCGTGAACCTGCGGTACGCAGCGCAGGCAATACGGGTCTTGCACCTTGCCGCAGTTTCGATGCGATTCGAGTATCTCGCTCGATTCGAGGAGTTTCCGCACATTGGCAGCGACTGCCCCGTGGCCCGGGTGCGGGCGAACGGCGTGAATGCGAGCATCGAACGGCGTGAGACTTCCCTGCAAGGCTTCGAGGGACATCGCCGCGCTAAGGTCGAATAACTCAACGAGCCGCACGCACTTCTCCAGAACAAACGCTCCATAAGCACTCATGAGTTGCGTACCATTGATGAGCGCAAGTCCGTCCTTTGCTCCAAGCTCGATGGGCGATAGCCCGTGCTGGCGGAGCGACTCGGCAGCGGGAACCGGTCCGGTTCGAGCATGATTCCAAAACTCGCCATAACCAATCAGTGGCAGACACAGATGGGCGAGGGGAGCAAGGTCGCCGCTGGCCCCGACACTGCCGCGACTGGGCACAACCGAGATCAGATTGTTTTCGTCGAAGTCGAGTAAGCGACGGAACGTCGGCAGCGACACGCCCGAGAACCCCAGCCCGAGACCGTGGATCTTGAGGCGCAGCATCACGCGGGTGATGTCCGGCAGCACCGGTTCGCCGACACCGACCGCGTGACTGAGCAACAAGTTCCGCTGAAGCTGGTGCAACTGATCATCCGGCACCCGCTTGTTCGCGAGCACGCCGAAACCAGTGTTGATGCCGTAATGTGCGAGGCCATCGGCGGTCGCAGCGATCACACGGGCACGGCTCGCTTCCACGGCCGATGTGTCGGCACGGAAGTAGGCCGCGCTCGTGGCGAGGTCGTCATGAAGATTGCGGATTGTGATGCGAGGCGCTGGCATTGCGGTTGTTCTCATGTAAGCCCACCCATCATTGCTATGGGTGGGCTTGTGATGCCTACACTGGTTGTACCATGCAGAACTCCACGTTCACCCTGCGATCCCCCATGCCCGTGTCGGCTGAGGAACTGTACGCGTGGCACAGCCGGCCACTCGCGTTCCAGCGATTGCAGCCTCCCTGGGAACGGATCGAGATGAAGGCGAGCCAAGGGGCGTTCGGCACAGATGGCTTTCGTATGGAGTTCCGCACGCCGATCCTCGGACCGATCAAGTCCACATGGCTCGCGGAAGCCTACGATTTCCAGCCTGGGAAGCAGTTCCAGGATCGTCAACTCAAGGGGCCATTCGCGTTCTGGCACCACACCCACAAATTTGTCGCAGATGGCCCCAACTCGTCATTCCTCGAAGAAGACATCGAGTATCGCGTGCCACTTGGGCTGCTTGGGCGAGTGTTTGGCGGTTCACTCGTTCGGCGCAAGCTCGCGACCATGTTCGCCTACAGACACTTCCTCACCGCTAGCGACCTTCGCAGGCACAACCTCTATCGCGATCGCCCCCGACTCACCATCGCCATCACCGGATCACGCGGGTTAGTTGGTTCGGACCTCATTCCATTCCTGACAGCAGGTGGGCACAGGGTCGTCCGGCTCGTCAGCGGTCAAGGTGGCCCGCCGTTCGATGACGGTACTCGCTGGGTAAACTGGAACCCGAGCAGGCCTCTCGACCCGGCTCTGCTGCAAGGCGTGGATGCGGTGATTCACCTCGCGGGGGATAACGTCGCCTCGGGACGGTGGAGCGCCGAGAAGAAGCGTTCGATCATGGAAAGCCGCACAATCCCGACTCGGAACCTTGCGATGGCCCTCGCCGCCATGCCAGTAGAGTCACGGCCCAAGGTGCTCGTGTCTGCGTCGGCAGTGGGGTTCTATGGCAATCGCGGGGACGAGGTGCTGACCGAGGACTCCCCCGCAGGTAGTGGCTTCTTCCCGGATGTGGGGAAGCAATGGGAAGAAGCCACCAACCCGGCCCGCGATGTGGGAGTCCGCACAACGAACCTGAGAATTGGCGTGGTCCTGAGCCCCAGGGGTGGCGCACTTGGCAAGCAACTACCGGCGTTCCGTGCAGGGGTCGGAGCGGTGCTGGGGTCGGGCAAGCAGTGGGTGCCCTGGATCACAATCGGCGACCTTGTCGGGGCGATTCACCACTGCCTCATGCACGAGTCAATCACCGGGCCAGTGAATGCTTCCGCCCCGGAGCCAGTGACAAACCACACATTCACGAAAGTTCTGGGTCGCGTGCTGCACAGGCCAGCGTTTTTCTGGCTTCCGCGGGTCGCACTGAAAGTAATGTTTGGAGGGATTGCAGACGACGCCTTGCTGGCAAGTATGCGAACTCTGCCAAAAAAACTACTCGACACCGGGTTCGACTTCGACCACAGTGAATTGACCTCCGCGCTAAAATTTTTGCTGGGCAGAGCGTAGGCGATCCCGTTGGGGTCCACGCGACACAGGGTCACACGATCACTTGCCATGTATCGCTTGCTCACACCAGTCTTGCTTGTCGCGCTGGGTGGAACCACATCCGCGCAACCAAGACCATCATCCGCGGACTTCCCAAGCCTCGGTAAGAAGTACTCGATCGATCTGGTGACCCGCACCCCAAAGTTCCCGGTCAAGACCGGGCATGGTCCCATTGACGGAGCCGAAGCTGATCGCAAGGAGGCCGAGTCTTACGCCGCAATCTTTGCCTTCGAATGGTCGCTCTACCCCCCCGAACTGGTCCGGAAGACCGGAATCAAGGCTGTGGTGTTCTGCAAAGACCTGACGTTCGACGGTCAAAAGCGAACTGCGATCCCGGACTTCGAGCACGACACGCTCTATCTCGACGTGTCACGCGGCCGGCACGACGACCTTTATGTTCGCAGGGTGATCCACCATGAGTTCTTCCACTTCGTGGATCTCAAGGACGACAACCACCTTTACGAGGACGAACGCTGGGTGAAGCTGAACCCACCGGGATTCAAGTATGGCCCGGGCGGCGCGAAACTCCAGAACGACCCAACGGTCACGACAACCGGCAAAGACGATCCTGGCTTCATGAATCGCTATGCAGCCGCGGGGGTCGAGGAAGACAAAGCGGAGTTATTCGCACACATGATGGTCGAGCCGAAAGTGGTCGCGGTTCGAGTCGAGAAGGACAGGTACATTCGTGCCAAGGTGGAACGAATGCGAGAACTGATGTCGGCATTTACACCGCGAATCGACCGCGACTTCTGGAGCGCCGTCGAGAAGGTTCAGCGTCCCGAACCGAAATGAGTGTAATGACGCACGGCTACCATCCGGTAGCCGTGACCATCACATTGCAATAAACAACTCAGTCCCACAATTCGACATCACCCAGCGGCATCGTGAGCTTGTTTAGAAGTAGGTCCCACGTCACGCGGGAAACCCACCAGTTCGCCCCGAACGGGTCCGTAACCGATTCGCCAATGTAACCGAATGTGACCGACTCTTCCTCATGGAACTCGCGGGCCACCGGGTTCGGCTCGCGACCCTCGACCAGCGGGTTGACCGGCGGCGTGGCCTGAGTTGCTCCCCCGAACCCCAACACAACGACAAGACCTAGCAATCCGTTTCGCATCGACATGAACGTCCCTCTCGTATTTCGGGAGGCCGCCCCCGCGACCACCGAAAGGGCGAACGATAGCGACAACGTTCGGTAGCACAAGTGAAGTTGTGAAGTATTCCAGGGCTACGTGGGGCGTGCCACCAGTTTCCGGAGTCAAAGTTTCTGGTAGTCAAGAGATGTGTGCTTCTCATCGATTCCACGCAAAACTCCCACCCATCCGTGGAACCGTTCTGGAAGCGCAGACCAGTCTGGAAGAAAGAATATCAGAATGAGCCTGGTCGCCGCATCACGTGATGAAGAAATCGTTTGCGACGTACCAATGCAATTCATGCCGCACAAAACCGCCAAGCACACCCCGGAAACCAGTGGCACGCCTCCGTACTGC
>PNLP01000116.1 GCA_013823135.1 Planctomycetaceae bacterium
CGGGTTGAATCCCTCAAGTTCCCCCACTTCTCGGTGAGCTATCTCCTGGCGATAACAGTCGCTATCCAGATGACTTATCGCCGGGAGGAGCCCATGCGATTTCCCGAGGCTACGGATGGTTCGTTCGGCCGCCTTCACTTCGGCAACGCCCCGCTGACCGACGCCCGTCGGACCGCCCGCTTGATCCGCGCCGCCGACCAGATCCTGACCCGCCCCGCGGGCACACTCCCCCAGAAACTCCCCGACCCGTACCAACTCGACGCCCTGTATCGTCTGTTGGCCGCCCCCGATGTGACCCATGCGGCAGTCCTCCAGACCCACTGCCAACTCACCCACCGACGGATGGCCGAGGCCACCGATGCAGTGATCCTGGTCCTGCACGACGACACCCTGCTCGACTTCTCGGGTCTCCAGGTCGAGGGCCTCGGGCCGATCGGGGATGGGAATGGCCGGGGGTTCGTGGCCCATACATCCCTGGCCGTGACGCCCGCCGGGGCCACGCTCGGCCTGGCCCATCAGGCCCTGTACGTGCACCCGCCCAAGGCGGCCCGGCGGACCCGCCCGGGGCCGGCCGGCCGCCTCTGGCGTAATGCCTCAGCCGCCGTGCCCACGGCCCCGGAGGGCAGGCGGTTCGTGCATGTTGCCGACCGGGCGGGCGATATCCGCGAGTGGTTCGACTGGGCCGAGGTCGCCGGCGGGTCGTACGTGATCCGGTCCCGTCACGACCGGGTCGTCGGGGCGGACCTGGGGGACGGTCCGGCCGAGGCTCGGCTCTACGCCGCGGTCCGGGCGTGGCCGGCGGCCGGGCCGCCCCGCGACACCCGGTTGGAGGCTCGACCCGGCCAGCCGAGTCGGACGGCGACGCTGCGGGTGGCCTGGCGGTCGGTCACCCTCCCACCACCCCGACAGGCCCGAGGCCGTGAGCGGCTCGTCCCTCTGGCCGTGTGGGTCGTGCGGGTGTGGGAGGCGGACCCGCCGGCCGGGGTCGAACCCGTCGAGTGGTTGCTGGTGACGAACGTCTCGGTGGATTCGGGGGCCGACGCCTGGGAGCGGGTGGACTGGTACACCCGGCGCGCGGTGATTGAGGAGTTCCACAAGGCCTGGAAGACCGGCATGGGGGTGGAGCGGTTGCAATTGACGACCCGAGAGCGGTTGGAACCGGCGGTCGGCCTGCTGGCGGTCATGGCGGCATTCCTGCTGGCCCTGCGGGATGCCGGGAGGGATTCCGCGGCGGCCCAGCGACCGGCGACGGACTGGGTACCGGCGGCCTGGGTCGCGGTACTGAGACAGTGGCGGTATGGCACCGCGGAGCGACCGCCGTGGACGGTGGCCGAGTTCCTCTTGGCATTGGGTCGCCTCGGTGGGCACCAGAACCGCCCCAGTGACGGTATGCCCGGTTGGATGACTCTGTGGCACGGGTGGACCCAACTCCAGCTCATGGTCGCGGTAGCGGCGATCCAAGGGCTACCGAGAAGTGGGGGAACTTGAGGGTTGAATCCCTGGGCATACCTCACCGATGTGCTGACGCAACTCGCAGCAAAACCCGCCGACGTGACAGAACTGCTACCCGCCGCCTGGGGCAATCAACACCTCCCGGCCAACACCTGAGCTTCACACAGCAGCTCAATCCGCATGAACTCACCGCATACCCACGCCCATTCACCGAACGCTTACCCTAGAAGCGAACTCTGCGAGCATCTACGCGGCTGTCGAACGCGAAATCCGCGGGTTGTCTCCCCAAGCGGAGCGAGGAGAAACCCGCTTAAAACCGTCACTTCTTTTCAGGCGATGGCGGGTCTTTCTGGGCTTTCTTGAAGTCTCCGGCCTGGATGATTGCCAAGTTCTTCTGGGGCACGTGCTTCTCGAACGCCTTCTGCACGTCACCCGGCTGAAGCGCGGCAAGTCGCTTCTCCAGTTCGCTCTCAAAGGTGAATGGCCGACCGGCGTGGAGGGCGGTCGAAAGTTGCCCAGCCAGCGTTGCATCGTTGCTCCGGGCCACCCGCCGCGACTGGAGGTAGCCGTTCTTCGCGCCCTCCAATTCGTCCGCGCTGGTCCCCTTGTCGATGAAGAGCTTGATCTCTTCCGCGATGGCCACATCCACCTTGGGCACGTTCACCGGGTTCGCAATCGCGAACGTCAGGAATGCCCCCTGCTTGTTGATGGTATCCACCTGGACCATCGACATCACACCGTAGGACAGCCCGTCCTTCCCGCGGACCCGGTTGCTCAGTCGGCTAGACAGCGGCGACCCACCCAGGGCGTAGTTACCGATGATGAGGGCCGCATAGTCCGGGTCGGAATCATTCATCGGAAGTGCCAATCCAGCCACGTAGACGGCGTTCGCCTTGTCGGGCGTCTGGATCACCTCTGTCCCGCCAACGGTGGCAGTGGCCTTCCGCTCGATCCGTCGATAAGGCACCTTGGCGTTCCAGCCTTTCAGGATGCCGTCGAGATGTTTCAGCGTCGCAGCACTGTCGAGTTCGCCGACCGCGGCAAATTCGCCTGCACCACTACCGAGCATCGAATCGTAGACATCCCGAACCTCCTTGACGGTAACCGCCTTCGTGCGTGCCACGGCTTCGGCCACCGTCGGGGTGTAGAGTACATCATCCGGGGCACGCGGATCGAGCTTCCTCCGCAGAGCCGTGAGCGCAAGAGTCTGAGGCTCGGTGCTCCCCTTTTCCGACTGATCGATTTTTTCTCGTTTCAGGGTATCGAACTCCGTCTCGGGGAACGTCGGATTCCGCAGAACATCGCCGACAATCTCCAGCACGGCGGCAATCGTGTCTCGCTTTGCCTGGATGCGGATATTGAGCACGCCGGCTGTCGAGACGGGCGTGACCTGCGCTCCGAGTTTGTCGAGTTCATCCTGAATCTGTTGCCGTGTCCGCGTCTTGGTTCCACGCATCAGCATCGAGCCAAGGAACTCGGCAGCCTCCACTTTCCCTTTCAATGCATCCTCGTTGCCGAACCGAAGGCTGAGGGTGAGGTTGACCGTGTTGCCACGTGTCTTCTTCTCGAGGAGCGCCGTCTTCACGCCGCCTCCGATGCTGCCTCGCACCACTCGTGCTTCCACGTTCTCTGGAGTCGGGTTGAACTCCTCGCCCGAAGCCACGGCCTCACGCCCCTTGTACCCCTTCACGAGTCCCGACACATCCGGAGATGCCGGCACCTCGGTTCGTTCCGCCGCCTTGGTTGGAACGTAAATGCCAACGGTGCGATTGGAACGCACGAGGTACTTGCCCGCGACGCGGTTCACGTCCGCCGCCTTCACCGCTTCCATTCGGTCCCGGTTCAGGAAGAACAGTCGCCAGTCGCCAGCCCCGGCCCACTCGCTCAGTTCGATTGCCAATCGCTGACTGCTCGCGACCAGTTGTTCGCGGTCCTTCTTGAACTGCTGCTTGATGCGGTCCACTTCATCCTCGGCGATCGGGCTTTCGGGCAACCCCTCCAGCACTTTGAGCAGGATATCCCGTACGGCGTCGGTGTTCGCCGGTGCGGTCTCGGCTCCAACGACGAGCAGGCCGGGGTCGTGCCAGGCGAACGACATCCCGAACACCGACGACGCCTTCTTGGTCTCAACGAGCGCCTTATACAATCGCCCGGAAGGCTGGTTCGTGAGCACTCCCTCAAGAACGTAGCAGGCCGGGAAGTCGGCGTGTGAGGCCGCCGGGATGTGGTAGGCCGCACCGATCGTGGCGACCGTTCCGACGCGGCGCAACGTAACGAGCCGCTCGCCATCCTGAGCCGGTTCCTCGGTGTAAGTCTTCGGCAGCGGGTCAGCGGGTTTCTTCAGCGAGCCGAAGTGCTTGGCGATCAGTTCGAGGGCTTTCGGTTCCGAGAACTTCCCCGCGACGACGAGCATGGCGTTGTCGGGCCGGTAGTACTTTCGGTAGAAGGCTTCGAGGTTTTCGATCGGCACGCGTTCGATGTCCGCCTTGTTGCCGATGGTCGATTTGCCGTAGTTGTGCCATTCGTAAGCGGTCGAGGTCAGTCTCTGGAGCAGGACCCGCATCGGACTGTTTTCGCCTGACTCAAACTCGTTCCGCACCACCGTGAACTCACTCATCAGGTCCTCCCGCTTGAGGAAACTGCGGGTGAGGCGGTCGGCTTCAAGTTCGATTCCGAACTCCAGGTTGTCGTCGCTGGCGGGCATCGTCTCGTAGTAGTTGGTGCGGTCCACCCAGGTGGTTCCGTTGAAGCTCGCGCCGTGGTCGCGGAGCGCCTTGGGTACGTCCGGGAACTTGGGACACCCCTTGAACACCATGTGTTCGAGCAGGTGGGCCATCCCGGTTTCGCCATACCCCTCGTGCCGGGAACCGCAGAAGATGGTCATGTTGACGGTGACTTTCGGCTGCGATGCATCCGGAATGAGGACCACACGCAGGCCGTTGGCAAACCGGTATTCTGTCATGCCTTCGATGGAATCGCCCTTTGTCACGCCGTCTGGCAACTTCTGGGCTTGGACCGGCTCACACAAGAGGACGACGAACGCGATGGCCGGCAGTATCCGGCTTGGAGTCAGGAACATGCGAGATCCTCGAACAGTGAAATTCGCGGCAACAACGGGCTGAGACATGATCGTGCGAGTTCGCAGAGTCGTCAACAACGGTTCCGAGAACCGCGTGCCTTGTTGCTGGCATCATGCGATCAAGTGCCCAGCGAAGCGGACCTAAGCCCGCGGTGTGGCTGCAGTCACGTCCTGCACATCGTGGTTTGCCGCGAACGATGCCCGACTGTGCCAGATCGCGATGCCTTCGCAGTTCCTCGGCCTCGGGGGCGGACGACAGACATCGTGTGCGAAACTCCGGTACAACCTGGGGCGTGGGCCGCGAGTTACACCACAGAGGGCGGAAAGGGTGGAACTACGGCGTTGTCACGATGTTTGGGATCGAGACTTCGGCACCTATACCAACTTGCGATGCAACCCCGCGGACAGAATGGCGGTATAAACGCAACATGTGCTTCCGAGTTGGTGGGTTGGTGTGGGCGATGGCAGGTCGCTGTTCCGCGAAGCTGATATTCTTGTGGCCAGGCCGATTTTTGCAACACATCGCTACAATGTTTACTCTTCCACTACGTAAACCAAATCGCTTAGTCAGAAGATTTCGCCGTAAACAGTCTGGCCTCTTTCCGTGCAGGTGGCCGTTAGGTTTCGACATTTCACGAGAACAACTTCATGGGGGCGGTTGGTTCAACAACGAGTCTGACACTTCTGGGTCGATTGCGGAGCAATCCCAACGATCAAGAGGCGTGGAACTCGTTTGTAGAACGATACGGAACCAAGATCTACGCCTGGTGCCGGCGGTGGAACCTTCAGGAAGCCGACGCCTCCGATGTGACCCAGAATGTCATGCTCGAACTCGCCCGCCAGATGAGCGGGTTCGAGTACCGTTCCGGGGGCAGCTTCCGCGGCTGGCTCAAGACCATCGCGTTCCGTGCCTGGCGAGACTTTCTCTCCGCTCGAAAACGTACCCTGCCTCACGGTTGTGATATCCTTCTCGATCAACTCGAGATGCCCGGAGCCGAGGAAGACCTGTTCCGCAGGCTTGAAGAGGAATGCGAGCGAGAACTCATGGAAACGGCGATGGCCCAGGTTCGGCTTCGGGTTCAACCACACACCTGGCAAGCGTTCGTGCTGACGGCCATCGAGGGGCGATCCGGGGCCGAGGTCGCCACACAACTTGGAATGCAGGTGGGAGCAGTCTGGGTTGCCCGCAGCAAAGTTCAGAAATTTATCCGGGACGAAGTTAACCGACTTGAGGGTGACGACGGCAACCCTGTCGCTTCGACTCCCTGATTCCACCACTCATGTGGCAGAGGTCCGGCCATGTCTCGCTGTCCCTCGTCGGAACGACTGGCTGCCCTCCTCGACGAGCAACTTCCCGAATCGCACCTCGCGGACCTCGAAGGCCACCTGAACGACTGTGCAAGTTGTCAGCAAACGTTGCTTGGGCTGGCGGTCGATACGAAGGAATTGCAACGCCAACACCACCTGCTGCGTCCGGACGGGGGTGACCACGAAGCACCTGGCTACCTCCTTTCAGCTTTGAAGCAGACACTCTTCGCGGCCACACAACGCCAGCCGCGCCTGACGGCTCCACCCGTTCTCCCCGGCTACGAGCTTCTTGGCGAACTGGGCCGGGGCGGAATGGCTGTCGTCTACTGCGCCCGGCACATAAGCCTCAACCGATTGGTTGCCCTGAAAGTGATCCTCGCCGGTCGCCATGCCTCGCCCGAGTTGCGTGATCGTTTCCGAAGCGAGGCCGAGGCAATTGCCCAGTTACGGCACCCGAACGTCGTCCAGATCTACGATGTCGGCGAACACGATGGCTTGCCATACTTCTCGATGGAACTGATCGAAGGCGGCAGCCTGAAAGACCGCCTCCGTGTGGCACCCTACCTTCCGAAGGCGTCGGCAGCGCTGGTCGAAACCATGGCCCGTGCAATCCACGCCGCCCACGTTGCGGGTGTCGTTCACCGCGATCTCAAGCCGGCGAACATCCTTCTGCACAACACAGTTCGTAGCAGTGATCACACCCCCGTGGTTGGCTCCGACCTTTCATTGTCCAGACATGATGAACTGGCGACCCTTGCCACGAATCCAAAGATCGCCGACTTCGGACTCGCCTTGCACCGCGACTCAGATAACGGGTGGACACGTACCGGCGACGTGCTGGGAACGCCCGCTTACATGGCCCCCGAGCAGGCACAGGGGCGGCGAGCGGACGTTGGCCCGGCGACCGACATCCACGCCCTCGGAATCATCCTCTACGAGATGCTAACGGGCCGCGTGCCATTCGAGGCCGAGGACGACGTGAACACGCTCGTTCAGGTCAGTTTCGACGACCCCGTGCCGCCACGCCGGATTCGGACGGCGATCCCCCGCGATCTGGAAACGATCTGTTTGAAGTGCCTTCGCAAGCAACCGTCTCAACGGTACTCCTCCGCGATGGAACTCGCTGACGACTTGCGACGCCAACAGGCAGGGGAACCGATCCACGCCCGGCCGATCACAACCCGCGAGCGATTGATCAAACTGGCGATACGCCGACCGCTCGTCGCCTCACTGTTGGTCGGCATGGTGGTGCTGGCTGCGGCGAGCATCACCGGCGTGACGATGGCAATGGTGGACGCACGCGCCGCTCGCGACGAGGAGACACGCCAGCGTGCGAGGGCCGAGGAAGCCAGCACCCAGGCGCTTAATGCACTCGAGAAATCCGAACGCAGCGTCTACTTCAGCACGATCGGGCAGGCACGCTCGCAGTGGCTACTGAACAACGTGCCAGCCGCCGCTCGGTTGCTCGACCGGTGCCAGGTCGAACGCAGGGGGTGGGAGTGGCACTACCTCAGGAGTCTCAACCACAGCGACATGAGGACCATCCCCGCCACTGATAACCCGTGGGTGACGGGCATTGCCTACAGCCCGGACGGTCGCTGGCTCGCGAGTTGTGTTGGGAATCCATTCACTGTGCCAGAGACGGGGGCGATCCAGGTTCACGATGCCACATCGGGTCGACTCCGGTGGCGTAAAGATGGTCTCACCCACCTCAGCCGCAGCATTGCCTACAGCCCGGACGGTCAATTTCTTGCGACCGCGAGCGGCAACTGGCGGGGTGGCGGTGGGAAATTACAACTGTTGAATGCCACAACCGGCGAGGTTGTGCGCGACTTCCCGAACGACGACGAGAACGTCCACAGCCTCGCGTTCAGCCCTGACGGACGACGACTGGCGACTACTGCGCCAAATCTGCCGGTTCGGGTCTGGGACACTCTCAACGGCAAGGAACTTTACCGAACCACGTCGGCTCGTCGGGATTTCATCGCGTTCACTCCAGACGGCAAATTGTTTGCGTTCGACGGTGTTGGTGGGCTCGAATTCCACGCGGCTGACAGCGGCAAACTGGTGCGGGCGTTTCCTCAGGTGAACGGGATGGTCGGCTTTGCCCCCGACGGCACACGGCTTGTAACTGTGTCCAGGGATCAGGTATCGATCTGGGATGTGAATCGTGATGCGAAGGCAGCCGGAACCACAGGCGAAGTGATCGAGGTTACGCTCGTGAAGTCGTTCGACGGATACGAAGGAAGCATCGCGTCCGTCGCCTTCCGGCCCGACGGTCGGGCAGTTGCGACAGCGGGCCTGGACGGAACCGTGCGCGTCCGAGAACTCGCGATCGGGGCCGAAGCGGTTGTGTATCGTGGGCACGAGGGCCGCGTGACCACACTTGCGTTCCACCCCGACGGGCGGTTACTGGCTTCGGGTGGGCACCAACCGGGCGACATCAAGTTCTGGGATACGACACGCTCGCCCGAGAGCGTTGAAGCCGCCTCCTTCGCGACCGGACGCCGCGACGTTGCCGCTCTCGGTTTCACGGACGACGACCAACAACTGCTGGTTCTCAGTGTGGGTGGAATTTTGAGACAGTGGGAGTGCCAGACGGGCCTCATCCGTGAGCGCGAGTTGCCCTGCGCGAACAAGTGGCTGGTGCCGGCAACACAGGCGGTGTTTTCCGGCGACGGACGCCTACTGGCTGCGATTGGAGACGGAAACTTGGTACGCGTCATCGAACCGACCACGGGTCGGGAGGTCGCCACACTCCGCGGGCACACAGTCCCGGTGAGGTTTGTTGCATGCGACCACAAGGGAGGCCGCGTGGCCACGGCCGCGGATGGTACGCGAGGTGATCGGCCATTCCGTGAAGTCAAGATTTGGAACGTGCAGACGGGGAACGTCATCTACGAAGAATCGGGGATCGACGAGTTTTGCGATGGGATTGCCCTCAGCCCGGATGGCACCCAGTTGCTCGGGGCTCGGCGAACTTTGTACCGCCACGCAAGTGGGAGATTCAAGTTCGCAAACGACGGCGGCTGCCTCACACTCACCTCGGTGTCGGGCGATCGCCCCCCACAGCCGCTCCCTCCTCCGACTGCCGGTGTGACGGCACTCGCCTTCAGCCCACGTGGAACATACATCGCGGTGGCCAGTGGCGACGGGACCGTTCGCGTGTGTGACCGCAAAGGCAAGCCGCTCCACCAATCTCCGTTGCCCGGCCCCGAGGGCGTGGCCCGCTTGGCGTTCAACCCCGACGAGACGCGGTTGGCGGGCGTGAATCGCGAACGTGCCCAGGTGTGGGACGTGGGCTCAGGGCAAGACATTCTCTTCCTTCAGGGAGCTGGCCCCCGAGGGACGGACAACGGCTTCAACCCGCAGGTCGCCTGGAGTCACGATGGGATGCGATTGGCTGTGTCGAACTGGAACCGGACAGCGAGCGTGTGGGACGCGACCGACCTGACCACGCCTGCGGGCAAGGGAATCCTTGTGACTCAGGCGGCCAGTCGCGCGTTTGCATGGCACCTGGATAAGGCAGAGACTTATAGCAGATCGGGGGCTTCGAGCGCGGCGGCGTTCCATCGCGAGCGCCTACTGGCGTTGAACGGGCTGACCGGCCAACAGCTCCGACAACGCGGTGACTTCTTCGCTCGCTCCGAGCAATGGGAGAAGGCAATAGCGGATTACGCGGTCTCGTTCGCAGGCGACCTGCCAGAAAGTCCGAGACTGTGTGAAGAGTACGCGGCATTGCTCGTGAAGTGTCGCGATACGGACGCTTACCAGAAGCTCAGGGGAACCGTGCTGGCTCGACGTTCCCGAGAGGGTGACACGTCTGACCCGCAGCCGAGCATTCATCTCGGTGGGTTGCTTCCGACCACTGCGGCCGAATCCGCTCAACTGCTCACCATCGCGAAACGGTATCAGGTTTCGTATCCCGACTCGCCGTTGCCACAGGAGTGTCTCGGACTGGCGCACTACCGAGCGGGTGAGTGGGAGCAGGCCAAGCGATCACTTATGCGGTCGCTGGCGATGCGTTCTAAGGACGACGACGCGGCCATCACGTGGGTGACCCTCGCGCTGGTTCATCTGAGACAGGGGCACGTCGCCGAGGCAACACCACTGCTCAAGCAAGTCGATGCCTGGCTGACGGCGCAAGCAAGCCACTTTCTACCGGCAGTGGGCGAACCTCCATCGACTTGGGACTGGGCAACGACTCTGGAAGTTCGCATCCTCCGCGACGAAGCACAATCTCTACTGCCAAAGCCCATTCCGTGATGGGTGTGTCGCCGCCGGTTTTCGGAGTCAACGTTTGCTGGAATGCAAGCAGAGTGTGCCTCTCATCGGTTCCACGCAAAACACCCACCCATCCGTGGAACCGTTCTGGAACCGTAGACCTGTCTGGAAGAAAGAATATTAGAATGACTTGTTTGCCGCACTACCCATTGCTGCCAGAGCAGTTACGGGAAATGTGTAGCTATCCAACAACTGATCGCGCCAGGTTTCCAGAATCCGCTCACAATTTGTCAGAGCATGACGCTGTTACCCCACAGCTCACCGCGGGCGAGTCGCCAGGGCGAGGGTACTCACGAGGAACGCTTTGCTGGGTCCGGCACCGAACGATTGGTTCCCTTCGGTATCGATCGCAGTTCCGGCAAGGAGCGAGATGCTGAGCGTGCCGGTGCCCGTGATATTCCGGATCGTCACGGTGCGGGTTTTGCCGGTCCCAGTCACCACGACCGATCCGTTCGCTGTGCCCGTGCGATGCAAGACGACGTTCGACGCAGTCAGAGTGCTTGAGGCAAAGTTCGCGTCGGCGTAGGTGATCGTGAAGGTAACGACGCTCCCCGCACGAACGATGCTCGCCGACGGTGCGCTGATGGTCACGCTGGGCGGCAACATGTACCGCTGCGTCGTCGATCCGATCAACTCGCCCGTGATGTCGGTGACGGTGATTGTCGAAGTGTCGTCGCGTAATGGTCGGCGGATCTGGAACGTCGCCGTTCCGTCGATACCCGCGATCACCTGGTTACCCGCCAGTTCGCCACGAGAATCCGTCAACACCTTACCCAGCGATGCCGAGACGTTCAGCACGGAACCTGGGGTCGCACCCGTGATGGTGTAGGTGTCTACTGAGATGTTGTCGGCTTTCACCGCACTGGCCGGTCCGGTCACGGTCAACGTTCCAACCTGAGAGACGGGCCGAACAATCAGCCCGCCCGCCGCCCAGCCTGCGACTTTACCACCCGTGTCCTGGAATCGCACCCAGAGTGTGTGCAGACCGCCCATTGTGCCGGGGACGATGCCCGAAGATGTCACGCTTGCGAAAGTCCCCTTCGCAAGCGTGACGCCCCCTGCTGGGGTAAATGGGGTGAATTGGATGCCGTCAACACTGTACGCAACCTCCAGGCCGTCGAACGCCTTCTTCCCGTCGCCGAGGAGTGCCGTGATCTGCACGGGCAACGACGAACCCAGATCGATTCGGAACGTCGCCGAGTTCGCAATCCCCTTCCCTGTGGACGAGGCACCGTCTCGCAGGTTCGCCGCCATTGGATTGCCGACCAGAGATGCGAGGGCTCCGCTGTCGAACGCCTTCGGGGACTTGACCCAGCCATAACCCTGTGCCGCCGTGTAGAGCGTTCCGGGAACTGCGGCGATCGAACCGACCTGAAGCGGCGACGCGATCGTCGGCTGGAAATCGAAGTTCCCCTTGCCTCGTGCAGCGTTGATCGTGAAGGTCTGGGACGACGACCCGCCCGCACCGTCACTCGCTTGCACCGTGATCGTGTAAACCGCGGGGCCAACGATGAGGCTCGAATCCGCAACGGTGACAACCCCCGTCGAGGCATCAATGGCGAACCGACCACTCGCATTGTCGGTGAGGTTGTACGTCACCGACGGGCTGTTCACGTCGATCGCCGAGACGGTGATTCCAACCCGGTCGCCATTCGAGACTCCATCGTAAGTGAGGTTGGCGGTCCCATCGACATCGATCGGCGTGGACGGATCGGCGTTCGAGACTGTGATTGTGAAGGTTTGGCTAGAGGTGCCGCCCGCTCCATCGCTGGCCTGAACCGTGATAGTGTGGCTCGCCGCACTCTCGAAATCTAACAACGTCGCGCTGGCAACCGAGACGACACCTGTGGCCGGGTT